>JAZKET010000074.1:0-15550 GCA_040386815.1 Bacteroidota bacterium | reverse complement strand
CAGCTGCATAAATCAAACAATAACCTAAGCCGTTCCATCAACGCTATTAAGTCTGAAAAAGGTAAGGGTTCTGTGGTTGATAAATACAGCGCCAGCGCTACCGGTTTTGCTATTACACAAGATGGTTTAATTGCTACCAACTATCACGTTATACGCGATGCTAACGCCTTAGCTGTACAAAATGCCGATGGTGCCACCTTTAAAGCGCAGGTTTTATATACCGAGCCTCAGCACGATATAGCCATCTTAAAAATTACTGATAAATCTTTCGAGACATTAAATACCATCCCTTATACTTTTAAAAGAGCCGAGAGTAACGTAGCTGATCAAATATCTACCTATGGTTACCCTGATGGTTACCCTGCCTACGCGCCAGGTTCATTAGCTTCATTATACGGACAAAACGGCGATACCCTGCACTACAAGGTTACTATGCCAATTAACTTCGGCAATAGTGGTGGCCCGCTTTGGGATAAGCAAGGCAATGTAATTGGTATTACAGATTCGAAAGAAGCAGCAATTGAAGGTCAGCACTTCGCCATTAAATCTAAATACCTGATGGATGCTATTAAGAACATCCCGGCAGATTCATTAAAGAATAAAGTTACCTTACCTAAAAAGAATACCCTTACCGGTTTAACCGAAGCAGAACGCCTTAAAAAAGCCAAAAATTTTGTGTTTATGGTTAAAGTGTACTAAGGTTTTTAGGGTTTAAAGGATTTTGGATATAATAGGAAAGGCGCTTCATAAGCGCCTTTTTTGTTGTATTATATCGGGTGTCATCCTGAGGTACTCGAAGGGTGAGCGTCGGGCCTTTGCCCACATGCTTCGAGAGCCTCAGCATGACACCTCAAGCTCATTTAGCTATCGATCTTAAAATCTTTTAAATTCTAAAAATCCTGGTCCTATCTGTCCACCTCTCCCAAAACAAAGTCAATACTGCCAATAATAGCTATTAAATCGGCTATCATAACGCCTTTAGCAAGTTCTGGCAGTACAGACAGGTTGTTAAAGCTTGGTGCACGCACCTTGGCACGGAAAGGTACTTCAGAGCGTGGGTCGGTGTGCATAAAGTAAAAGCCTAATTCGCCTTTGGCACCTTCGCAGCGCATATAGTAATCTTGCGGCTTTGGAGTCAATTTGCGTGGTAGCTTGGCACGCGGATCAAAATCTGGTGTGCGTTTTAGTTCTTTTTGCAGTCGATCTAAGCATTGCTCCATAATATAAACCGATTGCTCAACTTCGTCTACACGTACTTTGTAGCGGTCCCAGCAATCGCCTACAGTACCCATTTCGCCTTTACCTATAGGTATCTCAAAATCTATCTCAGGGTAAGCCGAATAATTATCTATGCGTCGCAGATCCCACTTTAAGCCTGATCCACGCAGTACAGGGCCAGAGCAGCCATAATTAATAGCAACATCGCGCGGTAAAACGCCAACATTAGCGGTACGGCTGATGAAAATCTGGTTATCGGTCAATATTCTATTAAGCTCAACTAATTTGGGTTTAAAGTATTCAATAAACTCGCGGCAACGCTCTTCAAAACCAACAGGCAAATCATAAAATAAGCCACCCACCCAAATATAGTTGTACAACATACGCGAGCCCGATGCCCACTCTAGCATACCCATAATATGCTCGCGGTCTTTAAATAGCCACATAAAAGGGGTTATAGCACCAATATCAATGCCATAAGTGCCAATAGCTATAAGGTGCGACGCAATGCGGTTCATCTCGCAAACCAGCACCCTGATATATTCAATACGCTTTGGGATATCTTTATCAATACCTAACATGCGCTCAACCCCCATAACCCAGGCATGGCTGTTGTTCATAGATGCCAGATAGTCAAGCCTGTCGGTAAACGGAATGGTTTGCTGATAGGTAAGTGCTTCGGCGTGTTTTTCAAAGCAGCGGTGCAGATAACCCATGTGGGGAATAACCTCTTTAACTATCTCGCCATCGGTAATAAGCTCTAGCCGCAAAACCCCGTGTGTTGACGGATGCTGCGGCCCCATGTTAAGAATCATGTCCTCAACACTGGCCTGGGCGATTTTATCGTGATATGCTTGTAATGCAGTGTTCAAGTTATTTCGGATTTATTTATTTTGTCATTGCGAGCGAGGAACGAGCGTGGCAATCGCACGTAGAAAAGCGTAGATTTAGCAATGTGCGATTGCCACGCTACGCTCGCAATGACATACTAATAATCAATTTTTATTCCTTTATAATACTCAGCCGTCTGGTAATCTTTTCTCAACGGATATCCTTCCCAATCATCTGGCAAGAGTATTCTGCGCAGATCAGGATGTCCTTCAAAAAATATTCCTACAAGGTCATAAGCTTCACGCTCATGCCATTCAGCGGTTTTGTAAACGCTGTTGATGCTTTTAAAAACAGGTTCGCCGGTGGCTCGGTCGTGTTGTTTGCTAATCTTTAGTGTCAGCTGCAACTGGTAGGGTAGTGACGATAAGTGATAAACCACCCCAAAGCTGCCTGCCTCAACACCATAATCTATCCCGGTAAGACATGCCAGAAAGTCAAAATAAGTTTTCGGGTTGTTGCGCAGCTCAAGGCAAACGTCAATAATTTGGTTGGGTGCTATCAGTAAGGCAGGCTGTAAGCCTGTGGTTTCCTCGCCAACAATAACATCGGCACCAAACTTATTAATAAGCAGTGATTTAATATCGTCAAAACTCATGGTGCCAAACGTACCTTTTTCCAGGTTTTGTTATCAACTTTTTTATAAACTATTCTATCGTGCAGGCGGCTGCTGCGGCCCTGCCAAAACTCAATAAGGCGCGGCTTTAAAATGTAGCCCCCCCAATATGATGGTTTCGGTATTTCTTTGCCCTCGTATTCGGCTTCAAGCTGAGCCATTTTGCTCTCAAGCAACTTGCGGTCTTCAATCTCCTGGCTTTGTGGCGATACCAGCGCGCCTATCTGGCTGCCCACCGGGCGCGTGTGGAAGTATTTTTCAGATTGCTCTTTACCCAGTTTTTCAATGGTGCCTTCAATACGTACCTGGCGTTCTAATTCGCCCCAAAAAAATACAAGGGCGGCGTTAGGGTTCTTGGTTAATTCTTTACCCTTGCGGCTTAAATAGTTGGTGTAAAAGGTAAAGCCGGTGTTGTCAAAACCCTTTAATAAAACTATACGGGCAGACGGGCGGCCATCTGGCGTTGCTGTAGCTAATGTCATGGCATTGGGCTCAAGTACCTTGCCTTGTACGGCCTGGTCAAACCATTTTTCAAACTGCTTAAACGGCGTTTGCGAGGTTTCTTTTTCTGTAAGCGAGGCCGCTGTATAGTCTTGCCTTAAATTTTGTAATTCTTCCTGATTCATTTACCGCAAACTTACAAATTAATTATGCCGTAAGTATTACTATAATGGGCTATAATTAATGATGATGAACATATTTTACTTTGTATTGTTAATTTAGTCATAATAAAAAAATAAGGTTATGTTAAATTCTATCACAGCCGCGGCAGGGCGATTGTTAATTTCGGAACCATTTATGCTGGACCCTAATTTTAAACGATCTGTTATTTTGCTTACCGAGTATGCAGGCAGCGGCGCTATGGGTTTTATACTGAACCATCAAAGTGATTATTTACTTGGCGATGTTTTGCCTGATATATCATACTCTGAAATACCAGTTTATGCGGGTGGCCCTGTGGCTGCCAATACGCTGCACTTTATACATTGCGTGCCCCATAAAATAGAGGGAGGTATAGAGGTTTGCGAGGGTGTTTTTTGGGGTGGTGATTTTGAACAAATTAAAGAGCTGATATCAAGCTACAGCCTAAACGAAAATGAGGTTAGGTTTTTTATGGGTTACTCTGGCTGGACACCAAGCCAGTTAGACGACGAGATAAAAGAAAATAGCTGGATAATTGCAGAAAAGTGTAGCGCCCAGACTATCTTCTCCGTTTCAGAGCAAAATATGTGGAAAGATGTGGTGATAAGTTTAGGTAGCCGCTATGCGCATATTGCTAATTTCCCGGAGAACCCTCAGCTCAATTAGTGATAATAGATTTGGTGGTTGGAGATTAGTAAGCCTCTGAAACAAAACCAATTTATTATGATAAAGAAACTATTTGCGTTACTACTTATAGCCAGCCTGTTGGGTTGCGAAAAAAAGCAGGAGAAGGTGGGCTGTGCACCAAAAGAATGTACACTGTCGTTTGCTATGTTGGGGGTAAACTATACCGATAAAGATGGCGCTGCTGTATTTGTAAAAAATTTTAGTGTAATAAATCAGCGAACTCAATTAAGCGTGTTGCCTACAACCCAGCAAGATATGTTTGTTAAAGGTTACTATGTAATTACTGACGATAGCAAGAAAGACAAATTTTCGACCGAGGGCGATAATGTTATTGTAAGTGCAACTTATGAAGCTACGGGCCAAACTAAAACAGCTACGTTTAAAATATCCGGTGGCTGTAATTGTCATATCAATAAAATATCGGGCCCGCAAACCATCAGTTTCGATTAAAATTATTGGCTTATGTAGCGCTCTGTCTTCATACCACGTTTCATCAACAAAGTATGAGGACTTTATATAAGGTTGTAGCATTGCGTCTTTGCAGAGGCGCAATGCCAGCAACCTTAACCTTCATCAATAAACACCCGTTGTTATCATTAAGCTATGTTTCGATTATCTACCCTTATTTTATTAGTATGCCTTTTTGTTAGTTGCCACAAAGGGGGGAAAGAGCAACAGCAACCCGTATGTGCTGTAAAAGCCTGTACCAAGATATTTGTAACTGTTGGGGTGAAATTTACTAACGCGCAGGGCGACCCTATAGCGGTGAAAAATTTTAGCGCTATTAACCAGCGCACAAAATCTAAATTGGTGGTGTCTTCTGCCACTTACGATTTGATGCCAGGTTATTTTATCATCGCTAATGATAATACCCTTGATCAATTGTCAACAGCCGGTGATGACGTATTGGTGTCCGCAGATCATCCTGTTACCGGCGAAGTAAAAGCAGCTATGTTTAAAATATCGGGCGGTTGTAACTGTCATGTAGAAAAACTATCGGGCCCGGAAACAATAGTGTTCAATTAAGCACAATATCAATCTTTCAATAAAAATAATTTGCTTTTTTAACTAAGAATGTTAAGATTTATAACACCATTATAAATTTCATCTCTTATGTTAAAAAAATTAAGCCTTTTATTTATTTGCCTGGCGTTTTGCGCTGCGTGCAATAAAAAGAAAAAAGAAGCAAGCGGCTGTGATGTAATTGCCTGTACAGATTCTTTTAATTCTGTTGGTGTTTACTTTAATAATAAACAAGGCCTGCCAGTTGAAGTTGAGGCGTTTACTGCAACAAATCAGCGTACTAAGGAAAGTGTTTTGCCAACTAAAATAACAACCGATACCAAAAGTTATTATTTAATTACCGACGATAGTAAGAAAAGTAAATTTACCGCGGTAGGCGATGAGGTGGTTGTATCTGCTACCTATCCGGCAACCGGCCAAACAAAAACGGCTGTATTTATGATATCAGGCGATTGTAAATGCCATGTAGAAAAAGTATATGGCCCTGAAACTATTGTTTTTGATTAGTGGGCCTACGGTTAGTTGAAATAAAAAAGGGTTGCTAAATAATTAGCAACCCTTTTTTATTAGTTATAGAAAATGTTTCTATTTACCAGCTTCCATTTCGGCAGCCGACTCTTCAACTTTTCTTTTCAGTGTTTCTTTAAAGTCGATAAGGTTTTTAGTTACTGTTTCATCAGCAACGGATATGATCTGCGCGGCCAGTATCCCTGCATTTTTAGCGGCGTTAAGTGCTACTGTTGCTACGGGGATGCCATTTGGCATTTGCAGTATAGACAGAATAGAATCCCAGCCATCAATTGAGTTGCTTGATTTTACAGGTACACCAATAACCGGCAAATGGGTTAATGATGCTACCATACCCGGCAAGTGCGCAGCGCCACCGGCACCGGCAATAATTACTTTAATACCACGGCCTGCTGCTTCGCGGGCGTAGGTAAACATACGGTCGGGCGTACGGTGGGCAGATACAACGGTGATCTCGTAATCGACACCTAATTCAGCTAATACGTCGGCAGCGTCCTGCATAACCGGAAGATCCGATTTGCTGCCCATGATAATTCCTATTTTTGGTTGGCTCATATTTGTTTGTCGACAGACCATAGTCGATGGTCCATAGTTTCAATTGCTTATTACATATTGCCATGGACTATTGACCATGGACTATCAACTAACTAATTACTTTCAAAGTATCCTGCACATAACGTGCTTTCTCTATCGCTTTTTCCCTGTCACTATCCACCACAGTAACGTGCCCCATTTTTCTGAAGGGTTTGGTTAGCGCTTTGCCATATAAATGTACATATACACCCGGGCATTTTAATATTTTTTCAATGCCCTGATATATGGCAGGTCCTTCGTAACCTTCTTCGCCTAAAACGTTTATCATTACGGCGTTGCTAATGCAGGTGGTGTCGCCCAAAGGCTGGTCAAATATAGCACGCAAGTGCTGTTCAAATTGCGATACTACATTACCTTCTATACTTTGATGACCGCTATTGTGCGGGCGCGGAGCAAGCTCATTTACCAGTATCTGGCCATCCTTGGTTAAAAACATTTCTACAGCCAGTAAGCCTACAATTTTAAGGTCGTCGGCTATTTTTTTGGCTATGCGTTCTGCCTCTTGCTGTATTTCGAAAGATAGGGTAGAAGGTGATATCAAAAACTCAACCAGGTTAACCTGTGGGTTAAATTCCATCTCAACCAATGGAAAAGTACTTACTTCGCCACTTTCGTTACGGGCCACAATTACACTTATCTCTTTCTCAAAATCTATCAATTTTTCAATCAGGCTAGGCTCGGTAAAAGCACTTGGCAGGTAAGTTTCATCAACCACCTTGTAAACGCCGCGGCCATCATAACCATCGCGTCTTAGTTTTTGTATAAATGGGTAGCCATAGCCTGAGTTTTTTAACTCATTTGCCGATGATATCAGCTTAAATTCGGCAGTTGGTATATTGTTCTCTTTAAAGAAATGTTTCTGCAGGCCCTTGTCCTGTATCAGCCGAATTACACGTGGCTGAGGATATACCAGCACGCCTTCTTTCTCTAACTGCTCAAGGGCATCTACGTTTACTTTTTCTATTTCGATGGTTAGCAGATCAACCTTTTTTCCAAACTTGTATACGGTTTCGTAATCGCCCAATGATCCAACTACAAACTCGTCGCATAGTTTGCGGCAAGGCGCTTCGCGGTCGGGGTCGAGTATTTTAACCGTTACGTTATAGTTAATAGCTTGTTGTATCAACATGCGGCCTAGTTGTCCGCCGCCTAAAATTCCAAGTTTCAGATCTCCGTAAAATGCTTTCATTGATGGTGCAAGTTTACGGTTAATCAGTCAAAAATGGATGAAGAATTTGAGAATCAGCACACGCACCGTCAATAGCGATGGGTTTGAAACCCATCGCTATTTGTGATTTTTCCTATCCGCCACCAAAACCACTGGCAACCCCAAGCAAATAATCAAAGCCGAAACACCCTTAATAACATTCAACGGTTTAATTGGAAATGCTCCGATAGGCGTAAACGGTATCACCAGCATATTCATTATCACCCATGCAATGCCGCCATAAATTACCGCCACAACATATTTGTTTTTGGCAATATTTTGAACGAAAGGATATAACAAATAGAAAAATAAAGTAAATATGTAAGCAATAAGATAATGAAATATCACGCCGGCTACCACCATTTCAACACCGCCGTTAAATGCAGGTTTGCCAAAATAGCCGCTGGCAATAAACTTGAAAATTATTTCAGGGCTGGTACCCCAGCTAAGCAACATGGCTGCAATAGCATCAAGCGATCCGGTTAAAAAGCCCAGCCAGATAATGGTTTTTAAAGCACCGGTTTTGTAAGTGTTCGTAGTCGGCATATATCAAATATACCTAAATGAAATTATACGGTTATCAGTTGTTCGCCTTCTATCTTTTTCTGTAGTTCTAAGATAGCACCTATTAAGGCTTCAGGGCGCGGAGGGCAGCCTTGCACGTAAACATCAACCGGAATAACACGGTCTACCCCTTTAACAACATGATAGCCATGCTGCCAGTAAGGGCCGCCACAGTTTGAGCACGATCCCATTGATATAACATATTTAGGCTCGGGCATTTGCTCATAAAGGCGTTTAATACGTTCGGCCATTTTAAAGGTAACAGTACCTGCAATGATAATAACATCAGCCTGACGGGCAGACGGGCGCATAAAAACACCAAACCTATCAAGATCATAGCTTGCCGCATAGGCACCCATCATTTCTATCGCGCAGCAGGCAATGCCAAAACCAAGCGGCCACATAGACGATAAACGCGACCAGTTTAACAAATCATTTAACCTGGTGACAATGATGCCCCCACCTTCGCTGTTAATATCGTTACTCATCGGCCGGTTTCTTAAAGGTTGGTTTAAACATGGGTTTTCTTATCGGTGCTGCACCTGTTGAAGTTTCAGTTGTAGCAATGGCAGCTGCAACAGGTTCGGCCAAAGGTGCCTCAGAAGCAAAAGGGCGAACTTTGAACACGCTTTGCTCTGCATTTACCTGATCATAAAGCGATGCCGGTATATTAGTATTTGTAGTGGGCAGTACAATTTGGGGTTTTATCCATTCCAAATCGCCTTTGCACCAAACGTAAACCAGGCCAAGTATCAGTATCCCTAAAAATATAAACATCTCTGCCAATGAAAACCATCCCCAGCGGGCATCTGCCGCGGCAATTTCATGGCTGCCAAACACTGTTGCCCACGGAAAAATGAACACCATCTCTACATCAAACAACAAAAATATAAGGGCAATTACATAAAAACGCGAGTTAAATGGCATCCAGGCACTCCCTGTTGGCTCTTCGCCGCACTCATAGCTGGTAAGCTTTTCGGCAGTGGGGTTATGAGGGGCTATAAGGCGGTTTGCAAGAAATAAAGCACCTACGGCAATAATTCCGATAATTAAAAAGATAAGTATCTTACCAAATTCAGATATTTGCGCTACTTCGCCCATGGCTACAAATTTAGTAAAACATTCAGATTTTGATGCCATAATTATTGGCGGTGGTGCCTGCGGCCTGATGTGTGCCGTGCAAGCCGGCTTTTTAGGCAAACGTACACTCGTTTTAGAGAAGAACGATAAGGTAGGCGCCAAGATATTAATAAGTGGCGGGGGACGCTGTAATTACACTAATCTGTTTGCATCGCCAAAACAGTTCATATCTCAAAATGAGCATTTTATAAAGTCGGCCTTTGCGCAATGGACAGTCGATGATACAGTGAGCTTTTTTGAAACCTATGGGGTTACGGGTAAGGAAAAAACGTTAGGACAGCTTTTCCCTACCAGTGATAAGGCCCGCGATGTGGTGAAAATTTTTACAGACCTGTGTCATGACTTAGGTCAGGAGATCCAGTGCGGGGCCGATGTGAAAATTGTTGAGCAAACCGCCGATGGCTTTGAAGTTGTTTATGAGCAATATGGACGCGAAACCCGCCTGCAAGTATCCAAAGTAGTTATAGCAGCCGGCGGTTTACCTATACAAAAAATGGGCGCTACAGATTTTGGCTTGCGTACCGCCCGTAAATTTGGTATGAAGATAGTTGACACCGCGCCCGCGCTGGTGCCCTTAACCATTACCGGGAAAGATCAGCAATGGTATGAGCAATTATCGGGCAATTCAATTTTTTGCCGTGTTTGGAATGACAGGGCAAGTTTTGACGAGAATATTCTGTTTACCCATTGGGGATTGAGCGGCCCGGCAATTTTGCAGATATCGTCTTATTGGAAAGCCGGCGAGATCATTAATATCGATTTGCTGCCAAATGAAAATATTACCGAATTGATACTAGAGGAACGTGAAGTTAATGGTAAAAAAACCTTGCTTAATTACCTATCGGGCATTTACACGCGAAAATTTGCCGAGGCCTTGCAAGGATATTTGCCTGTTGATAAAAACCTGGCATCATTAAGTAAAACAGATTTAGAGACAATTAATAACCTCATCCATCAATTTAAAGTTAAACCTGCAGGCGATAAAGGCTATGATAAGGCCGAGGTGATGAGGGGAGGGGTGTCAACAGATGAACTATCGTCAAAATCGTTGGAAGCAAAAAAAATCCCCGGCCTGTTTTTCGGTGGCGAATGTGTTGATGTTACCGGATGGCTTGGTGGATACAACTTTCAGTGGGCCTGGGCCAGCGGCTTTGTCATTGCTCAAAATATTTAACCTGTAATTTTGTATTATTGCGGCATGTCCAAAAGGGTTCTCAAGCTAAACGGTTATCAATGGGTGTGGGTGTTATATATTGCTGTCGCGATATTTACCAGCGTGCTTAAATACTCGCGCAATATTGACAACAATTACAAGATATTCAGAGCATCATACGGCCACGCTGTTGAGGGAAAAACGCTTTACGGCTTTTACCCGGCAGAGTATGGCGACGAGTATTTTTATGGCCCGCTTTTTACCGCTATTATAGCGCCATCGGCATTGTTGCCACATTTTTGGGGCTTTTTATTGTGGGAGCTAGTTAACGCGGTAGTGATTTTGGTGGCCGTGCATATGCTGCCGTTTACCATACGACAGAAAACCCAGTTGCTATTGCTCTGTGCTATAGAATACGCCAACTCCATTTTTTACATGCAGGCCAACCCGGCCATTACCGGCATAATTTTATTAAGCTTTATATTGGTTGAGCGGGTCCGAGAGAAATGGGCGACACTGTTTATTGTATTGGGCGCGCTGATAAAGCTGTATCCGGTTATAGGTTTAACCTTCTTTTTGTTCTCGAAAAATAAAGGGCAGTTTGTTATTTGGACCGCGGTTTGGGCCGTTGTGTTCTTTATGTTACCAATGCTGATCAGCAGTCCCGAGTTTGTAATTAATTCATACCCGCAATGGCTAAGCGCACTGCACGGTAAAGTGGGTTTAAACGCTTATTTTGATTCGCCACAGGATATTTGTGTAATGGGCGTGGTGCGTCGCGTTACGGGTAATATTAATGTGCCTAACCCTCCGTTCATCATTGCCGGGGCTATACTTTACCTTTTGCCGTTATTGCGTTTTAGCCAATACAAATCATTTAAATATCGCGCACAAATGCTGGCATCGGCGTTAATATTTATTGTGATATTCAGTACAGGTGCAGAGCATCCAACTTTTATTATAGCTGTTATGGGTGTGTTTATTTGGATGCTGATACAGGATAAACCTTATACAACTACTAACATTATATTAATAGTGCTAACACTGGTAATAACCGGATTAGGACTTACAGATGCAATGCCTAAGTTTATCCGCGAGCCATATATAGCCCGCTACTCTGTAAAAGCATGGCCTGTGATTATAATTTGGGGGATAATTGTTTATCAGTTGTTGACAGAGAAGTTTTCTGACAAGACGAATACCAATAATTACATTGGCTGAAAGTTAAAACAGTTAATTTGAGTATACTCATGAAAAACAAATTATTAGTTTAACTGCTATCTTTATAGTATGACTACGTTAACACTACAAGTTCCGGACGCGCTTGAAAAAGACCATGATGAAACTGTACGTTTAATTGCGGCCAAATTGTATGAGTCTGGTAAATTGACTTTAGGGCAGGCAGCGGAAATGTGTAGTATGAAAAAATGGGATTTCGCCGAAACCTTGATCAATTACGGCGTACATTACTTTGATCAAAGTGCTACAGCTGATTTAGATGACTTCAGTAAATCTTCGGGGAAATAAAATTGTTATTACCGATACAAGCTGTTTTGTTCCGTTAGAGAAAATCAACGCGCTTTCATATTGTCTGCTCAATTGGCCGAGCAATTTATAAAAGATGCTGGCGAGTAATATTAAACGTTAACGCAAAGCAGCCACCTGATAATAATACTCAATCAACTTAGCTATAGACCGTGTATCAAACTTTTTGGTTTGGATCTTTTCGACAACTTCCGGTTCATCGCCCATAACTTCGGTCATTACGTCAATAAAGTTTTCGTCGGTAATAGGTTTCATTTCGGCTGTGTTTACGCCGTAAAAGAATAAAGCCTTGCCGGCACGACCACTGCCGCCGCCACCGCTGTTTCTACCAATAGGGATAGAAACGCCTCCGCTCATGCCGCCGCCAAAACCACCACCGCCATTAAATCCCCCTCCGGTACCGGCGCCCGCGCCAATACTAATACCTGGTTTAAAGCCAGAGCCGCCACCGCCGCTGTTACTGCCGCCAATAACGGCAAACAAACGGATAGGGGCGTCAACAACCACATGCACAAAATCCAGCCGGTATTTCGACCAGCCCTGCGGCGCGGCCACTATAAAGCTATCGCGGCCAATAACAAACGAGCGCAGATCGCTGGCGCTTAGGTTCATGGGTTGGGCCTTCGCGTCTTCTTTGTAACCAATAAAGGCTTCGTCTTTAAACGGGCCTTTGCCGCCGGGGTAAAGGCTAATAAGCCCGCTGCTTTTTGCGCCTTTAACATCGTAAAAAGCTCCCGGTTGCCAGTTTTGTGATTTTGCTGTTAGAAACAGCGACATCAAAAATAAAATGATTAAAATTGGACGCATAAGATTTAAAAATACAAATAACGCATTTTTAGCAAATTTAATATGATTACTGTCGATCTGCGCAGCGATACTGTTACCAAACCAACACCGGCCATGTTGGATGCCATGTTTAACGCCAAAGTAGGCGACGACGTTTTTGGCGAAGACGAAACCGTAACCGCGCTTGAGGAAAAAGCTGCGGCCATGTTTGGTATGGAAGCCGGTATTTACTGCCCATCAGGCACCATGACCAATCAGATAGCCATAAAATGCTTCACCCAACCACTTGACGAATTGATTGCCGACCAAACCGCGCACGTTTACCGTTATGAAGGTGGTGGCATAGCGTTTAATTCTGCAGTGTCAACACGCTTATTAAATGGCCCGCGTGGTATCATTACTGCCGACATGATAGAACCAGAGATCAATGCAGATAACATACATTACCCACGCACCAGTCTGGTAGTTTTAGAAAATACAGTAAATAAAGGCGGTGGTAGTTGCTATACATTAAACCAAATAAAACCCATTGCCCAACTATGTCAAGACAAGGGCCTTAAACTGCATTTAGATGGCGCCCGTGTATTTAATGCCCTAACCCATACCGGCGACAAATCAGTTGAATACGGCAAGTATTTCGATGGTATATCGGTTTGTTTATCAAAGGGACTGGGCGCGCCGGTTGGTTCGGTATTTTTGGCTGATAAAGAAACTATAAAATACGCCCGCCGTGTCCGTAAGGTATTAGGCGGCGGCATGCGCCAGGCTGGGTTTTTAGCCGCGGCCGCGATATATGCCTTAGATCATCATGTTGACAGATTAAAGATAGACCACGCCCACGCCGCCATACTGGCCGAAGCTTTGAGTAAATCATCAGCAGTAAGCAACGTGCTGCCGGCAGAAACAAACATTGTGCTATTTGATACCATTGAACCAGCCGAAGCAGTGTTACAAAAACTGGCCGCCCGGGGAATACAAGCCATGTCCACAGATAAACATCGTATCCGCTTTGTATTGCATTTGGATGTGCACCCTCAGCAAGTGGAGCATGTGGTTGGTGTCCTAAAATCCTTATAAACTTACCAAAGCCCTCTTTCCGCCGAAGGCGAAGAGAGGGCGGTCCAGCGAAGCGTCGACCGGGTGAGTCCTCACCGCCATGCCTGCACCAGGTTATAGTATGCCAAAAAAGAAATCTCAAAATCCATCCAAATCCTAAAAATCCCAGTCCAAACTTATTTCATTTACAACGGTTATGATATCCATGAACCGCCTTGTAAAAAAACTGGAAAAAATTGGCCGCGACCCTAAGACAACCGCGAAAGCTGTAGGCCTACGCTACGTTGCCGACTCAACACCCGGATTTACCCGCAAAAAAGCCGGGAATATCTGGAAATATACGGACGCTGAAGGCAAGGCTGTAAAAGACAAAGAGTTGATAGATCGGTTTAATAAATTGGTTATTCCGCCGGCCTACACCAACGTTTGGATCTCGCCATTTGAGAATGGTCACCTGCAATTTACCGGGGTTGACGCTGCCGGCCGCAAGCAATATCGTTATCATACCTATTGGAACAAAATTCGTAATCAATCTAAATACTATCGCCTGCAAACCTTTGCGTCGCATTTGCCGCATATCCGTCAACAGGTTGATAAAGACCTGTCGCGCAAGGATTTGGATCATGAAAAGGTTGTGGCCCTTGTAGTGCGCTTAATGGAGCTAACCAGCATCAGGGTAGGTAACGAGTCGTACAAAAAGCTTTACGGGTCATTTGGGCTTACTACGCTGCAAGACAGGCATGTTAAGATAGAAGGTAGCAACCTTAAGTTTGAATTTAAAGGTAAAAAAGGAGTATTTCATAAAATAGCCTTGCAAAGCCGTAAACTGGCCAAATTGGTAAAGCAATGCCGCGATATCCCGGGTAAGGAGTTGTTCCAGTTTTATAACGATGAGGGTAAACGTTGCTCCATCGGTTCAGGCGATATCAACACCTACCTAAAAAACATCACCGGCGAAGACTTTACCGCCAAAGATTTCCGCACCTGGGCAGGCAGCGTAAGCGCCCTTTATGCCTTTAAAGAGGCCGGAGAGTTTGAAACTGTAACCGAATGTAAACGCAAAATAGTGAGCGTGTTAGACGAGGTAGCCATTAACCTGGGTAATACCCGTACGGTTTGCAAAAAATACTATGTACACCCTACCATAATAAAAACCTATGAAGAGGGACGCCTGTTTAACTACGTCAACGTGCTTGATGAAGATAAAGATGGTGAGGCCGCCGAGCTAAAGCTTGCGGAACGCGTATTGCTTGAGATATTAGACAAAGAGAAACTGGCAGAGGCGAGTTAATTGTTGAACCAACCGGGTATATAATCGTCCGGCAAAAGTTTGACAATGGTGGAGCTCCATGCGCCCTCGAAAAACAAATTGCCCCGGCTCAATTCTAATCCCCGACTGTTGAACAAAAGCGGTTTTTGAGTATTGGTTAAATTAAATGCTGATATTTGCCACGTACCTGCTTCGTTAAAGCGGTACAAAGCGTCAAAGTAATTTTGTTGGGGTTTGCCTTTGTAAATAATATACAAACTGCCATCAAACTGCAAACTATAAATTCCTTGTTGTGATGATGGCTTTACAATGTCTGCGTTAGCAACGCGGTCTTTACCAAGCGTGCTGATAAAACGTGGCTTGGCTGATAAACTGGCCCATTTGCTAAGCGAATCGTTAGCATGATTGCCAGTTCCGTTTTTTACCTGTTCAGATAGCAGTTTAATTTTATTACTGATCACACTATCCGGCGGCCGGACCGGGTTTGGTGTTCTGATTAACCGCCTTATTACAAATTTACTTTCAATAAATTGCTCTGGATTTAAGGTGGTTAAGAAATGCCTGAATGAGCCATCGTATACATTACTCCGGCTTTGTTTCCATCTATCCTGGGCCGTTATATCGCCCTGTAAA
>JAZKET010000073.1:0-1587 GCA_040386815.1 Bacteroidota bacterium | reverse complement strand
TAACAGACCATTTTACATTACTGTATGATGCCGCTACAATACATAGTGAGTTGAAACAAAATACATTGTTTTCCGTACACAATCTTGTATCAGACAGTGTATTCAATGAGTTTCAGCTGATAACCTGTCGAAACGTATTTATCTATTTTGAAATAGCGTTGCAAGAGCAGATATTGGATCTGTTTTACCGCAGTTTGGCGCCGCTTGGATTTTTATGCCTTGGTGCTAAAGAAACCATCCGGTCAGACTATTTCAAAAAGAAGTTTAAAGTCATTAATCAGAAGGAAAACATATACCAGAAAATTGGCTCTTGACCCGGATTTGATACAACGCTGGCGCAACTCTGAGTTGCTGTTATTGGCTGGGTCTGCAGGCTCGTTCAAGCATATCTACAATGCGGTCAAAATATTTCCTGCCGATTTAAATAAAGCCGTCCTCGTTATCATTCACAGAAAAAAAAACTTTTTTAGTGAAATAGAAAAACTGTTTGCCGACAGTAGCCGTATGTTACTCAGGGAAGTTAGTGACAAAGACGTGATACAAAACAACACAGTTTACATTGCGCCTGCAAATTATCATACCCTAATTGAAAAAGATAAGTCGTTTAGCTTAGATGTGTCAGAAGCGGTATGGTATTCCAAACCATCAATAGACGTTGCTTTTGACAGCGCGTCTGACATTTATTGCGACAAATGCACAGCGGTTCTGTTTTCGGGCGCTAATGCTGATGGGGCCGAAGGATTATTTAGGCTACGTAACAACGGTGCCCTAACCATTGTGCAGGATCCTAAAGAGGCCGAAATGAAAGAGATGCCCCAGGCAGCAGTTAATTTAGAAGCCGCGCAATACGTGTTAACATCAAACGAGATACTTGAGCTTTTTCAACTATAATTTTTATACTGACCCTTTTACAACTACTTAATGCCGACCCCCGTTAACATACTTATAGTTGATGACCGCGAAGAGAATATTATTGCCCTTGAAGCTTTGCTTAACAGGAGCGATATAAAGCTTTTTTCCACAACATCGCCCAACGAAGCGCTTAAGATAGCCTGGGAGAATAATATTGCTATTGCGCTAGTTGACGTACAAATGCCAGAGATGGACGGCTTTGAGTTTGTAGAGATGCTTAAATCAAACCCGCGTACCAGGGATATCCTGGTGTTGTTTGTTACAGCAATATCAAAAGAAACCAAGTATGCGGTTAAGGGCCTTGGCGTAGGCGCGGTTGATTATTTGTACAAACCGCTCGATCCATATATAACATCTGCCAAAGTTGATTCATTTATACAGTTGGCCCGCGCACAGGCAGAGGTAAAGCAAAAAAATGATGAGCTTGAAAACTACGCCCTGGTTGTAAAAAACTCGGCCGATATTATTTGTGTGGTTGATGCCGAAACGCTTAGGATAAAAAGCATTAACCCTGCTTGCGAAACTATTTTAGGTTTCAGACAAACCGAACTGGTAGGCCAAAGTATTGTAGACCGTGCCATTAGTAGTGATAGACAAGCTTTCCGTAGACGTATTGGCGAGATTATTAAGGATAACCTTAAACTTCTTTTCGCTGTAAATTTTGACTGAGCCGCT
>JAZKET010000072.1:0-8326 GCA_040386815.1 Bacteroidota bacterium | reverse complement strand
CGGTTACTATCGGGGGCTTAAAAATAGTTCCGGATGTTGATCATTCCGCGTTAAAACTTACGGTAAATACGTGGGGTAACAGTCGTGGTACTGATATCTCAGTTAAGATAAAAGATGGCAGCAATGTAATTAAAACCATATCTATAAAACCAAATATAGAAACCAGTATCCCGGTTGAAAACCCTAAACTATGGTCGCCTGACAATCCTTTTCTGTACAACCTTGATGTTGCGCTAAATCGTGGCAACACTAATATCGACGCGGTATCAAGCTATTTTGGTATGCGCAAAATTTCTGTTGAACAAGAAGGCGAGTTTAAAAAGCTATATCTGAATAATAAATTCCTGTTTCAGCTAGGCCCGCTGGATCAGGGTTTCTGGCCAGACGGTGGCTACACCGCCCCGACTGACGAGGCTTTGCGTTACGATTTAGAAATGATAAAAAAGTTTGGCTTTAACATGGTGCGCAAACATATTAAAGTTGAGCCTTATCGCTGGTATTATTGGGCAGATAAACTGGGGCTGTTGGTTTGGCAGGATATGCCGTCGCCAAACTCCTATACAGCTAAAGTACCTCCGGTTGATACAGCGGCTTTCAGATCAGAATTAATCCGCATGATCCGCACGCATTGGAACTCACCCAGCATCATTACCTGGGTAGTGTTTAACGAGGGGCAGGCGCAGCATAACACCCCTGCATTGGTAAACATGGTTAAAAAGCTTGACCCATCTCGCCTGGTAAATCAGGCAAGCGGCGGCGAGCATTTTAGTGCCGGCGATTATCTTGACATCCACGCTTACCCGCCACCAGCTGTGCCTTACAGTACCGCACAGGTTTTAGCTTGTGGCGAATATGGTGGCATTGGTTTTATCATACCCGGCCATACATGGAAGATTGGCGATACCTATATCATGATCAACAACAAAAAAGAATATACAGACCTGTATGACAAGTTTGCTACCGACCTAACCCTATACAAAACCAACATGGGTTTAAGCGCCGCAGTTTATACTGAAATAACCGATGTAGAGATAGAGCTTAATGGCCTGCTAACCTATGACCGTGAAATAAACAAAGGCGGTACAGAGAAGATCTTAGCCTCTAATTTAAAAGCCATTAACGATAATTTGTATCTAAAAGAAGTACTGGCATCATCACAAAAACAAGCGCGTAACTGGAAATATACCACCAATGCGCCAACAGGCGATTGGTTTGGCGAGAGCTTTAACGACGCTACATGGAAAATCGGCCAGGCAGGTTTCGGTTCGCGCGGTACGCCGGGGGGCAATATCAAAACCATTTGGAACACTAAGGATATCTGGTTGCGCCAGGAATTTACGTTGGGTTCGTTATCGGCAGAAGATAAAAACAAACTATCGCTATACATTCACCACGATGAAGATTGCGAGGTTTATATCAACGGTGTATTGGCTGCTACGATTAGTGGTTATACATCAGCTTATACCGTGGCACCATTAAATGCCGAAGGTAAGGCAGCAATTAAGGCCGATGGCAAAAATGTGATTGCCATACACTGCAAGCAAACCGCTGGCGGGCAGTATATTGATGCGGGCTTATCTTTATTAAGTAATACAAAGCTTAACTAATTTACAAACACAAAAAGGCGATCAGATTTAAAATCCGGTCGCCTTTTTTGTTAGATACACGTATTTACTTTGCATTCATACCCTCATCAATTGATTTCATTACATCATTCACCAATTCGTTTAAACTAACCACAGCTTTTTTTGATCGCTTTTTATTAAATGGCGTCGGATTAAAGCCAGCCTGGTCGTTGAATTTTACGCCTAATACGCGGTCCATTAAATCCTCGGCACTAAAATAAATACGTGGTTGCGTTGGGTCTTCCATATAACCCATTACGATGTTTGATATACGTACAGTGTAGCTATCTGCAGCAGAAGCTATGTCGATATTCATTCCGGCACGATTAGCTACTTCAAGACCCAGCGGGCCTTTAAAAGCTAACTTCTCCCAACCACGACCGACAATCTTACCCGTAGCGGCGTCCTGGGTTTTAACGCTGTCTAAACCCGTATATCGGTTATCAAACCAGGCTTTCGAATTTTCAAACAGGGTCGATGCAGATTTACCCGCAACTTTCACTGTCTTTTGATAAATCACCATGCCATTAACCTGAGGTATATTTAAGCCAACAGTGTCTTTGTTTTGGGCGAAAGTAAGGCTACTTAGCAGCACAAACGTAATTATTATCAGTTTTCTCATATAAAATCTATTAGGTTATAAAGCTCTGTAACAGCTATATAACGGTTATATTTCTAAATATTATACGTTACCCCAACCGTTTGCCAATACATCAACCAAATGCATGGTTTTTATGGCGATATTATTTTTGTCGATATAGCTTTGAAGGTGCAACAGGCATGAAGCATCGGTAGAAATGATATACTCTGCGCCTACTGATACCGCATTATCAACCTTTTGTTGCGCCATAGCGCTTGATATGGCATCAAACTTAACAGAAAAAGTACCGCCAAAACCGCAGCAGGTGTCGCCCTGTGGCATATCAACCAGTTCAAGACCCAATACTTTTGATAGTAGTTGGCGGGGCTCTTGTTTTATATGGCACTCGCGTAAAGCAGCGCAGCTATCATGATATACAGCACGACCATCCAGCTCGGCACCGAAATAATCAAACTGCAGAATGTTTACCAAAAAATCAGATAGCTCATAAATATTGCCTTGTACGGTGCGGCATTTATTGTGTACTACCGTATTGGTAAACAAATCGTTATAATAATTTTTCACCATACCGGTGCATGATGCCGACGGTGTGATAATAACCGTATCGTCAGAAAAACCTTCTATAAATTTACGACCCACTATTTTTGCTTCGTCCCAAAAGCCGGCATTAAATGCCGGCTGACCACAGCAGGTTTGCTCGGGGTTATATTGCACGTCACAGCCCGCTTTCTGTAACACCTTTATGGTATTAAAAGCGGTGTCTGGGAATAGCTGATCAATAAAACAAGGGACAAACAGTTCGGTCTTCATTGGCGCAAATGTGTGAATTTTTTGGGTAACCAGCAATCAGGGGGCTAAGCGGCACGTTCTGCACGGCGCAAATTGATAAGCATTAATAAACCAATTACAAAAAACACGCCCAACGCCATGATAGAGTTGCGCATATTACCCGTAATGTCCTCAATAAATGCGAAACTGAACATACCGGCAACAATGGCCAGCTTTTCGGTAACATCATAAAAACTAAAGAATGAGGCAGTATCGGTAACATTTTGCGGTAAAAACTTTGAATAGGTTGAGCGCGATAAAGACTGTACCCCTCCCATCACCAAACCTACCACCGCAGCAATAGCATAAAATTGCGTAGCGTTGGTTACAAAGTACGCTGCAAAGCAAACCGCTATCCAAATCAAAACAACAAAAATAAGCACCCGCACGTTGCCATATGTTGCCGATAGTTTCGACATTAAGTTTGCGCCTGCAATTGCCACTAATTGAATAATAAGAATAATAGTAATAAGGCTCTCTGTAGGCAAATGCAACACCTTGGCGCCAAAACCCGCAGCAGCAAGCATAATGGTTTGTACGCCCATGCTATAAAAAAAGAATGCAGGCAAATAACGCTTTAACAAGGGCATACCCTTTACCTGCTGCCAAACTTTACCCAGTTCAATAAATCCACCGCGTAAAATGCTTACCTGTGTGTTAGCTGCTTTTGCAGTGCCGTTTGGCAGCCTGTTAAATGGTATTTGCGCAAAGCCTATCCACCACACACCCACTAACAGGAAAGATAAACGCGCCGGAAAACTGGCATCGGTAATACCAAACGTACCCGGCGATAATACAAAAACAAAGCATATTATTTGTAAAACAACACTACCAATATAACCATAGCTAAAGCCTTTTGCGCTTACCGCGTCCTGATGATCGGGCGTTGCTATTTCTGGCAGATACGAATTATAAAACACAAAGCCGCCGCTATATCCTATTGCAGCTAATGCAGAGCAAATAATACCAAACTCTAATGTGGCGGCCTTAAAAAAGAACAAACTACAACAAGCCAAAGCCCCCATAAAGGTGAAAAATTGCATAAATATCTTTTTGCTGCCGCGATAATCAGCAATTGAAGTAAGTATGGGCAACATCAACACAATAACCAAATATGCTGCCGCCAACGCGTAATTTGACAGCGCTGTGTTTACAAAACTATACCCAAAAAAGTTTACCCTATCGCCATTGGCGGGGTTCTCTGTAATAGCCACATAATAAGCCGGAAATATGGTTGAGGTAATTACAAGATTATAGGCCGAATTAGCCCAGTCAAACATAGCCCAGGCGCGTATGGTTTTCTTATCGTTCTTTTCCAAGGTAAGCATTAATGATTTGGTAAATGGTTGATGATTGAGTCTGAGGTTTGGTCACTTCCCGCTATTGACAAATTCTTTAACTTTTTCTCTGCAAACATCAGCGATATCATTAGTATAAGGCCCACTACAAAGAAGGCGTCTAAAGCCAGTGCCGAGTCGCGCATTTGGTGTGTTACAGCTTCCACAAAGCCAAAACAGAATAAGCCTACTACAATAGATAACTTTTCTGTAACATCGTAAAAACTAAAAAACGAAGCTGTATCCGGGATATTTGGCGGCAGATATTTAGAATAAGTTGAGCGCGATATAGATTGTACGCCGCCCATCCCCGCGCCTACTATTACAGCTGCAACAAAAAACTGCGGTATGCTGGCAATAAAGTATAACGACAAGCAAAGCAATGTCCATAAGCTAACTAAACCCACAAGCGTTTTAACGTTACCATATTTGGCCGATAAGATAGAAGTTAGCCAGGCGCCTATTACCCCTACCACCTGCACAATAAGTATAATGGTAATTAGGGTATCTTCTGCCATGTGCAGCTCTTTAGCCGCAAAGTTTGCCGCTACCAGCATAATAGTTTGCACACCTACCGAATAGAAAAAGAACGATGATAGAAAACGCTTAAGCAAAGGCATGGTGCGCACTTTTTTAAACACACGGGCCAGTTCTTTAAAGCCGCCGGTTAGAACATTGTAATTGTGCGAACCCTGGTTGGGTTCACCTTTTGGTAATAGCCTGAAGGGGATGATTGAGAAACCCAGCCACCAGACAAATACCATCAAAAATGAGATACGTGCCGGCAAATCGTCGCTGGTAATGCCAAATGTTTTGGGCGATAACACTACCACAAAACATAATATCTGCATAATAAGGCTACCTATGTAGCCATATATAAACCCTTTGGCGCTTACGCTGTCCTGCTTATCTATGGTTGCTATTTGTGGCAGGTATGAGTTATAGAAAACAAAGCCGCCACAGTAGCCAATACAGGCTAATCCAAAACAAATCATCGGTATCTCCAGGCTGCTATCAGGCTTAAAAAAGAATAATCCGGCACACGCTAATGAGCCAAGCCAGGTAAAAAACTGCAGATACAGGCGCTTATTGCCTTTATAGTCGGCAATTGATGTAAGAATGGGCAGTAACGCCACCACAATTAGGTATGACAGGCCCAAAATATAGTTTGACAATACGGTATTTACATACCGGTGGCCAAAAAAAGAAACGGTATCGCCATTTGTTTTATTGGCGGTAACCGCCACATAATAGGCCGGAAAAATGGTAGATGTTATAACCATGTTATACGACTGGTTAGCCCAATCAAACATGCACCACGCCCAAATGGTTTTCTTATTATTTTTCTCTGTCATGCAGGGCTAAAAATAGCTTTTTTTTGGAAGTTTGCGGATATTGAAAAGGAGTGTTAATTTCGAGAAACCAAAATCACATATGAAATTTCAAACCTTATTAACTACATCGTTATTACTGTTGTTATCATGCAGTCAACAGCCTGACCGTGCTGAAAACGATAATGTAATGATGAAGGACTCAATATCTGGTGCTACAAAGCCATCATTAATATCAGACACATCAGGTTTAACTTATCCAACTCAAGCTAAAATAAAACACGGGCAGATAGAAACCGGTGATAATGATACCTTGTTTGCCACACTAAATAATTTTGATTATACCGTTTATCCCAACGGAAAAATCAAGAAATTTAAAAACGGAACCCTTATTACTTCGTATCAGCTAACAACTGATGAAAGAGTTGAAAACGCATACCTGTTTTATTATAAAAACAATTTGATTGTATATTATACAGAAACCGACTCTGAAACCGGCGGCAGCATCATTGAATCATTAGACACGCTAAGCGCAAAGCGAAATTGGAATACCCGCGCCTTTGGGTTTAATTTGGGCCAACCTGTGGTTAAGGTAAATAACACCTATGTTTCAACCATTGGGTTTGTTGGTAAGCTTAATTTACAAAACGGTAAATATTATTGGAAACATGAGGATCTATATGATCGTCAAACTTATTCTTTTAACCAATTTGACTCGGTGCTGTTTGTTGGCGATAAAGTATTTTTCACGTCTAACAATTCGAATAAACACATTACTGACACCGTGATTGTCAACGATATTACTGGCAAGGCAGACATTCGTAAATAAACCGACGTAGCCTTTGCACATTTTGCTTTATTTGTTAAAGTTACTTAATGCGCCTGTAATTAAAATCCTGCTTAACCTGTTTACCATTCACGGTACCATCTATCCAGGCGTGGAGCGAATCGCGCGAGATAAATTTATACACTACCCTTTGCGGAAAATCATGCCCTGCATTAGCGAAAATATATTCGTTATCGGTACTGCTTGTTAATTTAAACCGCACTTCTTTGCCATTATTCTGATCAGTTACCGTTGGAATATAAAAGACACCTGCGGATGTTTTTACCAACTTTACCCGCTCCTGAATAGTGGTGTCTTTTCCGACAATGCTAAAGCCCGTTCCGGATAGTTCTGCGTTCCCTTTAGCAACCCATCGCTCGCAGATGAAACCTTTTTTAGTTTTCATTTGCCAGGTGCCGCCGGTTAAATCTTTTAAAGGGCTAAATGACTGATGCTGTGCATAAATTGTGCAGCAAGCTAATAACAAAACGGCTAAAAATATGTTCTTCATTCACTAAAATTAAACAAAAAGCGCCAAATACAACAAACCCTGATCTTATTCAAGAACAGGGTTTGTTGCATTAGTAAATGGATGAAATATCAGGCTTGCTTTGCGATGCTTCTGTCAACCGAAAAAACACCGCCGCCGGTGATGGCCAATGAAATTAGGCCCGCTATGTAGATCAGGAAATACTCTATCCCTTCGCCGGGTTTGTTACCATACCAATTCATAAAGAAACCATGTTGAATGTGCGATGTAAAAATAATGCCCAATAGTACGCCACCTATGGCAATACCAGCTATACGGGTATACAACCCTGCTATCAAAGCTATTGCTCCAAAAAATTCGATTATAATTACCAGGAAAGCAATTATCCACGGCAGATGCAGCGTTTCTGTAAAAAAGTTCATGGTGCCGCTAAAGCCATAGCCGCCAAACCAGCCCAACACTTTTTGCGAACCGTGAGCAACCATAACTATGCCTAATACCACACGCAATATTAATGGCGAATAACTATCGTTTGTTTTTAAGATGAATTGTTTCATGTCTGTTTGATTGTTTTAACAACGCAAATATCCGTAGGGGCAGCATGCTGCACAATCACACATGATAAGTAATTACATTAACCTATGTTAACTTTTTGACAAAACAACCTGTTTACGAAGCCTGCTAAGACTTTGCGGGGTAATGCCCAGGTAAGATGCTATCTGATGATCTGGCAAACGTTGTTGAAAGCCTGGGTACCGGGCAATAAAATCCAGATACCGCGCCAGAGCAGGCTTACACAGGCTTGAGGCCACCCTGATGTTATAAGCCACAATGGAGTTACTATACAATATCCTAAAATAGACGTTCATTTTAGGAACAGCCTCAAAAAGCCGCTCCAAATCTGGTTGCGATATTTGCAGTACTTCGGCTTCTTCCAAACAATCAACAAAATAGCTGGTAGGTATATTGTTAAAGAAACTGGCCATATCGCCGGTCCACCAACCCTCTGCACCAAAGGCAATAACATGTTCACGGCCTTCATCGTCAACCAAATAGGTACGGGTTAAGCCTTTAACAATAAAGGTTTCGTAACGGGCAACATCGCCTTGCTGCAATATAAACTGGCGCTTGCGTAGTTTTTTATGATGATATACAGATGTAATAAATGCTTCTTCCTCGTGAGTAAGTTGTACGCCTTTTTGCGCAATGTTGGTGAGGAGAACGTCTATCATGTGGTAAATTTAGAAAAACACAACAATAAAAAAAGCCGCTAACTTTTCAGTTAACG
>JAZKET010000071.1:24523-68787 GCA_040386815.1 Bacteroidota bacterium | reverse complement strand
CCTGCCACAGGGCTATCGTACGGTGTTTAACCTGTATGCCATTGATGGTTATACGCATGAGCAAATTGCCGATATGCTTAACATTAACGTGGGTACGTCAAAATCAAACTTGTTTAAGGCAAGGCAAAAACTAAAGCAAATGATACTGGATGCAGATGCACCCGGTAATTATGGCAATGGAGTAAATTTTACACCGGTGGTTGCTATTAATGCAGCCGCTATAACCCCGGTGTTTTATAATGATAAAGGTATTAGGGAATGAAAAAGGAAAAGGGCATAGACGATATCTTTAAGCATGACCTGCAAAACCCGGCCAATGAGCCAGCGTTTGCAGAGCATGATTGGGATGCTTTGGAAAATATGCTTGACAAGAAGGCTGCAGGAGGGAAAGTGTATTGGTTGCCGTATTTAAGCGCTGCCGCGGCAGTGGTATTAATTGCGTTTTGCTGGTGGATGTTTAAACCAACGGCAACAGAGGTGCAAAATCCGCCTCAGGTGGTTAAAACCGGGGTTAAGCAACCGGGCCATTTTATTGATACTGTACGCGCTACAAAGCCACAAATTGCAGTTAAACAGCTTGACGCAAATAGTAAAGGCGATGAGGTTTTAAAGCCGGTAACAAGCAATAAGCAAGAGGCTGTATCGCCGCAAAACAACGTGCAGAAACCTTTTGTAGCCGGTTCGAAAAACAAGGTTAAGGGTAGTGTTTATGGTGATGTTGCTAATCCGGTTAACAGAGATCAGCAAAAAGCCAATAATGATAAATTAGTGGCTGCCCCGGGTTTGGATAAGACAATATCAGACGATGTATTAGCTGTCGCGATGCCGAAATTTAATGGTTTGGATAACAGCGATTTTGGTACGCCTGTAATAGCGTCGATTAATAATTTGCAGCGGCCTGTTATTATACGGCCTTTAGATGCAGCTAAATTGGCTGTCAAAAAAGTCAGCACATCGGCATTTAAGCCCCAGTTTTCGCTGGCAGTAATTGCCTCGCCTGAGATAAATGGTATCGGATCGTTCCAGGGTAACAGCAGGGGTACCAACATGGGTTTAACATTTACAGTGGGGGTAAAGAAATTTACTTTCAGCACCGGCGCAACGTACTCTTTAAAACCATATAGTCTGCCTTTTAACCAATACCCAAGCACTTATACATTTAAAACCCAGCCCGAAACGGTTACGGCCGATTGCCGCATACTGGATATCCCGATAAATATAGGTTACCAGGTTTACAACAAATCGCGCAATAAAATTACTTTGGGCACAGGTGTATCATCATACATTATGATGCATGAGAGTTATACGTACGATTATAGCAATGCATCAAAGGTTTACGGGCCATCATATTACGCGGTAAAAGGTAGGGGCAAATATCCGTTTAGCGTAATGAATGTGCAGGCTACTTATGAAAGGCAACTCAATTCAAAATTTGGTTTAAGCTTACAGCCCTACTACAAGATCCCTCTGTCTGACATAGGTTACAGCCAGGTTAAGGTACAAACCTTTGGGGTAGCCGTAGGCTTAAACTGGAACATAAATCAGTTAACAAAACCTAAGTAAAACATGAAACATATCAGTTTATTATTACTTGCCTGGTTAAGCACATTAAACCTGGCGGGGCAGGCGCTCTATGCCTCAAAAAACGCACAGATAAGCCTTTTTTCGAGTGCGCCGATAGAAGATATAGCAGCCAAAACATCATCCGGAAACTCGGTTTATAATGCCGCTACCGGCGAACTGATGTTTAGCGTGGCCATAAATACCTTCAGGTTTCCTAAATCACTGATGCAGGAACATTTTAACAGCGATTACCTGGAAAGCGACAAGTACCCGCGCGCCACTTTTAAAGGTAAGGTGAATGAAAAACCAGACGTTACTAAAAACGGCACCTATAATATTACAGTAACCGGCGAACTGGATGCGCATAATGTAAAACAAACCCGCACCATACCCGGCACTATTACCATAAATAATGGCGTGGTAAGCATGGCCTCAGAGTTTATGGTAAAATGCGCCGACCACCGTATTGACATACCTAAGCTGGTGTTTAAAAACATTGCCGAGAGTATCAAGATCAACGTAAATGCCACTTATGCTGCGGCTAAATAAGTTTAATAAACAATTATCAACATATCACAACATGAAAAAAAGCATCGCATTAATAGCTTTACTGGCCGCAGCGGTGGCTACTAAAGCACAGACAAAATCGGCAGCCGACTCGCTAATGGCCAGCATGAGCGCCAGTGATAAACCTGTGCCGGTTGCCATATTTAAGTCCACCCGCCTGGTTTTGGGGCAAACCACCGAGATGATCAAAAAGAACGAACTGAACTTTCAGATCATTCACCGCTTTGGCGACATTGCCGGCACTAACGGCGGCGGCTCAACAGCTTTTGGTATTGACCGTGTTAATGATGTCTTCTTCGGGTTTGAATACGGTGTTAGCGATAATTTTAACATTAACCTTGGCCGCAGTACCCAGCAGCAACTGGTACAATTAGAGGCTAAATGGGCGCTGTTGCACCAACTGTCTGACGGATCGTCGCCTTTTGCAGTAACCGTATTAGCCGAAGCCGGTGTTAAACCTTACCAAACAGCTTTGTACCCAAGCTTCACAAGTCGATTAGCCTATTTGGCACAGGCTATTATTGCCCGCAAGTTTAGCGATGGTTTATCATTACAAGTTGCACCAACCTATGTGCGCAGCAATTCAACGCTGTATACAGGTGCCGAGACAGCGTTTATGGCAATACAGGCATCTGCACGCTTAAAACTCAGCAATCATGCCGGTTTAATACTTGATTACGCGCATCCTTTTTCAAGCTACCGCACCAGTGCCAATGGTTTTGAAGATCCCATAGGCATAGGTTATGAGGTAGAAACTGGTGGGCACGTATTTACAGTAAACGTTACCAATGCAAACGCCGTATCTGAAATGAATATGCTGGCCAACAGCGCACAGCGCTTTTCAAAAGGGCAATACCGCATAGGCTTCACCATTTCAAGGATGTTTGATTTTAATCCAAAAACAAAAAAAAGCTAAATAATAAGTATCCAAAAAAACCACGAAAAACTATGGAACGTCACGAATTTTTAACGAAGCTTGGAGTAGGTGCTTTAGGCCTTTGCATGGGTAGCTGCCTGGCAGCCTGCAGCAAAAGTAATAACGCAGGCCCATCAACCAATAACCCGCCTGCGGGCACCACTTTTACTGTTGATCTGGCTACATCGCTCACCAATGTTGGCGAGTCGCGGGTGAGTAATGGTATTATAGTGGCGCGGGTTGCTACCGGCAATGTGGCCAGCTCATTTACTGCCGTACAGGTTGCTTGTACGCATGAGGGCACTGCTATAAATTACAATAATGGCCAGGGTAATTTTGTGTGCCCGCTGCATGGTAGCGTGTTTAGTAAAACAGGTGCTGTTATTCAGGGCCCTGCAACTTCTGCATTAAAGCAGTACGCCGTGGCAGTAGCCGGTACCACACTTACTGTTACCGTATAGCATATAAGTTTTTATAAAAGATACGCGACGCGGCAGAAATATTTTGATTTACGAACGTCAAAAATGCTTGGTCTGCCGCGTTGCGTAGCTTTTATTTAATATCCAACAATTTCAAAACGGTTTGAGGTTAATACGTCAATAAAGCAAAAACACACATCTCAAATAAATCAATGAAATTATGGAACGCGATGAATTTTTATCGAAACTAGGTATAGGCGCACTTACGTTATGCGTGGGTAATTGCCTGTCATCATGTGGCAAGGGCGGAGACCCTGCGCCTACCGAGAACCCGCCGGTTACCAGTAACCCACCACCCAGTAACCCACCACCCAGTAACCCACCACCCAGTAATCCGCCACCCAGTAATCCGCCACCGAGTAATCCACCGCCGAGTAATCCACCACCGAGCAACCCGCCACCGAGTGGTGCGCTTTTTACGGTCGACCTAAATTCGGCGCTAACCAATATTGGCGATTCGAGAGTTAGCAACGGCGTTATTGTAGCACGCATAGCCGCAGACAATGTAGCCAGCTCTTTTATAGCGGTACAGGTTGCCTGCACGCACGAAGGTGGTACGCTGGCTTACAATGGCGGTCAGCAATTGTTTGTATGCCCGTTGCATGGCAGCGTGTTTAGTAAAACAGGTTCTGTTGTGCAGGGGCCTGCCGCTACGGCATTAAAACAATATGTGGTTAGTGTAAACGGTAATACGCTTGCGGTAGCAGCATAATTAGAAGCAAGACTTACGAAGTTTTTAAAACTTCGTAAGTCTTTAATGGTATACCTTACAGCTGTGCTTTAATTTTTTCCACTGTCGCCTCAAACTCTTCGGGAGTGAATTTTAATTTAGGACGGCTAAAATCCATATCATGGATACCGTTTAATGGGATAAGGTGTACGTGCGCATGTGGTACTTCTAAGCCAATAACGGTAACTCCTACGCGCTGGCAGGGCAAAGCCTTCTCCATAGCGGTAGCAATAATTTTGGCAAATAGCATTAGCCCGGCGTAGGTGGCATCATCCAGGTCAAACAATTTATCAACCTCTTTTTTGGGCACTACCAGTAAATGCCCTTCAACCAATGGGTTAATATCCAAAAACGCCAAAAACTCTTCGCTTTCGGCAACTTTGTAACTTGGGATATCTCCCGCTATGATCTTTGAGAAAATGCTGGACATGGTGATTAGTTAATTAGTGATTAGTTAATTAGTGATTAGAGATTGGTGATTAGGCTTAAAAAGTTGATTGGTTAATTGATGAAGAAAAACTAATCTCTAATCAACCAATTAACCAATCACTGAAATTTCGCCTATCGCGAAATTTCTAATACCTCAAACTCCATTTTTCCTGCTGGTACGGTAATTTCGGCAACTTCGCCTACCTTTTTGCCTAACAGGCCTTTTGCTATTGGCGATGCTACAGAGATTTTGCCAGATTTCATATCGGCCTCAGTTTCGGCTACCAATTGGTAGGTCATGGTGGCACCGTTTTTTACGTTTTTGATTTTAACTATTGATAGGGCTAATACCTTAGAAGCATCTAATTTAGATTCATCAAGCAAACGTGCGTTGGCCAGCGTCTCTTGCAATTGTGAAATTTTAGCTTCATGCAAACCTTGTGCTTCTTTAGCTGCATCATATTCGGCGTTTTCAGAAAGATCACCCTTGTCGCGTGCCTCGGCAATTGCGTTCGACATTTTAGTGCGGCCGGAGGTTTTCATCTCCTGCAATTCTTGTTTTAATTTCTCTAAACCTTCTTTGGTAAAGTATGCTACATCTGCCATAACTCACTTATATTAAAATTCTTTTTTATCAGTCTAAATATTCGCCAAAAAAAACCGCCCTCCCTTGTACAGAAAGGACGCAATGACTTTAAAAACAAACAAGACTATAAGGGCATACCCGTATAGTCTTGTTTTATGTAGAACGAAGATAAGTGATTTAAGTTTTAAAAAGCAAATTTTTGTTGCGTAGGCAATGAAAATTAGTGGTTAGTGATTGGTTGATTAGTTGTTAAAGTGATCGGTGAAAACAAATCTCTGATCAACTAATCACTAATCTCTACCAAGCTCTGCGAGCTTGGTCACCATCACCTCGCTTATTCTTCTGTATGAATCAAACGTCCAGCCGGCCACGTGCGGGGTTAGCAACACCTTGCCCGATTGTTTAAGATCATTGAACCAATCCTGCTCTGCCAGCGTAGGGAATTTTTCTACCTCAAGCACATCCAATGCGGCACCGCGTATTTTACCATCTTTAATACCGTTTAACACCGCGCTCACTTTGGCTACTTTGCCGCGTGATGTATTGATAAAGAATATTGGTTTTTTAAAGTGAAAGAATAATTCGTCATTGATCATGCCGTTGGTCTCCTTAGTTAGCGGTACGTGTATGCTCAGCACATCGCTGTGTTTAACAATCTCTTCCATACTAACCTCGCGGGCATAGCGATCGCTAAAACCGGTTTTGTACTTATCATAAGCAATAACCTCAACCTCAAAGCCTGATAGCTTTTTGGCGAAGCTTTTACCCATAAAACCGTAACCGATAATGCCTACTGTTTTACCCTTTAACTCAAAGCCGCGGTTAGCTTCGCGCTTCCATTCGCCATTGCGTATCTGTGCGTCCGCAATATTAAAATTGTTCATCAGCGATAGCAGCATACCCACAGCATGCTCGCCCACTGCATCCATATTGCCTTCAGAAGCGTTGATAAGGTGGATGTTTTTTTCGTTAGCATAAGTAACATCAATATTATCCATACCGGCGCCGGCGCGGCACACAAAGCGCAGGTTGGTAGCGGCATCAATAACCGGCTTATCCACATTAAATTTTGAGCGGATAACCAGGCCGGCATAATTTCCGATGATCTGCAATGCTTCGTCAAGCTTTATGGTAGGTTGATAGTCGCACACATAGCCAAGTTCTTCGGCGCGTTCAATAAAAATAGGGTGTATATCGTCGGCAATGAGGATTCTATCGTTGTTCATTTATAGCTTTAAAAGCCCAAATATACATAACGAAAGATTAACTACTTTTGATAATCATGGCCCTATCCTTTAAAAAGACATTCGCGTTATTTATCGCATTAGCTGGTGTATCAACAGGCGTTAAAGCGCAGGCGGTAAAACCGGTCGCTAAAACCAATCCGCCACTGTTTGGCTTTTACTCGAAATACCTGGACTGTGCTGGTATAGCTATCCGCTCGTCTGCCGTGGTTGATGACCGTGCTTTGCAGGTGGCCGCTCAAAAGATAAACCGCATGCTGGTAAATATCCCCGAGGCGCGACATAACCTTGCACAATGGGGTGCCGAGATGCATCTCATCGGCAAAAATCAGCAAACTTCAGACCTGCCCGAGTTTCGCGCCATGAAAGGTATTTCATACATAGATAACGGGATGCCAACAAACATAGATGCACGCACCCGCGGTATGGGCGGCATATACACATCATGCGGTGAAGAAAACCTGCTTAACCTGCCCGGCGACCGCTACGCAGGCGGATCTGACATCTGTATGCATGAATTTGCTCACAACATTATGTACTTTGGCCTGGATGACAATTTGTGCGACAGGATAGAAAAGCAATTTCAGGCAGCGGTTAAAAAGGGCTTATGGCCCGGCGCCTATGCCACCAGCAACGTGGGCGAGTACTGGGCCGAACTATCAATGTGGTATTTCGGCGCCCATGGCGAATACCTGCGCGGTACAAAATTGCCCACCGCCGGAGCGGCTGGTTTAATGGCTTATGACCCTGAGGGATACGCGTTACTGGATGCCATCTATTCGGGCAAGTTAAAAACATCTAAGGTTGATGTGGTTATTATGAAACCGGTATCAGCGAATGCCAATCCTGCTACGCCAAGGTTTAGATCAACCTTAATGTTTACCAACAACACGGCAAAAAAACTAAAACTGTTTTGGGTTGATAATTTGGGCAACGCCAACCCTTATGGCGCTATTAGCCCTTACAATAAAACGGTACAAAAAACCTTTTCGGGCGATTTGTGGCGCGTGCAGGATGAGGCCGGTAATGTTACAGGCTATTACGTAGCTACTACGCCCAATGCTATGGTGATTATCAATTAACGGTTAGCGGCCACCTGTTGGGTTATCTTCACAAAATCAGCAACAGTCAATCGTTCGGCGCGAAGTTCTAATAAAGGTTCGTCGGCAGTCATTTTATCTTTGGGGATGACGGATGATAAAGCGTTGCGCAAGGTTTTACGGCGTTGGTTAAAACCTGCTTTTACAACTTGCCAAAACAGTTTTTCGTCGCAATCTAACTGTGGGGTCTCGTTGCGGGTAAGGCGTATCACGGCAGATAATACCTTTGGCGGTGGGTTAAACACGCCCGCTTTTACAGTAAACAGGTATTCTACTTTATAGTAAGCCTGTAAAAATACGCTTAGTATGCCGTACTCTTTACTACCGGCTTTGGCGGCACAGCGCTCGGCAACTTCTTTTTGAAACATGCCTACCACCTCAACCACCTGCTGGCGGTTATCCAGGATCTTAAAGAGTATTTGCGATGAAATGTTGTAAGGGAAATTACCAATTACAGCCAGCGGGCCGGTAAAGCGTGCGGCAAAATCCAATTCCAAAAAATCAGCATTGATAAGGCGGGTACCCAACTGTGGATATTTCTTCTGCAAAAACTCGTAGCTCTCGGTATCAATATCAATCAGCGATGTCTCGTAAGTATCGCGTTGCAACAATATGTCAGACAGTATACCCATGCCCGGGCCAACCTCAAGCACTTGGGCAAAGCGGTTTTCGGGGCGCAGCGCGTCCACTATCTTAGTAGCGATATTTTTATCAGTGAGAAAGTGTTGCCCTAAATGTTTTTTTGCCCTTACTAATGTCATTATTGTCAAATATTAAGCAAATTAAGTCATATTTGTGCTTTAAACAGGAATGCCGGGGCTAAAATCTTTTTTATTTAAGATAAAAGCAGAAAGGCAAAAGGTGAAAGGCTGTATCAGAGAGCATCAAATCGGTGAAATCGCAAGCCAATCAGTCAAATCATAAACATTATGGAGAAACTAAAAATAGGCATCAGTATAGGAGACGTTAACGGCATCGGGTTAGAGATCATTATCAAAACTTTATCTGATAGCATGATCTATAACTACTGTACACCAATAGTTTATGGCCATACTAAAGTGGCATCATTCTATCGCCGCATTACCGAGGCGGGCGAACTTAACTTTAATGTGATAGACCATCCATCGCACGCGCAGCACAAACGCGCCAATATGATAAATTGCTGGGAAGAGGATGTAAAGATTGAGCCTGGCGTTGCTAATAAAGAGGTGGGCAAATTTGCCTTCGCTTCGTTAGAGCGCGCTACTGCCGATTTGGTTAACGGCGATATTGACGCGCTGGTTACCGCACCTATCAATAAGGACACCATACAAAGCGACAGCTTTAACTTTCCGGGCCATACCGAGTATTTGCAAGACCGCGCAGGCGCTGCCGAATCATTAATGTTTTTGGTAAGCGACACCTTGCGTGTTGGCGTTGTTACGGGCCATATCCCCGTTAATAAGGTATCTGAAAGTATATCGGTAGAAAAAATTCTTGCCAAAATTAAGCTGATGAACACCAGCTTACGCGATGATTTCTGGATACGCAAACCAAAAATTGCTGTACTGGGTCTTAATCCACACGCCAGCGATAATGGCTTAATTGGCGACGAGGAACAAAATATTATCATCCCCGCTATTGAAGAAGCCCGCGCTAACGACATATTGGCTTTTGGCCCTTATGCTGCCGATGGCTTTTTTGCTAACGCTACTTATATGCAGTTTGATGCCGTGCTGGCCATGTACCACGATCAGGGTTTGATACCGTTTAAACAGATCGCTTTTGAATCAGGCGTAAACTTTACCGCCGGGTTGAACTTTGTACGTACTTCGCCAGATCATGGTACCGCGTTTGATATCGCCGGAAAAAATCAGGCATCAGAAATATCTTTCCGCGAAGCTATTTTTACTGCCTTACACATAGCCAAGCACCGTAAAGAGGGGTTAGAACTGAACGAAAATCCGTTGCAATTTACCAAGCTGCAACGCGATAGGGATTAAGGATATCAACAACAATAACTCACAAATGTTAATATAAAGACCTCGAAATGAGGTCTTTTTTGTTTTGGGATGGTTATATTTGATAATAACCTAATTGTTCCACCAAACTTACCCCGCCATTTGTTATGAGAAAAGTTTCAGATATCCTTGCCCGCAAAGGCAGCAATGTAACCTCTATTGACGTTTCAGTTTCTGTATTAGATGCTTTAAGGCTGATGGCCGAAAAGAACATTGGCTCTGTAGTTGTAACAGAGCATGGCGAATATGCAGGCATACTCACCGAAAGAGATTATGCCCGTAAAGTTATCCTTGCCGGCCGCTCATCAGACCACACAAACGTTGGCGAGATTATGAGCACCACGCAACCACGCATTTTGCCCGATAATACAATTGATACCTGCATGCACATCATGACAGAAAGCAAGCTGCGCTACTTGCCTGTATTTAGCTATAATAAACTGGTAGGCATAGTATCCATGAGCGATGTGGTTACAGAAACCATCCTGTCGCATGAAGCTACTATTGAGCAACTGCAGAATTATATCCAGTCATAATCATTAAAAAAGAAAGAGCCTCTGCAATAATGGGGCTCTTTCTTTTTAACCCCAAAACAGTTTGAAGTTTGCTCACCAGGCAAACAATCATTGTGTCATAGTCGTACAAAAGGTCAAACCAAATAGCGGTAAAGCCGTTATTATGTAACACACCGGCAATGGCTCCAGACCAACTCTTACATATCTTAACCCTATCAAAGGACGCTACAGCAATTTATACCGGCGAGGATATTATTATAGCGTTTGCTAATGATGCCATGCTTGCCTTTTGGTCAAAAGGCCCGGACATAATTGGTATGCCGCTGGGCGAGGGAGTGCCGGTATTAAAAGGGCAGCCATTTATAGACATGCTTAAAGGGGTATGGCAAACCGGCAAAACTGTTGAAGGAAAAGATACCCCTGCCGAACTGATTATCAATGGCGAAAAACAAACCCGCTATTTCGATTTTATTTATCGTGCCATTAAGAATCCTGATGGTTCAACCCAATGCATATTGCATACTGCTACCGATGTTACTAAAAATGTACAAACCCGTGCTGATTTGGCTAACAGCCAGGCCAACGCGCGCCAATTGCAAATGTTTGCGCAGGAGAGCGAACATAGGTACAGGTCTATTATAGACCAGTCGCCGGTAGCAATTATAGTTTTCAGGGGCGAAAATTTAAAGATTGAAGCCGTAAACCCTTTTATGCTGGAAGTGCTGGGTAAAAGTGCTGATATTTTAGGCAGATACCTGCATGATGTTTTTCCTGAGCTGTTGGGGCAACCCGCTTACGAAATGTTGAAAGAGGTTTACCGCACAGGCATACCGCAGTACGGGGCCGAGGTAGAGATTATTTTAAAGCGCGATAAAGTGGATGAAAAAAGTTATTTCAATTTCTCATACACCCCATTGATAGAAAACGGCGAGATTGTAGGTGTGCTGGACACCGCTATGGAGGTTACTAAACAAGTGCGTGCCCACCAGGAAATACAACAACGGAAAGACGATTTTATCAGCATTGCCAGTCATGAGCTTAGAACGCCTATTACATCTCTATCCGCAGCGTTGCAATTGCTGGATAGGATGAAAGACGATCCTAAGCCAGAGATGATGCGAAAAATGATTATCCAGGCTAACCGCAGTTCGGGCAAGATCAATCGGTTGGTTGAAGATTTGCTGAATGTTACCAGCATCAAAGAGGGCCGCATGCGAATAAGCAAAACCCGCTTTAAACTGGGAAAGCTTTTGGACGAATGCTGCATGCACGTACGCTCAATTGGAAATTTTGAAGTAAGTATACACGGCGATACACAGCTTGAGGTTGTTGCTGATGAGCATCGTATTGAGCAGGTGGTAAATAACTTTGTAAATAATGCCATTAAATACGCGCCTGGCTCGCCATCTATAAGCTTGCATATCAGTAAAATTGATAATCATGTGCGGGTAGCGGTTACAGATAAGGGCCCCGGCATAGCTAAAAGTGAGTTGCCGCAACTGTTTGACCGTTTTTTCCGCAGCGGGCCAAGTACAGAACAATATGCAGGTTTAGGCCTTGGTTTATACATCAGTGCTGAAATTATAAAACGCCACGGCGGCGAGATAGGCGCCGATAGCAAACTGGGCGAAGGCAGTACCTTTTGGTTTACCTTGCCGTTAAATTAATGTTTGCGATAGCTCGCCATTTTCTTGCTAACCAAGTTTTTATCAATCAAAATTTTATAGGCTAATGTTGCGCCAATGGTAAATATAATGTGTGCCGGTATGCGTTGTAAGTAAAACTGGCCGTAGTTTATCCATGGCGGCAAGGGATGCACCTTAAAGGTGCCTTTCCAGATTAGTGCGCCAAACACACCCGCAATTGCACCGAGTATCAATGCGTTTTTAAGCGTATGTTTGATCTTTTTTTCATCCCACAACTCTACAAAAATAGTAGCAAAAACAAACCCCATAGCATAGTGCGCCCCCCAACCGGCAATTTTTTTTTCCTGTGTTGATAAATGGGGTGCTACTCGGCTGACCATGGTTTCCAGATGATCGGGCTCGCTAAAGTTTTCTCCAAGTAAATGCGACATTAATTCGCTGCCCGCCGTCATTATTGTAGTGCCTGCGGTGCCGCTTATAGCTATTTTGGCTAATTTATTCATAGATAAACCATTAAGGCAATATCTGTGCCGATTGCATTTAGCGCCGTGCACTAAAAGGCAAACCCATTGCTGTAGGTTTGCCAGCCGACTATAAAACACCCAATTGTAACCTCCTTATAGCTGTTTAGCTAAAAACAACAATTTTACCTATCTTGTGGCCTTACAAAAAGATATAGTGACTTTTCAGGATTTTAACTTCAACGCCGAATTAAACGATGGCGTTACCAGCATGGGGTATACCACCCCAACACCCATACAGGGCATGGCTATTCCGCTTATTTTGGCAGATAAGGATTTGATAGCCTGTGCGCAAACCGGTACCGGTAAAACGGCAGCTTTTTTATTGCCGATATTGGAAAAGATTGGCCGCACAGAAAAAAATCATACCAGCACCCTGATATTAACCCCAACCCGCGAACTTGCACAGCAGATAGACCAACAGGTTGAAGGCCTGGCCTATTTTACCGGCATAAGCTCCATAGCGGTTTTTGGCGGTGGCGACGGACATATTTATGAGCAGCAACGCCGGGGTATACAAAACAATGTAAACATTATTATAGCTACCCCTGGCAGGCTTATAGCGCACCTGACATCGGGCGTATTAAAGCTTAATAAAATAAACCACCTGATATTGGACGAAGCCGACCGAATGTTGGATATGGGCTTTAGTGATGATATTATGCGCATAATTGGCTACTTGCCTAAAGAGCGCCAAACCTTATTGTTTTCGGCTACCATGCCGGGGCGTATCCGTAATTTAGCAAAGTCGGTTTTAAATAACCCTGAGCAAATAAGCATTGCCATATCGCAACCAGCCGTGGGCATTGATCAGCAGATCTATCGCTTGCATGATCAGCAAAAAACACCGCTGTTGCAACATTTGCTTAAAGACGGAAATTATTTAAGTACTATCATATTCGCGTCGCGCAAAGAAATTGTAAAATCGCTTTACAAAGAGTTGAAAGCAATTAATATAAAGGCCGAGTCTTTCCACTCAGATCTTGAACAAAAAGAGCGCGAGGAGATACTGCTAAGATTTAAAAATAAACAGTTACCTATCATTATTGGTACTGATGCACTATCGCGCGGTATTGATGTGGAAGGGATTGACCTGGTGATAAACTATGATGTGCCGGGCGATGCTGAAGACTATATTCACCGTATTGGCCGTACGGCCAGAGCAGCTACCACAGGTACGGCAATAACGTTTGTTAACCACCGTGACGAGCGTCGTCTGAAAGCTATTGAAGAACTTATGGACCGGAAAATTACCCAACACCCATTACCAGAGCATTTGTTGAGTATTGTTGAAGTTAGGCAAGAAGGAAAACCAAATCAAAATAGAAACAACAGACACAAAAAGCGTGTCTTCAAAAAGAATAATAAAACATCATGAAGCGTTACCAATCATTAACCCTTAGCGCCGCCTTGCTGGCTTTATCGGCAGGCGTTGCATCTGCACAAACAGATGTTAAAAAGACATCAGGCAACCCTATAGCACAAGGTTGGTACGCCGACCCTGAGGCTCAAATATTTGGTAAAGAGTATTGGGTATATCCAACCTATTCAGACAGGTATGAGAAGCAAGTGTACATGGACGCTTTCTCATCGAAAGACCTGGTAAACTGGACAAAGCATGAGCGCATTATAGATACATCGGGCGTTAAATGGGCAAAGAAAGCGATGTGGGCCCCTGCAGTAACCAAAAAAGGCAACAAGTATTACCTGTTTTTTGGCGCTAACGATATCCAGAACAATAACCAGCTTGGCGGTATTGGCGTTGCCGTTGCCGACAAACCACAAGGTCCGTTTAAAGATCTTATTGGCAAGCCGCTTATTGATAAGTTTGTTAATGGCGCACAGCCTATTGACCAGTTTGTATATAAAGACGACGATGGCCAATACTACATTATTTATGGTGGCTGGAGACATTGCAATATCGCGAAGCTAAATAAAGACTTTACAGGCCTGGTGCCTTTTGCCGATGGCGAAACTTATAAATCAATAACCCCGAAAGACTACGTTGAAGGCCCGGTAATGTTTAAACGCAAGGGCAAATACTATTTGATGTGGAGCGAAGGTGGCTGGACAGGCCCTGATTACCGTGTGGCATACGCCATTGGCGACTCGCCAACCGGCCCATTTGAGCGTATTGATTTGGTATTGAAGCAAGATATGTCTATTGCTACCGGCGCTGGTCACCACTCAATGATCAATATCCCTAAAACAGATGATTGGTATATAGTTTACCACCGTCGCCCGCTTACAGAAACCAATGGCAACCACCGCGTAACCTGTATCGACAAAATATATTTTGACGAAAAGGGCCATATTTTGCCGGTTAAAATTACGCATGAAGGTGTTGAAGCCAGAGTGATTAAATAGCTGCCAGCACTTGCAAGGCAACTTGCAGCAAATACGATATTTATACCGACAGGGTTATTGAGCATAGCCCTGTCTTTTTTTTGCCGAATCCATTGCTCATCTACCTAAAAATGATCTTCAAAAAGACAAAAAGAAATATTCTATTAATAGTACAACGCGATAATTTTAAAAGAGACGATAGGTTTATTAAAGACATCACAAGGGAGTTTGAGGCACTGGGTTACCAGGTAAGGTGGCATAATCCTGCAAATTTTAAGGTAAGAGCAATGATAGACCCGCAGGGTAAGTTTAACCATTTGCCCCTTTGGTTAAGGGTTGCTGTTAAGGGCAGCATCTTGATTAGGAGCCCGTATTTATGGCCTTACGTTTTTCATCGTAAGCGTTTAAATAACCCGTCTATACCAGATAGGTGCAAGCGACTTAAAAACTATATAAACAGCTTTGGCAGCAACGCTAACCTGATTGTGCTTTCACGGTCGGCCGGTGCACGTGTGGCATCAATAATTGCCGACGAGGTTGGCATAAGTAAACTAATTTGTATAGGATACCCATTTAAGCACCCTGACCACCCGGCAGAACCAGAGCGCTATGAGCACCTTGCAGATGTTAAAACACCTATACTTATTTTACAAGGCGATAATGATATTTATGGCGGTAAGGAAATTACTAGTCTATATCAGCTTGGGCCCAATGCATCGGTGAGTTTTATAGAAGCATCGCACGATTTTAAGCTTAGTCCGCAACAGTGGCAAACAGTATTGCACCGCGTCAAAACCTTCATCGCAGAAAATACCGGCGAGCAGGTAGCCGCATAATGTTTATAATTCAATTATCAGTGGATGATCGCTTAGATTTAGTTTGATAGTACTTGTGTTGTTGTTATTGTTTATGGCGGTTATACCGATGGTTGGATCATAAAGCTTAATAGCCCTTGCCTTTTTAGCAAAACTGATAGTAACATCAATATTTCCGCTTGCTTTTTCGCCCCAAACTACTAATTGAAACTTGCCATTGCTGTTTTGTAATAACAAATCATGTACGGTTTCTGGTTGGTTGGCAATATGGTAAGCTAGTGCTTGTGGTGTTTTAGTAAATCCTTTATCGGCTAATATTGTTGTGAAATTATGCAGGTAAACGGCAGCTTTGCGCGGGGTGTAATCTGGCTTATAAAAGCCAAAGGTTTGGTTTCCTGCTTCGTCTGATCTATCCCTTAATAAATAAACTGCGGTATAGCTCCACTTACGTTTAAATTGCGCCAGGTACAAATTAAGGTATAATCGTGCCTGTTTTTCTTCGGTAAAGGTACCGTCTATGGTTACGCCGGTTTCGGTAGTTACATTTGGCAGGTCTGTTAATTCATGCTCGGTATAACCATTAAATTTTTTGCCCCAGGTTTTGCCGTAATTGCCAAATAAACCATCCACTTTACATGCTGGTCCGGGGTCGGCGGCATTCCATGTTTGGTTGTCATATAACCCCTTGTGTGATGGATGCGAAAAGTAATTGTGACAAGTGGCGTGGTCGGCATAGATTGTACCTAAGGGCATTAACAGGTTGCCGCCCTTCGGTATTTTTAGATATTGCAATCCAACGTTATCTGTCTGCGCGCCGTTTTCACTAATGCTCCATACCGGGTATGGGCTTAATTGCTTATCGGCTTTAATGGCTTTGTACAAATCATTCTGCAATTGGGCAACGGCTAACCAGCTTAGGTTCTTGCCGCCTTTTTCGCCTTTATAGGTTACGGGCCAGTTGTTAGGTTCGTTAACACCTTCAAAGGCCAGCAAGGCATCGGCATTGGCAAGTAATTTGCCACCCGCCAATAAGCGAGGTATATCTGTGCCGCCACTCATTAGCCCGTAACTAAACTTTATACCTGTTTGTTGATGCACCGTAATGTAGTCATCCTTAGCGGTGTTACCCTCATAGCCTGATCTTATCCAACGGATGCCGGTGTACTTAATGGCTTCTATAGTTTTGTCCAATTTTTCGCCACGTGCAGATATTGCTGAGTTTACGCCAATGCTGCTCAAAAAGGCATTGGTGCTTATGGCTTGCACCGCTGTTTTATCATCAGCAAAAAAGAAACTAAGTGGCAGGCCGGTTATTATTAGCACCGCAATGAGCGTAGTTAATTTCATGAAATAGATCTTATACATTCTAAATTACAAAAAAAGCCGCGTTACGCAGATAATTACTTACCTAACTATAGTTATATATCCGCTGGCTTTCATCCCTGCAAAACGGGCATCTATCACATAGTAGTAAACTCCGCCTGGCAGCTGCTTGCCATTTGATGTTCCGTCCCAATCTGTTGAATAACCGGTGGATGCGTGCACAATTATACCATTCCTGTTAAATACCTGCACAAAGCAATTAGGGTAAGATGCAAGCGCCGGTATCTTCCAGGTGTCGTTCACACCATCGTTATTGGGGGTAAATGTGTTTGGTATAACCAATTGCTTTGGCGGCAATATAGTGAGCGAGCCGTTAACATAGCTGATACTGTAGTTTAGTGCCGATGCACCCGAGGCGATGATAGGATAAGTGCCCGCGTTAGTAGTGGTGTTTGCCAATGTGCTAAACGTGGGCAGGGTGGTTAATTGCGATTGATCTTGGTTATTTACAAACCCATTATAAGTTGCTGTAAATAGTGGGTTTGCCGCGCCAAAATCCTTAGATGTATTCACCACTTTAATAATCAGGGGCGCTGGGGTAACATTTAGCGTACCGGGTATGTAATTTACATTATAGTTGCTTGCAACAAATGTGCCTGTAGCGTTAGCAGGAGTAATAGTGTAACTACCCACGTCTGATGTTGACAATGTACCACCGGCATAACTGTAACCTACTGATGTTACCGTTTCATTATTTTTTAAACCGGTTGCTGTAAATGTTTGGTTTGCTGTAAAGACCGTACCATAAACCCTGGTAGAGCCGCCCGGGATAATATCAAGATTAGCCGGCACAACGTTAATATTGCCGGTTGTTGTAAATATTTGATAGTTTGTTGCCAAAAATCCGTTACCACCGGTTATACTTGAAACACTGATAGCATTACTATAATTACCAACATTAGCGGTTGCTACTTTACCTTGGCCAAATACATAATTGGCCCCTGTAATTGTATTACCATTTTTTAATGAGCCCGATGTGATAATAAGGTTTGAGGCAGATGGCCCATCTGTCAATACATCGCCATAGGTTTTATTTTGGTTATTGACGGTGAGCCTTAATATAGCCGGGGTAACCATACTTAGCGGCATGATAAGTGTGCTGGTAGTGGGTGAGCCCGAAATAGCGATATCGCCTGTATAAGTGCCGACATTTGTTTGCGCCGCCAAACAGATATAAATTATAGTTGGAGACAGACTGCCCGGTGCGCCAAAGGTAATTGATTTAGCAAAGTTAGTTGGGCTTAGACCAACTACAAATCCATCGGGGGCTGTTATGGTAACAGGTGTTGTAAGGTTTACTGCCGATACCGTAAAGCTACTCGCTGCCGACGCTGTACCATACTCGGTACTAACCGCCTGCGGCGCTCCGGTGATGGTAAAAACAGGTGGTGATGGCGGGCTTACCTCTATATTGCCGTTTACATAAGTTATAATATAGTTGGAAGGCGTAAAAGTACCCCCCGTTGCTAACGATGGCACTACTGTACCGGTATAAACACCTGGTGCCGCGCTGGCCGCAGAGCCGGCTCCGTAAGATAAACTAACGCGATCTATAGTTTCGTTATTTTTAAGGCCGGTTATTGTATATCCAGTGTTACCGGTGGTATTAGTCAGTGTACTGCCGTATGGTTTGGTTACTTTATTTGCGCTTATAGTTATCGGCGCAGAGGCTATTAAAAGGTCGAGCGGGTTATATGTAATTACATAATTACTTGCCAAATAACCATTGCGACCGGTAAAATTTGATATAATTAATGCGCCCCGATATACTCCTGCCGCATCTGTTGCAGCTGTGCCTATAGTAAATGTAAGGTCCATTGAATTAAACGTGTTGCCATTTTTTAATTCAGAACTGTTAAAATTAAAACCAGGGGTATTGTAGTATTTGGTCTCGGTTGGTGTTAACACATCGCCATAAGTTTTCACCCATGATCCGCTGATAGTAAATGGCATAGGGTTTACAATACTGTTGCCAATTGGCACATATACGGTTGTTGCATTAAGGCTGGTTAGTTCAACAAAACCCGTATAGGTCGCGGCATTGGTTGTACCGGCTAGTCTTATATAAACCCTTTCATTTGTAACCGTTTGATTGGCGTAGGTTGTTGCCGGAGTAAAATTGATATTATCATGGCTAACCTCAAAGCCCGGTGGGGGTACTACCTTTAAGCCACCTTGTAAGTTTATACCTGATAATAGGAAACTGCCTGATACAGAAGGTGTACCGTAGGTGGTTGTTAGGCCTGAGATAGAACCAATAGCTGTAATAGTGGGCGGCTGGGGCTCTACAGTTATGGTGAAGGTGGTGGGGGTGCCGTCGCAGCCTGTGTTGTCTCTAAATGAGGTAGCGTTTATGTAGGCATTATTAGTAGTAGTTACAGAAGCTATAATTGTATTGTTGCCAGTATCAAAAACAGACAGGCCGGTTCCGTTAGGTATCAATATATGGCTACCGTTATTATTAACTGCGGCTCTGCCCGGTGTGAAACTTAACGGTACTGTATTAATGGCATTATTGGTAAGCGTGTTGATGATTACTAAATTATTAGCATTATACCTGAATACATACAATAGATTACCATTATTGCTGAGTGTTGTAAAAGAAGCAGTACCACTTACGGGGATTTTTTGAGTAACGCTTTTTGTTACGGTATTGAATACGCTAATAAAGGCGACAGAGCCACTTGTTATGTATAAGCGGCTACCATCAGGTACTAAGGATAAGAATACAGGATTTGCGTCAACAGGAAACGATGTTGTAGAATTATCAATTAAATTTATTTCATGTAGCCTGCTACCCATTGTCTCAGAGACATAGATCTTGCTACCATCAGGCGTAAGCAATGGTGTTGATGGTCTGGAAACATTAAATGTTGCATCTACACTATACACATTTGCCAGATTAATTATGCTTACGGTGTTTTTAAAATATGACGCGGCAAAAAAACGGTTGCCATCGCTGCTAAATATTGATTGTACATCGCTACCTGCATTAGCCGTACCCATAACCATTCCGGTTTCGGCATTTAAAAATAGCGTCTGGGCATCACTGCCTACTGCCAATACTTTACCATCAGGAGAAAGGACGGCATTATATACAAAAAAACCGGACGGCAACGGGTAGGCATTTACATTTGTATTTGTCCGGGTGTCTATAATATCGATGCCATTACCACCGCTACCTATAACATAAATAAACCTTCCGTCTGCAGATAAAATAGTTTTTTGTGGTTTATTACTAACGTTAATAACAGCGGCGACATTATTTGTTGCCATATCTATAACAGATACGGTGCGTGCGTTAGGGTTTGCAGAATATGCGTAGCTTGCCTGTTTGGGCGTAACCGTTATGTTTGCTGTTAACGGTATATTATTACTTGTATTTATTGCCATAAAAGCAGGTATATTACCGCTTCCGCTCGGTGCAAGGCCTATTGCCGGGTTATCATTTGTCCAACTAAAAAAAGGCGCAGTACCTGTAAAGTTTACCGCAGTAGTATTTGCTCCGCTTGCTACGGTTTGATTAGGCACGGCGTCTACGGTTGGTAAAGGAGTAATAGTACCGCTTACTGAAACGCTTTCTGCAGAAGCACCTGCTGAATTTATGCCAATAACGCCGCTAATTAGCCCTACCGTACCTGATAGTGCGGCCCTAACGTATATTGAACCCGAACTAACGCCATTGATAGGAACTAACACAGCAGATACAGAATTGCCATAAGCACCATTAGCTGTTGCCGCAACTTCAAAGCCGGCGGGTGCCGTAGCAGTTATGCCTCCGTTTAAATTATTACCGCTAACTGTAAAATTGGCTATGCTTGAGTTTGATGATGCGGCCCCTAAGCAATTAGAGATGGTGCCTGATACCGTACCGGCAGATATTGTTTGCGAGTAAACTACATCTGTAAAAAAACATAGGTAGCAAATTATAAGGGTGAAAGGCAACAGGCGTAAACGCATGGTCCAAGTTTATCAAAAAAAATCGAAAAATTAGCTAAAAGCTTACGTAAAGTATTCACTACAAAGTACAGATAATTGTAAGGTTTTGTCCAGGTCTTGCTCTGATGGTTATGGCCGTCTTTTTGCCCATATGGTTCATACCGCCTTCTAACTTATCTTACCAGCGTTATTGCGCCGGTAGCTTTAAGGCCAAAAACTTTGGTATCTATAATATAATAATACACGCCGGTTGGCAGGCCTTTTCCGTTGATTGTACCATCCCAGTCAGTAACGTATCCAACAGATGTGTATACTTGAATGCCGTTTCTGTTAAACACTTGTACCACGCAATCTGGGTATGATGTTAAAGCGGGGATTTTCCAGGTATCATTAACGCCATCGTTATTAGGTGTAAAAGCGTTGGGGATGATGAGCTGCGCAGACCGAATTACGGTAAGGCTGCCGTTAACGTAACCTATGGCGTAATTGGCCGCAGCTGCGCCGGACGGAATAACAGGATACTCGCCGCCCGGCGAAGCCAAAGTGGCTGTTGTGCTAAAAACAGGTAATGTACTTAGCTGGCTCTCATTTTCGTTGTTTACAAAGCCGGTATAAGTTGCAGTGAAAACAGGGTTTACAGAGCCAAAGTTTTTGCTGGCATTATTTGCAGTGATAACCAATGGTGCTTGCAAAACCAGCAAATCGCCGGTAGCGTAGTTTACCGTGTAATTGCTTAAGGAAAACGTACCCACTGCGTTTAACGGCACAATTTTACCTGCATATAGACCGGCATTTGAGGTTGGTAGCGTACCATCAGCATAACTGTAGTCTACACTTGTTACGGTTTCGCCATTCTTTAATCCGATTGCGGTAAATAATTGGTTAGTTGGCAGCCCCGTGCCATATAACTTTGTATTGTTTGTTGCCTTAATATCAAGTACAGTCCTGATAACATTAACACTGCCTTTTATAAAATTTATAGCGTGATTTGAAGCTAAAAAGCCATTAGCACCAGAAACTGCGGTGATGTCGATGCTGTTGTTATAAACGTTAACAACAGCTGTACTTGCTTTACCCAAGCCATAAGAGTAAGTTACACCTGTTATAGTGTTATTGTTTTTTAAAGAGCCAGCTGTTACAGTTATATTAAGCGCGCCGGCTCCATCAACCAACACCTCGCCGTAAGGTTTGTTTAAATTGCCTGCGGTAACAGTTAAAGGTGCAGGTGTAATGGTACTTAACGGTATGTTTTGATTGATAACTGCAGTGCCGCTTGAAAGCCTGATATCGCCAGTGTATGGGCCGGCGTCGGTACGGGCCGTAAGTCTGACATAAATAATGGTGGGCGACAAGGTGCCCGCTGCCCCAACATTTAATGTATTGCTATAGTTAATGTTATCTAAACTGATTTCGAAACCGGCAGGCGGTACAACAGCAATTGCAGCTGTTAAATTGGTAGCAGACAGTGTAAAATTATCCGGCGCAGAAGCCGTGCCATAGGTTGTGGTTAAATTATTTATTGAACCAGTGGTGGTGATTATTGGCGGCGGTAATATTGGGTTAACGGTGATAGTAAAGCTTTGAGGCAATCCATCGCATAACGAACCATAATTAAAAGAGTTAGATGACAAACTAACCCCGCGCTCTGCCACTATTGGTGTCAAGTAGGTTTTTGTAGCTGTGTTGTAAACCAATATAACACCGGCAGCTGGCACGGATAAGTATAACCGGCTACCATCGGCATTGGCTACGGGTGGGCTTGTTGCAGCCGCCAGCGTGCTTCTGTCAAGACTGCCTGTTACCGTATTATAGATGTCTAACAATTTATCTTGACTGTAGGTTAGAAAAACGTAGTTATTATCTCTGCTTACAAGTGTCCCTCCGGGATTATTGCTAGTAATAACACTGTTAACAACGCTATTTGTTGCAGTATTAATAATAGCTAATATATTGCTGGTCGCGCTGGTAGCATATAGCCTTTCGCCATTAGGCGAAATTGACAAATAACTAAAAAGCGTACCGGTTGAAATATTGTTTATTATTTGTCTGGTTATGGTATTAACTGCATAAATTCCTTCAGAAGCACCACTTCCCGCTATATATAGGGTATTACCGTCCGGAGATAAAACAGCATTACCGGCCGGTTTTAAAGCAATTGTATTGTCTATGGCAAATGTTGCCGTATTTATAAAACTTAGTTGGTTACTGCCGGCGCTAATCGCATAAAAAATACTACCATCTTTACTAAACAGAGATCGGCTATCGCCGGGAGCGTTAGGTTGGGCCAATATATTGCCCGTCGCTGTGTCAAAAAAAACGGTTTGGGTTAAACCACTTACAGCCAGTTTTGTTCCGTCTGGCGATAGTTCCATTTGATAAGGCATAAATAATGCCGGCAACGGCCAATTGGCCACCACTGTATTAGATGCTGTAGCAATAATTGCAATTTTGTCATCGTTTGCGCAAAGCACGTATACATACTTGTTGTCTGAGCTTACAATTGTCTTGGTTGGGGTTTTAACAAACGGAATATGAATTGCAGACATATGGGTAACCAAATCAACAACCGATACAGAATTGTCGTTAGCTGTATAAAGAAACCCCGGGGGCCTGGGCGTAACAGTAATATTTGCAATTTTTGGTAATGAAGTGGTATTAACGGCAGTAAAAGACAAAATGTCGCCGGTGCCGCTGGCCACCAGGCCAATGCTGGGGTCGCTGTTTGTCCAATTATAAACCGGCCCCGTCCCGCTAAAACTAATTGTAGTAGTGTTTGAGCCGTTTGTTACCGTTTGATTTGAAATAGCATTAACAGTGGGCAATGCATTTATATCACCCCTTACAAAAGCGCCTCGCGAAAAAGCCCCTGTAGAAGATACCACTACGCTACCGCTAATAGGGCCGGCCGTATTAGAAGCGGTTGCACGCACATATATAGTACCACCACTACCTGCATTTACAGAATTACTATAAACGCCGGTGGCTGTCATTGACACCTCGAAGCCAGTCTGGGCAGTAGCCGTTATTGCGCTTAATAAATTAGTACCACCTGCGGTAAACCGCGCTATAGTTGAGTTTGAAGAAGCTGCGCCCACGCAATTACTAATTGCGCCGGTAACCGTGCTGACAGTTAGATTTTGCGCATACGCCTTGCCAACGAAAAGGCATAACAACAAAGTAATATAAGTGAAAGGTAGCCGGCGAAAGCGCATAACACAAGTATATTAAAAAAATGATACTTTTTTAAGCAAGGTTTTGTAAAGTATTCACTACAAGATTATTGAAAAAAATGGGTTATGCATTCTTCTTTGAAACTGTCCTTTCGCATTACTATATTTGTGCAATGTCCCTAATCAACAACTGTAAGATTCTTATCATGACTGTTAAGGGATGCTCCGCCTTTTTAGATTTTAAAGCCGACTTATTAAAAAGGTCGATTAAGTATATTATATATGTTTTTTAATTCCTTAACCTTCCTACTTTTCTTTCTTATTGTTTATTTTATTTACTGGTTTGGCTTAAAAAATAGCTTGCGGCTGCAAAACTATTTTTTGTTTGCAGCCAGTTATGTGTTCTACGGTTGGTGGGATTGGCGCTTTACCCTCTTACTGGCATTATCAACCTTTATAGACTATTTCTTCGGCTTTTTAATAGCAAGGCACAAGCGTAAAAAACTGTTTTTATGGCTCAGTGTGTTTAATAATCTGCTGGTGCTTGGGGTTTTTAAGTATTTTAATTTCTTTGCAGGTTCATTTGCCGATCTGGCTGCCAGGTTTGATGTACAGGTGTACCCCTATTTCTTAGACGTTTTGCTGCCGGTTGGCATCTCATTTTATACGTTTCATGGTATGTCATACGTATTTGATATCTACAATAAAAAGGTTGAGCCAATTAAAAACTATATAGACTATTCACTATTCGTGTCCTTTTTTCCGCTATTGGTTGCAGGGCCAATCGAGCGGGCATCGCACCTGTTACCACAGGTAACCACACCTCGTAAATTTAACTATAACCAATCTGTACAGGGGTTAAGGCTAATTTTATGGGGTATATTTAAAAAGGTAGTAGTTGCCGATTCGCTCTCACCTATTGTCGACGATATCTTTGCGCATTATCATACCGCTTCAGTACTATCACTGGCTATGGGTGCTATTCTGTTTTCGATACAGATATATGGCGACTTTAGCGGATATTCTGATATAGCCCGTGGCACAGCCAAACTATTAGGTTTTGAATTATTAATCAACTTCAAATTCCCGTATTTTTCAAGGGATATCGCTGAATTTTGGCGCAGGTGGCATATCTCGCTTTCATCATGGTTTCGCGATTATTTATATATACCGTTGGGAGGTAGCAAAAACGGAAGGGCGAAGGCGGTGCGTAATACCTTTATCATATTTTTAGTAAGCGGTTTTTGGCATGGCGCAAATTGGACGTATGTTTTCTGGGGATTACTTCACGCTATTTATTTCTTGCCGCTGTTGTTACTTAGCCGTAATCGTAAAAACATGGGCCTTATATCCGAAAATCGCATCTTTCCTAAAGATACTTACCACCTTTGCAATGGTATCTTTAGCCTGGGTGTTTTTTCGCGCCCAAACCATTACAGATGCGTTTCTTTACATAAAGGGCATGTTTACAAATTCGTTTATTATCAAATCACAGATAGTATATTTTTATAAACCTTACCTGCTTATCGTATTATTATCATGGCTTATTATAGAATGGATGGCCCGCAATTCAGACATAGAGTTTGTGTTTGATAAATTTAAAAGCAAGTATTTGCGCCATAGTGTTTATTTCTTTATTTTATTTATGATTTTAATGTTTGGGGCATTTAAAGAAACGGCCTTTATTTATTTCCAATTTTAACGTATGAAGAAGTTTTTTAAGTCGTTGGGGATATTTTTGGCGTGTTTGCCATTTGTAATGATAGTGGCCTTGTTAATATGGGGTAAGCTGGTGCCCAGATTATTTCAAAAAAACTTATATTACAAGGTAGCAGGTTACGGCCACTCATTTACCCGTTTTCATGAAGCAGACACCAGCAAACAGCCGGTAGATGTTTTAGTGGTTGGGTCATCACATGCCTACAGGGGCGTTGACCCAAGAATATTTGCGCAGCATAATATCAAAATATTTAATCTGGGCTCCGGTTCGCAAACACCTATACAAACCCTTTATTTGCTCAATAGGTATATTGACAAATTTAAACCCAAGGCGGTGCTTTATGAGGCGCTTTTTACAACATTTACAGGCGATGGTAGTGAGGCGGCGATTGATTTATACTCAAACTTAAGGCCGTTTGATAAACAGCTTGTTGATATGGCAGTTAAAATAAACAGCGTGCAGGGCTATACCACTCTTTTTTATGCATGGTTGCAACAGGTTTTTTTTAACAAAAGTGTTCATGAACCTGTTAAAAAAGCTAAGGACACTTATGTTAAGGGTGGATATGTTGAGCGTGAGGTAACTGTATTTAAGGAGATAAATAGCGATACGGGTGTACCGTCGAAATTTGTATTTGAGAAAAACCAGCTAGAAGCGTTTAACGAGATTTTGGCTTTACTTAAACAAAAAGGTGTAAAATTGATCTTATTTCAAACTCCGGTAACTAAAAGTTTTTTTTCGCAAATAAGCGACCAGCAGACTTATGATAACTTTTTGAAAGATAAAGGTGATGGCTATTACAATTTTAACTATAACAGAACCTTTGCAGCGCCTGATTTTTATGATTCTAACCACCTTAACCAAAATGGTGTTGATAAGCTAGATAGCTTACTCATTGACACCCTTAAGGCTAATAAAGTAGTTGGGCCAATGCTATTTGCTAAATAAGCCAAACATAACAGCCTTTAAATATCACCCAAATAAATCGCTGCTTAAATACCTGTCACCCCGGTCGCAGCAAATGAAAACGATTACGCCTTTATCTATCTCTGACGCCAGTTTGATAGCCGCAGAGCAAGCCCCGCCACTACTCATGCCTGCAAAAATACCTTCCTGGCGTGCCAGTTTGCGGGTGGTGACTACAGCGTCGGCTTCTGCTATATCCATTACACGGTCAACTCTTGACGGATCGAAGATCTTAGGCAGATAAGCTTCAGGCCAGCGGCGAATGCCTGGGATAGATGAGCCCTCAGTTGGTTGGCAACCCACAATTTGTATATCGGGATTAACTTCTTTTAAAAATTTAGAGCATCCCATGATGGTACCCGTGGTTCCCATTGCACTTACAAAATGGGTAATCTGCTCATCGGTATCGCGCCAAATCTCCGGACCGGTAGATTTATAATGCGACATATAATTGTCCTTGTTGGCGAATTGATTCAGGATAAAATAGCCCTGATTAGCAGCTTTGTCCTCGGTATAATCGCGGCACGCTTCAATACCTTCAAGCAAGGTAACTTTAGCGCCGAAGGCTTCCATGGCCAAAGTGCGTTCTTTCGTTGAGTTTGATGGCAGTGCCAGCTCAATCTCTAACCCATAAAGCGAAGCGATCATGGCTAAGGCAATGCCGGTATTGCCGCTGGTAGCTTCTATTAATTTACTGCCGGGCTTAATGTCGCCACGCTCTAAGGCGCTTTTAATCATATTTAAGGCAGCGCGATCTTTAACACTTCCGCCAGGGTTATTGCCTTCTAACTTACCGTAAATTTTTACGTTTGGATTAGGGTTAAGCTTTTTTATTTCAACCAGTGGGGTGTTGCCTATCAGGTCTATCAATGTTGCCATAATTTATTCGCTTTTTTTTAACACCTTCACTGTAGGGGCGTGATATACTCTTGAATGCGGCTCAACGCTTTTGGTTAGCCATACATTACCGCCAATGATGCTATCGTAGCCAATAATGGTTTCGCCACCCAGAATGGTAGCGCCCGAGTAGATCACAACATTATCTTCAACCGTTGGATGGCGTTTGGTATCGGCCATGCTTTTGGCAACACTTAACGCGCCAAGCGTTACACCCTGGTACAATTTAACATGTTTTCCTATCACAGTTGTTTCGCCAATAACGATACCTGTGCCGTGGTCTATGTAAAAATACTCGCCAATATCAGCAGCAGGGTGTATGTCAATACCTGTTTTTGAATGAGCATACTCGGTTAATATCCGCGGCAGCAAAGGCACGTCGTGTTTGTAAAGACTATGCGCCAATCTGTAGCATGATATAGCAAAAAAGCCCGGGTAGGTGCGTATTACCTCAAACTCGCTGCGTGCGGCCGGGTCGCCGTTAAAAATGGCTTGTATGTCGGTGTTTAGTATGCGGTATAGCTCTGGTAATTGCTCAAAAAAGCTTTTAGCACGGTTGGTGTTATCGCAATCATGACATTCTTTTGTTACATCCATAATATGCAACAGCTCTTGCTGCAGCTTGTCAAACTCATCTTTAAGCTGTCCAACAGAAATAAAAACTTTCTTTGATTGTTCAGGAAACAGCAAGCGAATAACCTGCATGGCCCATGTGGTTATCTCCTTATTTGAAGGAACCGTCTCGGCCAGTTGCTGTTTGTTTAATATATGGCGATAAAAGTCGTCGTTCATAGCAAATACCTGGTTATTACCAGCGCTTTGCAAGTTTATACAAAATTTTGTTGTTTAGATGTAAAAAGTACACCCCTTTAATAGATTTTACGCTTACAGCTTCTGCATGCACCAGGTGGTCATGCAGCGTAGGTTTTGCACATTGGTGGTTTTAATGGGTTCATGCAGCCGGCCATATTGCTCAGTTATTTTTAGTAAGCGATGCTGATTTACCAAAAATCTTGTTGATCCATCCGGAAGCAGGTATCGCCCGTTACCCAAAGATTTAACCAAATCTTCAATGCCGATATCAGAAGCCAGCCTTGCAAATAAATAACCACCCGGCTTTAGTACTCTGAAAGCTTCGTTAACCATCCTCTCAAAATGCGTATCATCTTTGGCAAAATGAAGCACCGCGCTGCTGATGGCTAAGTCAAACTCAGCATCGCTAAAAGGTAAAGCATCCGCGTTAGCGACAACAAAATTTGATAAAGGGTTATTTGGCGCTAAGGCTAATGATAAAGATTGTACAGAAGTTACGGCATCAGCACTTTGATCTGCACCAAAAACCTCAAAGGCATTTTGCAAAAAATAATGCAGGTTGCGCCCGCCCCCGCAGCCAATGTCTAACACTTTTTTGCATTGCTGATAGGTGCCCTTTAACAATTGGTCAAAGAGATATATGTCGATATTGCCGTAGGCTTGTAACGGGTTGGTCATGGGCTTAATAATTCAACAACTTCTCCATCGCTTTCTCCAGCCTTGCCTTCCCTAAAAACTGGTTCTCTAAGCCTTTATCCATTGGCACTGGCGTATCTAAACTGGCGCAACGCATTACTGGCGCGGTTAGTTCTTTAAAGCAATTTTCGGCAATAACAGCTGCAACTTCGGCACCAAATCCGCCTGTCAGCGTATCTTCATGCAGCACCATGGCACGGCCGGTTTTTTTAACGCTGACAATTACGGTTTGGCTATCCCATGGTTGCAGGCTGCGTAAGTCAATCACCTCAATTGATTTATCAGGGTACTTGTTTACATAATCAAGCGCCCAATGTACAGCATAGCCGTAGGCAATTATGGTAGCTGTTGTGCCTTTTTTTACTATGCGCGCTTTACCTATTTCAATATAAAGTTCGCCGTCGGGCACCTCGCCGGTTAGGTTGCGGTACAAGTATTTATGCTCAAAATACATAACCGGATTAGGGTCGGCAATGGCGGCCATCAGCAAGCCCTTAGCGTCAGCCGGGAAAGCCGGGTAAACCACTTTTAGGCCCGGTGTTTTGGTAAACCAGGCCTCGTTACTTTGCGAGTGGAAAGGCCCGCCCGCGGTACCCGCGCCTGTAGGCATGCGTATCACCACATCAACATTTTGTCCCCAGCGATAGTGCGTTTTAGCCAGGTTATTAATTATTTGCGTAAAGCCACTGCTCACAAAGTCGGCAAACTGCATCTCAACCAAAGCCTTGTAGCCATTAAGGGATAAGCCCATCGCCGTACCCACAACACCCGACTCGCACAGCGGCGTATTGCGCACACGCTCCTTACCAAACAGATCTGTAAAGTTTTCGGTTACCTTAAACACGCCGCCATAGTCGGCAATGTCTTGCCCCATAAGTACCAGGTTGTCGTGCTTGGTCATAGCCATCATCAAACCATCGCGTATGGCGTCAATATAACGTATCACCTTTGATGTGCTCGATAATTTGAACGATGGACGTGTAAATGGCTTGTAAACATCAGCCATCTCTGTAAACAAATTGGGGCGAATGTTTTTTTCTATCATTACCTTATCAATAGCCGGCTCAATTTCCTTTAAAAACTCGTTACGCAAGTAGGGTATCCACTCGGGGCGTAATGCTTCTTCGGCAATCAGGAAATTTTCAAACTTGGCTATCGGGTCGCGGTCCTGCCACTCGCTTATCAGCTCGGGTGGTACATATTTAGTGCCTGACGCTTCTTCATGGCCACGGATACGAAAAGTTATACATTCAACCAAAACGGGTCTTGGTTTTTTGCGTATGTTGGCTGCAATTTCACTAATGGCGTAATAAACCTCTAAAACATTGTTACCATTAAGCTGGCGGCCTTCAATACCGTAGCCTATAGCCTTATCTATCAATTTTTTTGCGCGATATTGTTCATTGGTGGGGGTGGACAGTGCGTAGCCATTATTCTCAACCAAAAAAATAACCGGCAGGTTCCATACGGCTGCAATATTTAGCGCTTCATGAAAATCGCCTTCACTGGTGCCGCCCTCGCCGGTAAATACCAGTGTGGCTTTTTTTTGGCCCGATAAAACATCAGCCAAAGCAATGCCATCTGCCAGCGCCATTTGCGGGCCAAGGTGCGATATCATCCCGATTATCTTATGCTCTTGCGTGCCAAAATGGAACGATCTGTCGCGCCCCTTGGTAAAACCCGATGCCTTGCCCTGCCATTGGCCCAATAAGCGATTAAAAGGCACGCCACGGGTTGTAAACACGCCAAGATTGCGGTGCATGGGCAAGATGTATTCGTCGGGCTGCATGGCCAATGTAGCGCCTACAGCTATGGCTTCTTGCCCTATGCCCGAGAACCATTTGCCTATACGGCCCTGTCTCAATAAAACCAGCATTTTCTCTTCAATAACACGCGGAAACAGCAATTTCTTGTAAATTGCTATTAAGGCGTTATCGTCAAGTTTCTTGCGGTCAAAAATCATACAGCTAATTTACTGAATTTTAGGGTCTTCGGGCATTGGGTTAAAGGGCTGCAAATTTAGCCTGGATAACGTTTGATTTTGTATGCTGATTGATTTTATTTCAGGCACACACAGGTATTGGCTAACTTTCAGGCTGGTGCCTGTCGCGCCACTGCTCGGCGAACGATTTACCTGCTACTCCCGGCATATCGCGATAATGTCCCCATGTTTTTTTGAAAAACATTCGCATCATTCTGTTTTTGGTTTTGCCGCTAAAAAAGTCTTCCAGTTTACGGCTTAGCATACCCTTGCGCCATGCAGCCCATCCCCATTTTTCTTTGGTCGGCACCAAGCCCTGGTCTACCGCATCACGGCGGTTTAGCAGCAACATTTTGTGAATATCTATTTTAACCGGACAAACTTCGGTACACTTACCGCAAAGGCTTGAGGCGTAGCTTAAATGTTTAAACTCCTTCATGCCCTGCAAATGCGGTGTGATAATGGAACCAATAGGCCCGCTATAAGCAGTACCATACGTATGGCCGCCAATGTTTTTATAAACCGGGCAAGCGTTTAAACAAGCCCCGCAACGGATACAGTATAATCCCTGGCGCTGGTCTTTCTGCGCCAACAGATTGGTGCGGCCATTGTCAAGCAGTATTACATACATTTCTTCCGGGCCATCTGTTTCAGCAGGCTGGCGCGGGCCGCTTAGTATGGTGTTGTAAACGGTAAGGTTTTGGCCGGTGCCATGTGTTGAAAGCAATGGCCAAAACAGATCAAGATCAGTGATAGATGGAACAACCTTCTCTATACCCACAATTGCAATATGGATCTTGGGGAACGATGTGCTTAGCCGGGCATTGCCCTCATTTTCTGTCAGGGCTATGCTGCCCGTATCGGCAATTAAAAAGTTGCCGCCGGTAATGCCTACATCTGCTTGCACATATTTTTCACGCAATAACTCGCGGGCTTTTTGGGTTAATTGCTCAGGCGTAAAATCTAAAGGGGTTCCAAATTTTTCGTGGAAGAGTTTGGCGATGTCTTCTTTTGAAAGGTGCATGGCCGGCGTAACAATATGGTAGGGCTTTTGCCCCAGTAATTGTACAATATATTCGCCCAGGTCTGTTTCTAACGATTCGATATGATGATGCTCCAGGAACTCGTTTAGTTCAATCTCTTCGGTAACCATCGACTTGGATTTGACTACCGTTTTTGCGCCAGCTTTTTGGATGATGTTCAGTATCTCCTTATTAGCCTCGGCAGCATCATTGGCCCAGATAACCTTGCCACCGCGTTTTTGAAAGTTGGTTTCAAACTCTGGCAGTATCTTGTCAAGGTTTTCCATCACCTTCCATTTAGTGACATGGGCCTTGCGCTTGGCATTGTCAAGGTTGATCAATCGCGACAGGCCACGGCTAACCGCAGCATCATATTTACCAATGTTATAATTGATAATTCTGCGATGATCAACGTCAAAAGCCTTACCCTCAGCGTCAACTAGAAATTCCTCGGCGATGGATGTCATGGGGCTAATTTAGGGATTTACATTAACAAAAAAGAGACGCCTTGTTAACGTCTCTTTTTTGTTGATTATACGGAGAGACACCATACATTATGTCTCTGTGATATTTAATAATGAGACACAAAGTATGGTGTCTCTACAATTTTATCGGGTGTTCTTGCCGTCAACTACAGGGCGCTTATCGGCATTTGCTAAATCCCACGCAGTGTAATAAACCAACTGCGCGCGTTTAGCCAACAGCGGGAAATTTATTTTGGTGATGTCATCGCCTAAGCCATGGTAATCTTTATGTACACCGTTAAAGTAAAATGCAATTGGGATACCCAGTTTAGCAAAGTTATAATGATCTGAACGATAATAGAATTGGTTCTTATCGTTCGGGTCGTCATACTTATAATCAAGGTTCATTTTGATATAGGTGTTGTTTGCGTTTTCGCTCACCTTGTACAAATCGCTGCTTAACATTTTTGAGCCAATAACATACACTGTGTTAGCCGAATCAGCTTTACCATTGTACTCCTCGCCAACACGACCGATCATATCAATATTCAAATCGGCAATGGTGTTTTCAACCGGGATAGCAGGGTGTTGTGAGTAATATTCAGAACCCAGCAGTCCTTTTTCTTCGCCAACTACTGTTAAAAATAAGATGCTGCGGCGCGGGCCTTTGCCTGCTTTTGCAGCCTGAGAATATGCCCGGGCAATGCTTAATACACCAGTGGTGCCAGAGCCATCATCATCAGCGCCGTTAAATATACGGTCGCCCGGCGTACCTTCAGGTAGCATCCCAACGTGATCATAGTGTGATGAGATTACCAGGGTTTCATGCTTTAATTTAGCATCGCTACCTGGCAGTAAACCGTATACGTTAACTGCTTTTACGGGGATTTCAAGGCCTGCATACGTTGTAGTTACAGTAGTGGCAACGGTTTGCGTTTGCGGCGTGCCATTTGCGTCGATAGCGGCTTTTAGTTCTGTAATGGTTTTGCCGGTTGGTTTTAGTAATTCATTGGCAATGGCCGGTGTAATGGTGTAAACAGGAGCTGTCGTAACCACAGGGGCTGTATTGTCAGCCTTAACGGTCATGCGTGCACCGTTACCTCTGCGAACCTGTGAGCTGGCCGGATTAACCGCCAATATCAAAGCAGGTTTTTTACTTTGAATAAAACTGATGCGGGTAGCTCTGTCAGTGCCCCATTTAGACATTTTATCTGTACCACTAACTTTCGATATGCCGTTTACTACCGGCTCACCAAAGCTGATGTACAATACTACTTTGCCTGCAATGTCGCCGTCTTTAAGGTCGTTATAAGTATCGGCGCCGATACCGTAGCCTATAAATACAACGTCTTTTGCGTTGATGGTGTTGCCGCCAAGGGTTCCGGTTGCGCTAAAATCTTTGCCGGCTGTGTACGCGGTGCTGCCAACGTTAAATGCGCTGACATTAAATGATGTCTCAATCAATGGCACATCCATAAAGTACGAATCTTTTACCGGTTGTAAGCCAAGGGCCTTAAATTCGGCAGCGATATATTTGGCTGCTTTTTCTGCACCTGGTTTGCCGGTTTCGCGGCCTTCAAACTCATCTGATGCAAGTATGCTTAAATGCTTTTTAGCCAGTTCTGCACTGATGACAGGCGCATATTTCATAGCGGTTTTGTTTTGCTGTTGCGCCCATACACCGGTGGCTAAGCCGGCCAAGGATAATGTTATTATTACTTTTTTCATTTACAGTTAATTTATGACGGCAAATTAATGATTTGTTGGGAATGTTTGATAAGGTGACGTTATTTAGTAGACGTACGGCATTTGTGACTTAGGGTTTGCGGTAGTCGTAGACGCTTGGCGACAACTCACCCGAGCATTGCTTCGCTCGTTCTGCCCTCCTTCGCCTTCGGCGGAAAGAGGGCTTTCGGTTTTTATAAAATTAAATTTATCAACCTCTTTAACCCCTCTTTACGTGCAGCGAAGAGAGGGTGGTCCAGCGAAACGTCGACCGGGTGAGTCCCTCCGCTGACAGGTAACCAGCCATCCCTGCAAACAAAAATAGCGATGGGTTTCGAACCCATCGCTATTGAAATATTAGTTAAAAAGCTTTATGCGCAAGGTATCGCGTTCACTCTTCTGGCATGTCTGCCACCTTCAAATTCAGTATTGAAAAATATCTCTACAATTTTCTTAGCCTGATCTAACGTCACAAAGTTTGACGGGATGCACAATATATTGGCGTCGGTATGGCTGCGGGCAGGCTCTGCTACAGCTTCATTGTAGCATAATGCGGCACGTATGCCCTGGTGTTTGTTAGCTGCTATGGCTACACCGTTGGCGCTGCCGCATAGCAAAATACCATAATCAAACTCGCCGCTCTCAACTGCTGACGCAACCGGGTGGGCAAAGTCTGTATAATCGCATGAGTCTTTTGAAAATGTACCGAAATCTTTAACGTTTTCGCCCAATATAGTTAACAAGGCGTTTTTCATTTCAAAACCGGCGTGGTCTGCGCCAATGGCAATTTTTTTTCCTTCTATCATAATGGTTTATCGTGTAGGTTGGTTACGATGTCATTAAATCTGTGTGTGCCTTTTCTTTGCGTTTCTCAATCCGCGAAGCGATGATAATACCTATCTCATACAAAAGCAACAATGGCATGGTTACTATCATACAAGCTGTTACATCTGGCGACGGTGAAATGATGGCACCAATGATCAACATAATGATGATGGCATAACGGCGCGTACGTTTCATGAAAGTGCCGGTTAAAACACCTAATGATGCTAATACAAAAATCAATATAGGCAACTCAAATACTAAACCCATTATCAAAGTAATGGTAGCAACCATTGATAGGTATGAGTTTATAGTAAATGTATTTTCTATGGTATCGCTTACACTAAAGCTGGCCAGGAAAGATATTGATTCGGGTGCTATTACGTAGTAGCCAAACAATATCCCTAATATAAATAAAAACGACGCGTACAATACAAAGCCACCTGCAGCTTTGCGCTCTTTCTCTAACAGAGCTGGTTTTATAAAGCGCCACAATTCCCATAAAATATAGGGCGTAGCCAATATAATACCTACCAGCATTGACGAGTTAATTTGCAGTATAAACTGCCCGCCTACTTCGGTATTAATAATTTTGCCTGGGATTTTTTCCATGCAAAAGCCTTCGCCAAGCTTACACATCATTTTGTAGGTCCAGAAATCAGGGCGAAAAGGACCCATAATAATCTGGTCAAAAATGAATTTAAAGTTCCAAAAAGCAACTATGGTAAATATCAATATAGCGACAGCAGCCCTGATAAGGTGCCACCTTAAAGCCTCTAAATGGTCAAAAAATGACATTTCGGCTTCCAGGTTCTTACCTTTTTCTTTTATTGCCTTTACCAGATTTTTCTCTTCGCTCATTTGTGTACACCGTTCTGTCTTCCCGGCGATGCTATTAACGTTATATAATGGCTGTTAGTTTTGCTTAAGCAGTAAACTCAAACGTTTCCATAAACTTGGTAGTAAAGTTACCCGCACGGAAGTTAGGGTCTTTTAACAGTTTAAGGTGAAACGGAATGGTTGTTTTAATACCTTCAATCACAAATTCGCTTAAGGCTCGCTCCATGGTGCTTAAAGCTTCTTCGCGGGTTTGAGCCACGCAGATAACTTTAGCAATCATTGAATCGTAGTTTGGCGGAATAGTATAACCTGCATACACGTGTGTATCTACACGCACGCCATGGCCACCCGGCGAGTGGAAGTTAGTGATTCTACCCGGTGACGGGCGGAAGTTGTTAAACGGATCTTCGGCGTTGATGCGGCACTCAATGGCGTGCATTGTTGGCTCGTAGTTTTTACCTGAGATAGGAATACCTGCAGCAACTTTAATTTGTTCTTTGATCAAATCAAAGTTAATTACCTCTTCGGTAACCGGGTGTTCTACCTGTATACGGGTGTTCATCTCCATAAAGTAGAAGTTGCGATCCTTATCAACCAAAAACTCTACTGTACCGGCACCTTCATATTTTACGGCTTTGGCGCCTTTAATAGCGGCCTCGCCCATTTTTTTACGCAGTTTTTCGGTCATGAAAGGCGATGGGGCCTCTTCAACCAATTTTTGGTGGCGACGCTGGATAGAGCAGTCGCGCTCAGACAAATGGCAAACTTTACCATACTGATCGCCTACTACCTGTATTTCGATGTGGCGCGGGTCCTGTACATATTTTTCAAGGTACATACCATCGTTACCAAAAGCGGCACCTGATTCGGCACGGGCAGAATCCCAGGCAGCTTCAAACTCTTCGTCTTTCCAAACAACACGCATACCACGGCCACCACCACCGGCAGTTGCTTTAAGTATTACAGGGTAGCCAATTTTTTTAGATATGGCGATACCTTGCTTCACGTCGGTTAACAAACCTTCAGAACCCGGGATAGTTGGTACACCGGCTTTCTTCATGGTTTCTTTAGCCGAAGCTTTATCACCCATAGAGTTGATCTGCTCGGCAGTTGCGCCAATAAATTTTATACCATATTCAGCACAGATTGCAGAGAATTTAGCATTCTCTGACAAGAAACCATAGCCCGGATGGATAGCATCGGCATTGGTCAATTCGGCAGCTGAAATAAGGTTGGGGATATTTAAGTAAGAATCTTTACTTGCTGGGGGGCCAATACAAACAGCCTCGTCAGCAAAACGCACGTGAAGGCTTTCGCGGTCGGCAGTAGAATATACAGCTACGGTTTTAATACCCATTTCCTTACAGGTGCGAATGATACGCAGGGCAATTTCACCACGATTAGCTATTAATATTTTTTTAAACATAATTATTAAATGTGCAGATGTGCGAATATGCAGATGTGCAGATGAGTTTAGACGCGCACATTATCTGCACATCCACGCATCTGCACATTTGCACATTAAATAGGTTCTACTAAAAATAATGGCTGGTCGTATTCAACCGGCGAAGCGTTGTCAACCAATATTTTAACAATACGGCCCGATACTTCTGATTCTATCTCGTTGAATAATTTCATGGCTTCAATGATACAAACTACTTTGCCTGGTTTTATCTCATCGCCTACGTTAACAAACAAAGGTTTGTCTGGTGCTGATGAACGGTAGAAAGTACCGATCATTGGCGATTTAACAGTGATGTAGTTTGACGTATCGGCAGCAGGCGCAGCAGCAGGTGCGGCCGTTGCAGCAGGCGCCACAGGTGCAGCGGCAATAGCAACAGGTTGCGGTGCAGCGGCAGCAACATACTGAGCTACAGTTTGCTCACCAGCTGTTTTAATGGTGATCTTAAAATCCTTTTGCTCTATAGCAACTTCATTTACGCCTGATTTTGACACAAAGCGAATAAGATCCTGTATTTGTTTAATATCCATTATTGCAGATTATAGGGTTTTTGGATAATTGTTATGTGCAGATATGCGAATACGCAGATGTGCAGATATTTATTATTAATTGGTTAAGATACAGATGTTAAACATATGAAGGTACAGAATGTTCCATTAAAAAATCAAGAACAATTGTACATCTGCATATTCGCGCATCTGCACATAATTAGTTATTTAGTATCGTAAGCCCACTTAAGGTACATTGAGCCCCATGTAAACCCGCCGCCAAAGGCAGCAAGGATAATGTTGTCGCCTTTTTTAAATTTACTCTCCCACTCCCAAAGGCACAAAGGTATAGTTGCATTGGTAGTGTTACCATATTTTTCAATATTTATTACAACTTTATCTTCGGCAACACCGGTACGGCTTGCAGTAGCGTCAATAATACGTTTGTTAGCCTGGTGTGGTACTAACCATGCAATATCATCGCCTTGCAGATTGTTGCGCTCCATTACTTCGGCAGCTACATCGGCCATGCTGGTTACCGCAAACTTAAATACGGTTTTACCTTCCTGGTAAGCATAATGCTCGCGTTTGTCAATGGTTTCGTGAGTGGCTGGTTTAACAGAGCCGCCAGCTTTCATGTGCAGGAAAGGGATGCCAGATCCGTCACTTTTCAATATAGAATCTAATACGCCATAACCTTCTGTACTTGGCTCAAGCAGGGCACAGCCGGCGCCATCGCCAAAAATAATGCAGGTAGCGCGGTCTGTATAATCAACTATTGATGACATTTTATCGGCACCAACAACCAATACCTTTTTGTGCATGCCGGTTTCAATAAACTGGGCGCCGGTGGCCAGGCCAAAAACAAAGCCAGAGCAGGCGGCCTGCATATCAAATCCCCAGGCGTTTACCGCGCCAATTTTGTGCGCAAATAAGTTAGCCGTTGCCGGGAAAGGCATATCAGGTGTCGTAGTACAAAAAATAATTAAGTCGATCTCTTCGGCGCCGATGCCGCGTTTTTTAAGTAAACCTAACACTGCAGGGGCAGCAAGGTCTGAGGTGCCAAGGCCTTCGCCTTTAAGTATTCTACGCTCTTTGATACCGGTGCGAGAGGTTATCCACTCGTCGTTAGTATCAACCATGGTAGACAGCTCCTGGTTGGTGAGTACATAATCTGGTACGTAACCATTAACAGCCGTAATGGCTGCAGTAATTTTACTCATAGTTATACTTTTTTATTATTGAAACGCCTTGGTTATTTTACCAACCAGGTCGCTTTCAACCATATCTTTAGATAAAAGAACCATATTTTTAATGGCTTCGGGGTTTGAAATGCCGTGGCCAACAACAACCGGCGCGTTTATGCCCAAAATTGGGCTGCCGCCGTATTGCTCATAATTAAACCTGTCAAAAAAATCATCCTTGAGCCCCTTTTTACGGGTAATGACATAGAAAGATTCGGCAAGTTTTAAAATGATATTACCGGTAAAGCCATCGCATACAAAAACATCAGCATGATCGCCAAACAGGTCGCGCCCTTCAGCATTACCTATAAAGTTAATGTTTGATGCTTCTTTTAATAAAGGATAGGTAGCCAGGCAAAGCAAATTGCCTTTTTCTTCCTCTTCGCCAATGTTCATTAGCGCTACGCGGGGGTTTTCAATACCGTAAACATTGCTTGCCATAAGGCTGCCCAATACACCAAATTGTACAAGTACTTCTGGTTTTACATCGGCATTGGCGCCAACATCAAGCAAAATGCCTATGCCGCCCTTTACCTTGGGTACAATGGTGGTAATAGCCGGGCGATGGATGCCCGGGATTGTTTTAACGCTAAACATGGAGCCAACCAGCATAGCGCCGGTATTACCTGCCGATGAGAAAGCCTGAATGGCGCCCTCTTTCAACAGTTTAAAACCTACGCTTATACTTGAGTCTGCTTTCTGAACTACCGCTTTGGTGGGGTGTTCGCCCATGCCAATAACTTCGGTTGTGTGTACAAACTCGAAGTTATCGGGGCTAAAGTTTTGTTCACGAAGAATGCTTATAGCCGCCTCTTTGTCGCCTATAAGCACAATTGTCTGGCCTTCTGGTAAAACCTTATATGCTTCGATAGCCCCTAAAACAGTTGCTTTGGGGGCGAAATCTCCGCCCATAATGTCTAAGCCAATCTTCATGTTAGAAAATTAGGTGGGTTAAGCTACTGCTTTTTCAATCAGTAATTTACCGTTGTAGTATACGTTACCATCAACAGTGTAAGCTCTGTGTGGCAAGTGTACAGCACCTGTAACTTTGCAAGTTGTTAAAGTTGGAGCAACTGCGTTGTCATGTGTTCTACGCTTGTCTCTTCTTGATTTTGATATTTTACGCTTTGGATGTGGCATAACCTTGTTTTATTACTATTTAATTTTTTTCAGAGCATCCCAACGCGGGTCAGGGTTCTCATCTTCTTGTTCACTATTAGCCGATAGGTTTTGCAACTTCTCGATCATCTCTTTATCACACTTCGAGGTGTCATCATTGCCACTGCAAGTAGCTGTAAATGGCACCGCTATGTTTATGTATTCATAGATCAGGCCCGCAAGCTGTATTTCATGCTCACTTTTGCCTATGGCTATGATCTCATCGTCTTCGCCAATCTCCTCGTCGCTAAACTTGGCTATCTGCTGCTCATGCACATCAATAGGCATGTCAAATTCAGATAAACACCTGTCGCAGGTGTTGCCAATAGTACCGGTGATATGAAAGTCAAGGATCAGCATTGTTTCTTGCTTATCCAGTTCAACTATGCATTTCACATCGGCCTTTTTAACCAGCGAGTAATCAAACTCTTCAAAAAAATCATCCTTTACATCAAACTCAAATTGATGTTTCCCCAGTGCTAAACCGGTAAAAGGAATCGAATAATCTCTAAGCGATTTCAATCAGCGACAATTAGCCTGCAAATGTAGATAAAAATACTAATACTGAAAAGCTTTTTTTTAATTGGGGATTGATGCCGGGGGGAATAGGGTATTTGATTGGTATTGTGAGAGTCGGCGGTGATGGGGGTGTAAGCCGTGTAATAGCAAGCCCACGCTACGTGGTGACTAGGGCAGAAGTAATGCCGCCAACAATTGGTGCAAGGATATACTTTGCCACTTGTCGCGCGCAGGGACTCACCCGAACATTGCTTCGCTCGTTCTTCCCTCTCTTCGCCTTCGGCGGAAAGAGGAAGAAAATTCAAATCTAAAACTTTCCAACCCTCTTTTCGCGCAGCAAAGAGAGGGTCGGCCAGCGTAGCGTCGCCGGGGTGAGTCAACGCGTAGGACAAGTGGCCGCTTATCTCGCCTTATTTATAACAATTCCATTCCGTAACATTTTTGCCCTGCCGGCAAATCCCTTGCATCCTAACATAATTACCAATAAATTTACTTAACCGGTTATTAAAACGCTATAGTATGGCTACATATAAACTATCTGTCAACAATAAAATACTTACTGTTGATGCCGACCCTGATACCCCAATGCTGTGGGTGCTGCGCGATCATTTAAATTTAGTAGGCACCAAGTTTGGCTGCGGCATTGCCCAATGTGGTGCCTGTACCATACACTACAATGGCGCGGCGGTACGCTCATGCCAATTGCCGGTGTCTGATGTGAAGGATTCAAAAATAACTACCATTGAAGGTTTAAGTAAAGATGGTAGCCACCCGGTGCAAAAAGCCTGGAGCGAGCTGGATGTGCCTCAGTGCGGTTACTGCCAAAGCGGGCAGATTATGGCCGCGGCATCGTTATTAAAACAAAACCCGCATCCTACCGACGCGGATATCGATATGGCTATAAACAACATCTGCCGCTGCGGTACGCATTACCGCATACGTAAAGCAATACATGCCGCAGCAGGCAAGAAAGGAGTAAGTACCAAATGAGCGAGCAAGGAGTTTCAAGGCGTAACTTTTTAAAGGTGAGCGCTATAGCCGGTGGCGGCGTAATGTTTGGTTTTAGTTTACTGGCAGATGCCAGCCCGGTTGAGCATTTAGCCGAGACGATATTTTCGCCAAATGCTTTTGTGTCTATTGACTCAAAGGGCCTGGTTACGCTGATGTCGCCTAATCCAGAGATTGGCCAGGGCGTAAAAACCTCGCTGCCAATGATATTGGCCGAGGAGCTTGAAGTGCCCTGGGACAAAGTTTATGTAGAAATGGCCCCGCTTGATCAGGCCAAGTTTGGCTCGCAAGTGGCGGGGGGGAGCGGCGCGGTGCGCAGCAGGTATATGCCTATTCGAAATGCAGGCGCTGCTGCAAGGCAAATGCTGATAACAGCTGCCGCCCAGCAATGGGCCGTGCCCGAAACAGAGTGCTATGCCGAGTCTTTTGTAATACATAAGCCAAGCGGCAAAAAGCTGTCCTATGGCGAGCTTGCGGCTAAAGCTGCAACGTTGCCTGTGCCTACTGATGTTAAATTAAAAGACCCCAAAGATTTTAAGATAATAGGCACCCGTGTACATAATATCGATAATCACAAAATAATTACCGGGCAACCGCTGTATGGCATTGATACCCGCCGCGAGGGGATGTTGTATGCTTTGGTGGCGCGTCCGCCGGCATTTGGTAAAACTTTTAAATCGTTTGACGACACAGAGACCCGTAAGGTTGCCGGGGTTAAAAATGTGGTGCAGGTGCGTAACCTGGTAGCGGTATTGGCCACCTCAACCTGGGCCGCAAAAAAGGGACGTGATGTGTTAAAGGTTGAGTGGCAGGACAGCGACAAGCTGGAAAGCACCACCGATCACGACGCGTCATTTGCCGAACTACTGGCCAACAGAAGCGAAAAACCGGGCCGTAACGACGGTGATATTGATATCGCGTTAGCAAATAAAGATTTTAAAATTGTTGAAGCTACGTATGAGGTGCCTGCGCTATCGCATGCTAATATGGAGCCGTTAAACTTTTTTGCCGATGTTAAAGGCGATAAGGTGGAGCTTTATGGGCCAACGCAGGTACCGGCAGGTTTGCGTAATGCAGTAGCGCAACGATTAAACGTGCCGCAAGAAAACATAACCCTGGGTATGCCGCGCCAGGGCGGCGGTTTTGGCCGTAAGCTGCAGGTTGATAATGGTGTAGAAGCGGCTATGATATCGCAGGCGGCAAACGCGCCTGTGCAAATGCTATGGATGCGCGAGGATGATATGCAGGGCGATTTTTACCGCCCGGCCAGTATGTTTAAGTACCATGCTGCTATTAACCCATCGCTAAATGAAATTGCGGCGTGGCATTTTAATGGCGCGGTGTTATCTGGAGGTTCGGCGGGCAAGGCAAATGGTTTTCCGGCAGGGAGTATTAGCAACTATAGGTCAGATAATCACAGCCTGAAAACCAATATTCAAACCGGCCCGTGGCGTGCGCCTACATCAAACGCTGTAGCTTTTGCCGACGAGTGCTTTTTAGATGAGCTGGCACATCACATGAAGAAAGATCCGTTGCAGTTACGTATCGAGTTGGTAGACAAAGCCAAAACTCAACCTATTGGCAGAGGCGCCGAATACGATCATGCTAAATACAAAAGTGTATTAGAATTGGTAAAACAAATAAGCGGCTGGGGCAAACCTAAAGGCCCTAACGTTTACCAGGGCGTTGCGGCCCATTTTTCGTTCAGTACCTACGCTGCCCACGTTGCCGAAGTTACTAAAATGAAAGATGGTAAACTGCGCGTAACCAAAGTGTACAGTGCTATAAACTGCGGCCGTGTGGTTAATCAAAGCGGCGCCGAAACCCAGGTTGAAGGTGCTATTATTGACGGCCTAAGCCATGCGCTGTTTAGCAAGGTTACGTTTGATAAAGGCGCGGTAGTTGAGAAAAACTTTAACACCTACAAGTTTCTGAGGATGAAAGACGCGCCGCTGGAAGTCATCGTCAAATTTGTACCATCCGAAGACCCACCAACGGGCCTGGGCGAGCCTGGCCTGCCGCCAATAGCTCCTGCTGTAGGTAACGCGGTGTTTGCCGCTACTGGTGTTAGGTACAGAAAATTGCCATTTGAGTTTCCGAAGGTGTAGATAACGATAACGTCATAAAAGCTATGATGGCAGGTTAGGATTTATAAAGAGCCATCGGACCGATCTATATCGAGCCGATGGCTTTTTATGGTTTTCTATTAACACGGGTTAGAATAAGGGCTGGAAACAGCAGCTGTCAGGCATTGCCAATAAGTGCTTCATAATCATCCACGGTGTCTATATCAATTCCGCCTTTGTCAAAGGTTATGGTGGCTACCTGGTCGGGGTGGATAGTAATAAGTTTCTTAGCGCCTTCTTGTCCTTTCAACAACAATAGCTCATCAAACAAATGATGGGTAAATAGGGCGGGTACACCAATGGTATCATTATAGGTACTGGCTACAATATGCGTACCTGTTTGCTGCTGTTTGAACAGAAGGCT
>JAZKET010000071.1:16139-24513 GCA_040386815.1 Bacteroidota bacterium | reverse complement strand
GCGTGCGGGTAACAAAGGGTTGGTCGCACAGCATTATCACCACCTGGCGAATGGCAGGCTTAAGCCGTAGCTGATGCATGGCTGTTGTTATAGACGATGCCATGCCTTGCGCCCAATCTGGGTTATGTATGATGTTGATGTTATAGTGTTTAATGCCGGGTTCAATAACATCCGCGTTAGCGCCAAGCACTACTATTACCTCATCGCATCTTGATTTGATACCGGCTTCAATAGCCAGTTCTATCAAGGTTTTGCCCTTGTATAACAATGTCTGCTTAGGGAAACCCAGCCTGCTTGATGCCCCAGCGGCAAGAATGATAAGCGCTGTCATACCTATTTATCTGTAGTATGTATAGATGCCTGTTTATATTTAAGCGATGCCCCATTGCGCTGCGATAGCACCGCTTTTATCTCGGCTACGATGGATAGCGCTATCTCATCTGCCCCTTCAGAGCCAATGTCAAGCCCGGTTGGGCCATAGATGTTCTTTTTGTGTTTGTCTGTTATGCCGGCACCGTTGCTTTGCAGTTCGTCAAGCATACGTTCTAATTTCTTTTTGGGGCCCAGCACACCTATGTAGGGTGGGCACAAAGGTATCAGTTTAGCCAGTAGCGATAGTTCGTAATTGTAGTTATGCGTCATTAGTACAAAGGCGGTCCACTCGCTTGGTTGCAGGTGTTGCAGCACCTCTTCGGGCCGTGCCACCAGTACGCTGTTGGCTTGTGGGAAACGATCAGGTAGGGCATAGTTTTGCCTGCCGTCAATAACGGTAATGTCCCAACCTAACACCGCTGCGATGCGCGTAAGTGGTATGGCGTCGTTACCTGCGCCTATCACTACCAAAGCTATGGTTGGTTTAATATATTCTATAAAAGCAGTGTAGCTAACATTACCTGTATAGGTTGGGTGTGCCGATTGTTTGTTGATCAAAACCTGGTGTGCATCTGCCAGCAATTTATCGCTGTAGGTATAGGTTGTTGTGCTATTCTGTATAGTGCCTTCCTCTGTAACACACAGGCAAGTACCGGGTTGCGGCATCTTGCGGTCATCAATAGAAAACACAGTAACCAGTACTGCGGGGCGCTTTGCCGTTACAATAGCTTTAAGCAGGCTAATGGGGTTATGCTTATCAGACACAGGCTCAATCAGTATATGGATAATGCCGTTACAACCCAGGCCAACACCCAGTTTGGCATCGTCATCGTCGGTGGTGTCATAGGTAACCAGCATAGGTTCTTGCTGTAGTATCACCAGGCGGGCTTTACGCAGGGCGTCGCCCTCTAAACAACCACCGCTTATTGCTCCGGTTAGCTGGCCATCCTCGGTAATAAGCATGCGCGCGCCTGCCCGCCGGTATGCCGATCCTTCTACCGCTACTACGGTGGCTAAAGCTGTTTTCTTACCTTGTTGTATGGCTTGGTTAAAAGCGTTTACAATGTCTGTTATCTCTTTCATTGTTGTAATGCCAATATCGCAATTTTGACGGACAGCCCGGCTTCAGATCCATTTATATTTATAACTATTTTAACAGCCTGTGCCTTTTAGTTAATGTGTAGTTTAAATATCTTTAAGCACAAAACAAACCGCCTTATGTATTTTATATTTTCGAAGATATTGCTCTTTATACTATTACCTGTTTATTGGGTGATAGCGCTATTGGCTATTGGCCTTGTTGTTAAAAATCCTAAGCGTAAAAAGCGGTTTTTAATAGCCGGGTTTGTAATGTTGTATTTATGCTCTGCGCCTTTGTTTCTTAAATCCTTCCAGTATGTTTGGGATGTTAAGCCTTACCCTGCTAACGATACTACAAAGTACAGTTGCGTTATAGTATTAGGCGGTTTCTCATCAGGCGGTGGCGAAGATGGCGGGCATTTCAATAGTTCTGCCGACAGATTTATACAGGGCGCAAAGCTAATGGAAACCAAGCAGGCATCGCACATATTAATTAGCGGCGGCACCGGCGAACTGATACCCGGCGCATTTAGAGAAGCAGCGTGGGTGCGCACACAACTGCTAAAGTTTAATGTGCCAGACAGTGCTATACTGGTAGAGAACAATTCGAAGAATACTATAGAGAACGCCCGTTTCTCAAAAGCGCTATTGCAACAAATGCATTTGCCGCCGCCTTACCTTTTAGTTACCTCATCATACCACATGCGGCGGTCGTTAATGATATTTAAAAAGGCAGGGGTGCCGGTGGTGCCGTACACCTGTAATTATTTATACGGCAACCTTACATTCGGTATCGGAGACCTGTTGCCTGAAGGGCATACTATTGCCAAATGGGAATCGTACACCAAAGAAATTGTGGGTTACACCGTAAACTATTTTAATTAGCGCACAAGCAAATGCCTGTGCGCCATTATCATATTAGGCGCTTGCCATTTCAGGTATCGCTTCACCGGTAAATGGATCAATCCTTTTAAGTTTAAAGTTGGTTACCGGCTTAACAACCAGCGGTATTTTTTCAATGTGTGTCTCGCTGGTGTCTAAACCAAAGGCTTTAGCTTCTGATTGTGCCAGTTTTTTGATGTTAAAATAGCTGTTAAGCACAAAGGCTTCGGCCACGTTAAATACATTGTTGTATGACAAGAATTTCTCCAGTATTACAAACCTAAAATCAGACACAATTTTAAACTCGCTCAGTGATTTGTATTTGCTGGTGATATCAAGTTCGTTGCGGCTCAGCATATCCTCAATCACTTTACGAAACAACAGGTTGATGCGCGGCTGTATCCTGAAACCCAGGCGCAAATCAATCCTGATGATTTTACCTTTTTCTATTTGGTCAACGCTATATTCCATTGTATAGGGCTCGTCGGTTGTGTCTACGTGTATAAACCAGTAGGTATCTGCACGTTTAGGGCTGCGGCTCATTATGGAGTACAGTATCTTCTCTTCTATCTGCTTGCTGTTATTAGCCTTTGTCAGGTAAATCAACTGGCCGGCATACTTGGCAATGGTTTCATCGGCACTCAATTTTTTAAGCAGGGGTATGTGCTCTTTCATGTCAACAAAGTTCAAAAACCTGTTGTTTATTTTGCGGGCGCGATACCATATGTACATGATAAAGATTAACCCCACTTCAAACACTAAAAAGTATAACCTCTTTACAATTTTTACAGCATTAGCTACAAAGAACGAGAACTCAACGGTTAGAAATAAGCAAAGAATTATGGTAACCAACCAAACCGGCCAATGCTTAACATAACGCATAAAGTAATACATCAAAATGGTGGTCATCAGCATGGCTATGGTGATAGAAAACCCGTAGGCAGCAGTCATGGCTTCTGATTTGCGGAAGTAAAGCGTAACCGCAATACAGCCAATACACAGTATCCAGTTAATACTGGGGATATAAATTTGCCCACGTATATTTGATGGGTATTTTATGGTGATACGCGGCCAGAAATTCATACTTACGGCTTCGCTGATCAGGGTGAATGAGCCACTAATTAATGCCTGGCTGGCAATAATGGTGGCAATAGTGGCCAGTATTACACTCGGTATCATTAGCAAATGAGGTAGCGGCACCAATTGATAAAATGGGTTGACACCGGTAAAGTTAAAATCAGCAGGTTGCATTAGTACCCAGGCACCCTGGCCCAAATAGTTCAGTATCAAAGTGATTTTTACAAATATCCAGCTTACCTGTATGTTTTTGCGGCCGCAATGCCCAAGGTCTGAGTATAGAGCCTCGGCACCTGTGGTACATAAAAAAACCGCGCCCAAAAGCCAAAAACCGTTTGGATGTTCAATTAATAGCTTGGCTCCGTAATAAGGGTTAAGCGCTTTAAAAATGGCCGGGTCATGCATAATTTGCAGTAAGCCAAAGCCCCCAATTACCAGGAACCAGGTAAGCATTACAGGGCCAAAAGCAGTGCCTACCACCTTGGTGCCAAACTGCTGAAAGAAGAACAGCAGTATCATTATCCCTATAACTATGCCCAGTATCAGCGGGCTGCCCGGCACAAATGCCTTTGATAGGGCAGGTACGTTGCTTAACCCCTCAATGGCCGATGTTACCGATACCGGCGGTGTTATAATCCCATCTGCCAGTAAAGTACCGGCGCCTATAATGGCGGGTATAGCCAGCCATTTGCCATAGCGCCTAACCAGCGCGTATAACGAAAATATGCCGCCTTCGCCTTTGTTATCGGCTTGCAGGGTAATAAAGATATATTTAAAGGTGGTTTGCAGGGTGAGTGTCCAAAATATGCACGATATAGAACCCAACACCAGGTTTGTATCAACCTTGCCCCCTTCTATCAGTAAAACCTGAAAAACGTACAGCGGCGAGGTGCCTATGTCGCCAAAAATTATGCCGAGCGTTACCAATACGCCCGCTGCCGAAAGCTGTTTTAAATGAGATGTCATGAAAATTAAGTGATTTGGATGTGGAGAATTTGAATATAAAATAGCCTAAACCCGGTTACTGTTTAGTGTGAAATAAAAGCGGCTGCCGCTGCCTGCCTGGCTTTCAACGCCAATACTGCCACCCTGGGCCTCTATAAAATCTTTAGCTATGGCAAGGCCTAAACCTGTGCCTGTATTATCCGGATCTGCGCCGGGCACTTTAAAATACCGCTCAAAAATGCGCGACAGGTGTTTGCTGTCAATACCGCGACCATTATCAGCAACTGAAAACTCAATGCCCCGCCTGCCCAGGTTTTTTACCTGTAATTGAATGGCTGATTGCGGAGGGCTATATTTAACCGCGTTAGACAATAGGTTGATCAATACCCAGGTAGCTTTGTCAAGATCGGCCTTTACCGGGGGCAAGGCATCATCGCAAAGTATAGCAATGTCAATTTGCTTTTGCTCGGCTAATGAGTTTATGGCTTGTACCGCGTAGCTCACAATATCTTTTGGATGCGCGCTGCCAAAGTTGAGTTGAATATTGCCCGATTCGGCTTGTGCGGCATTAAGCAGTTCGCCGGTAATTTGAAGTAAACGTTGGGCATCGGCTTCTATATTTTGCAATAACTGCCGCTGCTCGTCGTTCATATCGCCAATCCTTTCATCCTGCAGCAGTTTAATGCTCATTTTCATGGCGGCAATGGGCGTTTTCAGTTCGTGCGATACCGTGGCTATAAAAGTTGTTTTATTATCATTTACCTGCTTCAGCGTATCCATTTTTTTCATCACCGGGTTAGCCACATATCCCGGGAAATTAACAATGAAACTAAAGGCTATCAAAAAGCATAACGAACTCATTAACGACACCCCGACAACCCCGTCGCGGGCTGTTTTATTAGCAATATCGCTTTTGTGCTGTATGGCATTCATGTTAAGCTGCATAATGCCATATATAGCTTCGCGAATGTTTTCTTTATAAGTGATATTTGTTGGCGTAAGCTTATATCTTTCAAAATTTTGACGAAGCGACTCAACCAACTTCCATTCATTAGGCTCGGTAATATTGTGCTCTTGTTGCACAAGGTTTTTTTGGATGATGGCCAGGTTGGCGGGTGTTGCACCCTGTTTATTGTCAAGCGCTTCGGCTATATTTTTTACGAAGATGACAGAACCATAGTTGTTTTTGAGAATAACCTGCGAGTCGGACGACAACCGCGTTAAATAGTAAACTGCCAGGCCGGCACTTATAAGGGCTACTACAAATACAAACCCAATACCAATGCGAAGTTTATTTTTTAAATGCATAAACCCCCTATTGCCAAACAAATGCCAATATGCGTCGGTTAGCGTTAATGTGTTGAAAATTAGTATTTTGCATTGAAGCGCTAAAGTGTGGCCTTTGGCGTTCGCCTATCATTTTGATAGGCTTTTATCATAATGATAAGCCCGGGCTTATTCTAAGCCGTAATCTTTAAGCTTACGATAGAGGGTGGCAATGCCTATATTCAACAAGCGCGCGGCTTCGGCGCGGTTGCCGTGTGTATGTGTTATTACGCGTTGAATGTGCTCTTGCTCTACAGCAGCCAGGTCAAAAGCCGAAGATGGCAAATTTGATTTTGAAGCAGGTTGATCAAATTCGCCGGACAATAAAGATTCATCAAGTTCATTACTATCGCAAAGTATAACAGAGCGTTCAATAACGTTCTTTAATTCGCGGATATTGCCGGGCCAGTTGTAGTTTTCCAATTTTTGCAGCAAGCCGGGTGTTAGTCCGTTTATTTGTTTATTGACTTTACTTGCAAAAGTTTGAACAAATGTAGCCGCAAGCAGGCCAATATCTTTCTTTCGCTCGCGCAGCGAAGGTAGCGTGATCTGAAACACAGACAATCGGTAAAACAGATCTGATCTGAAATTGCCCTTTGCACACTCATCCTGAAGGTTGCGATTGGTGGCCGCCAGTATGCGCACGTTTACCTGGGTGGTTTTAGTGTCGCCTATTTTAATAAACTGCTGCGACTCTAAAACACGCAACAGTTTAGCTTGCAGGTCATGGTCAAGCTCGCCTATCTCATCTAAAAATATGGTGCCGCCGCTGGCTTCCTCAAACAAGCCTTTTTTATCCTTTATAGCCCCCGTGAACGATCCGGCTTTATGTCCAAATAGTTCGCTCTCTAATAACTCCTTGCTAAAAGCACTACAGTTTATGGCCACAAACGGTTTGGTACGGCGTGTGCTGGCCTGGTGTATGGCTTCGGCAAATAGCTCTTTCCCGGTGCCAGTTTCGCCCAATAATAAAACGGTAGTATCGGTTACGGCCACGCGTTGAGCCAGTTTAATAGCGGTAGTTATCCCGCCCGAATTGCCAATTATCCTGTCAAAGCCAAGTTTTAAATTAAGCTTAACTTCTAATTCGGCCACCCTGCGCTGTAGTTTGGCCTTATCCATAGCCTTACTTACCAGCGGTATTATCTTCTCGTTGTCGTCGCCTTTGGTTATGTAATCAAAGGCGCCATTTTTCATAGCTGTAACGCCGTCATTGATGGTGCCGTAGGCTGTAAGTACAATAATCTCAACCGCTGGGTAAGCGGTTTTAATGTTTTTGGTAAGTTCAATACCGTTAATATCAGGTAATTTCACGTCGCAAATCACTACATCAACTACCCCTTTTTCCAGTTGGCGCAGGCCTTCTTTGCCTGTGGCTGCTTCTAATAGCTCATAGCCTTCTAATTGTAATATGCGGGCAAGCAGCATGCGTAGCCTGTCCTCGTCGTCAATAATTAAAAGCTTACCTTTTTCAGTGGCCATATCAGTTTACAAATCTGGATAATTTTATCGTGATTATAACAACAAAAAGCCCCGTTAATACAATGATTAACGGGGCTTTTAAAATATTTATGTGATAAAGCTTAATTAGCCTTTTATCTCGCGGATCTTCATGTTTTTCCAACCGCTTGAACCAGGGTGTTTCTGGATAGCAATTTTACCTTTTAACACTTTCATGAAATCAGCAAAGCCGCGGCTTTTAAATTTACTTGCTGCTAAAGCAGTTTCCCACTCAGGGCTACCAACTTTTACATCAACAGTTTTTATACCGTTTAAGTAAAAAGTTAACTGACCTTTATTTTGGATCAATCTAACCTGGTTCCACTCGCCCGGAGTTACCGGTTTTGATACCGTAGCATCGCCAATCATATCATATAAGCAACCTGCCCAGTGATTTTGTTTTTTGTTATCCTCTGCGTCAATGTTATCTAAAACCTGCATTTCTGCACCTGTAGCATAGGTAGCACCATATTTAGGTTCTTCCTGTATGTTAAAGATAATACCGCTGTTACCGCCTTTAGATATTCTCCACTGCAATTGCAATTCGTAGTTTTCGTATATGCCGTTAGTTACCAAATCGTCGCCTGCACGGTCGTTTTCGCGGTCGTACTGTATTTGGCCATCCTTAACAATCCAGTTTTTGGCAGCAGTATCACGTTTCCATGAGTGCCAGCCGGTAAGGTCTTTGCCATTAAATAATAATACCCAACCTTCTTTTTTCTCTTTTTCGGTTAAAGTATTATCAGCAGCTGGAGTAGATGCTGTTGCCGCGCTTTCTTTTTTTGCACCGCAGCCAGTTAATAAAGTAGCTGAAATAGCAAGTGCTGCTACAGCGTTTAGTAAAACTATTTTTTTCATATTAATTTAAAATGGTTAGGGTAAAGCTACAATAATTTTTAATGGCGGCGTGTTTTTTGCAAAAATCAATAGTAAATAATGAGTTACATTTATAAAAATTGTTGCTTGTTGTATTTATTACACACTGTAAGCGTTTATTAATCAGCCACACAATCTTTTACCTGCCATATTTTACCGTCAGTTTTGGCCCAAATGTAAATGGTATTGTTTTCGCCAAGGTCAAGGCGCATGTCGGCTTTGGGGTTTTTAACCAAATCAACAAATTTGTTGGGTACACCGTTAAATTGCAGGTCAAATTCTTCGTCTTCGGCGGGAACGTGATAGGTGCTTATGA
>JAZKET010000071.1:15825-16129 GCA_040386815.1 Bacteroidota bacterium | reverse complement strand
GGTCAAATTCTTTAATCTCGGCCTGTCTGCCCAGTTTCAAATCATTGTAATTAACATAAAACATCCGGCCTTTAACAATATCGCCAAAAATGTATTTGCCTTTAAGCTGCGCTATGCTGCCATTATATACAAAGCCGCCCGATATAGCATTACCCTCGTCATGATCATATTCAGCTACCGGGTAAGTATATTTTGGGTTATCATGTGCTGGTAAATTATAAATGGCGCTTTTCTTCCCTGCAAAATTCAGTATAAAGGTTCCTTCGCGCTCGGGCCAGCCATAGTCAAAGCCGGGTTTAATAAT
>JAZKET010000071.1:10908-15815 GCA_040386815.1 Bacteroidota bacterium | reverse complement strand
TGGTATATCCAATTTCTGATGCCAGCATGGTGCCATCGGCTGCCCAGGTAATTTTATTGGGGTTGCGGAAACCGCGTGCGTAAACCTCGCCCAGCGTATTCGGGTCATTGTCTTTGGCCCAGGGGTTAGATGCAACTATGCCGTATTGGCCATTTTTGCTGTTACGTCCGGCAGGGTCTATCCTGATAATGGACGACCTGATCTGGGTGGGCCCATCGCAAAGCCATGGATACCTTGCCTCTGCCGATCCTCCGTCGCCAATACCCAGGTAAAGCAACCCGTAATCGGCAGCACCCGGTTTACTTAGCGGATTAAATATAATTTGCTGCATACCATGTATAGGCGATGGCATGTTTACGCGTAGCATTTCGCGCGGGGTGGCTTCAAAGGCTGACGCATTTGGGTCTTTGATCTTCCACTCTGTAACTACCCATTGCAGGGCAACGGGTATAGAGTCGGCATAGGCATAATCTGCCGGGGCCGATCCTTTTTTCTCGGTATGTGTGGTATATAACAGTCCGTTTTTGTAAAACTCCGGGTGAAACGCGAAGCTGCCCCAGCCGCTGGCCAGGCCCGGCTCTGGTATAAAGTTGGGTTTGTATTGGGCCATGTCCATCAATACATTAAATTGTCCGTCTTTTATCTCGTATAGTTTCCCGCGCATTTCCAGCATCAGCATGCGGTTGCCTTTTGGTGCTTGTAACACAAAGGTTTGGGTAATGCGGGTTGATGGGTTTTTAGTTGATGTTTTAGGCGCGGTTAACCATTTGGCCAGCTTTAACGTTAAGCCGCCTTTGGCAATTTTGGTGGGTATGGGGTCTGTAACCGGTGTGCCCAGTTGGGCCGTGTTTACGTAAACCTCGGCCTGTTTCTTATGGGTGTTAATAAATGATAGTATCGCGTTAATATCAGATGCTGTTAACTGCGGATGCGACGGCATAGGTACCTTATATTCGGCAAATATGGCGGTAGCTCGTTTGTCTTTAGCTTTTACTAATGCTTGCGAGTTGGCTATGAATTTACTCAGGTATGCATAGCTGGCATCGGCTGTAACGCCCGAAAGATCTGGCCCTATGCCGCGGGTTTTGAAGTTGTGGCAGTCTGAACAGTTTTTTTGAAACAGGGCATCGCCTTTGGCTATAATAGTATTGCTGGCAGAGTATGTGTTAACTGTTTTCTTTTGTTGGGCTACGCCGATACTTATCGCGCAGCAAAAAAATGGCAAAAAAATAAAGCTCTTTTTAAAGCTCATGATGGGGTAGGTATTGGTTAATTGGTTAATCAGAAAAATCTAATATAGCCAACAAAACCAAATATTGATATTACCTATCAAATTAAATACAAAAGCAGGGCAGCAGTTTTTAGCTGTATTTAACTTCGCGATTTTATTTATTGAACAGTACGCCCGGTTGATGTTATCCAGGCGCTTAAACCAGCGTCGATAGTTTTATCTGCAATTAATTTAACCAGGGCCGGCGTATTGCCACTTTGTGCCAGTTTATAAAAATAAGCAGCATAAAACTGGTCGAAAAACGACTTGGTGGTTTTCTTTGCAGACAGCTGACCGGCTTGTGTAAATATTGTTTTAAGCTGATATTCAAGCAGCGCATTGCCGGTGAGATTTTTTCCCCGACCAGCCGTAATGGCTTGATTGATGATAGCGTTTAAAGTGCCATTTTCCCTTGCATCGGCCCCCGGGCTTTTCCCGGCACCATCAGCCCTTAAGGCGCCGCCTTTTAAAATGCTTTGCAAATTGGTTGTCGCCTCATCGCTGCGCTGCCCGTTGGGTTCTAACAATAAGAAACTGCAAAAGGCCATCAAAGCGTTCATGCGTTTGTTTTGATGAAAGGCAACCAAACCATACAGGCGCTGGCTGTTGGCGTGTTTTGCATCAAGTTTTATAGCTTCAACCGCGGCAAGCTCCGCGTCGGCATATTTTTTTGCCCTAAAACTGGCAATGCCCAGGTTAAAATACAGGTTTTGATCTTTAGGGTAAGCTTTTAAGCCATCTTTAAATACCACAATGGCTTTATCAGGCTGATTAGCTTTGTCATAAATACTACCCAGCAAACTGTAAGCAGCATTGGTATAGTTTGATTGTGTTTTTAAAACTTTCTCTAACAGTGGCACACCCTCTAAGCCTTTACCCTCATTGCTTAAAGCCAGGGCTACTTTGTAGTTTGTAGCCGGGTCATCAATATCCTGGGCAAATGTAATTGCCGAACAGAATAGTAATATCAATAGTAAGATGTTTTTGCATGGTAGTGGCATAATTTAAAAGTAGCCAACGTTATTAACTAAAACAATAAAAATGTTTAAAACTTAATGCGGCAAAAGGGGTTATAATTTGCAATTTTCGCAATTCATTTACCGCGCGATTTAATTTATATATATGAGTTTATTGAAACAAGTCTTCTTCTTTTCGCTGGCATCTATACTGCTGCTAACATCATGCACATCTAAGCCCGGCCAAAGCGGCGGCCTGTTCGGATCTGACGAAAAGAGTAAACCTCTGGATACTACCGCCCTTTTGCGTTATGATGCAAAAAAAGCGGATAAACGAATAGACGAGTTTATTAAAAACCTGCATAAAACCCGCGGCTTTAATGGCAACATCCTGGTTGCTAAAAAAGGGAAGATCATTTATGAAAACGCCATTGGCTGGGCCGACTACCTGCATCGCGACAGCTTAAAAATAAACTCAAGATTTGAGCTGGCGTCTGTTACCAAAACCATGACAGGCACTGCTGTAATGATGCTGGTTGAACAAGGAAAGCTTAAGTTAGATCAGGATGTGCGCGAGTTTTTTCCTGATTTTCCATATGAGGGCGTTACTGTAAAACTGCTGCTTACGCATCGCTCGGGCATGATGAACTATGTTTATTTTGTTGATGATATTTACCGTAAAGAGCATCGCATACAAAAAGATGGCTTAAGCAATGTTGACGCTATGGGTATGATAGCCAAATATAAGCCGGCCCGCTATCGCGCGCCCAATCAAACCTTTCATTACAACAACTCAAATTACATGGTGCTGGCGTCGATAATAGAAAAAGTGACCAAGATGCCTTATGCCCAGTTTATGAAAGAGAATATTTTTAAACCGGCAGGCATGGCACATACCGATGTATACTCTAAAGCCAATTATGAAAAAATACCGGTTGATGTGGTTGGCCATGACAGGGGTACCTGGCGTTATTCTGTAGCTCAAAACTTTTTAGATGGGCCTGTGGGCGACAAAGGTGTGTATAGCACCATTGGCGACTTGTGGATATTTGACCGTGCCCTGCGTGCCGGAAAGCTGTTAAAACAGGCCACCATGGATACATCGTACGTGGCACGTAACCCATGGATAAAGGGCCACTTTAACTACGGCTACGGTTGGCGCTTATTTGAAGCACCGGGCGAAAAGGTGGTTTACCACACCGGCTGGTGGCACGGTTTCAGGCACATTTACCTGCGCGATATGAAGCACGATGTGGTGATTGTATTATTAACAAACTTATCAAACGGCAGTTTGTTAAAGTTAGATGATCTGTTTAAAATAACCGGCATGCCGGTGGTGCGCAAAAGCGCCTATACAGGTACTGGCGAAGAGAGTGAGGACTAAGGTTGGATGTGCAAATGCGTGGATATGCAGATGTGCAGATGATAGTAAGAGTTTATAAATATTAAAATATTAGATAATGCGATAATTGCGCGTGCTAATCATCTGCACATCCGCACATTTGCATATCTGCACATCAAAACATCATGTTTGACAAACTAATGCAAGCCCAGCAAATGGCTGGCGATATAAAAAAAAGGCTGGACAACATCAGCGTAAGCGGCACTGCCGAAGGTGGTAAAATTACCGTAATGGCCAATGCCAACAAGGCAGTACAATCTGTAACCATCGACGCTGATTTTTACAAAGATGCCGATAAAGAAGAAATTGAGGAATTGCTGGTAGTGGCGATAAACAAAGCCATGCAACAGGCTGACAATGTAAGCCAAAGCGAAATGGCCGCGGCAACCAAAGATATGTTTGGCGGTCTTGGCGGGATGTTTGGGCAGTAGCCGGATTTTTCTGGATTTCTATCAAATTTACCAGGCTTTTAAGGGTGAATTTTGCCCATTTTAATCTCTGTTTTACAATCATTTTGTAATCATAAAATTATAGTCCATGAAAACTACCTATTACGGACAATCAACCATCATGATCGAAACTGAGGGCAAAAAGCTTTTGTTCGATCCGTTTATAACGCCTAACCCGGCGGCTAAGCATATTGATATCCACAGCTTAAAACCTGACTATATCTTGGTATCACACGGCCACGGCGATCATATTGCTGATCTGGTAGCTATACAAAAAAGCAGCGGCGCCAAGGTTATCTGCATTGCAGAGATAGCTGATTGGCTTGGAAAACAAGGTATTGAAGCTCACGGCATGAACATAGGCGGTGGCTTTAATTTTGATTTTGGCCGTGTAAAAATGGTTAACGCGGTGCATTCCAGTACTTTGCCAGATGGGTCGTCGGGTGGTAATCCTGCTGGTTTTGTGCTGTACAGCGGCGGTAAAAAGGTATACTTTGCCGGCGATACCGCGCTTACCTATGATATGAAACTGCTTGAGGATGAAAACCTTGACTGGGCCATCTTACCCATTGGCGATAACTATACCATGGGCGTTGACGACGCTATAAAGGCTACTAATTTCATCAATTGTAAAAACGTTATCGGGGTTCATTACGATACCTTTCCGGTTATAGTTATTGATAAAGACAAAGTTACAGAGAAGTTTATCAAGGCTGGCATTAACATTAAGTTGCCGAAGGTAGGCGAGACGATAGATTTATAGGGATTATAAAATATAAACCAATAAAAAAGGCCTTCAGGATATCCTGAAGGCCTTTTTTATTGGTTTA
>JAZKET010000071.1:0-10898 GCA_040386815.1 Bacteroidota bacterium | reverse complement strand
TTTGTATTATTAAGCAGCAGCTAATTACTTAGCAGCAGGAGCTTGTTTTAAAGTGATTTTAATTGGCGATGTACCGAAAGTAGTAGTTAATACTAATTTACCTTCAGCAATAGTGCCTTTGTAAACAACCGGTTTGCCGTTAAAAGTAGTAGTAAACTGGATGTTGTCGCCGTTTACAGTACCTTCAGTGATTTTGTTTTTACCCAATTGAGCAGCTACAAACGGAGTATAACCAGCCTCATCAGGGTTTTCTGATTTTGGGTTGTTATCAACCAAAGCAAAATCGCCGGTTAATTTAGTACCTTCTGTTTTAAGGTTCAATGATATATTGTAAGTACCCTCAACAAGGCCTTTCCAAACGCCATCTGCCGAAGCTGCTAATGCAATTGTAACTACTGTTAGTACTAATACTAGTGATAATAATACCTTTTTCATTTTTTTAATTTAGTTTTTATTTAATTTTTAATCGTTTACAAAAATATTAAAAAAATTAAGACTTACTGTACTGCTATGTAACACTTTCGTGTTAAAACTGTAAAGTTTGTGTGTCCCTTCCAGCGGCTTCCTCGGCTTCAATAGTTACTTTATTGGGCAAAATGCCGGTTTCTTCAAAAATAACTATCAAGTTTTTACCCGGTTTTAGCCAGCTTTGGGGTATATACATCCCATTTATCTTAATTTTTTCAGGGTATCGGCCCAAATTGTGTCCATTAACCCAAACCGAGCCGCTGCCCAGGCTTGTTGTATTAACGCGCCACTGTGGATTTGATTGTTTAAACGCCGGAAGGTTTAAAGTATTGCGATAAAAATGTGGTGTATTTGCGTTTTTCGCAGGCATATCCTTCCAGCCGGCCACAGTTGTACTTAGCAGAATAACACATCCATCGCCTCCATCATTACATGGGCCGCCGCGCATTTTCCAGTTGTTTACTGGTATGGGGCCGCTGTTGCTGTCCTTTTGCAAGATAACCGGGCCGCTTAAGCCTTTCATATCCAGCGTGTCAATAACACCCACCTTAAATATCAACTTATTGCGCCCAATGTGCGACGTAAACACCGCTAGTGTATGCGTTACTCCTGCTTTAAGGCTAAGGGTGTTTTCGTTTTGGAAAAATGCAGCAGTATCAACCCGCTTACCGTCCAAAAATAGCGCGCCGCCCTCCGGGGCTTTTTTAAATTTGAGTATATAATTGCCAGCTTGCTCTACTTTTATTTTTGTGCGATACCATGCGTAGGCGGTAATATCTCCATCTGTCCCCATTTGTACAGGGTCTTTGCTTGATAGCCATTTACTGTCATCATAATTTAATGCCGCGGGTGCACTGGCATCCTTAACCTGCCATGCCCCTAATTTTAATTGCTGCGGATGCTGAACTGGATAAATTTTTGAGTTGATTTTGATAGCATTTCCCGTTGGTTTAAATATCCAGGTTGGGTAATGGGTGCCTCCAATCCATGGTCGTTCTGTTGTCAATGTATATTTGCCATTCTTAGCAGTTAAATCAGCCGCATAATCCGGGCCGATAATAAGTTGAGTTTGCCCAACGGCATCTGCCACCCAGCTTCGCGATGCTAGTTTATCTGTAGTTACAACTATCCTTATTCGTTTTGGTCCGGCTGTAAAACTGTACTCCATGGGGCTATTAGCCGTAACGTCGGCGCTAAAGGTTATTAGCCCCGGGCCGCGGGGTATCCAGAAATTTTGTTTTTGATTGGTGTTAGCCATATCACCCATAATAAAAAAATACAAGGTAGCTTTAGTGCCTGCATCGCCACTTAATAATATTGTTGTGGTATTTCCTTGAAGAGTGATATTATAAATACGAGTTGGTGACCAAACCAATTTTACGGACGGTGTTAACTGATAGTCCTGTACTACGGGCATAATTTCGCCGGGCTGTAATTTAATTTCGGCCGATGCTATTAAACCCGTGTTATCGGGCGCATCAAACTTAAATTTAAGTGCTACCGAATCCTGATTGTCCAGAAATGCAACACTACCCATCTGGCTTTTGCGCACCGTTACTTTTATGTTGGTGTCGCTAACGGCGGGTTTGTTTTGCTGATCATCTACGCTGTTGGCCAATATGCTTTCAAAACTTTTAGCAAACCAGTTAGCTCGTTTTATGGCGTAATATAAAGGGCGTAAATCGCCGGTTTGGCCTACCATGGCGCCATAATCGTACGATGCTGCGTTGTCTTTGTCGTTATCATAATTAAAATTGCTGCCGCCGTGTGCCATATATAAATTATAGCCATTGCCGCCATGGGCCAGCATTTTCCAGGTACGTCGATCATACAAAGTCGAATCCAACTCCTGCGGCCCATAGTTTAGAAACCATACCCCCCAATATTCGGGTGCAAACCATGGGTTCGGCCGGCCAGGGTCGTCAAGGTTAATATGCTCGCCGGAAGGGTCGTTGCCTGAGTGTAGCCCGCTGAAAAAGTAAGGTACTTGCATACCAAGCGATATTGTTTTTTGCTGCAGATGTTTAAAGTATTCATTGTTTACTATAGTACCCCAACCGCCACGATGCTCGTTCTCTAACTGAACCATAATAACCGACCCGCCTTTATGAATTTGATTTTGAGATACTATTGGGATGAGTTTCTCAAAAAAACGGTCAACGGCAGCTAAGAAAGCAGGGTTATCTTCGCGTACGCGGATGCTTTGCTTTGTTTTTAGCCAGATAGGATATCCGCCTAAATTCCATTCGCCACAAACATAGGGGCCAACACGAACTATAGCGTACATACCCATGCTTTTTATCAGTTGCAGGTAAGCATTTAAATCGTGGTCGCCGCTAAAATTAAACTGACCCTCTTTAGCTTCATGATAGTTCCAGAAGGTATACATTTCTATGGTATTAAAGCCGGCACGTTTTAAGCGTAATAAACGGTCTTTCCATAGGGCGCGGGGTACACGGGCATACTCCATGCTTGCCGAGGTAATGAACGTGCGTTTGCCATTGATCAAAAATCCGCGGGCATCAAAGCTAATGGCAGCCTTTGCCGCGTCTGTAGATGGGAAAATATGATCGTTACGGGTTGGGGTGCCGCTGCCGGGCTGGGCAAAACTATATTGGCCGCATATCAGCAAAAAGAAACAAACTATTAAAACACCCCAGTGATTTTTTTGTAGCATTTACAAATTTAAACATCTGTAAACAAAAAAAGGAGGCAACCTTTCGATGCCTCCTTTATAATTATGGTTATAAACGATAATTAGATACCGCTTAGTTTGTAACCTTCTCTGTACTCGCGTTTAACAAATTGGTTAACTTCTGGTACGTTGGTAACTTTCATGTTAGCTGCATCGTACTCAAGGTTGATGTAACGAGCAGGGAAACCACCACCACCACGACGACGACCGCCGGCAGCATCTGTTGTTGAACCAACTTCTGCAGCTTTAGGCACACTTACGCCTCTGATAGCTAAGTTACACATCAACATTGCTTCTGTTAACAATGCAGATTCTTCAAACGGAGCACTGGTTTTCATGTTTCCGTAACCTTTCAAGCAAGCTTCAACCCACTGTGCGTAGTGACCGCCTTCGCCGCCTTCAACACGTGCAATTTTTTCAGGTACGTTAACTTCGTCCATTTTTGATACAGGTAGTAAACGCGCTCTTGAAGCGTAGCAACCAGCGTGCATTTTACCTTTTGTACCAATGAATAACATACCACCATCGCCGCTACCCCATGGTTCAGACGGGTCAAGCTCAACCGGACGTGGAGGAATAATACCGCCATCCATCCAGTGTACACGTACAGGGCCGCTGGTTTTTGGAGTTTTAGGGAAAGTCATGATTGTATAGTTAGATGCAGGACCTACGTCTAACGAGCCACCACCGCTGATGCTGGTTTGTACTGATGATACATACTGTAAACCTAAGACCTTCATTGGGGCATGTAAAATGTGTGCACCCATGTCGCCTAGTACGCCTGTACCATAATCCCACCAACCTCTCCAGTTAAATGGTAATATTTTAGCACCACCCGGTTGGTCTGTGCCAATTGGGAATGGACGTGCTTTAGCAGTACCTTGCCATAAATCCCAGTTAAGGGTGCTTGGCGGGGTAGCTGATGTTTGAGGCCATTTTAAACCTTGCGGAGTGTTAGCACCGTATGAACCTTGTGGCCATACCGGACGGTTTGTCCAGCAATAAACCTCCGTAACGTCACCAATAACACCTGCGTCAAACCACTCTTGTAATTGGCGTACACCATCACCAGACGAACCCTGGTTACCCATTTGGGTAATTACTTTGTATTTGTTACCCATGTCGGCCATCATACGTGCTTCGTACACGTCGTGCGCCATTGGTTTTTGTACGTAGATGTGTTTTTTCAAAGCCATTGCTGCCGTAGCAACAACCGCGTGCGTATGATCTGGAGTAGCGCAGTGTACAGCATCAAATTTTTTGTGCTCTTTGTCAAACATCTCTCTCCAGTCGGTATATTTTTTAGCGTCTGGGTACTGATTGTAAATTTTAGCAGCATAATCCTGATCTACATCACACAAGAAAGCCGGCTTAGCTTTACCGCTTTTTACAAAAGCCGCATTATCGCTTGCTCCTTTACCACCTAAACCCACACTTGCGTAATACAAGGTGTCACTTGGCGCTCTGTAGCCTTTACCCAGTACAAAACGAGGCACGATGGTAAAGCCGGCAGCAGCAAGAGCACTTGTCTTCACGAAATCTCTGCGTGAAGCGCCCGCTCCCTTTTCTTCATTCTCTTTCATCTTATTAGTTTTAATTTGGTTGGAAAGTTTTATATAATTAAAATACTCAATATACAGGTCTATACAAGCGGTTAGTGTAATATTTACACCTATTACCGCTAAATATCAAAGGTTGAAATTATAAATTAAAAAATGAATTACTGAAAAAATCGGCCTTAAAAAACGTAACATTTTTAATATATACCTGTTATGCCCCCTATTGTAATAAAGGCGGCCGTTTTTTAAGACTTACTTATCGTTGCGATGGTTTAATATTATCAAGAAAAAAACGCTTGCACGTTATCATATTTTTAACATTTCGCTTATTTTATATTAATTCGGATATAGATTTTAGGCGGTTTGATGGGTAAAAGCCCCCATTTTGGGGTAAAAACTGTGTTAATTATACACTTTCTGTCAATTTAATGCATTTTTGCCTTATATATTGAGTGAAAGATTGTTAAATATTGCGAAATACATGTTACTTTTGCCATCCATACAGTTATGAGCAAAATATCACAACTTAAAGTTCTATCTATTGATATTGGCGGGTCAAATATCAAAGCTACCGTGTTAGACGAAAAAGGCGCCCTGTTAATGGAGTACAAAAAAGTTGAAACTCCGCAACCGGCCAACCCTGTAAACGTTGTTAATGCCATTAAGAAACTGGCTACTCAATTTTCGGGCTACAACAAAATATCAGTTGGTTTTCCGGGTTATGTGCGCGATAGTATTGTTAAAACAGCGCCTAATTTAGATAATGCTGCCTGGGTTAATTTTGATCTGGGTAAGAAATTGGAAGAGGTTTTGGGTTTCCCGGCACGCGTGGTTAATGATGCTGACATGGCTGGCCTTGGCGTAGTTGGCGGTAAAGGTTTAGAGCTTGTGCTTACCCTGGGTACTGGTTTTGGCACAGCATTATTATTAGATGGCAAATTGCTGCCACACCTTGAAGTGGGACAAAGCCCTGCCACCAAAACAAAAAGCTACGATAAGTTTATTGGCGAGGCAGCTTTTCAGAAAGAAGGTAAACGCAAGTGGAACACCCGCATGAAAAAGGTTTTACAAAACATGCAAAGCCTTTTTAACTACGATTATCTATATATAGGTGGCGGCAACTCGCGCGAGCTTGCATTCAAGCTTGACAAAAACGTAAAATTAGTAACAAATCAAGATGGTATTAAAGGTGGCGCCAGGCTATGGTCTGATGAATTGACGCCAACCGGAGTAGTGCCCTCATCAACAATAAATAAGTAATCACAATAGATCATTATAATAAAGACGAAATGGAAAGTCAAAACATCGAGAAATTAGCCATTGATACGGTAAGAATTTTGTCGGCCGATGCTGTGCAAAAAGCTAACTCGGGTCACCCGGGTACAGCTATGGCGCTTGCACCGCTGGGTCACGTACTATGGAAAGAATTTATCAATTTTAATCCTAAAAACCCTGATTGGGCAAACCGCGACAGGTTTATCTTGTCTGCAGGTCACGCTTGTATTTTACAATACAGCTTTTTGCACTTATTAGGTTATGATCTGTCTTTAGAGGATATTAAAAACTTCCGTCAACTACACAGTAAAACCGCTGGTCACCCAGAGTACGGTTTGGCACCGGGTGTTGACGTTACTACCGGCCCGTTGGGTCAGGGTTTTGCTAACGGTGTAGGTTTCGCTATTGCGCAAAAACACTTAGCAGGTTACTACAACAAACCAGGCTTTAACCTTTTTGACTACCACGTTTACGCTATTTGCAGCGATGGTGACTTAATGGAAGGCGTAACTGCAGAGGCTGCTTCATTAGCTGGTCACTTAGAGTTGGGTAACATTATTTATTTATATGATGATAACAAGATATCTATTGAAGGTAGCACTGATATTGCTTTCAATGAAGATGTTGACGCGCGTTTCCGTTCATACGGCTGGCACGTACAGTCTGTAACTGATGCTAACGATGTACCTGCTTTGCAACAAGCATTGGTTAACGCTAAAGCTGAGACTCAAAAACCATCAATTATTCGTGTACGTTCATTAATTGCTTATGGTAGCCCTAACAAATCAGGTACTGCTGGTTCACACGGTTCGCCACTGGGTGCTGATGAGATAAAATTGGTTAAAGAGTTCTTTGGTTTCGATACTGAAAAATCATTCAATATCCCTGCAGAAGTTTCTGAGTACTACAAAGAAATTGGCGCACGCGGCATTAAAACTGAATCTGACTGGAACGAATTATTTGCTAAATACAAAGCAGAATTCCCTGAATTAGCTGCCGAATACGAAGCTGCTGTTAAAGAAGAATTACCTAAAGGCTGGTTAGATAAATTGCCAACGTTTAAAGGTTCTGATCCTAAAATGGCAACCCGCCAGGCATCAGGTAAAGTATTAAACGCTATTGCTGATAGCTTCCCTCACTTAATTGGTGGCGCGGCAGATTTGGCTCCATCAACAGAAACTACTTTAAAGAAATACGATTCATTTACATCAGAAAACCGTAACGGCCGTAACTTCCACTTTGGTATCCGCGAGCATGCTATGGGTTCGGCCTTAAATGGTATGGCTTTAACTAAAGGTATCAAACCTTTTGGTGCAACCTTCCTGATGTTCTCTGAGTACATGCGCCCGCCAATCCGTTTGGCAGCGATTATGAAGATAAGCCCGATATTTGTTTACACCCACGATAGTATCGGTTTGGGCGAGGATGGTACAACTCACCAGCCTATTGAGCAATTGATCTCTTTACGTTCAATTCCTAACACTACTGTTATTCGCCCGGCTGACGCTAATGAAACTGCGCAGGCGTGGAGAGTAGCTATCGAGAAAAAAGGTGGCCCAACTGTATTGGTATTTACCCGTCAGGGCTTACCGATCCTTGATCAGGATACTTTAGGCAGTGCAAGCCAGTTAGAAAAAGGTGCTTATGTATTGTCTGACTCTGAAGGTACTCCGGACGTTATCCTGATTGCTACCGGTTCTGAAGTTGCTTTGATCATGGACGCGAAAGCTAAATTGGTTGAAGAAGGTATTAAAGTGCGCGTAGTGAGCTTCCCGTCATGGGAGTTGTTTGAGAAACAAGATGCTGCCTACAAAGAGTCAGTATTCCCTAAAGCGGTTAAAAAACGTTTAGCTGTTGAGATGGCATCGCCGCTTGGCTGGAACAAGTATGTAACCGATGAAGGTGACGTATTAGCCATGGAAACATTTGGCGAGTCGGCACCGGCTGATGAGCTTTACAAATACTTTGGCTTCACTGTAGATAACGTAGTAGCAAAAGCGAAAGCTTTATTGAAATAGATTTGAGTATCGAGATGTGAGATTTGAGACTTTGGTTTCAATCTCACGTCTCAAATCTCATATCTCACACCTAACACATGGACTGGAATAGCGACATCATCAAAAACCAAAGCTGGGCAGGCACTATTAGTAACAGAGCCGGCAAGCAAAAGGTGGCAGATCAGATCGTCAGTAAAATAAAGGATGGTGATGTAATTGGGGTTGGCTCGGGTAGTACCGTATATCTAACCCTTTTTGCTATTGCAGAGCGTATTAAAGCCGAAGGTTTGAATATACGGGCTATACCAACCTCTATTGAAATTTCAATGGCTTGCAGTAAGTTGGGTATACCTTTAACCAGCCTGTATGAACATAAACCAAACTGGTGTTTCGATGGCGCCGATGAGGTTGACCCTAATAACAGCTTGATAAAAGGTCGGGGCGGCGCGCTTTTTAAAGAAAAACTACTGATAAGCAGCAGCCCGGTAAACTACATTATTGTTGATGACAGTAAAATGGTTGATAAACTGGGCTCAAAATTTGCGGTACCGGTTGAGGTTTACCCGCAGGCTTTATTGCTTGTGGAGGCTGAACTGAAAGCCTTAGGTGCAAAAGAAATTGTATTGCGACTGGCAGGCGGCAAAGACGGACCTGTAATTACCGAGAACAACAACTTACTGCTTGACGTACGTTTTGACAGTATTGATAACGATATGGAACGCAAAATAAAAGCCATTACCGGTGTTATTGAGAGCGGCCTGTTTATCAATCATAATGTTGAAGTGCTGGTTGCCGGTAACGAAAGCTAATAGTAACATAGCATGACATTAAGAGCAATAGGTGGTACGCTTATTGTCGCCTAAAAGGCAAAGAGTAAAATTTAAAATAGATATTAAACACATAGTATAATGGAAACTAATAAAGTAAAACAAATACACAGCTTTGGCCAAAGCATCTGGCTTGATTTTATTGATCGTGGATTTATCGGTAACGGTAAATTAAAAGCCTTAAAAGATGACGACGGTATCAGAGGTGTAACTTCAAACCCTGCAATTTTTGAAAAAGCTATTAGCAGCAGCGATATGTATGATGCTGACATTAAGGCATTAGCAGAAGGCCGCACTAACGAAGAGATCTTCTTCGGCTTAGCTATCAAAGATATCCAGGATGCTTGTGATTTGTTTAAAGACCTTTATGTTGAAAGCGATAAAGTTGATGGTTATGTAAGTTTAGAAGTATCTCCATTCCTTGCCCTTAAAGGCGACGAAACTTTTGAACAAGCAAAATTGCTTTGGAAACAAGTTGACCGCGAGAACGTAATGATCAAGATCCCGGGTACACAACCTGGTTTAGATGCCATCCGCAAATCTATCGCACAAGGTATCAACATTAACGTTACTTTATTATTTGGCTTACCTCGTTACGAGGAAGTTGCTTTGGCATACATTGCCGGTTTAGAAGACCACTTAGCGGCAGGTCATGAAATTGCACACATTTCATCAGTAGCCAGCTTCTTCCTGAGCCGTATCGACGTATTGGTTGATCCATTACTTGACGAAAAAGGTTTAGGCCAGTACAAAGGCGAAGTTGCTATCGCGTCAGCTAAAAAAGCTTACGAGATTTACAAACGCGTATTCAGCGGCGAGCGTTGGGAAAAATTAGCAGCGAAAGGCGCTAAACCACAACGTTTGTTATGGGCAAGCACCAGCAGCAAAAACCCTGCATTTAAAGACACTAAATATGTTGAGGCATTAATCGGCGCTGATACTGTAGATACAGTTCCTTTGGAAACTATAGAAGCATTCCGCGATCATGGTGTTGCTGCAAATACTTTAGAGCAGGATTTGGATAAAGCAACCGAGCTTTTAGAGAAAGTTGCAGCTGCAGGCATTGACCTGGCTGTACTGACTCAACAATTAGAAGACGAAGGCATTGAGAAATTTAATGCGCCGTTTGAAAAATTGTTAAGCGCTATTGAAGCTAACGCAAAAAAATAATCCCGGATAAATGGAAGCCGGAAACCTTAAAATTCTCTTTTTTGACATTGGCGGCGTATTGCTGAGCAATGGTTGGGGACACGAGTCGCGTAAGGAAGCGTCGGAGAAATTCGGGCTGGATTATGACGAAGTGAATGCGCTGCACAATTTTATATTTAACGTATATGAAATTGGCAGCATTGACTTAGACGAGTACCTTGACACGGTTATTTTTAACCACCCACGCGATTTTACCAGAGAGGATTTTAAGGAATTTGTTTACAGGCAGTCGGTCGAATTGCCTTCATTAGCCTGGTTAAAAGAATGGAAAAAAGATTGCGGTTTTCGTGTCATTTCCATCAATAACGAGGGTAAGGAGCTAAATGACTACCGCGTAAAGAAATTCAAATTGCATGATTTTTTTGATGCTTTTGTGTCATCATGCGAGGTTAAGATGCGCAAGCCTGATCCGGGCATATGGCAATTGGCAATGGGTATTGCACAAGTGCAGCCCAACCAATGTGTTTATTTTGACGATAGGATAATGTTTGTAAATGCGGCGCAAAAGCTAGGCATACGTGCCTTTTTGCACACGGATTTAGCATCAACCAAAAAAATATTACAACAATTAAAAGACGAAAACCACAATAAATAAAAATGAGCACACCAACAAAATATGATTTCGGTATGATCGGCCTGGGCGTAATGGGTCGCAGCCTTTTGTTAAACCTGGGCGACCATGGCGTAAAAGGAGCCGGATTTGATAAAGATGCAGCCAAGGGCGCGGCATTAGAGCAGGAAAGCACAAACGGAAACCTTAAGGGTTTTAGCGATATTAAAGAATTTGTAGCCAGCCTGAACACTCCGCGCGCTATTATGATGTTGGTGCCTGCCGGTAAAATTGTTGATGACGTTATTGAAGAATTAT
>JAZKET010000070.1:0-21973 GCA_040386815.1 Bacteroidota bacterium | reverse complement strand
ACACCCCTGCTGCCGCGCAATTCCGTCGCGCCCCCTCTCAAGAGGGGAACTTAAAAGGTTTCGAGCACGCCTGGTGGCAACACCAACAACGGCGAGGAAGGGATTACCATGCGTGCGAAGGCCTTTACCCGCCATTCTTCGAGGGCCTCAGAATGACACCCAGGCTCCTCCCCGCGTTAAGGATAGCAGCGGATACCAGCCAATCGAGGGCCTCAGTGCGGGCGCCGCGCCTAAGGCCTGTAGCCGTATAAGCGGATAGCCTGGGCCGCAGGCAACGCCCTCGTTTTCGCCACAACAAAAAATTTAAATTCCTCGTTGTTTGTGCTTAATATTACGGCATGAAAAAATACGGGCTTATTGGATTTCCGCTTACGCATTCGTTTTCAAAAAAGTATTTCACGCAAAAGTTTAAGGACGAGAATATTACCGGCGCGCATTACGATCTGTACACGCTTGAACATGTTAAAGACCTGCAAGACCTGTTAGACCAACACCCTGACATTTGCGGACTGAATGTGACCATCCCCCATAAACAAAACGTATTAAAATATCTTGACTGGATAGAGCACGACGCGCGTAACGCCGGCGCGGTAAACTGTATCCGTGTTATAAAAGAAAGCCCGGTGCTGGCTGCTTTTAACGGCGAGGTTGGCATTGGCGGTCACGATTTTAGGTTGGAAGGTTTTAATACCGACCTGTATGGCTTTGAAATGTCGTTGCGCCCCCTGCTGAAAAGTCACCATACCGACGCGCTTGTTTTGGGCGATGGCGGCGCGGCTAAAGCGGTGAAATGTATTTTGCAGAACCTGGAGATAAGCTTTAAAACCGTTACCCGCAGAAAACAAGGCGATAGCATATTGTTTAAAGATTTGACCGCTGCCGACATTAAAAAACATACCCTGATTATTAACACTACCCCACTTGGTACCGCGCCAAATATTGACGAGTGTCCGGATATTCCGTATGATGCTATAACGGACGACCATTTGCTGTACGACCTGGTGTATAACCCACCCGAAACCGAGTTTTTAAAACGCGGCGCTGCCAAAGGCGCTACAACAAAAAACGGCTACGATATGTTGGTACTACAGGCAGAAAGATCATGGGAGATATGGAACGCCGAGGAGAATATATTATGATGAAGGGTTTTGCTATGATGATTGCCGCTGTATTGCTGCTATCGGCCTGTGGTGGCGGCGGTGGCGATTACTCGCCCAAGCCGCGCGGTTTTTTCAGGATAGATTTTCCGAAGAAGGAGTATCAGGACTACCAATCGCCCTACCCTTTTACGTTTAAATACCCGGTTTACGCTACCATTGAAAAAGACACGCAATCGCGCGTTGGGCCAAACTTGCTCAATATGACGCATTTGCTAAACATGCAGTTTAAGCAGTTTAACGCCACCCTGCATTTAAGCTACGAGACCGTGCCCTCAAAGCAGGTATTTAACCAACTGGTAGAAGATGCCCGCAAACTGGCCTTTAAAAACACGGTAAAATCGCCACGGATAGAGCAGGTTAACCTGGCAATCCCCGAGCGTAAAATATGGGGTATATACTATAATATTGATGGCAACGCGGCATCGTCGGCACAGTTTTTTTTAACCGACAGCACGCACCATTACCTGCGCGGCGCGCTATATTTTAACAACGAACCACGGCTTGACTCTATCCAACCTGTCCTTGAATTTATTAAAAAGGACATTGGTAAGATGATTGATAGCTTTAGATGGAAGTAGGGGGATGTCGGATTTCGAATATCGGATTTCGGATTTTTTATGTTCGATTATGATATTTATGGAACCAGCATCAACCAAATAAAATTAAATAAATCCGATATCAAACATCCGATATCCGAAATCAAACACCATGTCTACAGTAAAAGCATTTCAAAATAATCCTTTCCAGGAAAACACCTATTTGTTGTACGATGAAACCGGCGAATGTGTCATTATAGACCCCGGCATGGAAACATCGGCCGAACAGAACACGGTGGTAAACTTTATCAAAAACAACAACCTGAAACCGGTTTTGCTGCTTAACACACATTGCCATATAGACCATATATTGGGTAACAAGTTTGTGTTTGATATGTATGGCCTAAAACCACAGTTTCACAAAGGCGAGCTGCCCTTACTGGAAGCCGGTGTAGCCTATGCGCCTCAGTTTGGTATCCGCTATGAGCCATCGCCGGCGCCTGATGTTTTTTTGGAAGAAAGTGGCAGCATTAGCTTTGGCAATACTACGTTGACTTTCATTTTTGCGCCGGGGCATTCGCCTGCGCATTTGTGTTTTTATGATGTGGCTGCAAACTTTGTTATAGCCGGCGATGTATTGTTTAGGGGCAGCATTGGTCGCACCGATTTACCGGGCGGCGATTTTAAAACGCTGATAAACAACATAGAACAAAAGTTTTTGACACTACCTGATGATTGTACCATCTATCCGGGCCACGGACCGGAAACCACCATCGGGTTTGAGAAGCAAAACAATCCGTTTTTAACCTAAGGCCGTTTTGCGTTTAAGCTGATTGGTTTTGCTTACTTTTACATCGCAACAAAAATAAAACGCCACGCATTTGAATACCTCTGTCTATATAGCTAAGCGATACTTGTTCTCGAACAAGAAAATGCATGCTATCAACATCATTTCGGGTATATCTATGATAGGGGTATTAATTGGCACCGCGGCGTTGATCATCCTGCTATCGGTATTTAACGGGCTGGAGAAAACCATTCTGGCTATGTACAGCAACTTTTCGCCCGAGATACGTATACAGGCCAAAATGGGTAAAACTTTTAACCCTAATACGCCCTATTTCCGTGCGTTGCAAAAGGATAAAGCCATCGTATCATACACCGAGGTATTACAGGACAAGGTAGTAATTAAATATGGCGAGCGCACTTTTATAGCCAATATGATGGGCGTTAGCGATGGTTTTTTAAATAACCCCGGCCTTGACAGCACCATCGTTGACGGATCATTCACCCTGCATTTAAATAATGCGCCAACGGCTGTAATTGGCATAATGGTAAAGTATAATTTGTCAATTAATATCCGTGCTGCCGCTGCGCCTTTCCAGATATTTGGGCCAAAGCGTGGCAACGTGGTATCCATAAACCCGGCAGATGAGTTTATACAACGCAATATCACCCCGGTTGGCGTTTTTCAGGTGCAACCAGAGTTTGATGATATGGTGATAACGCCCATAGCGTTTACCCGCGAAATTTTTGACGAACCCAACCGGGTGTCGTTTATCAATCTTAATTATGAAAAGGGGACCAGCCTAAACACCGTACAATCAGACCTTCAGCAAAAACTGGGCGACGATTATATTGTAAAAAGCCGCAGCCAGCAAAATACCGCGCTGTATAAAACACTTAACTTTGAAAAATGGGCCATATTCATGATCCTGGCTTTTGTTATTATCATTGCGGCGTTTAACATCATAGGGTCGTTAACTATTTTGGTGATAGAGAAGCGTAAAGACATTGCTATATTAACCAGCCTGGGTGCAAATAAACAACTGATACAAGGTATATTTTTTGTTGAAGGGATGATGATATCACTTATAGGTTGTGGCGTTGGCATTATACTGGGTTATACGGTATGTATATTACAGCAAACCTACGCCTTTGTAAAAGTGAACGCCAATATGGCCGTTGCCAATAACGCCTACCCTATTGATATACGCGGCGGCGATTTTGTGCTGGTATTTTTAACGGTGCTGGTAATTTCTATCATAGCATCGGGCATTAGCGCCAGGTTAAGTGTAAAAGGTTTGGATGATATTAAACAGGATTTATAATTTTGCCAACATGCGTTTAACTCAGCAATTTTTAGTTTTTGGGGCGATGATATTCATCGCGGTAGCAACATCATGCAAAAGCAAGCCCGATAAAAAGGGCGACGAACAAACCCCGGTTACGATTAAGGGTATATATACCTTTGAGCCTGGCGCAAAATTGTTTACGCCTTGTGGTAAAAGCACCCAGCATTGGGTTGTCGATAGCTCTGCACAATTAGAGTTACAGTACTCGCAACAAGTATCTTTTGAGCAAAAGGGGCTGCCGGTTTATGTTGAGGTTGATGGCTATTTTAGCAATGCGATAACCGACACTGACGGTGCATCTTACGACCGCACATTAATAGTAAAAAAACTAATAAAGATCACAAAAGATATCCCTGCCGATTGCAAGTAAACTTTTTAGTGCTAACTTGTATCGACACAAATTTGAAACTCATTTGCCTGTTTGGCGTTAATTATTAAATACTATGGAATCAAAACGTCAACAAAAATTTGCCGGAGTTATACAAGAGGACCTTGCCGCTATATTTCAGCGCGAAGGGATGAATTATTTGCCAAACACATTGGTTACTATAACCAAAGTTAGGGTAACGCCTGATCTGGCTATCGCCCGGGTTTTCCTGAGCTTTTTTAATAATGCCAATACAACACAGTCGTTGGCTACTGTAAAACAGCATGCTTCAGAGATACGCTATAAGCTGGGCAGTCGTATTAAAGATCAGGTAAGGGTGATACCTCAGCTTGAGTTTTTCCTGGACGATACCAGCGAATATGTAGACCGTATGGAAAAGATCTTTGATAAGATACACCGCGACGAGCAGCAGCAGGGCGCCGAATAGTTTTTATTGACGATGGCCGGGCGTAGACAACTCACCCGGTCGACGCTACGCTGGACCACCCTCTCTGCGCAAGCGCAAAGAGGGTTGGGAAATTGAATTTTTTTAGAAAGATTCAAAAGCCCTCTTTCCGCCGAAGGCGAAGAGAGGGCAGGACGAGCGAAGCAATGTCCGGGTGAGTTGTCTTCGCGCGACGAGAAAGCGTTAAAATATGTCGTCGGCGCTGAGTCTCCGCCGCCCTGTATCTCCATAAAGTCATGTCACCAACCAATCAACTCACAACCTACCTCAACAATAACCCAATCGCCATTGGTAAAATAGTTGATTACAACCCTGCGACGGACAAGCTTTACCCCTTCGACTTCACAGCCAACAATACCGAATTAGATATTGATACCGTTACCGATAGCGAAAAGTTTAGCGCATGGGTAAGTAATAAACTGAAAGCAGGCAATTACAAATACGGCATTGGGGGTTACATGGAACACCGCACCATTTACGCCCGCAGCAGCCATTTTGACACAGCGGATGAGCCGCGTCGTTTACATTTGGGTATTGATATTTGGGGCGATGCCGGTACGCCGGTATATGCACCCTTGGATGGAACAATCCATAGCTTTCAGGACAATAACAATTTTGGAGATTACGGCCCTACTATTATTTTACAACACAATCTGGATGGACTGATCTTATACAGCCTTTATGGGCACCTGTCGCGCCAAAGTTTGATGGGGTTAACTGTTGGCCAGGTTATCAATAAAGATCAACAAATAGCCACCTTCGGGCATGCCGACGAAAACGGCAACTGGCCACCGCATCTGCATTTTCAGCTAATGTTTGATATTGGCGATAAACGCGGCGACTACCCCGGTGTTGCTAAGTTTTCTGAAAAAGATAAATGGATACAGAATATCCCCGACCCTAATATAATCCTACGGTTTTAGGCTTACTTCTTCTCTTCTTTCTTGCCCTTAAACTCGCTAACCTCAAATTTGGTTACTATGGAGTCTTTGCTGAAATGCACTACCAGGTTCTTTTTATAAACAGGTTTCTTTCGGCCAAATTGAAAGCTATTATCTAATATCTGGTAGGTAAATTTTAACGAGTCGCGGCGTTGCGGGCTGCCAAGCGAGTCGATCACCTGATCGAAAGTTAAGCCTTTAATATGGTGGTTTGCCATTAAATCTTCCAGCACCTGGTCGCGCATAGGGTATTCAAGCCCGTCTGTGGAAGCCCATTTTTGTCGGGTAAACTCGCTACTCCTGTTACAACCGGTTAGTGTTGCAAAACCTGTTATCCCCAGTAAAATATAAAAAGACGCTTTATGTACCATGCTGTTTATCAAAGCCCAAAATTACTAAAGCAGCGGGTTATTTTATATATTCGTTAAAATCAATTTACTATGGCTAAGTTTTTTAATCATTTATTGTTGGCAGGCGCTGCGCTGGCGACACTTTCTTGTAATCAAAACGCTAAAGTTGATGACCAGGATGGTCTTACTGCGATTAGTAAAGACAGCTTATCAGCACATATAAAAGTGCTATCGTCCGACGAGTTTAAGGGCCGTCGCCCCATGACCGATGGCGAAGCCAAAACGATAGATTATCTGCAAAAAACCTTTAAAAGCATGGGCCTTGAAGCAGGTAATGGCGACAGCTATTTGCAGGATGTACCGCTGGTAGAAATTACGCCTAAAGGAGTAACCGATATGACCATACAATCGCCCAAAGGTGATTTCAAATTAAAGCCGATGGAAGATTTTGTGGTGTTTACCAAACGTACAGACACCGTGCAAACACTGGCTAATGATGATATTGTTTTTGCCGGCTTTGGCGTGGTAGCACCCGAATATAACTGGAACGATTACGCAGGCCTTGATGTAAAAGGCAAGGTAGTTATTGTTATGGTGAACGACCCCGGCTTTGAAACCGGCGACACCACCCTGTTTAAAGGCAAAGCCATGACCTACTATGGCCGCTGGACCTATAAATACGAAGAGGCTGCACGCCAGGGAGCAAAAGCATGCTTGATAGTGCACACTACAAAAGCCGCATCATACCCCTTCCAGGTGGTGCAGACATCAAACGGCGGTGTTAAACTACATTTAGACAAACGCGGCAGCAACGATTACCAACTAGCTATGCAGGGTTGGATAACCCACAACACGGCTATTAAATTATTACAGTCGGCAGGTAAAGATACCAGTGCATTGCATGCCGCAAATAACAAGGGATTTAAAGGTTTCGATTTAGGGCTGAAAGCATCAGCTACTTTGAAAACCAAGCCTGTGTTTAATAAATCGCACAACGTAATTGCTAAAATAACCGGCAGCAAACGCCCCGAAGAATATGTGATATTTACCGCGCATTGGGACCATTTAGGTGTAGGAAAACCAGATGCCAAGGGCGATACTATTTACAATGGCGCGTTAGATAATGCCAGCGGTACAGCGGCTATCATAGAAATTGCCCGGGCGTTTAAAGCTATGAAAACACCACCCGAGCGTACCATTGTTTTCTTATCAGTAACTGCCGAAGAGCAAGGCCTGTTAGGATCTGCCTATTATGGCGAAAAACCGGTTTACCCTGCGGATAAAACAGTAGCTAATATTAATATTGACGGCATTAACTTCTTCGGCAAGACAAAAGATGCCGGTATTTACGGCAGCGGGCAGTCTGAACTGGAAGATTACCTGGTTGACGAGCTGAAGAAACACAACCGCTTTTTAGCGCCTGAAGCCCATCCAGAGGCTGGTTTGTACTTCAGGTCAGACCATTTTAGTTTTGCCAAAATCGGGGTGCCATCTGTTAGCATCTCGGGCGGTAAGCAGGTTATTGGTAAAGAAGATGGTTACGGCAAAAAAATAAGCGAAGCGTATACCGCAAACAGGTACCACCAACCCAGCGACGAATTTGACGCTACCTGGAACCTTGACGGCGCGGTTGAAGATATCGGCCTGATTTTTAATATCGGCAAACGCCTGGCTTTCGAAACCAAGTTTCCGCAATGGAGGGAGACATCGGAGTTTAAGAAATTGAGGAAGTAGCCAAATTTGTCATTGCGAGGAACGAAGCAATCGCGAACTTTGCAGCGTGCGATTGCTTCGTTCCTCGCAATGACAAAGGGTTGCAAAAACGTTAGATATTCGTCAACAAATACTCCTTAAACCCTTCAAAATCTTTACCTAAAGCAACTGCTTGTTTTTCTTTTGCCTGTAGGGTAGCCACCTGCTCGGGCACTTCAACATGTTGCGCTATTTGCTGCGGGAAAACATCCGGAAACTTACAAGGGTGAGCCGTTGAAAGGAAGATACCGGCAGTATCATCCACGTGTAGATCCTGCTGATAATCTTTCAGCGCTTGCCAGGCTATGGCTGTATGCGGGCAGGCTACGTATTTGTAATGATCGTAAATGGCCTGTATGGCGGTTGATGTTTCGTCATCATTAAAACTACAACCCACTACCAATGCTTTAAGCTGATCAATATCATTATCAAACATATCGGCAATACGTACCCAGTTACTTGGGTTACCTACATCCATCGCATTCGATAGCGTTGCTACAGATGGTTTTGGCTCATAAACGCCACTCTTTAAAAAAGCTGGAACGGTATCATTAACATTGGTAGCTGCTATAAATTTCTCTACCGGCAGGCCCATTTTCCAGGCCAGCAAACCTGCGCCAATGTTGCCAAAGTTGCCACTTGGTACAGAAAATACAATCTTATTCTTACCCTGTTTCAAAGCCTGTGCATAGGCATTGAAGTAATAAAAAGTCTGCGGAATTAACCTTGCAATGTTGATAGAATTGGCTGATGTTAAACGATATCTGGCGTTCAGCTCAGTATCCGTAAAAGCTTGTTTAACCAAGGCCTGGCAATCATCAAAAGTGCCGTCAATTTCCAATGCACGAATGTTTTGTCCGTTAGTGGTTAGCTGTAATTCTTGTATATCGCTAACTTTTCCTTTAGGGTAAAGTATAGTTACACGGGTATTGGGCACACCTAAAAAACCTAGTGCAACGGCGCCACCTGTATCGCCTGATGTAGCAACCAGCACGTCCAGTTGCTGTTCGCCTTCCTCAAGGAAATAGCTCATTACGCGGCTCATAAAGCGCGCGCCAAAATCTTTAAAAGCTAATGACGGTCCATGGAAAAGTTCAAGCACATACACATTATCCTCAAGCTTAACTATTGGGGCATAAAAGTTAATTGCATCGTTAATAATGGTTTTCAAATCATCTGCCGGGATGTCATCGCGCAACAAATTTTGTGCTACATGGAAAGCAATTTCGGGTAATGTATAGCCGTCCAGGTTGCTGATAAATTTATCGTCTAAACGCGGGATACTTTCAGGCATATAAAGCCCTTTATCCTGCGGCATACTGTTAAACACGGCTTCTTTAAAGCTTACCCGTGTTGATTTATTATTGGTACTGTAGAATTTCATTTTGATATATTCTTGCTGTCATTGCGAGGTACGAAGCAATCGCACGCTGCAAAGTAGGCTACTTACCTCCTTGCGATTGCTTCGTTCCTCGCAATGACAAATTTGATTAACACTCACTCATTCACAACTCACTCACTAATCACCCTAGGCCCAGCCTCATTAATTGGCGACACATAGCCTTGCGAGCCAATTTTAATACCCGTTAAATGTTGCTGTAGTTTTTGGGTGATGGCATTGGCCGTAGCCTCATCGCGGGTAAACGCGAAAACAGACGGGCCCGAGCCTGATATACCAAAACTTACCGCGCCAAGCTCCATGGCTATTTCGCGCATTTTGTAAAAGTCAGGTATCAGCATAGAGCGTACCGGCTCAACCAATACATCTTGCATACTACGGCCTATCAAGTCAATATCGTTCATAAACAACCCGCTTACCAGGCCGGCAATATTGCCCCATTGGGTAACCGCGTCTTTCATGTTTATCTTCGTGCGGATGATCTGCCGCGCCTCGCGGGTGGGCACATCAACATCGGGGAACACAATAGCGCAATACAACCCTTTAGGATGTGGCAAGCGCACTACATCAAGCGGCTCATAGCTACGTATCAAAACAAAGCCACCAAATAATGCAGGTGCAACATTATCCGCATGTCCGTGCCCACAGGCTAACTCCTCGCCTTTCATGGCAAAGGGTAATTGGTTTATCGGGTCGCTGGTATCACCCAATAAAGTTTTGGCGGCAAACAAACCCGCCACCGTACTGGCCGAGCTTGAACCCAAACCACTACCTATAGGCATTTTTTTATGCAGCTCGATATCTAAACCTAAATCACTTCTGCCTACACTTTCAAGGTAATGTTTAACGCTTACGCTTACAGTATTCTTTTCCGGGTCTGTAGGCAAACGGCCATCATCGCCGGTAATTTTGCTGATAGTGATACCGGGCTTATCGGTTACACGCATTACCACTTCGTCGCCCGGCGCGTTTACGGCAAAACCCAGAACATCAAACCCACAAACCACATTGGCTACCGTAGCCGGGGCAAAAACTTTTATGCTGGTACCTACTTCAGGGTTTACTAAAGCAAGGCCTATTTCTTGTATATTATTTTCCATTGATTTTATTGCTATTAGTTTACGCCCACATTAATTAAATCGGCAAATACCCCCGCTGCGGTCACCTCGGCACCGGCACCCGGGCCTTTTACCACCAATGGGCGATCTTTGTATCGATCTGTGGTGAAGGATATGATATTATCGCTGCCAGACAGCATGTAGAACGGGTGGCTCTCATCAACCATTTCCAGGCTGATAGATGCTTTGCCATTATCCAATTTACCGATGTAGCGCAGTACTTTATTTTCTGCTTGCGCACGATCTTTAAGATTGGCAAAGAAAGCATCTTCATCTTTCAATGTCTGGTAAAAATCATCCACAGTAGCAGCATCCAAACAAGCTTGCGGCAACATGCTATCAATCAACACATCTGACGCTTCGAGCGAATAACCCGCGTCGCGGGCAAGGATCAATATTTTACGCATAAAATCGGTGCCGCGCAGGTCGTCGCGCGGGTCGGGTTCGGTATAGCCTTTTTCTTGCGCCAGTTTTACGGTGTCGTGAAAATTGGCATCGCCCTTAAAATTATTGAACAGGAAAGATATAGTGCCTGATAAAATAGCTTCTATCTTTTGCACACGATCGCCGCTGTTCATCAGGTCTTTTAAGGTACGGATGATAGGTAAACCGGCGCCCACGTTGGTTTCATAAAAGAAATCAACCCCGTGCTGGCGGGCAGTATCCCTGAAATTTTTGTATTGCTGATATGGGCCTGAGTTACCTATTTTATTGCAGGTAACAATAGATATTGTCGATTTCAAAACATCTTCATAAAAAGCAATAGGCACGGCGCTGGCGGTGTTGTCAATAAACACACAGTTAGGCAGGTTCAGGCTTTTCATTTGGGCAACAAAGGCCGACAGATCTGCCTTATCAGCAGATGCCTCCAGCTCTTCCTCCCATTTTGAAAGCGATATCCCATCGGTATTAAAAACCATTTTTCGGGTGTTACTTATACCTACTATCTTAACCTGAATACCATTATTCTCTTGCAAAAAGGCAGTATGACCGCTCAATTGCTGAAATAAGGTTTTACCAATATTGCCGGTACCCAGGCAAAAGGCATGCAGCGTTTTAGTAAGTTGAACAAAAAATGCATCGTGTACGGCATTTACCGCTTTAGCCAAATCATTAGCCGAAATAATAACAGAGATATTGTATTCAGACGATCCTTGTGCTATGGCACGTACATTTACACCGTTACGGCCAAGGGCATGAAATAACTTACCTGATACACCAGGTGTTTCCTTCATATTTTCGCCAACTACTGCAAGTATGGCAAGGTCTTTCTCAATATCAATATGCTCTAACTTTTTAGCTAAAAGCTCTAATTCAAACTCTTGTTCTATCACTTGCTTTGCGCGGTCAGTATCGCCCGGCGACACCGCGAAAGTGATGCTATGTTCTGACGATGATTGAGTTATCAAAATAACATTGATCTGCTCGCGCGCTAACAGCGAGAAAAGCCTGCCGCTAAAACCGGTTTTACCCACCATACCGCTACCTTCAACATTTAAAATGCTAATGTTATTGATAGACGAGATACCTTTAATAGCCAATGACGATGGCGGGCAGTGGTGTTTTATTACAGTACCTTCAAATTCGGGCTCAAAAGTATTTTTTATAACGATAGGGATCTTTTTCAGAAACGCCGGTATCATAGTTGGCGGATAGATAACCTTGGCGCCAAAGTATGACAGCTCCATTGCTTCGGTGTAAGTAAGTTCGGGCAATGAGAAAGCTTTTTTAACCATGCGCGGGTCGGCGGTCATCATGCCGTTCACGTCGGTCCATATTTCTATAGACGAAGCATTTAGTGCCGCGCCGAATATAGCGGCGGTATAATCGCTGCCACCACGGCCCAGGGTGGTTACCTGGCCCGCATCATTACCGGCAATAAAACCGGTTACAAACAATACTTTGTCTTTATTTTCCTGATAAGCGCCGCGTATCAGGTGTTCAGAAAGCTCGGTATTTACCTTTGCCTGGCCAAAACTACTGTCCGTTTTTATCACGTCAGACGCGTCAAGAAAAGCAGCCGGAAAGTACTGTGCCGCAATTTTGCTTATCATCAAGGTAGAGCAACGCTCGCCATAGCTAACTACCAGGTCGCGGGTTTTGGCGGTAAGCTCGCGCAGGGTAAGTATGCCCTGCAGTAATTCTTCAAGCTGATTAAAGTTGATTTTCAGGCGGGTTAGCGCCGGGTTTTGATTTTGAATTTCAAGTAAACTTTTTACTACATCAAAATGGCGCCTTTCCAATTCGGCCAGTTGTGGGGCAAAATCATTGCCCAGGGCAGCACTTTCGGCCATGGCCAGCAATTGGTTTGTGACACCGCTCATGGCCGATAATACAACTACCGGCTTGTTGTTTGCGGATGGTGCAGCCTCATTTTCAATTTTGAGGATGTTTAACAGTAATTCAATACTTTGGGCCGAACCTACGGATGTTCCGCCGAATTTTAACACTTTCATTGTGGGGTTGTTTTAAATAAAAAGCGCCTTCCTCTGTGTGGAGGAAGGCGCTTTTTGTGGTTTGTATTTTCTATTTTTTTCACCAAACAGCTATCTTCCTCCGGAGCATTTACCGGTGGTTGTAATAGTTGTTGTGGTGGTGATTATCAGTTTCATATAATGTCTGTAAAGTAAGTAGATAATTTCTGAAATAGCAAGGATAAAGTAAAATTTGTTTCAATATATCAATAAGTATATATAAATTTGATATATCAATTGATATAGTTATGAAAAGTATTCTTTTGAAACTGGATGATAATTTATTCGCGGAAACCGAAGAACAAGTTAGAGCTGGCAAAACCAGCAGGTCAAACTACATAAAAAAAGCTATCGAACAATATAACAGATGGCAGAAACAAAATGCTCTTGAAGAACAAATAAAACGCGAAGTGGCCTTGCTGAGAGAGTTTGATCCTGATCAAGAACTAAAAAGAGATTTTGAAATGGCCTCTTTAGAAGATTTGAAAAAATACTTAAATGACTAAGAACTTTCCAAAGCAATATGATATTTGGGTAGCCAATTTAGATCCTGCATTTGGTAGCGAGCCAGGCAGAGTTCGACCCGTAATTATACTTCAATCCGATCTTTTAAACAAGTCCGGTCATTCATCTTTTGTTTCTTGTGTTATTTCCTCACAGCATCGTGAAGGGGTTTCTTTAATAAGGTTAGCAATAAACCCTACGACATCAAATGGCTTGTTAAAGCAATCTTATGCCTTATGCGATCAAGTAAGGTCGATAGACCAATCGCGATTGATAGGAAAAGTGGGTAGTTTAGATAAAGAAACAATAAATAGATTAACTGAAAGTATTAAAGTAATTTTGTCCCTTTAAATGCAGGGACTAATAACAAAATCAACCGGAAGCTGGTACCAGGTGCAAACACCCAACGGGGAAAGGTTTGATTGCCGTATTAAAGGCAAATTTCGTATTAAAGGAATAACCACCACCAACCCACTGGCTGTTGGCGATGTGGTTGACTTTGATTTGGAACCAGACCAGGATACCGGTGTTATTACCAACCTGCATCAGCGTAAAAACTATATCATTCGCAAATCTATCAACCTGTCAAAACAGGCACACATACTGGCCTCAAACCTTGACCAGGCCATATTAGTAGTTACGCTGGCATCGCCACGCACATCGCTGGGTTTTATAGACCGCTTTTTGGTAACTGCCGAAGCTTACGACATACCGGCGGTATTGGTGTTTAACAAACTTGATCTGTTTAGTGATGAAGGCTTAGAAATACTGGCCGACTATAAATCTATTTACGAAAATATTGGTTACCCGTGTTACCAGGTATCTGCAATAAAGGGCACCAACATACAGCAGGTGCAGGATTTGTTAAAAGATAAAGTGACGCTAATATCCGGGCACTCTGGCGTAGGTAAATCAAGCCTTATCAATGCTTTGTTACCTGATATGGACGACCTGCGCACCAACGAAATATCAGACTGGAGCGATAAAGGTATGCACACCACTACTTTTGCAGAAATGTTTGACCTACCGCAAGGCGGCTCTATTATTGACACCCCGGGCATCCGCGAGTTGGGTGTTATCGACATAGAAAAAGAGGTGCTGGCTCACTTTTTCCCCGAAATGCGCGAGCGAATGCACAATTGCAAGTTTAATAACTGCCAGCACATTAATGAGCCGGGATGTGCCGTTGTAGCGGCCCTTAACAACGATGAGATAGAAGTATCGCGTTATGAAAGCTATTTGAGCATTTATAATAAGAATGACACAAGAGCGTAGTAATACTTTGTAAACTATTTTACTACGTATAAAGCATTGAAAGTGGTTTGTGAGCCTTGTGCAACTATGTCGTTGCCTTTCCAAATAGCGGCATATTTGGTAAAAGTATCAATTGGTCGCAAACCAGACACAAAAACATCGCCTTGTGCAACAGCTAGCCAACCTCCGGCCAAGCTATTTCCTATGTTTTTTGGTGTGCCGTTTGTCCAAAGCACACCTTTGGGGTTAATGGCTCCATCCCTTGAAGTGCCATCATCCGAAGTGCCCGACACATAAATATTGCCGCCGGTAACACCTATGCCGTTAGCTATGCCGGCCAACTTATCGGGATTTGGTAATTTAGTAAGCTCATTGTTTTTCCAAAATGCAGGCTGGTAGTAACCGCCCTTACGTGGTGTAACGGTTCCGTTGATGTATCCAGACAGGTAAACATTGCCATCATCATCTACAGCAATAGCCGTAGCCTTAGATTCATTTACATTATCAGTGGTACCGTAAAGCACACCGTTTTTCCAATAACATGCGCCTAAGTGCGCAGCCGGTGCTGTAGCACCATAATAGCCACATATATATACATCATTACCTTTAACCACCATGCCGGTTGCAGCGCTGGGTGCTCCGGTGGTAATAGGTAGTTTTACTAAATCACCATTTTTCCAATAAACTGCCAGAGAGCCAATAGACCCTGCAACGTAAATATCTTTACCCACTGTACCAATCCCAAGTGCCTTACCTACGCCCCCTTTAGGGTTAGATGTTAAGTTTACCATTTGTTTATTATTGACCCAATAAACGGCATCTATTGCAAGTAACGATTCCTGGTATTCATAACCGGCAACATAAACATTAGTGTCTTGCACGCAAATTGCGTTGGCGGCTGACGGCAAAGATGAAAGCTGATATGGGTTATTATCTTTCCATATCGCAGCGCGTACGTCGACCGGCATATCACCTAAAGTTTTATAACCCACTACGTAAACGCCCGGTTCGGGCGACGTTTTAACAACCCCGGTAGGTCCGGTACTGCCAGTTGCGCCGGTGGTACCCGTAGCGCCGCTGCTACCAGGATTGATAGGTGCAGGGACATTTTTTTTGCACGCCGCTACAGTAAACATAGCTGCTGTAACTATAGTTAGGATAAGGATTCTTTTCATGCTTAGGTTAATGGTGTAATAAAGATAATACACAAATAACTTAAAACCAAAGCATTAATTCGGTTTGTTAATTTCTGGTAACAACTGCCATTGCACCAACATTCGAGCTGACACTCTCGTTCAACTTAACTATCTCGCCGTTCTTCCAATAAGCCGGAATGCGTTTTTTGTTATTTGGATCGTCCACTATCCATAACGATCCGCCCACATAAACATCAGTTCCGGATACGGCTATTGACGAAGACTGGGCCTTAATTTCTTCTGTGGTTTTTATGCCGTTTTTCCAATAAAGTCCGCGGGCAAGTGTATAGTCGCTATTGTCTTCAACGATATGCACATCGCCATTGTCACCAATAGCAATATCAGAGGCTACCGACGTTGCTACGGCCTGGGGCAGTGTTTGTAATATCCCATTTTTCCAATAAGCACTTACATTATGACTTTCCCTGCCTGTTGCATTTATAAAACCGGTTATATAAATATCATCGCCATAAATAGCTATCCTGATAGCAGCCGAATGATTAACCTCACCAGCTAAAGTAAATAACTCGCCGTTTTTCCAGTAACATGAAAAGTTTCTGCCGGCGGATGTGTATGATCCGCATATGTAAATATCATTACCCTTTACGGCAATACCTCGCGCGTCGGTATACTCGCCTTTGCCGGGTAATATAGTACGGGTGCCGTTTTTCCAGTAACAGGCTGTACGGCCAACACCTCTGGGGTCTGTTAAAATGTAACCAGCTATGTAAATGTCTTTACCTAAAAAAGCAATGCCCATGGCTTCGGTATATTGCTTGCCATCGTGCAGTACAGTTAGTGCCCCGTTTTTCCAATAGCAGGCGCAACCTATGTTGCCCGAAACAGCACCACATACATAAACATCTTTGCCGTTAACCACTATATCATCAAACACAGTATGCATGGTGGTTAAACTTACAAACGCACCGTTTTTCCAATATCCAAAGCTGTTCCAGGCGTTTGAACCTGTTGCATAAACATCAATGCCGCCGGTTGTGCCGGTACTTTCATCAGTAGGTTCTGTCGCATCAACCTTTTTACAACCTGTTGCAAGCGCGAAAATTAAAAAGGATAAAAGGTAAAGGCTTTTATATTTCAAAATAATAGATTTTTTTCCGGTACAAAGATAACACTAAGCATCTAAACATCTATTTAACAATCTATGATTTGAAACGCTTAATTTATTGCTTTACAATATTTTATTTAAAGTTTAAAAAACCTACCGCTCATATTATTGGTTAAATTTAAACATTATTAAACCACCAATAGCCATGAAAAAGCATATCCTGCTGCTGCCAGCATTATTGTTGCTAAGTGTTTCTTTTTATAGTTTTCAAACCGGCGGCTGGGCATTGGTGCCATCAACCAATACCCCGCAATCGCGCAGCGAATGCGGGCTGGCGGCTACTAATGGCAAGCTGTACCTGATAGGTGGCGATGGTGATGCAATGCCCGTAGAGATATTTGACCCGGAAACATCAAGCTGGACCAAAGGCGCCAAAGCACCCTCAATAATGCACCATTTTCAGCCCGTGGCTTTGGGTGATAAAATTTATGTGCTTGATGCCTTTTCTGATCGTAATTATCCTAACCAAATACCCCTGGCTAATGTCTGTGCTTATGATACAAAGGCTGATAAATGGGAGCAGTTAGCTGCATTACCCCAGGATCGCCGGCGTGGGGGCGCGGGCGCGGCTGTTTATAAAAACAAACTTTACCTGGTTGGTGGCATTACACATGGGCATACCAGCGGCACCAACGGTATGTTGGATGTTTACGATCCGGATAACAACACCTGGGCCACCCTACCAGACGCGCCGCACGTACGCGACCATAGCGTAGCAGTAGTTGTTAAAGATAAACTTTACGCTATTGGTGGCCGCAACACCAGTTTACACGATGCTAATAACTTTATGTCGTTTTTTGATAAGGTGGTACTTGAGGTTGATTGCTTTGATTTTAAAACTAATAAATGGACTACACTTGATGCCAAATTACCCAGGGGTACCGGCGGCGGCACCTGCGTAAACCTTAACGACAAAATTTACTACATAGGTGGCGAACGCGCAACAGCCACCACCCCCAATGGCCCGCAAAAAGACGTTTTTTTTATGGACCCCGAAAAGGATAAACAATGGAACACCGGACCAAGCGTTAACAAAGCCCGCAATGGCGTTGGCGGCGCGGTAATAGGTAAACAAATTTATATTGCCGGTGGTAGTGGCGGTGATATTGGGTTGGAAAGATTGGCCTTATAAATAAGCTATGCTGTCATGCTGAGGAACGAAGCATCTGTAAACTTTGCTTACGCCGCCTGGCAGATGCTTCGTTCCTCAGCATGACAGCATAATTTTGGTTATTCTCCCAACAAGGCCTTCAAATTATCCAGCGTATCAGCTTCCTCTTTGGGTTTATCCTGCCGCCAGCGCAATATGCGGGGAAAACGCAGAGCGATGCCTGATTTGTGCCGGCTTGATTTGTTGATCCCTTCAAAACCAATCTCGAAAACCAACTCGGGTTTTACCGTGCGCACCGGGCCAAATTTTTCGAGCGTATTACGTTTTACAAAATAATCAACCTTATTAATTTCAGCATCGGTAAGGCCCGAGTAGGCTTTGGCAAATGGTACCAGCTTATCGCCATCCCAAACGGCAAATGTATAATCTGTATACAAGTCGGCACGGCGGCCGTGGCCCTTTTGGGCGTATATCATTACTGCATCAACAGAAAGCGGATCTATCTTCCACTTCCACCAATCGCCGCGCTTGCGGCCAACCTGGTAGGTTGCACTTTTGCGTTTAAGCATAATACCTTCGGCTATCATGGCGCGCGATTGTTCGCGAGTTTCAGCCAGTTCATCCCAACTACTAAAATCAATCAGTGCCGATATCCTGAATATCTCCGGAAAGTCTGTTTCTGCTTGCAAAGCCGCCATTAAAACACGCCGTTCTGATTGCGTTTTGTTACGGATGTCCTGCCCATCGTATTCTAAACAATCATAAGCTATCAGCGCCACGGGGTTTTCTTCTAATATTTTTTTAGATAGATTTTTTCGGCCGATACGCGTTTGCAAAATATTGAAAGGCATAGGCTGACCGTTTTGAAATCCGAGTATTTCGCCATCAATCACAGTACCGTCTGGCAGGGCATTTAAGAATGGATGCAACTCTGGAAATTTATCTGTAGCCAGGTCCTCGCCCCTGCTCCAGATAAATATCTTTCCATCGCGCTTTATCAGTTGTGCACGTATACCGTCCCATTTCCATTCTGCCTGCCATTCATCAGCATCGCCAAGGGCCGATTTAAGGTCGTCGGCCGATTTTTGCTTCTCTGAAGTCTCTTGTATTGGATAAGCCAAAAAGAACGGATAAGGGCGGGATATATCGTCAGATACCCCTTGCTCTTGCACCAATTGCGCATAAGTATAGGTGTCCGGCATCCAATTACCCATAATGCGGTGCGTAAGCGTTGCGGCATCAAGCCCGGTAATATCAGCCAAGGCTTTGATAACTAAGTTTTGCGACACACCTACCCTAAAACTTCCTGTCAATAATTTGTTAAATACAAAGCGTTCCTGTGTGTCCAGCATCGCCCATGATTCTATGAGCCATAGTTTACGTTCATCCTCGGTTTTAGCAGCCAGGGTATTCAGCTCGCCTATCCAATCTGTAAGGGTTTTGCTGCTGCCACCTGCTGTATTTTGGGGCATCAGTAAGGCCATCGTTTCGGCCAGATCGCCCACTACATGGTAGCTTTCTTCAAACAACCAAATGGGTATGTTAGTTACCTCTGTAGCCCAGGTGCGTATTTGCGTGGCGTTAATGGCCCGCTTAGGTTTGCGCCCGGTAAACAGCGCCAGCATATGCATCTTATCGGTATCGGGCACGCAATTAAAATAATCTTTTAAAACCTTAACCTTTTCATTGGTTTTGTTGGTTTCGTCTAATGAAAGGAATAGTTGGGCAAAGGCTTTCATATTGCAGCCTCCTTCTCTTGTGGCTTAGCCTGCTCTTCGGCCGATAACTCTTCAGCTGCCTCGTCGCCACCATACAAAGTATGCACCTCGTGGGCGTCAAACCCTATTTCGTTCAGGTAGCGGGTAAATGTCGCTGTCGATCCATGTGTCAAGTAAACGCTTTCACAGCCGGTAGCATCAATGGCGCTTATCAGCCCATCCCAGTCGGCGTGGTCAGACATTACAAAACCGCGGTCGGCGGCACGTCTTCTTTTCGCTCCGCGGATAGCCATCCAGCCAGAACAATAGCCAAAACTGTACGGACCAAATTTGCGCATCCAGGGCGTACCAACAGACGAAGGCGGGGCAATGATGATACCTTTTCTGACTTCGTCTTTTACCGAATCAATCGTGATACGATTGGTGGGGTTCAATATGATTCCATTTCGTCGCAAAGCCTCGTTGGTATTTTCAATAACGCCGTGAGTGTACACCTTGCCTATGGATAAGTCTAAATTTTGCAAAATGCGCTGTGCTTTCCCCAAAGAGTAACCAACAATAACCGTAGCCATACCGTTGTTTACATTATTGCGCCACCAGTTGTTTACCTCGTCAAATATCTGCACCTGTGGTTTCCATTGGTAAACCGGCATACCGAAAGTACATTCTGATATAAAATGATGGCAACGCACGGGCTCAAACGGTGTACATACACCATCGTCTTCCGTTTTATAATCGCCGGATACTACCCAGATCTCGCCCTGGTATTCAACCTTAATTTGTGCCGAGCCGATAACATGACCGGCGGGATAAAGGCTGATAGTTACCCCATTTTTATTTACAGTTTCGCCATACTCAACCGTTTGCAGCTGTATGTCGCCCAGGCGATAAAGCAATACTTCTTTTGACAGATGATGCGCCAGATAATGCTTGTGCCCCCAATAAGCGTGGTCTGCATGAGCATGGGTTATAACGGCATCGTCTACAGGTTTCCAGGGGTCGATATAAAACTTGCCCTGGGCGCAGTATATGCCTCTGTCTGTAAATTCAAGTAAGGGTTTCTTAGCCATGTAAGTAAAACCGTTACGGTTGCAATTAGTTTTAAAAGCAAAAATCCCGGCTGTTGGGGCCGGGATTTTTGCTTTTATTTATGCTGATGTTACTTCTGCAATTTCACTTCGCGATCAGTGTTAAGCTTGCTAACCTTATTATCAAGATTAATATAGTCAACCAATATCTGTCCAGCCTCTAACTTAAACGGATCAAGATCCTCTTTCTTAGGTTTGGCATCGCCCTTTTTCAATGCCGGCTGACCAAAGGCTGCACGCAATGCATTATCGCGGCTAAGTGATTTTTGCTCATCTGTATCGCGTTGTTTTTTAAGCTCGGCTTCATTTAGCGTTACCGAGTTTTCTTTATCTTTTTTACGATAATCGGCAATGGTCTCGTTTATTGCTTTAAAGCTTGGGCTGGTGCTTAAGCGTTGCTCGTGCATTTTAGTAAGCTGCGGAATAATCGGAGACAGATCGCCAATTTTAACATAATCGCTTTTGGCAATAACATCAAATGGCAATGCCGATGGGTCAACATCTTCGCCATATTTATCCGTAGGGATAATTGACGGGAATTTAATATCAGGAATTACACCTTTATGCTGTGTTGAACCACCGCTAATACGATAAAACTTAGCGATAGTAAGGTTTAACTGCCCAAAGTTATTTTCGCTACCCGTTGAAGTTGCTTTTTTGGTGATACCCAACTGCTCTGCTATAGATGGGGTGATGATCTTGTCCAGATCGATCTGGTTTTGAACAGTACCTTTACCGTAGCTTTGCGTACCCACAACTATACCACGCCCATAATCCTGTATCGCGCCAGCAAAAATCTCTGATGCTGATGCACTGAAACGATCTATTAAAACGGCCATAGGGCCTGAGTAAGCCACAGACGGATCTTTATCCTGGTCTACATCAATTTCATTACGAGAATCTCTTACCTGTACTACCGGGCCGGTTTTGATAAATAAGCCGGTTAAAGTAATAGCCTCTGTTAATAAACCACCACCGTTTGAACGCAAATCAACAACCACACCATCAACACCTGCACGTTTTAGCGTATCTAATACCAGTTTCATATCGCGGCTGGTGCTGTTATAGTTAGTGGCGCCTGCTTGTAAAGCACCCATATCAGCATAAAAAGCCGGTACGTTAATGATGCCTATTTTAAAGGTTTTGCCATTACTGTTGTAAGTTTTAATTTCTTGTTTAACCAATTGGTCCTTCAATACAATTTTATCACGAACGATCTCCACTACCTTAGGCTGATCTGCCGCTGTTTTACCTACCGGCAAAATTTTCAGGCGTACG
>JAZKET010000069.1:0-10479 GCA_040386815.1 Bacteroidota bacterium | reverse complement strand
TGCCGGGCCGAGCTTGCTAACGCTACCACAATATATTGATGAGTTGTTTGTGCTTGCAGGTAAAAAGCCTGCAGATTATTTTCAGTATAAAAAGCTGGATGTAGTTTGTAAGTATTTTTATGAGGACGGTACCAAACTAACGGCTTATGCCGACCGCGCGAAATTTGAGCATGAAATTACAACTCATACCACCGAAACTGCAGAAGCTTTACATAAGCAAGCAACAAACAGCGCGACTATATATGATTTAAGTAACCCGGTATTTTTAACCCGGGCATTTAGCGGTTTGAAGGAGGTCTTCACCAAAGAAGGTTTTAAAGCTTTTTTGAATCTGAAGAAACTGGATACCGGCCGTACTATGCATGAGGCAAATGCAAGCCTTTTTAGCGACAAACGTTTGGTGCAGTTTTATGATAGGTATGCTACCTACAACGGATCAAACCCTTATCAGGCGCCGGGGACGTTGAATGTTATTCCGCACCTTGAACAGGGAATGGGGGCATATTTTCCTGTCGAGGGAATGTACGCTATTATAATCGCCCTGGTAAAATTGGCTGTTGAGTTGGGCATAAAGTTTAATTATAAATCGCCGGTTGACGAGATCGTACTGAATGGTAAAACTGCCGAAGGTATTAAAGTTAAAGGCGAAACTATTAAAGCCGACATCGTTATATCTAATATGGATGTTTGGTTTACTTATAATAAACTGCTGAAAGATTATCCGAAACTTCATCCAAAGAAAATTCTACAACAAGAACGCAGCAGTTCGGCGTTGGTGTTTTATTGGGGGATAAACAAAAAATTTGCGCGGCTTGACCTGCATAATATATTTTTTAGTGCCGATTACAAAGCCGAGTTTGATCATATCTGGAAAGAAAAAAATATCTATCACGACCCAACAGTATACATCCATATCAGCTCAAAACTAAAACCTAAGGACGCGCCGCCCGGTTGCGAAAACTGGTTTGTGATGATCAATGTACCAGCCAATACCGGGCAGAACTGGGATGAATTGGTAACCGAAGCCCGTAAAAACATCCTGACCAAACTTTCAGGACTATTAAATGAGAATGTAAGTAAACTCATCATCAGCGAAAGCGTTTTAGATCCGCGCGATATCGAATTAAATACATCATCTTATGAGGGGTCGATATACGGTACCAGTTCAAACAGCAAATACGCCGCTTTTATGCGCCATCGCAATCAATCAACACAAATCAAAAATCTGTATTTCTGTGGCGGTAGCGTTCACCCTGGTGGGGGCATACCTTTGTGTTTGCTGTCGGCTAAGATTGTAAGCGATGCGCTGTAGTTTTCTTTTACCGCAACATTCTGCTTACTTTGCGGTGTAATAAATAAAACCGCTAACTATGAATAATACCAACCGCCTAATTGTATTGGCGTTTGTATTGCTGCCTTTTGCAGCAAATGCACAAACTACAGAAACCCAAACCTGGGTAACCAAATCAAACAACTACACCAAAATATTACTTGACATAGATAAAAAGTACTCGCCCGAGTTTGGGTCGCAGCAGGGGCTTGCCATTTACGATGAAAAGATAGCGGTGCCAACTTTAGCAAACGATGCAGCATCGCGTAAAGAGCGTTTGGCAGCCATTGCACAATTAAAATTGGCACTAAAAACCGAAACAGATGAATTTGTTAAACAGGATCTAAACATCCTGATAAGGAAAACAGAATTAGGTATCCGCGAGGATAATTACGTTTTGCAAAAAACTGTGCCTTTTTTTAACCCTACAAGCAGTGTGTTTTCCGGTTTACACATACTATTAGATGAACAAACCGCTGTAGCACGTCATAAAGCAGCCATTGCCCGTTTAAAAAAATATGCCGGGTTAACGCAGGGGTACCAGCCTATTGCCAGTATAATGAAGCAACGCATTTTGCAGCAAATGGCAAAGCCTGGGGTAACCTACCCGTCAAAGCAGGATATCCAGCTTTCGTTAGAGCGAAATGCACAAATGGTGACTGGAATTGCAGAGCTGTTTAAAGCGTATAAACTAACAGGCTGGCAAACGCCGTATGCTGCATTGAAGAAACAACTAAGCGCTTATGATAATTGGATGCGTAATACCATTCTTCCAAAAGCCCGCACAGATTTTAGACTGCCAGCCGAAGAATATGAACTGGCGTTGGAAGGTTATGGTGTAGATATACCACCGGCCGAGTTGGCCAAACAGGCACACGCCATGTTTGCCGACCTGCAACAACAAATGAGCGGATTAGCAAAGCAAGTTGCTGCTAAATACAATCTGCCATCGAGTGATTACAGAGATGTAATCAAATTCCTGAAAAAGGATCAGATAGTTGGCGATTCGATAATGCCGCTTTACCACAAGCATTTGGCGGATATTGAAAACATCATACGCGAGCATAAGTTGGTTACATTGCCAAGCCGGCCGGCTATTATCCGTTTAGCATCGGCGGCCGAAACAGCACAATCGCCCGCGCCGCACATGGTGCCGCCGCCATTTTTAAACAATACAGGCCAGCGTGGAGTTTTTGTATTGCCGCTAAACTCGCCGGTTGTAGCCGGCGCTAAAGTTGATAAGTATGATGATTTTACTTTCGACGCCGCATCATGGACTATTATAGCCCACGAAGCCCGCCCAGGCCACGAGCTGCAATTTGATAAAATGGTAGAAGAAGGTGTATCGCAAGCGCGCGCGTTATATGCATTTAACTCAACCAATGTTGAAGGTTGGGGTCTGTATTCAGAGTCGATAACCTTACCTTATATGCCAATAGAAGGTCAACTTGTATCGTTAGATTATCGTTTGCTGCGTTGCGCCCGAGCGTTTTTAGATCCAGAGTTACAGGCCGGAAAAGTTACACAAGAGCAAGCTTTATCTGTTTTGATGAATGATGTAGTACAATCGCGCGCTTTTGCGCAACAAGAAGTTGAACGTTACTCGTTGCGGGCGCCTGGTCAAGCCAATAGTTATTTTTATGGCTATACCAAAATGATACAATTGCGTAAGGATACTGAAGCTATACTGGGTTCGAAATTCAATCAGCTAAAATTTCACGATTTTATTTTAGCACAGGGCATTTTGCCGCCGGCCTTATTGCGCGAAGCGGTGATGAATGATTTTATACCGAAAGAGAAATAGAATGTATATACATACTTACGAAGTTTTAGAAAACTTCGTAAGTATTACAAACTATTCAAACCGCCTTAAATACCTTGCATCTACCAATTCGCCATAATAAATACTGGCTGTCCTGTCTAAACTAAACCAGGGCGATTTGTCCTGCACCACCTGAATGTTCTGCGCCGGCATAAAGCTTTGCGCCAGTAAAAACTGTTTTTTATGATTGGCGTTCTCCACCACATCTATCACAATAAAGCAATGTCCCGGTGAGCCACCACGGATAAATACGTCGCCGGTTTCAATGTCGTTGGCATTTTTAACTGGTTGCAGTTCATTTTCCAGCGATAGCGTGCTGGCGTACGAGAACACCAAGTTCATGTACTTTAAGAAATTTTTATAGCTGTAATCTTTCTTAGCACTAAGCACCCATTTGTTGTTTTGGTAACGGTAGCCGTTGGCATAATGCAAATAATCGCACTTAAAACCATATTCGCCACGCAGGCGCATTACGGCGTCGGCACATTGTTGCAGGTCCATGGTACCCACACTCATATCCACAACCGCGGCGGTAAAAATATCGGTACGGGCAACAGCGCCGTTATAGGTTTTTGTTTTAGTGCCGACGGGTTTTAGCGTTAGTTTTTGCAGCCAGTCGCCAAAGCTGCCGGGTGTTACAGTTTGCTGCGTGTACCCGGCAGGTGTTTTAAAACGAGAGAGAACAGTATCAGCCCCGGTTGGCCGACTTAATAATACTATCAGGCATAAGGTTAAAATACTTTTCATAACAGTTTAGGTTAAGGTGTCAGTAATTCGGGGCGATACTCAAAATGCATCGTATCGTAATGATACCACTTGCCGCCCCAAATAAATCCGTATTTCTCAAACGTATCAATAATCAATTGTGGTATGCGGTTGGCGTAATTAAAGTCGGCACTTTCGTTGCTGCATTTGCAGGCCCATTGCCAGTAGTCGCTATAATTGGTATTAATGTCAATGGTCATTCCAAAACTGTGCATGCTGTGGCGTTTGGTGCCGGCAATGTTGCGCCAGTTAAAAGTGCCGCCAATTTTTATTATATACTTTTTAAGTTCAGGGTGCTCATCTAATTCTTTCGAAATCTGTATCAGCTTTTTATCTACCCCATTTACTTTTGTTACCGATATTTTTTGCCCTATCAGTTTAGGGCACCAGTTTATGGTTACCAGGTTTTGCTTAACTGCGGCTGCCGATGCGCCATACATGCGCATAAAGAAATCTTCGTTACGTATGCGTCCCGGGTCAAAGTTTTGAGCGGGTGGTGCTGCCAGTTTTCCCTTCGGATATTGCTGAGCAAACATGTCCTGTAAATCGGGCTGCTCTAATAATTGTTTGAAGGTTTTATTGCTGATACCATCGTCCCAAAGCATTTTGCTGCCGTTGGTAAACAACAAATAGTTATCAGCGTAGCCCCTTATAAAATCGGGGTAGCTATTTAAAAGTTTTTGTGCCGATATAGGTATTTGTCCGTAAGCAAAACTGCCGCTCCATCCCCCAATAAATAAACAATAAACTATTAGCTTAAATATCCTCATTAATATACTAACTTAAGGTGCTGATTTTTATTCGAATATGCGGACTTTATACCTGCTAATTTTACTATCGCTGTTTGCCTGCAATGCAACGCCTGCCAACAAAGGTATCCGTTCGCCATCGGTAATATCGCAAATAGTTGAAAAATCAAAGCAGTATAAATCATCTATAGATACCACACTTAGCCGAAATGAGGGCAGCGTGCAGTTATTTGCCAAAGTAACCGGGCAAGATACTTTGGTTTTGGTTGAAGACGGCGAATGGCCCGACGATACAGAATACAGTATTAATATGATGCGCGATACCTCAGGAAATATCATTCGTATATCGTCAACGCCCGTAAGCCAAACCGGCGACTGGAATGTGGAGTGTATCCACTATTTTAACCAGCAAGGTAATACCGTAGTATATGAAAAACGGGCCGGAGCTTTTGTGCTGCCCAATGATGGCTTAGCTTTCGAAACCATTACAGATTATTTCGACACCGATTTTATCGCCATAAAGCGCAATTATGATCTGCTTGATAAGAATGATAACCCGCTGGACCGGAAAACCTACGCTTTTACCTATAATAATATAGATACCGTGGCTTATTCTAACCTCGCCCAATTTTTAAAAGCTTTCCGGGTAAATCAATAAGATAGCTTACATACCTAGCGCCGCGAAAATCTCCTGTATAGAAAACTTAGCCCCGCACACAAACTCGTCAGACGCGCCGTAGTATATAGTAATAGTATCGCCATTAACCACGTGCCCATTGGTGAATACCACATTGCCGAAGAAGCCGCTTAGCTCATAAGGTTCGGTAGGTTTCATAATAGGGGCATCCGTACGCGCCAGTACTTTTGACGGATCATTCAGATCCAGTAAAACCGCACCCAGGCAATACTGATGCTCCTTATTTGCACCATGATAGATTTCCAACCAGCCTTTTTCTGTTTTAATGGGTGCCGCCCCTGCGCCAACACGCTGACTGTCCCAGTTATCCAATCTGGTTTTCACTATGCATTTGTGGTTACCCCAATGCACACCATCCGGCGATTGCGCTAGCCATATATAATTGCCGCCAATATCAACACTACTTGGGCGATGCAGACAGTAGTACAGGCCGTTTATCTTTTCCTCAAAAATAGCGCAGTCTTTATTATGCGGTGGGATGATGACGCCATGGTTTTCAAACGTTTTCCAATCGGTAGTAGTGCGCATACCAACGGCCACGCCATTACCCGATACGGCCGTGAATGTTAAATAATATTTGCCTTCTAAAAATGTTACCCGGCAATCTTCAATCCCAAAAGATTCTAATTTACCTTTACTGAATAATGAACCGTAACCTTCGGGTTCGTAAAAGTTGACGCCATCGTCACTGCACATCAGTCGAAGATGGGATAGTGTGGTCAGATAATCCAACCCCATATAACGTATTACCCGCGGATCGGTAGTGATCAATTCAGGATGCTCTGCTGGTAACTCTACTATTTCAGTTTGCCCCAACTCGTTCAATACCGGGAAAAATATCGAACCCTCTTTTTGTACAGCATTTTCTGCAACGCGCACTATCAGCCAGGTTTTGCCCTCAAATGTAAATACGCCAGGGTTAAGCAGGCAGATAATCTGCAGGCCATCTTCGCTGGCTTTAACATCTTTTGGAGCTAATAATGGATTTTCCGGGAAACGCTTTGCTATATCTGACATAGTACTACTATTATATATACAGCCTAAACAGCTTTTTGCGTCATTAAGTTTTGGCGAAATTTTTTTAATTAATTCTTTATTCTGCTTAAAACAAAAGGGTTTAGCACAGGTTATTGCTGCAGTTTTATTATTAATTAAGTAGTTAGGTTTTATGAAAGCAATGTCACCCTGGGCGGCAGTGGCTACTGATATTTTTAATGATCAGGACCTGCCTTACATCTATCAAAAAAAGTTCAATCAGTACAACATTACCCTGCACAATGTTGGCGATTCTGTTTACATTATCGTTCAATGGCCGCAAGGCGGCCGAATAGCGTTGCGAGCAGCATATGCACCAAATGATGATATCCGGATTAAAAAGGTAGTCGAAAAAGACACGCACATCACCTTTTCCATTAGGGCTATCATTGGCGACTATACCATTAAGGTAGATTTTCCTGACCAGGATACACCGGTATTCAGGTATACAACAACGCTTAAACCAGCCAAACCATTATTAATTCCTTATTGGCCACGCGATATTATCCCGCTAAACGAGGATGGAAAGACAGGCCAGCCTAAAGGCGAAATTTATGCACACCAGGCAGGCACACGTACGGGCTTTGTTTACTTTAGCTTGGCACAACCCAAATCGGGTTCGGTTTTTTACATGCAGAACCTTACCAGCCTGGCCGATTATTGCGAGGAAACAGAAACATCAGCCGCCGAAGTGGTGGGTGGCGAATGGCCCGAGCTAGGATTTGCTTTACCGCCCGCCATCAAAAAACCGCTGCCGGCTGGTAAAGAGTTTATCATCTCTGACGCCTACGTTGCTTTGAGCACTGAAATACCGGCAGATGAACTGACCATGGCGCGACAGTTTTTAGATTTGCAAGCGGCCATATATCTTCAATTACAGTTGCCGGCTACCCAAACTCACAATTGGCTTGATATATTAAATAAAGGGCTAGATGATTTGCAGAATAGCCATGGTTGCTGGTCGCACGCCGGTGGACACGATTATTTGAACGCTTATGTAGCCGACTATGATACCCCGCCCGAAATCATGGTACAACTGGCGGTGTTACTGCCTTTATATGATTATGGTGTGTGGAGCGGTGACGATATACCGGCAGTAAAAAAACTGCTGGACGGCATAGCGGCATTTTATAATAAAGATCTGGGCACGGTTATGCGTTGGCACCCGGCCGTTGCAGATCAGTTAAACGAATCTGAAGAACAACTGAAGCCAAACGTGATGGACTCCTGGTATCTGCATCACCCCCTACTTAATTTGGCAAGGATGGCGTTTCGGGGCGAGAAAGTTGCCGAAAAGTTATTTATCGATTCGCTGGAGTTTGCCCATCATTTTAAATACCAATGGCCCGTGTTTTATAACATGCAAACGCTTGAAACCCTTAAAGCAGAAAAATCACCGGGCAATGGTGGCGAGGGCGATGTTGCCGGCTTATATGCATATGTCATGTTACATGCTTTTAAGCTTACTAGTAACAAGCGCTATTTAAATGAGGCTGAAAAAGCAGCTAAAAGCTTACAAGGCAAAGGGTTTGATCTATTTTATCAGGCAAATAATACCGCGTTTTCTGCTAACGCGATGTTATGGTTGTGGCAGGAAACTAAAAACAAGCTTTATCTTGACCTGAGCATTTTATGTATAGCCAATATCTTTAAAAACTTCCAGCTTTGGGATTGTAATTATGGTTACGCTAAAAACTATCCGACGTTTTTTGCCGTTTTTCCGCTAAGCGACGCACCTTATACGGCCGCTTACGAAGAACAGGAAGTGTTTGCTGCGATGCATGATTACCTGGAAATGGCCAAGGATGGAGACCTGCCAGAATCGGTATCGCTGTTATTAGCCGAGTTTACCCGTTACATTGTGCAGCGCGCAGCCTACTACTATCCGCCAAACCTGCCTAAGGAAATATTGTCTGATGATGTGAAGATGGGCCAGGTAGATCCTGATCTTTGGATAGCGCTGGAAGACATTCACGATGGCTGGGAGAAATCAGGCGAGGTGGGTCAGGAAGTTTACGGTGCTGGCGTAGCTTTCGGTATCGTTCCGCGCCATTACCTGCAAGTAGGCGACGAGCCTTTTATGATAGCGGTTGATTATCCCACAACAAAATATAAAAAGCGCGGTAAAACTTTCACTTTTGATGTGCGAGGTGATAGAAGGCTAACCTGCCGGATGGTCATCGTCAATAAAGATAATACCAAATTACCTCAGTTTACCGTTACCCAAACCGCCGACAATAAAAAGGTGGACTTACAAGGGCAGATGGTTGATGGAAACATAGAGTACCAATTACAAGGCAACCACTCCATTAGCGTTAATTGGAAATAAAACCAATTGGTGAACCTGAGCGATAAATCACGCTCAGGTTCACAATGCTATTTGGGCCCCTGCGACAGTATCCGTAGCTCTTTAGGATAATAATTATTCAATCGGTTGGGCAGCAACTTTGCCCATCCCATGGCCTGCCCTTCATAAGTCATCAAACTCCATCCCTTTTTATCCGTGTTAATATTCAGGTTATCCCGGCGCAGGTAAGCTATCGCTTCATCATAATTTAGTTCGGTTTGTAAAACCGCAGCCTTATTAATTATAGTACTTAACGCAAGTTCATGGTCGGGTATCAAATCGTTACCGGCGAGTTTACCTATCCGTACGCCCGATTTTTTTATATATAAGTGATGCTGCAGTAAATTAAGGCTTTCTTTATGCTGATTATTTATAGCCAGCCAATCATCGCCAACCTGGAAAAAGTAATAATCGGCAGGTTGGCTAATAAACGCCTTAATGGTAGCTAAGCCGTTAATATCTACTTTTTGATTCTTGTTGTTTTTAAACGATACCAGCGTATTCGTCCCTTCTTTCTTTTTTAGCACCGATGCAAACAAACCCTCGCCTTTAACCTTACCTGGATAAAAGCGATACCCCCATGCTTGCTTTTGTGGCGATTGGGTTTCAACAATACCCCATTCCTCATTAATTGGTATGCGTACCGTCTCCAACTCAAATTCAGTGCACAGCCAATCCAGTATATCTTCGTTTTCCTGGTGCGAGTAAGAGCAGGTACTATATATAAGGTAACCATCTTCCGCCAGGGTAGGATAGATGTCGGCCAAAATACGCTCCTGCCTTTGGTGGCAAAGGTTTACGTTTGCCTCGCTCCACTCTTCCATCGCTGTTGGGTCTTTCCTGAACATACCCGAGCCAGAGCAAGGCGCATCTACTAATATAATATCAAAAAAACCATTAAGGCGATTAAAGTCGCGCGGGTCGTTATTAGTAACTATAGTATTGGCAGTGCCCCAGCGGCTCAGATTATCGGCCAGTACGGGTACACGCGTTTTAATAATTTCGTTAGCCACCAACAGGTCGTCGGCACGCATGGCCGCGTTAAGCAAAGTGCTTTTACCACCAGGTGCGGCACATAGGTCAAGTATTTTTGTTGGCTCGTCTGTCTTGATATGTTTTAATGTATGGGCTATAAACATTGACGACGCTTCTTGCACATAATAACTGCCGGCATGAAATAATGGGTCGAAAGTGAACGATGGGCGGGTGTCTAAATAGATACCTTCAGGGCACCAGGGTATCTGTTCGCCTTTTTTTTGCGCGGTTTTTTTGAAAGGATTGACCCGAATTGACGTCGGCGACTCAAAATTTTGATGGGTGTCGATGAAATTTTCGCGGTCGAAGCCCGGTTCTTGCGCCAGTGATTCGATAAAACGAGCAGGAAATTGGTGGTTTTGCATATGATTTCAAATATACGAAATACAAATTTGCCTCATTGTTTGGGGCGATATGTAATTTATTATTACTGTTTTTCAGCAGGTTATCAACATTGTTAAAAAAAGCGTTGAATTTGTTTGTCAGATGTGCCAATTCTTTCTACATTTGCATCCCGCTCAACAGAAAAGAACGGTAGTTATTTGAAAACGCAAAGCGAAAAATTAAAGTTAAAAAAGTTTAAATAAACTTTGGAGATTTGAAATTAACTTCTACCTTTGCAGCCCCGACAAAAACGAAAGGAAATCTTCGAAAGGAGGTTTAAGAAAGGCCAAAAATTATTTTAAAATAAAATTTGGA
>JAZKET010000068.1:0-49178 GCA_040386815.1 Bacteroidota bacterium | reverse complement strand
ATTATGATGTTGGTGCCTGCCGGTAAAATTGTTGATGACGTTATTGAAGAATTATTACCGCTTATTGATAAAGGCGACTTGATCATTGATGGTGGTAACACTTTTTATACTGATACTAACCGCCGTTTTGATTACTTGAACGAAAAAGGCATCCATTTCTTCGGTATGGGTGTTTCTGGTGGCGAAGAAGGCGCGCGCCGCGGCCCAAGCATGATGCCGGGTGGCGACAAGGAAGCCTACAACGTGGTTAAACCAATGTTTGAAGCTATTGCCGCTAAAGTTGATGGCGAGCCTTGCGTGGCTTATTGCGGTACCGGTTCTGCAGGTAACTTTGTTAAAATGGTACACAACGGTATTGAGTACGGTGTAATGCAGTTGTTGGCTGAAACCTACGAGATACTGAAAAAAGGTTTAGGCCTTGATAACGATGCTATTGAAAAGATCTTCACGGAGTGGAACGACGGTCGTCTAAAATCATTCCTGGTTGAGGTTACACGCGATATCTTCCGTTACAAAGCACCAGGCTCAGATCATTTATTATTAGATGATATTAAAGACGAAGCTCGCTCTAAAGGTACCGGTAAATGGACATCTCAAGTGGCTATGGATCTTCAGGCTCCAATCCCTACTGTCGATTCATCAGTATCAATGCGCGACTTGTCTAAATACAAAGACTTGCGTGTTAAGGCCGAGGGTATTTATGGCGGTGTTAAAGGTAAATTAAATGTTGATACCGCTGAGTTTGTTAAATCATTGGAAGAAGCATTTTACTTTAACCTAATTATTAGCTACGCGCAAGGTATACACATGCTAACCCGCGCTTCTATTGAGTTCAATTATGGTTTAAACCTGGCAGAGATCTCAAAAATTTGGAGAGGCGGCTGTATTATCCGTTCATTATTTTTGCAAAACATTTATGACGCGTTTAAGGCTAATCCAGAGCTTGAGCACTTGTTGTTAGATAACGGTGTTGCTAACGAAGTTAAAGGCGCTGTTGGTGGTGCACGTACTGTAGTATCGGCTATTACTGCTGCAGGTATTGCTGCTCCATGCTACACGTCAGCGTTAAGCTATTTTGACGCTTTCCGCAGTGGCCGCATGCCATCAAACCTGATACAGGCACAACGCGACTATTTTGGCGCGCATACCTATGAGCTTATAGGCAAAGAAGGTACTTTCCATACACAATGGGTACCAAAATCATAATTTATACAGAAGCATAACATCATTATGTCAACAATAAAATCAGAGCCTACCGTATTCGTTATCTTCGGTGGCACCGGCGACCTTAACGCCCGCAAATTAGCGCCGGCTTTATACAACCTTTTCCTTGAAGGATGGTTGCCACAACAGTTTTCTATCATAGGCACAGGCCGTACCCAGTTAACCGACGAGCAGTTTAGAAAAAACCTGCACGAGGACATTAATAATTTCTCGCGCAGCGGTAAAGCTGAAAAGGCGAAGTGGGACGAGTTTGAAAAAAATATTTACTACCAGGTATCAGACGCAAAGGATGCCGAAACGTATAAAGAGTTTGGCAAGCGTATTGACGCTCACAATGCCGAGTGGAAAACCAACGCTAACGTAATTTATTACTTAGCGGTATCGCCTACATTTTTCCCTGTCATTACAGCAAACCTGGCTAAGGCTAAGTTAACTACCGACCCTGACCGTCACCGTGTGGTTATTGAAAAACCATTTGGTCATGATTTGGACTCTGCAAAAGAGTTGAACAAATTGTTGGATGGCCTTTTCCACGAGAAACAGATCTACCATATTGACCACTACCTGGGTAAAGAAACGGTACAAAATATCATGGCTTTCCGTTTTGCCAACTCAATCTTAGAGCCGCTTTGGAATCGTAACTATATTGAGCACGTACAGATCTCTGTTACCGAATCATTAGGTGTTGAAGATCGTGGCGATTACTACGATGGCTCAGGCGCTTTGCGCGACATGTTGCAAAACCACCTGTTGCAGTTGCTTTGCCTTGTAGCCATGGAAACTCCAACCAACTTTGCTGCTGATGAAGTGCGCGACCGTAAGGTTGATGTATTGAAAGCTATGCGTCGTTTCTCTCCGGAGGATGTGCGTATGTCTGCCGTTCGTGGCCAATATGCCAAAGGTTGGATGATGGGTAAAGAAGTACCGGGTTACCGCGATGAACCAAAAGTGGATGCTGACTCAAACACCGAGACTTTTGCAGCTATCAAATTCTTTATTGATAACTGGCGCTGGCAAGGTGTGCCGTTTTACCTGCGTACCGGTAAAAGGATGCACCAGCAATCATCAGTAATCACTATCCAGTTTAAAGACGTTCCGCATAAGATATTCCCTACCGAGGCTGCCGAAAGCTGGACGCAAAACCGTTTGATCATCAGCATACAGCCAGAGATGAGCATACGTTTACAGGTACAGGCAAAACGCCCTGGTTTGGATATGGTGTTAAATACCGTTGATATGGTGTTTGACTACAAAGGCACTTATACATCGCAGGCACCAGAGGCTTATGAGACCTTATTGCTTGATGCCATGTTAGGCGACCAAACCCTGTTTATGCGCGGCGACCAGATTGAAGCTGCCTGGGATTTGATTATGCCGATACTAAGCACCTGGACAAACAAGAAGAGCTTAAACTTCCCTAACTATGCTGCCGGCTCATGGGGCCCGGAAAGCGCCGAGGCATTGATTGCCCGCGACGGTTTCACCTGGTTCTCGTTGCCTTTGCAGAATAGCGATAAGAAGAAGTAATAAGCATACATAAACTATTGTCATTGCGAGGAACGAAGCAATCGCAAGGAAGCAAGTCGCCGACCTGTTTAATTCGCGATTGCTTCGTTCCTCGCAATGACATTTTATATTTTCACCCATGACATTAAACATATTCAACACCCCCGATGAAGTAATTGACGGCCTGGCGCAATACTTTGTTAAAGTAGCTAACGACAGCATTGCCGCTCGTGGTAAATTTTCGGTAGCGTTATCAGGTGGCAGCTCGCCTAAAAAATTGTATGAGTTGCTGGCATCAACCACTTATGCAGATAGCATCGAGTGGACCAAAGTATATTTCTTTTTTGGCGATGAGCGCAACGTACCTCAAAATGATCCTGAAAGTAATTACCTGATGGCAAAAAAGGCACTGTTTGAACCATTGTATATTGAACCGGCCAATGTTTTCGCGGTTGATACCTCATTAACACCAAACGAAGCGGCGCAGAAATACGCAGAGCAAATTGCCGAATTTTTTGACGAAGATGAAATGAGCTTTGACCTTGTACTATTAGGTTTAGGCGATGACACACACACTGCTTCATTATTCCCGGGCACTGGAGCATTGCACGATGTTAACCCATCTGTAAAAGCTAACTTTCTGCCCGAAAAACAGATCTATCGTATAACGCTAAATGCTCCATTGATCAATGATGCTAAAAATATAGCGTTTTTGGTTTATGGTGAAAGCAAAGCACCGGCGGTATACAACGCGCTGGAAGCTGACGAAAACATTGAACTATACCCTGCCCAACTGATTGACTCTATCGCCGGCGAAGTGCAGTGGTTTGTGGATGAACCGGCAGCGGCTGATTTGAAAGAGGAATATTAATTATTAACTCAATTGTCATGCTGAGGAACGAAGCATCTGCCGAGCGGCGACTGCATATTTCGTAGATTCTTCGCTATCGCTCAGAGTGACAAAATAATGAAATAAGAAAAGCCTGCAATTGCAGGCTTTTCTTATTTCATTACCTAACCCCGCCCCGTAAAGCGTCCACGCTTTACCGTATGCCGATACGAGCGTCCACGCTCACGATACTAAAACGCCTAAGCAGGGCCTCCTGTCCACCCGGAGAGCCCCTGCAATTTTATAGGCGACGCCGTCGACCCGCGTAAGTATTTGATCATTAATGACCACCGCCCTGGTAAAGCGCGCTGGTAACTTCAAGGCCCTGAGCATCATAAAGCGGGCTTACATTGCCCGCAACCGCGTTGCTGCCACCTTTAACAATAATGCCACCTATCGGTGTGCCGGCCACAAATATTACCACCTCGCCAGTTAAGCTATTCTCTTTGTAGTATGGATTAGTACATGCACCCGCGCTATCCATATCACTGTGAGCCCTCATTTCATTCAATGGGTTTTGGGCCGTGTTACCTGACGAATCATAAAGTGGGTTATCTGAAATGACTAAGCCATTGTGGCCGCCTTTAACTACTATGCCGCCAATTGGCTGGCCTGGCATTGCTAATGATGTAGGGTTTTGGCCGCCTTTCACAATAACGCCTTTAATAGGCTGGCCGGGTCTGGCATCTTGCGCAAACAAGCTTAATGCACTGATTGCAATAATGGTTAAAATAATTGCGAAGGTTAAGATCAATGTTTTCATGTCGTTGAGTTTTTGATTGTTTGATAGTATATCAACGGACGTATGAATATGTTACCCCCTTATTTAAAATTTTTTGTCATGCTGCGGAACGAAGCATCTGTACACTATGCTTTCGCCGCATGGCAGATGCTTCGTTCCTCAGCATGACAGAAAGTGATAAAAGCCAAAGGCCCTCTCAGCAACTGCTGGAGGGCCTTCGGTTTTAGGAATAAGTAGGCTACTGTATCTTCACCGATGTCACCAGATCATTAGCCGTAGGCGAAAGATTAGGGAAATGCGGCGTATCAGCATTAATGGTCCATAATTGGCCCAGGTAGTTATCATCTTTATACATCTGCACTGTCCAGCCTGATGGTACTTTAGCAGATGATGCCCAATCATTTACAAAACCGTATGTCTGTAGCTGGCTGATGGTATAGTTACCTTTAGGTATAACCCCTGTAACCGTGCCACCATATAACGTGTTTTGATAGAAGGTAACCCCAGGATAAAGTTGCAAAAATGCCACCAGGCTACAAGCTTCATAAGTTTGAATATAGCCGGTAGGGCAAGGCAGCGCGTAGTTGCGCCAGGTTAAATTACGCGATGCATCGCGGTTACCCCAGCCAGTATCAACGTTAGTTAATATCCAGCTTAAGTATTGAGATTGCTTGCCATCATTAATTAATTCCATTATGTAATCGGCAAAAATGGCTTTCATTACACCTTGCTCATTAAAATCACCTTCGGCAGGTAAAATGCCTTGAGCGTTGCACATGCTGTTTTTAACGTAGTCTGCATAACGTTTTGCATCGTTTAGATAAGTTACGTTACCGCTTTGTTTGTAAAGCGCGTAAGCCGCGCCTATGGCCGTACCGGCGTTGTAAGTGTAAGCGGTACCACCCGGAGGGTTGCTGCCTATTTTATTGTCATAAACCTGGCCGGTGCTGGTATTAGTCAAATTAGTCTTGGCCCAGGTATAAATGTTTTGCGCTTTGGTTAAATAAGCGCTGTTGCCGGTAGCTTCGTATAAACGCATGGCGCCGATAACCGTAGGAAAGTTAATGCATGAATTTTTACCTGTATGATTAAAGTCCCAATACATGCCGCCGCCGGTAGCATCGTACGAGCCATTCCAGACGCGTGTAAAGCCAGCTTCGGCTGTTGACAGGTAGGTTGCATTACCTGTAAGCTTATAAGCTCTTGCAAGCGACATTACCCACCACATCATATCGTCATAAATAAACCATACTGTAGTGTTGTTCCAGTTATAATGATCGTACTGGTTGTAGCCGCCGGTATACATGTCGTTTACACGGGTAAGGTCGGCAGCTTTGCGGGTGCGCACGTATACATCCATGGCCATATCCCAGAATATGGCGTTGGTCCAAATGGCTGCAATGCCATTTTTAAGCGTAGTACTGTAGTAAAGTTTGGTTGATGGGTTGTAGCAGGCCGTATTAAACGCGTTCCAGGCGGTGTTGGCCGTATTGGCATCCCAATAAACATACGATTGTCCGTTGGATTGAGGGGTTGAGCCCAAGCTGGTTTTAAACCCCGGTGCATTAACATCCTTTTTGCTGCAGCCTAACATGGCCAGGCATGCAGCCAGCATTAGCGTACTTGTTTTCTTCATCATTGTAATTTTTAGTTATTTGGTTTGTTAGTTAAGTGTCTATCAAAAACAAAAACTGTAGTTCACAAACTACCACAAGCAATAACGAGCCACGGGCACGGTCGCAAATGCGCCAACCTTGGGGCTATCATCACTTATCCAACAAGATGTACCGTCAAAAAATGGGGGAGGAAACGGCTTTAGATTTATAAAGTATTGTTGCTTATACGTTAAGCAATTACTTAAAGGTTAGGATAATTTTGGAATTTTTATTTATTAATTTATTCTGACAAGGAATACAGGCGTGCTTTCGCTTAGGCATATAACAAAAAAAGGCCCGTCTCCACAGCTGCAGAGACGGGCCTTTTAATAATATACTATCGTGGTTTAATAGTGTCTTTTTTCAATTTGGTGGTATCTCTCCACTCTTTTTTCACTTTAGAAGTGTCTTTTTTATTTTTCGTTGTATCCGTTCGGTCCTGAACTGGGGCAGCATATATACTGCCTACTGTAAATACACTTAATAACATCACGCTTACTAGCTTTTTCATAGTTTTTGTTTTTAGTTAACAATTGCATTGTTTGTCCTATTAAAACGATCAACTATATAGATTATTTCGCAAAAGTTAAATAAATATCCAAATTCGACTGTAAGACACTGGCTTCGTGGGCGATAATTTTCAATAAAAATAAAAAGCTCCGGTAATAAACCAGAGCTTTCTTTGCGTTTGCCAGATGGTTAATTAGATAACCAAAACAGCCATAAAATGTTTGGCTTATCAGCTTAAATAACGGTACCGTTTGGTATAACTGCACGTTTTTTAACTACTACAATACCATCTTGCACCGTATGCGTCGGATAGTCGCCGTTTGGTAGTGGGTCGCCGCAATTTATACACACATCATTACCTATATAGGTGTTTTTGTCGATAATGGCATTCTTGATCTTACACCTATCGCCAATGCCCATAATAGGCTGGTTATTTTCGCCACACTCTTGTATTTGCTCAAGGGTTTGATAATTATCGCTACCCATAATATAACAATTCTCAATAGTGGTATCAAAACCTATACGGGTACGGATACCTACTACAGAGCGGGTAACATGGCTGGCGTTAATAATACAACCATCGGCTACAATAGCTTTGTCCATATGCGTGCCTGATATTTTGGATGGTGGCAACATCCGTGCACGGGTAAATATATAGTTCTTATCAAAAAGGTTAAACTGCGGGATATCATCTGTCAAACCTAAGTTGGCATCAAAGAACGATGGGATGGTACCAATATCGGTCCAGTAACCTTCGTACTGATAACTCAATACCTTATGCTTGTCAATTGACTGCGGGATGATTTCTTTACCAAAATCGGTGCTTTCATTTCCTTGCAGTAATTTATATAACAACTTGCGATTGAAGATATAAATACCCATTGATGCAAGGTAAATACGTCCCTGCGCTTCCATTTCGGGGCTAACTTCTGATACCAGTTTATCGAAACCGCTTTTGGGTTTTTCAACAAATGCCGTAACCAGGCTATCATGATCTGTTTGCAAGATACCAAAACCCGGTACATCATTAACATGTACTGGTATGGTAGCGATAGAAATGTCAGCCTGTGCTTCAATGTGCTTGTTTACCATGTCATCAAAATCCATCTGGTACAGTTGGTCGCCGGATAAGATCAACACATAATCAAACTCATGTACAGACAGGTGGTGCAAGCTTTGACGTACAGCATCGGCAGTACCCTGAAACCAGTGTCCGCTGGTTGGGGTTTGCTCGGCAGCTAAAATATCCACAAAAGCCTCGCTAAAGCTGCTAAAATGGTAGGTGTTTTTAATGTGTTTGTTAAGCGATGCCGAGTTAAACTGCGTTAACACGTAGATACGCGTAATGCCTGAGTGTAAACAGTTTGAGATAGGAATATCAACCAAACGGTACTTGCCTGCAATTGGCACTGCCGGTTTAGAGCGTGTTGCAGTAAGAGGGGACAAACGGCTTCCCTGGCCACCGCCCAGGACAATGCAAATTACTTTTGATGTCATATTGTTGTGGTATTTAAGCTTTGGTATAGTTCCATGTATTGTTTAGCCGATACATCCCACGAAAAATCGAGGGCCATCATCCGCTTACGTAATGTTTGTAGTTTTTTGGTGTCGGCATATAAAGTTACTGCCCGGCTTATCGAGTACGTTATGTCTTCGACATTGGTGTTGTTGTACCTAATGCCATAGCCCCCTTCATCGCCAAAATCAATAACGCTGTCTTTAAGCCCGCCCGTGCTGCGTACCATAGGCATAGTGCCATAGCGTAACGAATATAGTTGATTAAGCCCGCAAGGCTCAACACGGCTTGGCATCAGCAAAAAGTCTGACCCTGCATAAACCAGGTGAGCCAATTCTTCATTGTAACCTATATATACTACTACGTCTTTCGGGAATTTTTCCTTCAGTTCCTGCAGTTCCATTTCAGTTTCGGTTTCACCGGCACCTAATAGTAAAAATGTGGCTTTACCGGCATAGTCCGCAAGGCTGGTTTCAATAGCTTCGGCCAGCAAGTCTGCACCTTTCTCGTGCACCAATCGCCCAATAAAGCTTATTAGAGGTTTTTTAGGATCAGCATTAAAACGGGCGCAAAGAGCCTCTTTGTTTTTTTGTTTACCGGCAGCTACTTTGGCTGCGCTAAACTTTTCGGCAATCATCGGGTCTTTAGCCGGGTTCCATATATCGGTATCAATACCGTTGATGATACCCACACCTTTTGATCGCTCCAAATAAAACAAATACTCTAAGCCATTTGAGTTGTACGATAACTCTTCAAGATAACTTGGTGATACCGTTGTGTACCTTGAAGCACAGCGCACGGCAGATGCCAGCGGATTAATACCACCGCTCCAATCCAATAATCCGGTTTTGGTCAAGTCGATTTCTGGCAGATAAGACAGCTTATCCCAACCAAAAGCACCATGATATTGGCCATTATGTATGGTAAATATGGTAGGGATTTTTGCTAACTGGGTATACAGCTTAGAGTGCTGCAATAAAAATGGCACTAAACCTGAATGATGATCATGGCAATGGATAATATCCGGCGATTGCTGCGAATAGCTTATCCAATCAAGGAAACTGATCTGAAAGGCTATAAACTGTTCTGTTTCGTCAGGATAACTATAGATGTTTTCGCGATCAATTAAGCCGGGTATACGTACTAAAAACAGCTCGAAACCCAATACATCATTCTTTTCCTTCAGTATCTCAAAATAAAGCCTTCGCGTGCCCAATAAAGTAGCGCTGCGAAAAACTATTTCAAACTCATTCTCGCGGGTAAACTTACGGTCATAGTAAGGCATTACCACAGCAGCCTGGTGGCCGGCTAAGGTTTGATATTTAGGCAGGGCGCCAACAACGTCGGCAAGGCCGCCAACTTTGGCAACCGGGTAACATTCGGCACTTAGGTGAAAAATTTTCATTGGTTTGTATACTGCGCTTAAGGTACTAAACATTAGGCTAAATAAACAAACACATATTCGGAAAAATGTGTTTTTGCGGCTGTAAATATTTAATCTAATTGCAGCATAAATTACAATAATTGCATTTTACACGCTTTTGGCGTGTGCTAAATTTCCATTATCGTAATTTTAATTTGGGATGAATGCCCAATGCTGTTAATTAGCCAATAGATTTTGCGGCGCAATGTGCATTTCTAAAATTTTACTTTCATACTGTGCCAGTAACCTTGCCTGGAAGTTGCGCGGATCTGGCTTGGCGTGGTGCTTGGCTGCATCCATGGCCATAATGCTGCCTTTGGCATTAAGCTTTTTTTGTTCGGTTTTTTTACCCCAGCGTGTAGCAGTTATCTGCATCAGTAGGTTATCTAAAGCATTACCTACCCGGTTATTCAGCAGTTTTTCAACTATCCACTTAAAAAATGAAATCTCTAAAGGTTTTGCTGATGATAGGCGCATAATTTTATTTGGAAGATAGTTGCGTGTCCAATTATTGGCAGCATAAAAGTGCTCAATGATAGTGTCGCCCTGTAATGGTATCAGCGTAACCACTTCAATGGCGGTGTAAAAGTTTTTCTCTTTTATTTGTAGTTGCTCTTCGTCTATATAGTAATTCATGCAAAAATAATCTTGCTTATTTACTATAAACGTAAGCTTTTTGAAAGTATGCATTAAGGTACGAGCTATCCAAAGGCGATTTTTTGCAGTAATGATAAACAGGTCGATATCAGAATTTTCGTCGGCATAATTTTTTGACAACGATCCTGATATAGCGATGCCCCGTACATAGGGAAATCGTATCAGTATTTCGCCTACGCGGGCAGCAGTTTTTATCATTTCGGCGGCTTGTTTATTGCCGTTATAACGCCGAACTATTAACTGATGATCATTATGCAATGCGTAAAAATTGCCAAACTGAAATACAGACTGTGCGGCAACCAGGTGTTTTAACGAAAGGTCAAGATCGGCCTGCGCTACGCGTTCTTTCATAAACAGGTAGATCTCGCCGCCGGTAAGGGGATATTTAAAAAGGTCGAAGTAGGCCAGTGTTGCCAGTATGTTATCTTTTACCCTGTTCACTTTGGTTGGTTCTGCATGTATATTGTTAATGACGGAACCTTTGGCCGTTAGGTTGCCAGTAACTTGCAGTATTTTATTATTGTAACACGGGATTTACAAAGGGCGATGATAACAGTAAAAAGTGATTTATTTAACTACACGCTTAACGTTATCTTTTACAAAGGTGTCCCAACCCGAATAGCTTTTTTTTGCAGAGCCACTGCTTTTGCTTACCGCAACTTTTTGAAACGAATGACATACGGCTACAGCCAAACCATCTGTAGCATCTAAAAATTCGGGCGTCTCGGTAAAATTAAGCAGCCTTTGCATCATTGCTGCTACTTGTTCTTTTGTTGCGCTACCGTTACCGGTGATGGATTGTTTTATTTTGCGGGGCGAATATTCTGTAACCTCAACATTGCGCGACAAGGCCGCTGCCATAGCCACACCCTGCGCCCTGCCCAGTTTTAACATTACCTGTATGTTTTTTCCGTAAAAGGGCGCCTCAATAGCCAGGCAATCTGGTTTGTAGTTATCAATTAACGCAACCGTTTTGGCAAAGATACGCTGCAGCTTTAGCATGTGGTCGTCTATCTTGTCCATTTTTACCACCCCAAGGCTTATCAGCTCAATTTTAGATCCGGTTTCTTTTATTAAGCCGTAGCCCATAACAGCTGTGCCGGGGTCTATACCTAAAATAATACGCTCTTTTACGTTGGGTGTTTGCTGCATTGCTCAAAATAGTTTGTCATGCTGAGGAACGAAGCATCTGCCGAGCGGCGAAGGCTAGTTCTGAGATTCTTCGCTATAGCTCAGAATGACAAAGAGAAATTTTTAATTTATAAAGGTACATAATCAATCTGCACCCGCATTCAGTATCGCCATATATTCTTTGCGGCTGATCATTCGCGCGCCCATTGATTCTAAATGATCTGTGTGTACCTGGCAGTCCAGTAGCTGGTATTTGCCTGATCTGATCAAACTGATGAGCGCTGTTTTTGATGCATTACTTACCCTGCTAAACATACTTTCGCCACAAAAGACGTTGCCTACGGCTACGCCATACATGCCACCAACCAATTCATCGCCTAACCAAACTTCGACAGAATGGGCATGGCCCTGTTGATGTAGTTCTATGTAGGCCTGCTTCATTTCGGCAGTTATCCAGGTGCCGTCCTGACCGTGGCGATCAATGGTTGAGCAGGCGGCTATAACATTGGGAAAAGCAGTGTCGAAAGTTACCTTGAATCTCCCCGAATTTAACACCCTGCGCATACTTGAGGACACCTTTAGTTCATCAGGGAAAAGCACAAAGCGCTCATGCGGCGAATACCACAATATAGGTGTGTCATCGCTATACCAGGGGAAGATGGCGTGTTGATAAGCCAGTATCAGTCTTTCTCTAGACAGGTCGCCATCAACGGCCAGCAAACCGTCAGCCTCAGCCAGCTGGGGATCAGGGAATATCAAACGGTCGTCAAGTCTGAAAATCATTGTAACAAAGTTAGCGCCTTATTAAAATAAACCCTATCAATTTAAACTAATTTGTAATTTAGATGTCATACAGGTTTTAACGCCCCCTTTAAACCATGGCCAATTTAAAGCAAATCAAACACTTACTATCGCGTGCCGGGTTCGGTATGGGCCTTGATGATTTAAAGACAACTGAGGGGCAAAGCACTAGAGATGTTATTGCCACGCTGTTTAAATCGTCAGAAAAATACGCGTCGCTTAACGTTGCAAAAAACATCGGCGATTATTCTATGATGACGATGGGTAAAAAGGGCAAAAAAGCTAAGAAAGCTGATGATGTTGACCGTAAATTATTGATGCAAATGCAGCGCCAGCAAGAGCGCGAAATTAACCTGGCCTGGATAGACCTGATGAGCAACAATGAGGGCCAGCTGCGCGAAAAGATGGCGCTGTTTTGGAACAACCATTTTGCCTGCCGCTCAAAACAACCTATGCACGCACAGCAACTGGTAAACCTGCAACGCGAGCATTCTCTTGGTAATTTTAAAACGCTGACGTTAGCCATAGCTAAATCGCCGGCTATGCTGCAGTTTTTAAATAACCAGCAAAATTTAAAGGGGCACCCTAACGAAAATTTTGCGCGCGAGTTGATGGAGCTTTTCACCATCGGTCGTGGTAATTATACTGAGCAGGATGTTAAAGAATCTGCCCGCGCGTTCACCGGCTGGGGATATGAGAAAGATGGCGGCTTTAGGTTTCGCCAGGCTGTACATGATGATGGCCGCAAAACCTTCCTGGGTAAAAGCGGAAATTTTATGGGCGAGGATATCATCAACATCCTTTTTGAAAAGAAAGAAACTGCCCGTTTTATCAGCACCAAATTATATAAGTATTTAGTTAACGAAACACCCAACACAGCGCACATTAACGCTATGGCCGATGTGTTTTACAAAGCTGACTATGAAATAAAACCTTTGTTGGAGTATGTTTTTACTGCCGATTGGTTTTATGAGGATAAGAACGTTGGCAACCTGGTGAAATCGCCGGTTGAGCTGATTGTTGGGTTAAACCGTCAGTTTGATATTGCTTACCAGCGCCCGGCTATATTATTGCAGTTTCAGAAAGTATTGGGGCAGGTATTGTTGTATCCGCCAAATGTTGCCGGTTGGCCGGGCGGGCGCAACTGGATAGATAGCTCGTCGCTAATGTATCGCATTAAAATACCGTCTACCTTACTAAACGGTGGCGTTATTGACTTTGCCGGTAAGGCCGACCCTGAAGATGAAGCATTTTTAGCATCGGCAAGGGCAACAAAAGATGCCGCAAACATACGTGTACAAGCACAAGCCGACTGGAATAAATTTCTAAACAGCATACCAAAAGGGTTTGACAAAGCAAGTTTAGCTCAATTTTTGCTGCAACCTAATTTAAGCGGCGCATTAACCAAAAGTGTTGCGCAGGCGAAAGATACTAAGGCACTTATTATTGAACTGGTTTCATCGCCAGAGTATCAGTTAAGTTAGGCATGAATTATTGAGTCTATAATTCATTAATTCAATAACTCAGTAATTAATACGCTCATGAACAACTCGAAACAGATAAAGCACTTATACGCCAGGGCAGGCTTCGGTATCAGGTTTGAAGACCTGCACGACAAGCAAAACTGGTCTATCAAAAAAAGTGTGCGTAAACTTTTTCAGGCCTCAGCGAAAACTGAGCCGATAACAACTGTTTTAGAGAATATAGATCTTAGGCCAAAGCCTTATAAAGATCAAACAGAAGAAGAGAGAAGGATAATAAACCTTGACAGAAACAGGCAAGAGAAAGCACTTAACGATGCCTGGATGAAGCAGATGAGCAACACCGAGGCACAGCTGCGCGAGAAGATGACGCTGTTTTGGCATAATCATTTCGCGTGTAATGTGGGTAACTCCTTTTATCAGCAGCAGCTAAATAATATACAACGGGCAAACGCATTGGGTAATTTTAAAACCATGCTGCTACAGGTGTCGCAAACGCCGGCTATGCTGCAGTTTTTAAATAACCAGCAAAACCAAAAGAACCGGCCCAATGAAAATTTTGCCCGCGAACTGATGGAACTTTTTACCCTGGGCCGCGGCAATTATACCGAGCAGGATGTTAAAGAATCGGCCCGGGCATTTACAGGCTGGGCCTACAATGGCAAGGATGGTACCTATAGGTTTAACAACAACGCGCATGATAATGGCGTGAAGACGTTTTTGGGTAAATCGGCTAATTTTTGTGGCGAGGATATTATGGATATCATTACCGCCAACAAGCAGACAGCTAAATTTATCTGCACTAAACTGTACCGCTATTTTGTAAACGAGGTGCCTGATGATGCGCATGTAGCGCAAATGGCTGATGTTTTTTATAATGGTAATTATGAAATAAAGCCACTGCTGGAATATTTATTTACCGCCGATTGGTTTTATGAGGATAAGAACATCGGCAATTTGGTAAAATCGCCGGTTGAGTTTTTGGTGGGATTGAATCGTCAGTTTTACATCAATTACCAAAATCCTGATGTGCTGATGCAATTTCAGCGGGCATTGGGGCAGGTGCTGTTTCGGCCGCCAAATGTGGCCGGCTGGCCGGGGGGCAGGGCATGGATAGATAGTTCGTCGCTGATGTACCGGATGAAAATACCATCAACCATATTAAACGCCGGATTGATAGATTTTACAGGCAAGGCTACGCCCGAGGATGAAGCTTACCTGGCATCGCAACGCAAACAACAATTAAACGTGGTAAACCGTGTAAAAGCGCAGGCCAACTGGGATAAGTTTTTAAAAGACATCCCAAACAAAACCACGCACGAAGATATAGCACAATTTATGCTGGAGCCAACCCTCAATAAAACAGTTATTGATGAGGTTAGCCGCCCGGCAGATATTAAAACCGTAGTGATACAAGTAGCCTCAACGCCAGAGTATCAGCTGTGTTAATGAGTGAATTGCGAATGAGTAAATGTTGATATAGATATTTAAGAAACAAATTGGGTGGGTTAATGAATGTGTCAATCGCTCATTCACTCATTCGCTCAATCAATAATTGTTTTATGGAACGTAGAGATTTTTTAAAGAACACCGCTTTGATATCAGGCGCATTTTTAATGCCGGCCTTTTTGAAACCTTTAGAGGCTATTGCCAAAGGCCAGTTAAGCGGGCATAAAAATCTGGTCATCATACAGCTATCGGGTGGTAATGATGGCTTGAATACCGTTGTGCCGTTTGGTAACGATATTTATTACCAAAAGCGTAAAACCATAGCTATACAAAAGCCGGACATTGTTACGCTTAACGATATGCAGGGACTGAATCCTAATCTGTCGGCTTTGAAAGAGTTGTATGATCAGGGATGGATGAGTGTAATTAACTCGGTTGGTTATCCAAATCCTGACAGATCTCACTTCCGCTCAATGGATATCTGGCAAACCGGCAGCGACAGCAACCAGTTTTTAAGCACCGGCTGGATAGGACGTTACCTTGACTCGAACTGTGAGACCTGTAAAAACCCATATAATGCTATCGAAGTAGATGATACATTATCGCTGGCCATGAAAGGCAACAAGCTAAAAGGAATAGCCGTACAGGACCCCAACAAGCTGTTTCAAACCACGCGCGAGCCGTTTTTCAAAGATCTGGTGAACGATCATCATGATAACCTGAACGAGGATAATCTGGGCTACCTGTATAAAACCATGATAGAAACCTATTCATCGGCAGACTATATACAGAAAACATCAAAAACCTATAATGTTACGGCTCAATATCCTAATACCGGCTTTGCAAACCAGTTGAAAAATGTGTCTAAGTTTATTAATTCGGGTTTAGATACAAGGGTGTATTACGTTTCGTTAAGCGGTTTTGACACCCACGTTGGTCAGCAAAACCAACAGGGTCGCCAGTTAAAAATTTATGGCGATGCGGTAGCAGCGTTTATTAAAGATTTGAAGGCAACGGGCAAGCTGGATGATACCCTGGTGATGACCTTCTCTGAATTTGGCCGCCGGGTTGAACAAAACGCAAGCAACGGTACAGACCACGGCACTGCCAACAATGTGTTTATGTTTGGTGGCAAACTGAAAAAACCTGGCATTTATAATGATTCGCCTGATTTAGCGACACTTGATAACGGAGATTTGAAATACCAGGTAGATTTTAGGGACATCTATGCCACGTTACTTGATAAATGGCTGGATGTGAGTAATGCATCTGTTTTAAATAAGAATTTCGCAGGGTTGGATTTGATATAGCATGTTGGCGATATGGCGAAGACAACTCACCCGGTCGACGCTACGCTTGACCGCCCTCTCTTCCGCAAGGGGTAAAGAGGGCGGGGTTATGGATATATATTTTGTCTTAAACTTTTTCACCCCTCTTTCGCGCAGCAGAGAGAGGCTGCCCGAGAGAAACAATGGGCAAATGGGTCCTCACCGACAGGCGTTAATAGCTTGCTAATTATACTGCATAAATCCCTATTTTAGCGGTCGTTATAAGCCAATTATATCCACCAATGAAGAATTTATTTTGTATTTTTTGTGTTATAATGCTGCTGGGCGTTAATAATACCGCCAGCGCACAAGCAGTTACACCCATAGCAGCCGATCTGACTATAAAGAAAGGCCTTACCGACAGCCAGCTGTTAACCCTGGTACAAAAGCAAACCTTCCGGTATTTTTGGGATATGGCGCACCCGGTAAGCGGTTTGGCGCGCGAACGGAGTAACACCAGCGCCAACTTTGGCAATAACATTGTAACCACCGGCGGCACCGGGTTTGGGTTAATGGCCATGATCGTAGCGTCCGAACGTAAGTTTATTGCCCGTAAAGAAGCGGCTGCACAAACCTTAAAAATCGTGAAATTTCTAGAAAAATCTGACAAATTTCATGGTGTTTACCCGCATTGGCTAAATGGAGAGACAGGGAAGGTTATCCCTTTCAGTAAAAAGGATGACGGGGCTGATATTGTTGAAACATCATACCTGTTTGTCGGCCTGCTAACCGCCCAGGAATATTTCAAAGGCAATAACCCGATAGAAAAAGATATCCGCACCAAAATAAAAACCTTATGGGATGCAGTTGAGTGGGACTGGTTTACCCGTGAACAAAATATACTGTATTGGCATTGGAGCCCTAACTACGCCTGGGACATGAACCTGCCCATACGTGGTTGGAATGAATGTTTGATAACCTACATCATGGCAGCATCATCGCCAACGCACCCTATTAAAACAGAGGTTTATACCGAAGGCTGGACAAGCAGTAAAACTTTCATCAATGGTAAAACCTATTACGGCAATATCAAACTGCCGCTGGGGCCCGACTATGGTGGGTCGTTATTCTGGACCCAATACTCTTTCATGGGGCTTAACCCAAAAGGGCTGAAAGATAATTATGCAGATTATTGGCAGCAAGCCACCAGCCATACGCTTATCAACCGTCAATACTGTATAGAAAACCCAAAGCAATACAAGGGCTATGGCGCCAATAGCTGGGGCCTTACCGCAAGTGATAGCTGGAAAGGCTATGCGGGCCACTCGCCAACAGAAGATTTAGGGGTGATAACGCCCACCGCGGCTTTATCTGCTTTTCCTTATACACCACAATATTCAATGCAGGCGCTCAGACATTTTTACGAAGATCTTGGCTCGCAGATATGGGGCGAGTATGGCTTTGTTGATGCCTTTAGCGAGCAGCATAATTGGTATGCAAAGTCATATCTGGCAATTGATCAGGGCCCAATCATCGTTATGATTGAAAATTACCGCACTGGCTTACTCTGGAAACTTTTCATGGCTAACCGCAATGTTAAAGGTGGTTTAACCAAGTTAGGGTTTAACATTACCCGTTAGCCTTACTTAAAGTAGAAGTGTTAGTAATTTAAGAATTACTTAATTTTTACTATCATTGTATCTTATTGATTAAAAACATTAATGGCCCCTCACGGCGTTTGTCGTGCATTAATTATGAGTGATAGTCTTAGTATTTTTATGCCGTTTTATAACGACGCCGGAACCGTGGAATTTATGGTCGACTCGGCGTACAAGTATGGCGGCGAGTTAGCTTCTGACCTGGAAGTGATAGCTGTCAATGATGGCAGTGCAGACCACACTCTTCAAGTCTTACAAAAACTCCGGTCTAAACATCCCAGTCTCAAAATAATTAGTCATGAGCACAACCGTGGGTATGGCGGTGCATTAATATCTGGCATTAACCACACCACTAAAAATTGGGTGTTTTATACCGATGGTGATGCACAATATCACCTGGACGATTTGAAATCAATGTGGCTGTTAAAAGACAGCAGCGACGTTGTAAACGGCTATAAGCTTTCACGGTCAGACAATGTTGTACGCAAAGCGGTTGGTTCATCATATTCATTAGCACTTAAGCTTATATTTAGCACCCCGATAAGAGATATCGACTGCGATTTTAGGTTAATGCGCGGCGATATGGTACGCTCTTTAAACCTTGCATGCACCAGCGGCGCCATTACGGTTGAGCTTATTAAAAAATTGCAGCAAAAAAATGCTAAGTTTAGCCAGGTGGGCGTAAGCCATTACAATCGTATTTATGGACAGTCGGCTTTTTTTACGACAGCCAACATCTTGAAAACATTTAAAGACGAATTTAAACTTCTGAAGGAGTTTAAAAGTGGTTTGGGTAAATGAGCAATACAAGCATAAAAAAAGATCTTTTACTTGGATCGTTACGATTTATAGAAACCCGGTTGCTTATTGTTTTAATAGGCATGATATGCTATGCCATTTTACCTCAACGAGGTGAAATTTATCAGCAAAAAACAATAGCTCAAAGCAGTAATATCAAAAATGTGTGGGATAATTTCGACTCGCAATGGTATCAAAGGCTGGCGGCAGAAGGCTACCCCAATCGACAATTTACCGACGATAAGCAAGAAACCTGGGGCTACATGCCACTTTACCCAATTTTGCTAAGGGCATTTGCGTGGCTGTTTGGGGGCAATCTGTTTTATACCGGGATAGCTATATCAAACTTATGTACCCTGCTTGGCCTGTTTTTTATTTATAAACTGGCGCAAAAGAAATTCTCATCGGGCCTTGAAATAGTAACCCTAATGCTTACCTGTACCGGTAGTTTTTATTTAAGTATAGTTTATACAGAGGGTTTGTTTATTTTGCTGACAGGGCTGGTGTTTTACCTTACCCATCAGCAAAAATACGGGTGGGCGCTAATTATTGCAGGCCTTGCATCAGTGACGCGCATACAGGGTTGCCTGCTGTTTATTATACCGGGAATAGAGATATTGGCTTTGCATTTGCGCACCTGGTATAAATTTATCCCCGCGTTTTTAATAGCCATTTTGCCTATGGTGGCATTAATGGTTTATTTAAACGCTACTTGCGCAGAGCCGTTGGCGTTTATTAAAATTCAGCATGCATGGGGTAGTACGCAAACGTATCCACTACAGGGCATTGTAAATTTGTTTACGGTAAAGCTTACCGGCTCGTCGTTAGTAAACATTATGTTTTGGTTAATGATATTGGGCATTGTGTTGCTGCAATACCGTAAGCTACCGCTGTCGTACACCTTGTTTACCTTGTTTTACTTTCTGTTGTCAACCAGTAATGAGATAGTTTACGGCACCACCCGCTATATGCTGGGTGTACTGCCTTTATTTATAGCTGTCGCGCTAAGCAGCAATCATCTTAAACAACTGTTTCTGATAATTAACCTGTTGTTTTTAGGTATAACCATAGCCGCGTTTGTAACCGTAACCCCCGCGTTTATATGAACAGCCTGATGTATACATCAGAGTATGCAACCATGTTTAGCACAGAAAATGAGCTTTGGTGGTATGTTGGTTTGCGGTCGGTTTTAAAACATTACCTGGGTAAATACGCCCCTGCAGGCGGCGTGGTGCTTGATGCAGGATGCGGGACAGGCAAAAATATGGCTTTTATTAGCTCGCTGGGTTTTAAGGTTGAAGGTTTCGACTACTCTGACCATGCCATAGCTTTTTGCCAAAAACGAGGATTGAACCAGGTGCAAAAAGGCGATATAACCAACATACAATGGCCCAATGCCAGCTTTGACGTTGTTACCTGCATGGATGTGGTAGGATCACTAACTGCCGAAGATAACTTGAAGGCAGTATCAGAGATGTATCGCGTGCTTAAACCCGGCGGCCTATTGATAGCGCATACTGCGGCGCTTGAGCTTTTCCGGTCGCAGCATGATGATGTGGCTAATATTAAACTGCGTTTCAACCGCGAGCAGTTTAAAGAGTTATTTATAAAAGACAACGCAACTATTCTAAAACTAAGCTACCGCGTTTTCCTGCTATCGCCGTTAATATTATTATTTAAGCTGATAAAAAGATTAACAGGTAAGGCCAGGGCTGATGGCGCATCGACATCTGATCAGGTGCTATTTCCCTTCGGAATAAACTGGTTGTTGCTGCAAGTTCAGCTTTTTGAAAATTGGTTGTTTAGGACGGTTAACTTTCCATTCGGATCATCGGTATTTGTAGTGCTAAAGAAAGCATAGCGCCTATATTGGCGATAGCTCACCCGAACATCGCTACGCTCGTTCACCATCTCTTGCTGCGCAAAATAGGGTTTGATGAGTTTAATATAAAGTCAAGTCAGCCCTCTTTCCGACGAAGTCGAAGAGAGGGTGAGTCCTCGCCACCATGCTTTCCATCTTTCCTCATCTGTAACAATCAAATCACAATCAGCACCCTGCATAAAATTTACTAAATTGCTGCTGAAAAATTATAAACCACCTAAAGCTAAACCGGATATTGATTTGCTGCGCGATAAGCCATTTGCAGATCTGTGTCCCTTAAATAATTCATACATGAAAAAAGGTTTACTACTATGCGGCCTTGTGGCTGCTTCATTGGCGTCGGTAGCACAGGTTAAAGAGCCGTTGCAAAAAACCACTTTCCAAACCGGAAGCCCATGGCGCAAGGAAATTGATGTGCGAAGCGACGTGGCCATAGTTTATGGCCCAAATGACTCGCGCGGAATGACCTTTGAGCAACGCGTACAATCATGGCGCGACCACGGATACCAAACCGCTTTCATGACCGGTATTGCCTGGGGCAGCTATGCCGATTTCTTTACCGGTAAGTTTGACGGTAAGAACCACCTGGACCTAGCGCAGGTAGAGCGTAACGGCAAACCCATTATGCACGGCGTTAATGTGCCATATGTGGTACCTACACAAGCATTTATTGACTACATGAAAAGTGTAATGAAACGCGTGGTTGACGTTGGCATTAAAGAGATATTTTTAGAAGAGCCAGAGTTTTGGGCACGCGGCGGCTACAGCGAGCCTTTTAAGCAGGAATGGCAAAAATTTTACGGCTTTGCCTGGAAACCACAGCACGAAAGTGCCGAGAATACCTACCTGTCAAGCAAACTGAAATATCAGCTTTATTATAACTGTATTAAGCAGGTGTCTGAATATGCTAAGGAATATGCCAAAAGCAAGGGCACCGCTGTTAAGGTTTATATCCCTACCCACTCATTGGTTAATTATTCGTCGTGGCGCATTGTTAGCCCCGAGGCTAGTTTGGCATCGTTACCAAGTATTGACGGCTATATAGCACAGGTGTGGACAGGAACATCGCGCGAAGCGACCTATTTTAACGGGCAGCAAAAGGAGCGTGTTTTTGAGAACGCTTTCCTGGAATATGGTTCTATGGTATCAATGACCGCCCCTACCAAACGCAAGCTTTTCTTTTTAACAGACCCTATTGAAGATGCGCACCGCGACTGGGCCGATTACAAACGCAATTACCAGGCTACCTTTAGCGCTAAATTGCTGTACCCAATGGTGGCCGACTATGAGGTGATGCCATGGCCCGAGCGTATTTATACAGGCAAGTATCGTTTAGCTAATAGCGACTCGAGCGTATATATCCCTAAGTACTACTCAACCCAGATGCAGGTAATGGTTAATTCGCTAAATAAGATCCCTGCATCAACTAATAAAGTAACGGGTGTTAACAGCATCGGGGTGCTAATGGGTAACTCGCTGATGTTTCAGCGTTTCCCTACGCATAACGGGTTTGAAGATCCGCAGTTTTCTATCTTCTACGGGCAGACATTGCCGCTGGTTAAACGTGGTATCCCGGTGCAAACCGTACACATGGAGAACTTAGGCTATGCCGCTACGCTAAAAGACATTAAGGTGTTGGTGATGAGCTATTCTAACATGAAACCAAACTCGGCCACAGAGAATGAGCAACTGGCGGCCTGGGTTAAAAAAGGCGGTGTGCTTATCTACGCCGGTAAAGACGATGACCCGTACCAAAGCGTTTTAGAATGGTGGAACACCAAGGGCAATAGTTTCAAGGCTCCGTCTGAACATTTGTTTAAGCTGTTAGGTGTAAACCCAACCGGCGGCAATCAAAAGTTTAAGATTGGCCAGGGCGCGGTACACATCATCCGCGAAAACCCTAAAGATTTTGTGATGAAGGCCGCTAACGATGGCACCTACCTAAGCACCGTAAAGCAAGCTTTTGAAACCGATGCAAAAGCCGGTAAGCTTACCATTAAAAACAACCTGTATTTAGAGCGCGGCATGTACACCATAGCTGCTGTACTTAACGAGAACGAAGACACCAAACCCTACACCATAAAAGGGCCGGTGATAGACCTGTTTGACCCAACCCTGCCGGTATTGGCTGAGAAGGTGGTTAACCCTGGCGAGCAGGCTTATTTAGTTGATCTGAAAAGAGTAGCCAATAAAACCAGGCCACAGGTGCTGGCTTCTGCATCGCGTGAGTATGACGAGAAGGTACAGGGCAACCAGTTCAACTTCCTGTCAAAAAGCCCTGCAAATACGCTGAACGCTATGCGCATATTGTTACCCGCCGAAGCTAAGAAAATAACAGTGACGGATAGCAAAGGCGTGGTAGTTACCGATGTGAAATCATCATGGGAAAAATCGTCGAACACACTTTACCTTGGCTTTGAGAACAGCCCTGATGGGGTGAATGTGAGTATTGGGTGGTAGTGCATAAACAGGTTTGACAACTTTTTAAAAGTTGTCAAACCTTAAAACCTGATGCCCGGTAAAGCGTCCACGCTTTACCGAATACAATTGTGAGCGTCCACGCTCACGTAGCATGGAGCGTAGACGCTCCTAATTATTATGCGTTTAAGCGTAGACGCTTCAACGGGCGGGGAAAAATGTGAGTATTGGTTGGTAAGATAATTAGTACCACCATGTCATTTCGAACCGTAGGGAGAAATCTTATACAACATAGCAATCGCCGATCGCTTCTATAAGATTTCTCACTCGTTCCTCGTTTCGAAATGACAGGTTGGAATATTACTGCCCTATTATATAGAAATGCATCTCCCGCCTTATCTCAAACCCCATACTTTCATAAATGCGGGTAGCATGCGGGTTATCGCAACGTACATGTAAAAACGGGGTGTTGCCTTCGCTGATAATGCGGTTTATTTGTTGTTGCATCAGTTGTTTGGCGTAGCCCTTACCGGTATGATCGGTGTGAGTGCATACGGCGCTTATTTCGGCGTATGGTAGCGGGTTCATGCGTTGGCCGGCCATGGCTACAAGGTTATCGCCGTCAAATATGCCGCGGTAATGGCCAAACTCAATTGTACGTTGTTTAAACGGGCCGGGGTTGGTTAATTTGGTGAGGGCTATCATTTGGGGGATGTGCCGGGCAGTTAACTCAACCAAAATGCGTTCGTCAATTGCCTTCACATCTCCCTTGTAAACCATCTGGTAACAGGGCGCGTAAAATATGATTTTCCAGGGTTGAGGTATATCTCTTGGCGTGGGCGATATAAAGCCAACCGGCCAGTCGTGAGGGATTTGATTGTACAGCAGTTGAAAGTGTTGATCGGTATTTTCGTCAAAACCAATAAAGGGCGATACTTCTTTATGAAAATACTTTACCTGCGCTGTGCCATTGGCCAGTTTAGCGTTGCCGGTGCTTAAGGCGTTAAATGCAGGGTTATCCAACACGTGTTCCATCAATACAAACGTATAAAAAAATACAAGTGTTTAAGTAATTTACGGCGTTGCACGGCAAACTTTTACGCTGCAATTAAGTTTATAGCTTTATGAAATACATAGCATTGGGCTGCATCGCATCGCTATTTTTAGCCGCCTGCACATCATCAACCAAAACAGAAGTTACAGACACTACCACAACCATTACCAAAGATACCGTGTTTGCCGATGGCCGGGACACCGCCGAAGTTTACTCGGTTTGTTTTTTGCATACCATGGGAAAAGACAGCACCGCTGTTGAACTGATGGTAAAAGGCGATAAGGTAACCGGCCACCTAAACTGGCTGCCATATGAAAAAGACAGCCGCAAAGGTACGCTTGAAGGCACCATAAAGAACGACACTGTACGTGCTAACTGGAGCTTTATGCAAGAGGGGATGAAAGACACCATAGCCGTAAACTTTTTGCTAAAAGGCGAAACCCTGGCGCAAAAACCTTTGAAGTTTAACAGCAAAACCGGCCGCGAGCAAACCGACGAGAAAGCGGGTTATACCATTACTTACGAACCAACCACTAAGCTGCATAAATAGTAACAGTTCCCGAAGCTGTCATTTCGAAACGAGGTACGAGTGAGAAATCTTATACAATAAAGGCTAGCTATACATAACGTATAAGATTTCTCTGTCGCCCCTCGCCCAAGCCAGACCGGCTACATCGAAATAACATCTCTTATTAACAAAAAAGCCCGCCCCACAACTGTGGGGACGGGCTTCACTTATATATATAGGGGGTCGGCTAAAAACTATCTTAAGGCAATTGCTTTAATGAATACGCCTGCGGCATCAAAACGTACCACAAATTTTGTATTGTTTGATGTGATGAATACCGAGTACTCTAACACACCAGCTTTATTAGTTGCCGAAAACGCTTTGCCAAACACATAGCCCGGGTAAGTAGCCGTTAAATAAGTGCTGATAGCAGCCGGTAAGCTTGCCTGTGCCACAGCGGTATGTTTGGCCGGGCGCGGATCTATCTGCACACGTTTGATGAGTTTACCCGCCTCTGTAATACCGGTGGCAAACAGACTTTGGTTTTTGCTGATCAGGATATAGCTTTTATCAGGCGTTACAGCAGCGTGCAGCAAGGTGTCTGTGGGGTAAGTGGTAGTAAAGAAAGTTTTTACCGCGGTTGGTATGGCCGATAGTGCAATGGTGTCAGGGTGCTGCCCGTTACGGTTGCCAAATGGGCCCCCAGGATGAAAACCCGGGCCTTTCTTTTTCAGGTCGGCACCGGCGCGTTGCTCCAATACGGCTACAAATGTACCGTCGGCTGCAAACTTTACGCCTACAGGGCTACCGTTATAATTAATTACTACAATGTAGTTGACAACTACACCTGAGGCATCGGTAATTTTTAGTGATTTTGCTATGGTATAGCCGTCGTAATGTGCTGCTAAATAAGTGCCAATGGCGGCAGGCAAACTGCTAAATGCTATGCTGTCTTTTTTAGCGCCCTTACCAAAGCAGTTTACCAGGTAAACACTGTCTTTAGTGGTGCCGCTGGTTGAGCCGGCTAACGATGTGGTGGTAGTGACAGCAATAACGCCAACCGGGGTCGAGGTATCTTCAGTATCGGCTGGGGTAACGTTATTTTTCTGGCAGGCAGTAAACACGCTTACCACAAAGGCAAGCATTAGGGGTAGGGTTAATTTTGTCGTTCTCATGTTCATAACGTTTAGTGGTTAACAATTTAATGATGAACCAAATGTAGAACGACGCTTAGCACTCACCGACTATATATCGATGAAATTGACTTATAAATCGATAAACAAAAAAGCCGATATTTCAAGTATCGGCCAATGCTAATTATGTATCGATGAATGGATTGTATTATTTCGATTTGTTAAGCCCGTCAAGGCTTGAGCTATCGTCAGGCTTTATCAGCAAAGCTTTACTAAAATAAGTTTGCGCCTCGGCTTTACGGCCGCTTAGCAGGCTTGCCCAGGCCAGCATGTGGTTGCCGTCATAATCAAATGGATATAAACTAATTACTACTTTAAAACAGCGTATAGCATTGTCATACTGTTTGCGGTTGTAATGGATAACACCCAGCCAATAATTAGCCTGCGTATTTTGCGGGTCTATTTTTATGATAGCGTTATACTGCTCTATAACCTTGTCCCAGCTTTGCAGGTATGACAGGGGTTTAATGTAGCCAAACTTAGCCTCAATGCTGCCTGGCCTTACCGCCACCGCACGTGCATAATAATTTTGCGACGCGTTGTAGTTTTTGTTTAAATAATGTAACCATCCCAGCCTGATATTTAACTCATAGCTGCCCTCAGAATAATAGGGCGTAATATCATTAATAGCGGCGGTATAGTTTTTATTATTCTCATCGGTGTAACTGTTTTTAAAAGCTTTTTGCAGCACGGTACTAGTTTGCGCTTGCAACCGAGGGGAGGCCAGTATCAGTAAAAGGATAAAGCCGGTGCGTTTCAAAATTTCCATGATAATCCTGCTGTAATAGAATGTTGGTTATATGTTAACGTATGTATTTCGTCGTCTTTTTTCTCGTAGGTATAATTTAGCTGTAATTGCGCGTGCCGGCCCAACTGAAAAAAAAATGTTTGTCCAAGTTTCAGTTTACTTGGGTCAATGGCATTATAAATATACAATCCGTCGGTATCATTATAGTTATTCAAGTTGCCAAAATTGCCCGATGTTTCTGCCCAGATATTTTCTGCCAGTTTATAACCCAAGCTTTGTGAGAATATACCTCTGCCCATACCTCCCTGTTGTAAGTAAGAAACCCGGCTAACGGTGTAAAAATCCAAATTACCCATTGGGTAAAGCATTAAGGTAGCATTATATTGGTTAAGATGTTCGCCTATCATATAGCCAATATTAACATCGCCCTGTAAAGCAAAATGGGTGCCGTTGTACCTTAAGCCGCCAAAGCCAATTTGGTTGTTGTAGGCGGCATTCAGATAGTTTGAATTTAGGTAATGGTAGGCGCCCAGTAATTGCAAATTATCTGTAACGCTATAGCTTAGTTTAGCATAATACTCTATCTGTTGATTGGTAGTATTGGCTACCGTTACCAAACCCGAACCGGGCGCCTGCTGTAGGTAACTATTTAAAAAATACTGATTAAAATAAGCTACCGACTGTGTTAATTGCAAGCGCCAGCCTAAACGGTTTGATAAATATACGCGGCTATAATTGGCTGTTTGCCTGTAAACATTATCATTAAACTTAGCGCTGCTTTCTATCCCTGCGTTTATCAAGCCAAAAGCGTGAATGCCTTCGGCCTTGCGCTGGCTGGTATCCAGATAAGCGGCGTGGTATGATGCACCCGCGTCGTGGTTTAAATATTGATGACACAAATAAGTATAATAACGTGCTGTAGTATTGTAGCTATCGTTTTTTAAAGCGGTTTTATACTCTTTTATAGCTTTTGAATAATTGCCGCTAAGCATTTGGGCGTAGCCCAGGCGCTGCCTAAGAGCGGGCGAATCATACCCGGCGGCGATAGCGTATTTACCGGTTTGGATAAGCTGTGCCCAGTTGCCGGCAAGGTATTGCGCATTGCTTACACTATCGGCCTGTTCAAAGCTGGTAATGCTTTGCGCGCGGCTGCCTGCGGCCATCAACAGAAAAAGAAATATCAGTGCGTATTTTCTGTTTTCCATTGTGCTTCAACTTTGGTGTTATTAATTGTTAGCGTAAAAGCCAGTATGCTGCCATGCGCTAATTGTACAGAGGCACCCATGGTAGGCTTAATATTGCTTAAAACCTGGCGTTGCTGCGCCGCATGTATTACCACGTTTTGCCCTTTTACAGATGCAAAGCTGCTATATTTTAGGCTGATGAATTGGAAGAACGGCGCCAGTAGATCTTGCAGCCAAAGTACCGGCCTGTTTTTAGCCAGTTGCAGCGGATAGCTATCTGTAACAGTAATACCTGCATCGGCAGTGAAAATTACCTTGTAGGCGGCTAAATAGAAGTAATACAGTAATGACTGCTTATCGCCATAAAAACTGGTGAAATAAAAGGCAGTACCATTGTTCACAAAATAAGCTATCGCTCCGGTGGTTTTGCTGTAGATGTAAGTCTGATTTAGCGCATCCGTAAATACTTCGAAATACTCTGGGTTATACCCTTCAGCCGTTATAGTTGCCATGTAACCCGGCTGCAGTTTAAAGGCCTGTTTAAGTGTTGGATTTATATCTAATGATCGTAAAGCGGTGCCTTCTGCAGGGGTTTTAAAGCTACGCAGTTTGTTATGCGTATCGCTTTGGTCGACATAATATGCAAACGGATAAGCCAGCGTTTTTGAACCTATGTATGGTGTAGTTTGCACCTGGAAATGCAAATGCGGCTCTGGCGACCGGCCCGAATTGCCGCATAGGCCCAGTACGTCGCCTTGCTTAACTGTGTCGCCGGGTTTAACTTTTACAGAGGTTTTTTTTAAGTGCGATACCTTGCTGTATAAGCCATTTAAGTGTTTTATCACTACACTATTGCCCCAGTTTTCTACGGTATTTACTTCGCCTATGGTATTGTCTTCAACGTGGTTGACTACCTCTTCAATCACACCATCGCCGCAGGCTAAAACAGGCTTGTTGTAGCAGTAAAAATGCTCTGCACGGGTGCCGGGATATTTATAGGTTTGCTGCTCTTCGTCCTTTATTACAAAATCAAGCGCCTTACCCCACCCCGCTTTATGAGTGATGTCGCCATCATAGCCTTGCGATACCGTCCACGCGCCCATAAATGGCAGGTTAAAGTTGAAATAACTCAAATCGGCCAGGCGTTCTTTACCATTTAAATATTGATACAGGTTACGCTCTGGCGAATAATGTTGCAGCGGGGTAAGCTGTAGTTTACCGGCGTTTATTCGTAACCTGAAAAAGCTTAGAAATAATAATGTCACCACACAAAACGGCAACGACAATACCGGCAGATCATACACCCCAAAAATTCTCGATAACCCGTTGATCAACAAAAAAGAAACCGGGATGCTCACCAAAGCCCATACGTATGATCGCGCAGACGGAATCAGGAAAAAGCTGCCGATAGCGCCGGCTGCCATCACCAAATTACTGCCTAAATGGTAATAGCTTATACCGTCGGCATAGGTATTGGTATAGTTATTAAACAGGCAGGCACTAATAAATGCAAACACCAACAAGCTAAAGTTTATTCGCGAGTGGATCAATAACCCAACGCTAATAACCATGCCGGATAAGACGCTGTTTTGAAATAATATGGCGCTTAGGGCCCTAAAGAATAAGGCGATATATTTAGGCAATTGTATAAAACTCAGTATCCCCGGTGGTATGTAAGCGCTGCCTTCGCCAAGGTTATTTATTTCGTTCAATACCGCGCTGTTGCGTTGTTCAAGCCCCATGTGGTAAATGCTGTTTACCGCCAGCAGCAATAACCAAAAAGTAATTACAAATGGCATAGATAGCATGGGTAAGCCCCGTTTAGCCATAGTATTGGCCAGGGTTACACTAAGCATGGTAGCTATCATACAGGCAACAATTATCCAGGCGAAAAAGGCGGTGTTTACCGTATAAAACGTACCGAAGCCAATACCCAGTAACAGCGGGTTAAAACTATAAAAACCTATGCGGATACTCTCTTTGTCGTACCCCATAACTGATACTATAGCTATAGAAAGCAGCACGCAACCCAGCCCGGTTGCACCGGCTAAAGGGTTTAAAAAAGATACCATCAGCAATAGCACACCCAACACCTTGTTTTGCGAAAAGAACAAAATGGCATAGCTGTTTATAATTGCCGCGGCGGTATGCTGTAGGGTTTTATTCACTTATTTACAGTTAAATGGGCCGGTATTTGCTCGGGTTGCTCCATGTATTCTAAAGTTTCTGCCTGGCGTACCACGTGCACTTGCTGCTGCTCGTCAATTAACACAATAGCCGGGCGACTCATGATAAACTGCATCCATTGCGTCATGTTATAGGCGCCAACTTTATGCACCACCAGGTTGTCGCCGGGGTTTAGCAGGGGCAGGTTAATGCTTTCGCGCACTACATCAATATTCATGCACAGCGGGCCGTACAATATCATGTTTTCGGTATGCTGGGTAAATTCCTGCGCAGGGCTTATCTGGTGGTCATACCAAAACGAGGTAAACAGGGTATTAACGCCAAAATCCAGAATAGTGGCACGGCGGCCATCGCTTAAACGTTTGTTTGCCAATACGCTGCCTATCAGGTAGCCGGCATCGTCAATTAACACGCGTCCGCATTCCATGATCAGGGTTGGCAATTCATCCTGCTTAAAGCCGTAATCTAAAATGGCTGTGGTTATGGCTTCGGCAAAATCATCAACAGATGGCACTGTATCAACACCAGGCAGGTAAGCGCCTTTTAAGGTATTGGTTGATGGCAGGCCACCACCCATATCCAGATATTCAAGCGGATTATTTAACTGGTTGCGGCAGCGCATTACCATGCTGCACATTTTGGTAGCGGCAACGCTATAGGCTGACGTTGATAACATAAACGTACCAATATGGCAATGCAAACCAACCAGCTGCATTTTGCCCGACGATACAATTTTTGTGATAGCGCTCCAGGCTTCCTCATTTTCAAAATTAAATCCAAACCTATCCCACACCGGGTAAATGCCTGTATCCATATTTACACGGATGGCAACGCGCGGTTTTTTGGTAGCAGTATTGCAAATTTCAAACAGTGTATAAAGCTCGTCGAAATGATCGATATGAATGAGCGAGTCGTTAGCAATGGCCAGTTCCAGATCGGCTTTTTGCTTGCCAGGGCCGTTGAAAATGATTTGGTTTCCCGGTACATTATTGCCTAAAGCTTTGCGGTATTCAACCCCAGACACTACCTCGGCCCAGCTACCTTCCTGATGAAAGATATTGCAAACCGCGTTTAGATAGTTGGTTTTATAACTCCAGGCAAATTGCACGCTTGGGTAACGGGTTTTAAAAGCCCTAACGGCAGCACGGGTATTGCGGCGTATCTGCCGCTCTGACAATACAAATAGCGGCGAGCCATACTGTTCTGCCAGTTTTTTTACCGGCACACCATCAATGCTTGTTACCGGTTGGGTTTCTGTGCGGGTGCCAAATTTATTCATCAGGCCGGCATTAAGCTTCTTGATGAACGGCCTTTCGTATTTTAACTTTTGCACCGGCTTACAAATTAACTTTTGCTACAGACAATTCGCCAAAGGCCGAAAATTGCTGAAAATCGGCAATGTCAACCACCTGGTCCCAACTATAGCGGATAAACATTTTACCAACGGTATATTCAGTAAAGGGTTCTACGTGCTCGCCCAGGGCCATTTTAACTAAGGCGGCAGGCTGGTTTTGGCCGGCACCGGCAGTTAGATAGATCCATGCCGGAAAGCGCGGATTTATCTCCATAATATAAAATTCGCCATCAGCATCGCACATAATTTCCAGCTCAAAGCCGCCTTTCCATTTGGTGGCTTTAACAAATTGTTGTGCCAGCTTTATCAGTTTATCATTTTCTATGGTGATACCGGCCCAGGCCTTGCCTTTATCTGTAATATACAACTTGCGCATAGGTATAACGCTAATGGTGTTGCCCTTACCGTCGCCAAGGCCGGCAATATTTATCTCTGTACCTTTTATAAACTGTTGTGCTATAACAGGCAGCCCCCATTTGGCACTTAACAGGTGAAATGATTTTTGAGCCACATCTGCCGTGTGATTTACATAAGCCTCATAGTATTTGCCTTTTACAACCAACGGATAACCTAACTCCCCGGCAGCTTTCGACAGATCATGCAGGTTGTTAACCATCATGTCGGCAGGTACTTTAAAGCCATATTCTTTACCAAAGTCATACAGGTTTACCTTGTCGCGGGCAGCCAATTGCTCATGGCTTGGCAAAAAGGTTTTTATCTCCATTGATTTTAGCCAGGGCGCTATTTTGATAAAATTATACAGCTCGGCATCGTAGTTAGGGATGATCATATCCAGCCCCTCGTGCTCATGGATGTATTCAATACGATCTTTTAATGCTGATGTGCCAGCGGTGGGGTAAGGTATCTGGTAGGTTTTGTCAACTACCTGATCAAGGTATATACCAGGCTCTAACGACTCATAGCTTAAGCCGATAACGGTTAGTGAATGACCAAATTCTTCGCGCAATGCCCTTATTACGGCAACGCCGGGACCGGGATTATCATTGGCATTTAAGCCTGTTATTGCAATGACCATTTCTTTGAGGGGTATGTAAAAGTTTAAGCTATATCGTATGTATTAATTTTCTAATAAATTAGCTTCGCGCAGTTGCACTATCCAGTCTTCCCAATCGCGGTCAAGCTGGTCTGTGCTTACTTCATATTTGTCTAACAGGCCCTGCTTTATCTGCTCGGCAGTAGTGCCGGTTTTCATGGCCAGTATAATCTCTGACGCTATGGCATTGCCCGAAAACGAATCGCCGGTAGCTGGGTTAAATATAAACCCGTTCTCGCTGGTGGCTATGTTTTTTTTTATTCGCATTTACTTATAGTAACTATTGGCAAGAAATATAAAAGTACCTATTTGACGCTTATTTTATTAAATTCCTTCTGTTTTAAGATGCCATCAGGTAATCCATCCTTGATGCCAGCACTGCCATATCTAAGGGCTTTATAAACAAGGCATCGCACTTAAAGCTATCTGCTTTGGCTTTGCGGGTTTTAAAAGCGGTAACCACTATTAACGGTATATTGCTTAGCCAGGCATCGTTTTTAAAATGCCGGCAAATTAGTTCGCAATCATTATCCAGCAAAAAATAATCAAGTATAACTAAATCTGGCTGATAGCTTTTGGCTTTGTCAAATACATTGTTTGGGTCGTAAGTAACCGACACGTCCCAATCGCCGTACCATAACATTTCATCAATTACCGATGCTATGCGGTTATCTTTATCAAGCACCAATACTTTTTTTGTCTGTCCGGTAATTCCATCGCTCAAAAGTTTAATAATTAATTGGTACTGTTAAAATTCTGATTATTAAGACCGATGCGTGGCGATGTGTCGTTAGACAATGAAAATTTGTCGATGAATGACCTCTCTAAATCCTCTCCAAAGCAGAGGGCTACGCCGACCACCCCTTTATTGTATCGGCATAACTACTACCAACAGGCAGCTCAATAGAATGCAGCTGCACTTTGCGGTTATGGATAGATTTAACTTGTTTAAGCGATATGGCATAACTGCGGTGTATCCGCGCGAATTGTTTTTCGGGCAGTTTTTCCAGTAGCGATTTCAGGGTTTGCAGGGTAAGTATAGGTTTGGGGTTGTTAAGCGTATATATCTTTACATAATCTTGCATACTTTCCAGGTATTCAATATCCTTTAGCGGTATTTTTATGGTGCGATATTCTGAATGCACATAAATACTTTCGTCGGTATCTTTACTTTCTCCGGTTTTGTAGTTCTGATATTCCACTGCTTTTTCAACAGCGGCAGCAAAACGTTTTTGGTCTATTGGTTTAAGCAAATAGTCAAGCGCCTGCAGTTCAAAACCTTCGTAGGCAAAGTTTTTATAAGCGGTGGTAAATATCACCATCGGCTTATCATCGCCTAAAGCACGCACCAGGTCAACGCCTGTAATATCGGGCATGTTAATGTCTATAAAAAGCAGGTCTACCTTATTCTTTTTTAGAAACTCGGCACCTGATACCGCATCCTCAAACGTATGAAGTAATTGCAGCGCGGGGAATTGCGAAATGTACTTTTTTATGATCTCTAAAGCCAGTGGTTCATCATCAATAGCTACACATTTTAATTGCATATCAGTAGGGGATTAGCAGTCAATTTCTAAGTTTACTGTAAATAAGTTGTTGTTGGTATTTATATCCAGCTTGTGTTTGCCGGGGTAAATATGGTTAAGCCTTTGCCGCGTATTTTTTATGCCGATGCCTGTACGGTTTGACTTGGCGCCGTTGTCTACAACATCATTCTGACAGAAAAAGGTCAGTTTATTTGGGTCGACAATTAGCTTAATATCTATCCGGGTGGCTTCATGCTTACTAATGCCGTACTTGAAAACGTTTTCAATAAAAGTCATTAATATTAGCGGTGCTATACGCTGATAACCAATAGGTCCGCTAAGCTCAAAATTGAGCTTGGTTTTTTTGCCAAGGCGCAGGCGTTGCAGGTCTATGTAATCGTTAATACAATCCCACTCGTGCTGTAGCGATACAAAATCTTCTTCCACCTCATCAGTAACATAACGCATAATGTTTGAAAGCTTCATGATGCTGGCCGACGTATGCTCGCTACCGGTAACAGATAGCGCGTAGATGTTATTAAGTGTGTTAAATAAAAAATGTGGGTTTATCTGCGCCTTCAAAAAGGATAGTTCGGCGTTGGCTTTTTCGGCTTCGGCTTTTACCATGCGCTGCTCTGTTAGCTGCCATTTTTGTACGGTACTTACAGCAATGCTAAGCCCTATTATCACAATAAAAATAAATAGCCCCACCATATCAATATTGCCCGATTGGTGGATGATAACCACCCCGCTCTCTGTTTTCAGGTCGGGATCTTGCATGCGCAGGTCCTGGTGCGGCAATGGGCCAAAAGGTAGGTCTTTAGCTTTGGGGCCAACAATAGTATCGGCAATCTGCAATCCGTTAGTAGCCGCTGTTGGGCTGGCGCCTTCGCGCAGGTTATGGCGCAAAAGGTTGTCAAAAGGTTGCAGATAATAAACAGAGCCCGACAATAAAAGCACAATAATGCCGTATGCAAAATACTTTTTGCGAAACACAAACTTTGGCACCAAATACCAGGCGTTAAGGTAAAACATAACAATATATGTTAAACAAAACAGCCAGTAGTAGGGCGACGATATAACAAAATAAGTGCTGCTTACACTATCCTGCGTGCGGTTCATAAACAGCAATGGGAAGCCCAGGAACATCAACCAGCCCGCGGCATGTATTATAAAGGCAGTTAGCTTAGAGCGATGCATGTTCAATTAATTTTTGCTGTTATAATATTAACCTTGTACATGTTATTTAATAATGGTTAGGCTGCCCGCTATAGCTAATCGACCGTTGCGTGGATTGATAACGTAGTAATAAACTCCCACCGGTAAGGCCGATCCATTGGTGGTGCCATCCCACGGTTTTGAATATCCATTAGAGAAATATACCCGGCTGCCATTGCGGTTAAATACTTCAACTGTAGCGCCGGCATAGGTGCTTAAGTACTGTATGTTCCAGGTGTCGTTAATGCCGTCATTATTAGGGGTAAAGGCATTAGGAATAACCGGTGTTTTAAGCACATTAACCATTACTGTTGCCGATGTTTTACAGCCACCGCCCGAAATAACTTCGAGTGTGTAACGGGTATCCTGAGTAGGGCTAAAAACCGGGTTGCGTACCGTAGCATCGCTAACCCCTATGGTTGGCGACCATGAAAAAGTAAGGTTAGTACCCGTGCCGGTTACATTGGGGTTAAGCTGCATTGATTTACCCTCTAACAAACCAACTGAAGCCGGCAATGTAACCACTGGCGAACCAACAATAATATTGAAAGTAGTGGTAGTTGTGCATGGCGTATTATTGCCGGTGTAAACGCAGTTTATAGTAAAATTGCCCACGCCCGATACGGTAGGGTCAAAAGTATTGCCGTTAACTATACCTGTGCCGGTAAAAGTTGCCGTTCCGGGTACATTCCCATTTGCTGACAGTGTTATAGCGTTGGCCCCGGTACATAAGGCGTATGGGCTGGCAAACACGGTTCCGTTTATTCTTAGCGATATTACCGGGGTAGGGTAAATAACTACATCCATAGTTAGCGTAGGGTCGGGGCAGGCTTGCGCTGGTTGGCGGGCAAACATCCTGGCCTTGTAGGTTATTGGTGCCCCGGTATAATTAATAGGGTACAAATGCTTATAGGTTCTGTCTGTGCGCCTTAAAAACCTGGTAATATTAACGCTGTCTTTGGGCCGGTTCACTACATCGAAAAACCAAACTACCCGCCTCACAGTTAAAGTATCGGTCTTATCAACAAAAGCTACACTATCAAGTCCGCACAAATTGGTTTTATTTACAATATCAAAGTTGGCTACAGGGGTGCTGGCTATAGTAAAGGTTTGGGTGCCCACCGCATCGGCACAACCGTTTGGCGACCGCACCATCAACCGCGCCGTATAGGTGCCGGGTATGGTGTAAACATGCGTAGGGTTTTTAAGTGTCGATGTGTTTTGATTTGTCAGCGTTGAGCCTGCGGGGTCGTCAAAATCCCAGCTGTAGGTTAATCCTTTTACACCTGTGGGGTCTGTTTGGTCTGTAAACTGTGTTACTTCGCTTTGGCAAACAGTAAAACTAGCTGCGGTTACCTCTATCTGCCTTTGTGCTACATCGCTTACACATGCTTGCGCATCGGCAGATCTGAGACTTAATGTAATAGTATACCTGCCCGTTTTTTTATAGGTGTGCGTCCAATTGGTGTTACTTATATAAGGTTCGATAGTGCCATCGCCATAGTTTACCGTCCATGTTTTTATAGTCCGGTCAGATGTTGATCTGTCTGTAACCCTTATAGGTATATTGGGACAAATATTAACATCGACATCAAAATCCGGGCGCATGGTTGGAAGGGTGCTTACCTCTTGCACGGGTGATATTGAAGAACATGAAGAACTACTTGCCACTGTTAACTTAACATTAAATTTGCCATAACTTCTGTAGGTATGGGTTGGGTTAGGCGTATTGTCTGTCTGTCCATCTCCAAAATCCCATAGCCAGCTGGTAATCGGCGCTCCGTTTAGCGTAGATGTATTGGTAAATTTAACTACATTTCTAAGCAGGCAAATTGACGTGTCGTTAGCAAAAGTAAAAGATGCCGTCGGAGCGGTTGGGCACGGCTGCGCGTAACTGTTACTGCTAAAGCCCAATATCAAGCTTATCATTAACAAATTAGTAAGGCAAATTCTTCTTATAATTGATAAAATACCTTGCATGCACATATTTCCAAACTAATCTTTGCCAGTTTTATTTAAGTATAACAGGCGTTGAAACGCTTGCGATATTAGCCGGTTGGTCAAATTAATTACACAATATCTGCATTTGCGGCCTTAAGTTCAAATTAAGTTAAACATTCAGACGGTTAAGTCAGTGTGTCGGTGAAGTGAGGCTTTGTATAGATGAATGTTTTATTTGCTAAAATATATTGATAGGCGATTACGTGAAAAGCTGCTTAGCCGATATTTTTAAAATAGACTAAACCCGATAAGCCTTATCTATTAAATCTTGAGGAAGATATAGAGGTAAACTATACCGTATTTAAAATTGAGATATTTATAGCGACGCAAATACCGTATCTTTGCAGCATAAAATTTAAAAACACTTCTGATATATGATAACTATAGGACAACAGTTTCCGAAATTTGAAAAAACAGCTGTAGTAAGCTTAGAAAAAGGTAAAGAGTTTGAAACCTTAACTTCAGACTATTTGGTTAATGACGATAACGTTTGGACAGTAATGTTTTGGTGGCCAAAAGATTTTACTTTTGTTTGCCCTACAGAGATTGCTGAGTTTAATAAAAACTATGGCGAATTCCGCGATCGCGAAACCCGTTTGATCGGTGCTTCTACCGATTCTGAGTTTGTACACGCTGCCTGGAGAACTCACCATGATGACCTGCGCGATTTGAAATTCCCGATGTTGGCTGATACTTCAAAATCATTGGCAGAAGAGTTGGGTATTTTAGAGCCAAACGAAAAAATTGCTTACCGTGCTACTTTCATCATCGACCCTACAGGTATTGTACGTTGGGTGTGTGTTAACGATTTAAGCGTTGGCCGTAACGTTAAAGAAGTTTTACGTGTGTTAGACGGTTTACAAACAGACGAGCTTTGCCCTTGCAACTGGGAAAAAGGTCAGGAAACATTAACTGTTTAATTTGATACAGAGAATCCCCGGCCTTAAAAACTGGGGATTTTTTATTTAACAATAATACTACATAGCTACCATGAGCGAAAGCACAGAAACCGTAAACGAGCTATTGCAAAGCATTGGCTTAGCAACAGATTACCGCACCGCCAGTCTTACCCTATTAGAGCAAGGCGACTCGCGCTATCTGCGCGATTTGAAACTGAATTTTACCAGCACCTTAACGTCAGAGCAGTTAAGCACCAAAGAGTGTGCTTTGCTGGGCCTTAGCGTTGCTGTAAACAATAATAACCTGCCGCTTACTAATTACTATACCAAGTATGCTGCAGAGCAAGGCGCTACCGGCGCTGATATTGCCGAAGCTGCAGCCTGCGCGTCGTTACTGGCATCAAACAATATATTTTACCGTTTCAGGCACTTTACCCAAAAGGAAAAATATACCCAAATACCTGCCCGCATACGCATGCAAATAATGATGAAACCTGTAACCGGTAAAGAGTTTTTTGAATTGATGAGTTTAACCATATCAGCTGTGAATGGCTGTGAGATGTGCGTAAACGCCCACGAAGATTCATTGATCAAGCTTGGTACTACCGAAGAGCGCATCTTTGACGCTGTCCGTATCGCGTCGCTGGTTACGGCAACCGGCAAAATAATATTCTAATAGGTTGTATTTTTTTTCGGATATTTATAACTAAATTGTAATAAATAAATACATTGCTTGTCTAAACAACTTAAGCAATGTGTTTGTTTATATATTTGTACGTTATAAAAAATATCACCTACCCCCATGGCCGATAAAAAAATAACCATACTCTATGTTGATGATGAAGAGAATAATTTATTCTCTTTCAAAGCCGCATTCCGTATAAAATACCAGGTATATACTGCCATTAGTGGCGACGAAGCTTTAAAAATACTTGCCGAAAAACCGGTACATATTATTGTTACCGACCAACGCATGCCCGGTATGACAGGGGTGGAGTTTTTGGAGAAAGTTATCCCTGTATTTCCCGATCCTATCAGACTTTTACTTACCGGCTATGCCGATATGGGCGCTGTTGTAGAGGCTATTAACAAGGGCAAGATTTTCCATTACCTTACCAAACCATGGAACGAGGACGAGCTGGATATCACCATCAACCGCGCTTATGAGGCTTATCTGGAAAAACTAAAGCTTAAAGAAGAAAACGAAAAGCTGGAAACCTCAAATGATCAGCTGGAGTTTTTATTGAGACAAAAACTGCTGTCTTAAGTTATTTTCAGGTTAAATTTTTCGGCAATACGGTTTATCAGTACGCGGATATCATCGGCCATTAAAGGTTTGGTTATTTTTTCCTGCACATCTTCGTATGAGCTTATACGGTTAACGTCCGACGCTTCTATTGACGAGGTAAGGGCTACTATATAATACTTGTCTTTTACTGTCGGATCAAATTTTTCAAACTCCTCTATAAACTCAAAGCCATTCATTAAAGGCATGTAAATGTCCAGAAAAACCAGTATCACTTTTATAGAGGCATCTATTTCGTTAGCCAAAATATAGTCAAGCGCCTGCTGGGCGTCTAAAAAGCTTTTAACCTTGAAGGCGCTGTTAGCGTTAGTGATCATTTTTCGGGCAATGAAATGATCAAGCTCGGTATCATCAATAATAATAAATGACAATTCCATGCGCCGGCTTTATTTGGTAGGGATGGTTACCTTAAAGGTTGTGCCTTTGTTTAAAACCGAGTTAACCTCTATCTGTCCGTTTAATTTAAGCAACGCGCTTTTAACATTATAAAGCCCAAAGCCAGAGCCGGCTTCTTGCGAGCTTGCACGGTAAAACAAGTTAAATATTTCGCCCAGGTGGTTGCCTAATATGCCTATACCAGTATCAGACACTGTAATGGTGGCAACGCCTTTATGCACTTCAATATTTAACTCAACCTGCTTAGCATCAGTATTTTTGTTTTGATATTTAAACGCGTTTGATAAAAGGTTGTTTAGCACCAATTTAAGTGGTACGGTATCGCTTCTAAATGGTTCGCGCTGGTTAATGTCTATTTTAAAGCCAATGTTGGCTGTATTTGCGTAAACCTTATAAATGTCTTTAAACTCATCTATCATCTTTTTAAAGTCAACCTCGCCAATGTGTAATTCGCCGCGTTGCAGGCTGTAATAATCATGCATGCTTAGGATATAGGTATCCAGTTTCTTTAATGATTTCTCCATCAGGAAAAGCATCTCCTTCATTTCGGCAATATCATGCATGTCGCGGGCAACGTTTATGGCACCTAATATGCCCGATAACGGGCCGCGAATATCATGGCTAACACTATAAGCAAACTTATCCAGTTCACTATAGGCGCGCTGCAGTTCATCGTTCTTAATGGACAGCATAGAGTTGGCCTGGTAAAACTTGTTAGCCTCTTCAATAGCCGACACCAATTCGGCCTCTATCCACGGCTTTTTAACAAACCTGAAAATGTTACCACGGTTAATAGCATCAATAACCGAATCAATATCTGTATACGCTGTCAGCAAAATACGCATAGGCAGCGGATGGGTACTGCGGATATCCTCAAAAAACTCGACGCCGGTTTTAAGCGGCATGCGCTGATCGCAAAAAATTACGCGGATATCGGGATGTTTTTCAAGATGTTCCATGGCGCCGGGGATATTCACCGCGGTGAATACCTGGTAATCGAGCCTTAAAGTAGCTTTAAAGCCGACAAGATTATCCATCTCGTCATCGATATACAAAATTTTGATTTTTTCTGCCATGGTTATAATAGTTTATGTGCAGTTAGCATTAGGGTTATTGTTGTGATATGGTTTACCTTATACGAAGCTTAAGCAGCTTTTGTGTCAAAAATTACCGGGATTTTCAAAATAAACTCGGTGCCTTTGCCCAGCTCTGAGGTTACTAATATCTGCCCGTTATGCTTTTTAATGGTGTTGTAAGTAATGCTCATGCCCAAGCCTGTACCTTCGCCAACTTCTTTGGTAGTGAAAAATGGCTCAAACACCTTCTTCAATGCGGTTTCGCTCATGCCGGTGCCATTATCAGCTATCTTTATAACAACATTCTTGTCTTCAATACCGGTTGTGATCTTAATTTCGCCACCATGCTCGTTGCCAAATTGCTTATCAACAGCATATATAGCGTTTGAAAGGATGTTAAGGAAAACCTGGTTAAGCTTACCCGCATAGCACTCTACCAAAGGCAGGCCGCCATACTCGGTAATTACCTTTACTTTTCCGTTTAAAAGGTTGTTGGCAATGATCAATGTCGACTCAATGCCTTCATTAATATCTGTCTTTTTCAGATCATCCTCGTCAAGCCTTGAGAATATTTTAAGCCCCTTAACAATCTCGGCCGTACGCGATGCGCCTTCATGAATACCTTTTATCAGGTGTTTTATTTCCATCACCAGGTAGTCAAAGTCAATCTCCTCTTTGTAGTCTTCAATTTGTTTCTGTTTTTCTTCGGCGCTGATGTCAGACTGGCTCACTTTCTCTATGGTGTTCATAGCATCCAGTATCATTTCCACATCGCGTTTAAGCGGGTTAACGTTTGATGTTACAAAGTTGATAGGGTTGTTGATCTCGTGCGCTATGCCGGCTGTAAGCTGACCCAGCGAAGCCATCTTCTCAGACTCAACCAATTGCGATTGTGTTTGCTTCAGATCTTCTAACGATTCGTTCAACTCATGCGTACGTTCGCTTACTTTTTGTTCAAGGATAACGTTTTGCTCGCGAATGATACGTTCGTTTTCTTTGGCGATGTTTAGGGCCTCGGCTTGCGATGCTTCTTTTTCGCGTTTCAGGATATTTATCCTATCGGCCAAACCGAAGGATAATAATGCCATTTCGACAATAGAGGCAGCCTGCATAGAGTAGCTGGTAAACATATTATAGGGCAGTACACCGTTGTCTTTTAGCGTAAAGATAATGGCGCCCACCAATAAGCTGCACCATGACAGGAATACAAACCTGGCAGGCCGGTATCCGCTGCGCATTACTATGGCTGATACAATGATCAGGCTAAACGCAAATAGTGTTGTTGCCAATTGCATTAGCTGGAAACCAGCCTGTATTTTACCTATCAGCGTTAAGCCTAAGGCAATTGAAAGCAACACTATAACGCCTGTAAGCACCTTATCAAAACGGCGTGCGCGTTGTGGTGTATCTAAAAACACTTTTGTGAAAAGCAAAGCAGCTATGGCGCCAAGGCAGGCAAAAATGACGACGCTTTTAAGCTCAAAAGCAGGCGAGTTGCCCCAAAGGTATTGAAAGGTAAAGCCTTTAATGCCAATTTGTGTAAGGCCTACAGAGCCAACATAGATAACGTAATACAAATAGCTCTTGTCTCTGACAGAAAAGTAGATGAACAAGTTGTACAGGAACATGATAATAATGGCCCCAATAAACAAACCCGACAACACATTCTCATAGTTTAAAGATTGCCAAAGATCTGTAGGCTCACTAACTGAAATAGGCAGTATCAGCTGCTCGGCGCTTTTTACGCGCAGGTAATAGGTTTGGCTGCTGTCGGCGGGTATATTAAGGTCAAAAATGTAATCAGGGTGATCATAAGTACGTTCTTTAAAGGGCTTAACTTCGCCCATTAAAATACTTTGAAAAGTGCCGTTTGTGTCAGGCGTAAATAGCTCTACCTCGTCCAATATGGGGTAGGCAACATCCAATAAAAGTTTTGGGCTTTGTGTTTTGTTGGTTACTGTAAAACGCAACCAGGTGCTAAAAGCGGTAAGCCCCAGGTTAGGTACATCTTTGTCATACTTTTTAAAAGCCAATGATTTAAGGGCGTCTTTAAACGATACTTCTTTATCGGCAGCCTGTAAAACATAAATGTCTTTACCTATAAGTAAACGGCCATTATTTGGTTTAATAATAGCATCGGCCTTAACCTGTACAGTTAAAAAGGTTAGCAATAAAAAAAATAATACCTTGTAAAAATGTCTGGCCATTTTTTAACTATTTAACACATGAAGCCACTACCAAATTAATTGAGCAAGCAAAGTAACCATTCTTATCGGCCTGTTGCAGTTCGGCTATAAACCGGGCATGCTCCTGGTTGGTAATGTAATTGGCCTCTGCAGCCTCTTGCACCATTTTTTCAACCCACAAATACTGGTTGGCGTCGTCTAAGGTGCTTAATATAAAAGGATGTATCTCAAATTTTATATCAGTAAACTTGCTTTGCGTTAAATAGGTGGTAAGCTTACGCGCTGCAAAGCCGTTGTTTATTTTGGCATTGGTAAGATAAGCATTTACTTTTTGCTGTACATCAACAAATTGAGTGTAAAAAGTAAGGCTGTGCCAATCGGTTTCAATAATAACAAATGGGCTGCCCGGCTTTAATATCCTGTAAATATCGTCAGATACTTTTTGCGGCTCTTTTAAGTGCTGTATTACCCGCTCGGTACGCAGGCCGGCAATGCTTGCATCATCAAACGGTAGCGGATACGCTTCAGACAATATAAAGTCTACATTATCCATATCTTTTGAATCTTCGTTACCCTGGTTTATCATCACAGGGTCGTGGTCAACACCAATAACTTTGGCGCCTTTACCTATAACCTTAGCCAATTCAATAACATCTTTGCCTGCACCGCAGCCAAGGTCTACAATTGTGCCGTCGTTTATTTTTTCAAAATAGGTGTATGATGCTTCTTTAAGGCTTACCAGTAAGCGCCTTGAGTTTTGCAGATAGTTGATATCGTAATGTTTGTCTGCCATGATGCAGTTTGGTTATAGGGTTATAAAAAATTAAGATCGCGTTCGTTAAAATCCGTCTCCAGGAAATCCTGGTTAGCGGCAGCTATAAAGGTTGACAGGTCCCACTTATCCATATTAGGTATGGTTAAGTTAAAGTGTATGGTTATTTGACGCTGTTTAAGCTCGTCAATTTTCAATGTATCCGGATGGCTGCGCATAGCCATAACAGCATTGCGGTCATCTTCTGTAGCAAGGCTTAGTGTCGATAAGTCATTCAACACCATCGCGGTAGCAATAAGGTCAAGCTTTGGATAGTAAAATGTGCCTTTATTGCCAATATTGTCAATTAGTACCATGCCACAATTAACCACCGGTTGTACGGTATAAGGCGCGCACAAGGCAAACAGCGTTTGTATACCCATTTGTGCCGCAATGGCAATACCCGTACGTATCAGCAATGGCGTGCCTATGCCATAGCCGGCCAATTCGGTCGAATTCCACAGTCCGCAAACTTCACCTGTGCCGCGGTGTCCGTATTCCCAAACTAATTTATGTATTGATGAGTCTAATAAACTTACTGCCTGCTCAATAGGTAACGGCTCTGTACCGCCGGATATATGCACCCGCGCGCCGCCAAATACTTGTTTGCCATCCATTGATTCAACAATAATGACAAATACTGCCGGGTTGGTTGTCCAGCTATTTTTTGATGAGGTAACTTTTTTTACACCAATGCTTGCTAAAACATTGCGATGGCCTTCAACAAATAAAGCGCAGGTTTCAGGCTCGTCTATCGCTCTAAACGCTCTTAGCCTAACCTCGGGGGCCTCTTTATTTATGCTACCATCCATTTGTGGTTATATTTATAAAGTACATCAATAGTCTTAATTAATACGGGTATGCCTTAAAACGGCAAATCAATCAACTATGTTACAAAAACAACGTGTTTAAAATCAACCGACCAGAAAGCTGATTTCAAATAGTGTTGCTTAAAAGTTTAATTGCAACAAATTGACAACTAATTTAGGTAATAAAAAAACACAATAGCAAACTTTAAGCAGGTAAATAACGTATCATTTATAATAAGCTACAAAACGTTGACATTAAGTAATAATTAACAATATCGTGCCAATAATTTATTTACTGCTGCTTAATAAATTTTATTTTAACACACTGGTATACAGTTGGCTTAAAAATTGCCGTTAATAGCTATTATTGCAATATTATAGCCGCATTTATTATTATATGATAAAAAATTACTCAAAATACATAAGTTTTACAGCCATACTGTTTTTACTGCTCTTTGCCGCATCATGTAAAAAGGATACACAAAACAACCCTGGGCCAAATCCCGGCGGCGAGGTTAAAAACTTTGCTGTATTAGGTTTGTATCAGCAGGCAACCAGTGGTTACAAACGCCTTTTTGTAGCTATACCTAAGCTGGGCGACATTACCACGGTAAACTACGGTTTGGTTTTTGACACGGGTTCTACCGGAATGACCATTGATGCTAATGGTATTTTACCTGCATCAATGATAGGCCCCAACGGCTTTATATTTAGCGGCGACTCGATAAATGTTAGCGGCATTACCATCACATCGCAACAAGCTATTATTAGCTATGGTGGGGTTGACGGCTCAATTGACGAGTATGGTAACCTTGCCTATGCTAAAGTTACTGTTGGCGATGGCAGGGGCAATGTAACCACGCCGCGTATACCTATATTTTTATACTACAAGATAGTTGATAATACCGGCAAGCAATTGCCAGCCCATTCGGCCGATGTTTTTGGCGTGGGGCCGGGTGTAAGCTATACCAGTCGTAAAATTGGCAGCCCGTTAAGCTACTTTCAGTTAGGCGCTAACGTAACCAATGGCTTTAGGCTGGCTAAGCTTAATGCTAATAACTTTTTAAGCAACGCTACTTTTACTGAAAATTTGCTTTATATAGGTTTAACCCCCACTGACCTAAATTCGGGCTTTATAATGCACCCGCTTAATTATAATGCTATAAGTGGCTATACTTCTAATATATCGTCGACAGTGACCTATGCTGGCAATACAGTAGCGGCCAGTATTTTGTTTGATACCGGGTCGCCTGCTATAACGTTGATACAAAATCAGGGCGCGCCAAGCAATTCTGCCCCTTTAGATGCTGGCACTACGGTAGGGCTAACAACCTCGTCAGGCTTTAAATACCAGTATACTGTTGGTAACAATACCAATTTAACCACGGTACAAAAGCCATCATACTCGCGCGATAACCGCACCATTTACACCATTAACTTTTTTATTGATAACCAATTTTTGCTAGATTACACTAATCATCAAATAGGGTTAAAAAATTAGGTTAATGTATATCTCGCAGTTAGCGCATATCCGCAGGTACGTAAGTATTAGTGACGATGAAGCACAAATCATCACCACAAAACTCAAAACAAAGACGCTAAAAAAGAAAGACTTTTTAATTACGCCCGGCAAGGTTTGCCGGGCTAATTATTTTGTAAGCACGGGCTTGCTGCGCCTTTATTTTATCAACAAAAAACAGTTAGAGCAAATTACCCATTTTGGGCTTGAAGGCTGGTGGGTTACAGATTTGGATAGCCTTGACAGCCAAAAGCCATCGCGCTTTTACCTGCAAGCGCTTGAGGATACTGAGGTTGTGGTTTGGGATACAGAAACCCAGGCCCAGCTTACCAAAGAAATACCGCAGTTAGAAACCTATTTTCGCATTATATTGCAACGTGCATATGCCGCATCGCAAAGGCGGATAGAGTTTTTGCATAGCAATACAGACGAAGAGCGTTACCGCAACTTTAGCACCTGGTTTCCGGGCTTTGTGCAGCGCGTGCCGCAATATATGCTGGCATCGTACCTTGGCTTTACCCCACAGTTTTTAAGTAAGATACGGGGGAAGAAAGTGAAGGAGTAGGGTTTGTGCTAAGCACGCGACAACTCACCCGGTCGACGCTTCGCTGGACCTGCCCTCTCTTCGACTTCGTCGGAAAGAGGGTTTTTAATTTTTTTTAAACAATTCTCTCAATAGCCAAGCCTTTTTTGTGCCTGTGCAGAATGGGTTGATGAGCGAATCAACGTCAAGTGAGTACTCTTAGCGACTTCTGAACGTCCTCATTTCTTAAAACTTTCTTTTCCAATATCCAAAGCCCTCTTTCCGCCGAAGGCGAAGAGGGCAGCACGAGCGAAGCAATGTGTGGGTGAGTTGTCGCGTGCTAAGTAACCAGCCTTCCCTCTTGAAGCAACCTCAACACGCAGCATTTCTTAATCTCGATTAACTTTTTTCATCTGTTTTCTCCCCAACTTTGTTGGTATAAAAATCATACTGACATGAGTAACAGAATAAAATTATTACAAACCCACCCTGATGCTTACAAAGCTATAATGGGTTTAGAAACCTACGTTGTTAACAGTGGTATAAACAAAACACACCTGGAGCTGATCAAGATCCGTGCGTCGCAAATAAACGGTTGTGCTTATTGTTTGGATATGCATACCCGCGATGCTTTAAAACATGGCGAAAGCCAGCAGCGCATATTTGTGCTAAACGCGTGGCGCGATACATCATTCTTTACGCCCGAAGAGCAGATTATTTTAACGCTTGCAGAAGAGATTACCCTAATTAGCCATGCCGGTGTTTCTGACAAAACCTATGAACAAGCTGTTAGCTTGCTTGGCGAGGATTACCTAGCCACTATCATTATGGCTGTAAGCACCATCAACGTTTGGAACCGCATTAGTATAAGCACCCGCCTTGAGCCTGCAAAGGCCAGCGTATAATTTTACATTATAGTAAGCTTTGGTAAACGCCGGGGCTTACTATTTTTAGTATTTTTAAGCCTTACAAAGGCTTATGCATAAATACATCCTGTTGGTTGTTTTTGGGGCGATGTTGTCTATGGCGGCACAAGGGCAAAGCAAGTACAAAGCCATACCGCTGCCAACCGGCATTAGCGGGGTAAACGAAGAATTTTCGGGTATTACACAGTGGCAGGGGCGGGTTTACCTGTTGCCCCAGTATGGCAGTCATAAAGAAAGCAAGCTTAATGGCGATTTTAATATCTACAGCATAAAATCTGACAGTATATCGCGCATAATAAACAATAGTGACACCGCTTTAGCTGCTTTCAAATCCATCAAAGTATTAAACCTTGACAAACTGCCCGACTCGGTAAAACGATATTACCAGGGCTTTGAGGCCATTAGCATTGTTGCTGGCCGTGTGTTTCTATCTATCGAAACAGACGATACTTATAATTATTGTTTCCTGCTAAAAGGTGTTATAGACACCGTCAACAACCGCATCAGTATCGACTATAAAAACATCATCAGCTTAAAACGCCCCCTTTATATTCAGAATGCAGGTTTTGAAGCATTAACCTATCTACCTAAGCAAAATAAGTTGTTAGCTGTATATGAATTTAACGCTACTGCATGGCGCAAAACGGCTTATTTAATTGACACTGCTTTTAGTCATATCCCGCAGGAAATAAATATGCCTTTTCAATACTTCAGGATAACAGATATGGCTACCACGGCAGATAATAAACTGTATGCCATAAACTATCACTACAACGGCGATTATCAATCCTATTTAAATAATGGTACCATACACCACGCCGAAGCTGATATTAAGTTACGCATGCCTGCTTTGCGCGATAGCATTAACCACAATGCAGATTATTTAAAGAAGTTTACCTATGCGTCTATAATAACTATGGACAGCTATAACAGCAAGCAATGGAAAACCCTTACCACCTTTAATGGCTTTAAAAATAACTGGGAAGGATTAACGCTTTTTGACCACGGCGCGCTCATAATTACCGATGCAAACCGGAGTAATAAACAGGCATCGATTTTGGCATATATCGAATTTTAAGCGGATGCTGATTTTTTTAATATATTAGCCAAACATTTTGCAATTATATTAGTTTCTATAGCTAACCAACACATAGCTTTTTACACCAACAATGAGCGACACAAAACGTAAGATCATCATATTTGATGATGATGAGGATATATTATCTATTTGTAACTATATTTTGGAAGAAAAAGGCTGGGACGTTTACACATTTACTGATTGTAACGACATTATTGACAGAGTATCGGGCATTACACCTGCTGTTATTTTAATGGATAACTGGATACCTGATGCAGGCGGCATTATTGCCACCCAAACGCTTAAAAAATCAAAAGAATTAAAAGATATCCCGGTTATCTATTTTTCGGCAAATAGCGATATACAGCTGCTAGCCAGCCACGCAGGCGCCGAAACCTACCTTGCCAAACCATTTGACCTTGACGAGTTGGAGCGTGTTATAGCTACTGTTGCTTAACCATCAGCTTAAAAATATCTCCTTAAAAAAGAAACCCTCGCTTGTAATAAGCGAGGGTTTCTTGTTTATATATGTGTTTAGTGTGAGCTAAAGAATTGGATGCCTGGTTTAGCCACCAAAGCCGCCACCGCCACGCTGACGGTCGCCGCCACCACCG
>JAZKET010000067.1:63882-65838 GCA_040386815.1 Bacteroidota bacterium | reverse complement strand
GACAATGCTGCTGTAAAGTGTGCCAAATGTTAAACTTTTAACAGTAGTTGTTGCGCCCAATGTAGGTTGAGCTAAAGAAATACCACTAACAGCTATTTGTGCATCATCAGCTGCACCCGGAACGCCGTTATCCCAGTTGCCTGGCGTAAACCAGTCATTTGCCGCACCTAATGAACCGCCAATCCAGTTAGTAACTTTGGCTTCACTTTTAAATACAGCAAAAAGCAGTAGCAGCACAAAAATGCACAATCGTTTCTTCATCGTTTCCTCTCCAGAAAAAGTAAAATCAGGGGGAGTAATTTTATTTACTCTTAGAAGTTGTACGAGAGGAGAAGGTAATATGTTTTCGTTTTACGATAAATGAATAAAGTGAACGAAAATTAATTTTTCTGAATGATAATGAATTGAAGCTGATTTGAGGGATTAGAGGCGTTAAAACGCTACATTCCAAATTATAACGCGTTTATCGTCGCTGGTTGATAAAAGTTGGCCGTTATGCCAGGCAATTTTATTGATAGAAAGATTGTGGCCCTGGTAACCTTTTTCGCGGCTGATGACTTTATAGAGCTTAAAGTCGTCTGAGCCCCAAAGCTTAATGCTTTTATCCATACTGGCGGTAGCAAAGTAGAGTTCGGTAGGATGGAAAGCGATATGATTAACGGCAAATAAATGTGCCGCAATATTTTCAATTAATTCAAAGTTTTGGGTATTCCATATTTTAACCTGCGCATCGCGCGAGCCAGACACCAGATAGCTGCCGTCGGGTGAGTATTGTAATGAGAACACAGCCATGGTATGATCTTTTAATGTGGCTATGTGCGCATAATCTTCCAGATCAAATATCTGAATGCTATTGTCGCGACAGCCAAAAGCAACCTGTTTTTCATTAGGCGATATGCTGATGCAGCGTACCGTGTCGGCAGATACCTGTAGTGTGTGTATTAATTGTAAGGTATCCATATTCCAGATAGATACCGAACCATCCTCTGAAGCAACCAATAGTTCTTTCTTGCTTTTTACCGATTTGATATCAAACACCGGTTTGCGATGATGCCTTAGTCCGGGCAGCAGTTGTTGTTTAATAAAATCAAACACCAGCACCTCGCCGGTACGCACACCGGTAAACATCAACGGAAAATCTTCAGGACAATGAATAGCATATACTGATGCCGCTACCGGAAACATCACCTTAATAAAACTATTGCTTTCAAGGCTCCACTCAACCACGCCTTTGTCATTACCACCGGTAAACAGTATACCTGGCTTTTGCGATAGGGTTAACGCAAAAATTGGATTGCTATGTCCGGTAAGTTCTGCTGCTTTTTCGACAGTGATCATGGAGCTTGTTAGAATAGTTTTTAAGAACCCGGAAAAAACCCGGATTTTTCTGGAAAAATATCAATTTTAACCAGGTATTATTTATGTCTTTCTTCTAGATTTTTGGCGATAGTTTCTAAGCTCAGGCCTTTCTCTTTCAACAAAACTAATAAGTGAAATACCAGGTCTGACGCTTCGTTGATCAAGTCGGTTTCTGTCTCAGCAAGGGCTGCAATAACGGTCTCAACACCCTCTTCTCCAACCTTTTGCGCTATTTTATTTAACCCCTTAGCACGTAACTTGTTTACGTACGATCCTTCAACCGGGTTAGCATACCTGTCGGTAATGATTTGCTCCAACTGCATAATAAAATTTTGGTTATAACTGGTTTTGAAGCAGTTACGGTCTCCGGTATGGCAAGTTGGGCCATCGGCTTTAACTTTTATCAGCAAGGTATCGTTGTCGCAATCCAGATGGATGCTCTTAACGTGCAGAAAATTGTTGCTGGTTTCGCCCTTTGTCCACAAACGTTGTTTGCTGCGCGAGAAGAATGTAACAATGTTTTCCTGTACAGTTTTGTCATAAGCTTCCTGGTTCATGTAGCCAAGCATCAGTACCTCAAGGGTTTGCTCATCTTGT
>JAZKET010000067.1:29133-63868 GCA_040386815.1 Bacteroidota bacterium | reverse complement strand
CGGGCACCAGGCCGTCTGTTTTGTTAAAATCTATATTCATATTATCTTACTTCAATATTCCTGCCTCTTAAAATATCTTTAAGGTCAGGTATTAATATTTCGCCATAGTGAAATACTGACGCGGCCAGCGCGGCATCTACATTAGTTTTCTGAAACACATCAACAAAGTGCTGTACAGAACCCGCACCACCAGAGGCGATTACCGGGATGTTTACAGCATCATTAACCTTTTTCAATAAGCCGTTATCAAAACCCGCTTTTGTACCGTCATGATCCATTGAGGTTAACAGTATTTCACCTGCGCCACGGCTTTCTGCTTCCAGTATCCAGTCTAAAGTTTCTTTTTCTGTAGGGATTCGGCCGCCGTTTAAATGGACAATGTTTTTGCCATCATTTACCCTTGTATCAACCGCAACAACTACGAATTGTACGCCGAAGTTTTTAGCCAGCTCATCGATAAATCCCGGGTTGCGTACAGCTGCAGAATTTATAGAAATCTTATCGGCACCTGCATTAAGCAGGGCATCAGCGTCAGCAATTTCATTAATACCGCCACCTATTGTAAAAGGGATATTGATCTGTCGTGCAACAGACTTAACCAGGTCAACCATCGTTTTACGACGCTCATGTGTGGCGGTAATATCCAAAAACACCAGTTCGTCGGCGCCTTGGTTTGAGTAGTTCCAAGCCAATTCAACCGGATCGCCGGCATCGCGCAGGTCTACAAAGTTTACGCCTTTTACGGTTCTGCCGTCTTTTACGTCAAGACAGGGGATAATTCTTTTAGCTAACATATGGTGTGTGTCATCCTGAGCGTAGCGAAGGATTTGTAAAGCGGCTGCTGCTTAATCTACAGATGCTTCGTTTTTTAGCATGACGGTTATTTTATAAATAATTGCTCGCTGCGCTCGCGATTTATATGGACATCAGAGAGTCTAAATTCCAGTTTTTTACCTCTTCAATAGTAATGCGGCCCTCATAAATAGCCTTACCAACTACCACAGACTCAACCTTTAATTTGCTCAGTTGGTCGATATCGGCCATAGAGCTTACACCGCCTGATGCGATAAGTTTTATGAAGGGCGAGTGGTCAAGTAGTTTGGCATACAAATCAACACCTGCGCCGCCCAATTTGCCATCTTTATTGATATCGGTACATAAAAAACGAAAGAAGCCTAATGATAAACATCTGTCAACATAGTCCATCAGTTTAATTGGTGAGCTTTCCATCCAACCTGAGTATTTGATAACCTCGTCCAGAACGTCGATAGCAATAACTACATTGTCTGAGCATTTATCGCGGCCGCAAATTGCTTTAGCCAATTCATCTAAAAACATAGGATTGGTAATGGCTTGTGTGCCTACAATTACGCGGTGTACACCGGCACCAATCAACTCTTTAACCTTTTCAATGCTACGTATGCCGCCACCGTATTGGATTTTCATATCGGTTTTACGGATAACATCAAACAAATATTCCTGGTTTGAGAAATCGTTTTTGGCTCCGTTTAAATCTATGATATGGATAAGGTCGGTTCCGTTTGATTGATATTTTTCTATCATTTCTTCCAGCGTAACATCATAGTTAGTTACTTGCTGGTAGTCGCCTTCGCGCAAACGAACCACCTTTTTGTCCAAAATATCAATAGCAGGAATAATATACATGTCTTTATATTTTTGAGAAATTCGTTAATAATGTTTCGCCATACTGGCCTGATTTTTCAGGATGAAATTGTACCCCATAAAAATTATCACGCCAAATTGATGCCGAAAATTTTATGCCGTAATCTGTTGCAGCTAATGTGTAAACATCATCATACTCAATAAAGTATGAATGTACAAAGTAAAAGTGTGAACCAACCGGAATATCTTTAAAAAGTGGGTTCTCTGATTGCACATACACCCTGTTCCAGCCGGTATGCGGCACCTTATGATCAGGGCTACTGGTAAACTTTAAAGTTTTAACCGGGAAAAGTCCTAACATATCCGCATCACCTTCTTCAGAGTACGATGTCAGCAATTGCATGCCCACACAAATACCCAAAGTAGGTTTTTGCTGTGCCTTAATTGCCGGTACTAAACCCGATTTTTCCAACTTATCCATAGCCGCGCCCGCATGGCCCACGCCGGGGATAATATAGCGATCAAACTGCCCCAGGTCAGCTTCGCTATGTACCATTCCGTACGGAATTTCCAACCGCTCTAAAGCCGCTGTGAGCGAAAATATATTGCCGGCGCCGTATCTAACTATTCCAATCATTTTGTTTAGAATCAAGAATCAAGAGTTAAGAATCAAGATAAAACAAAAGCACCTTGGTTCTTGACTCTCAAATTCTATAAAAGTCCTTTAGTTGAAGGTAAAACCATCTTATTGGCATCACGCTTTACGGCCATTTTAATGGCTTTAGCGAAGGCTTTAAATATAGCCTCAATTTTATGATGTTCGTTTTGGCCTTCAGCTTTAATATTCAGGTTTGATTTTGACGCGTCGCTAAATGATTTAAAGAAATGGTAAAACATTTCTGTTGGCATATCGCCAACCTTTTCGCGCTTAAAATCAGCATCCCAAACCAACCAATTGCGTCCGCCAAAATCAATTGCAGCTTGTGCAAGGCAATCATCCATCGGCAAACAAAAACCATAACGCTCAATACCTTTCTTGTTACCTAAAGCAGCGGCAAAAACTTCACCTAATGCAATACCCGTATCTTCTATAGTGTGATGTTCATCAATATGCAGATCGCCCTTGGCGTCAATTTCTAAGTCGATACTACCGTGACGAGCTATCTGATCTAACATGTGATCAAAGAAGTGCAAACCGGTCGAAATCTTAGCTTCACCCGTACCGTCAAGGTTTATTTTTACGTAAATATCAGTCTCTTTGGTGGTGCGTTTGTTTTCAAACACACGTTCGCCAAGTTTTAAAAACTCGTATACTTTTTTCCAGTCGGTAGTTTCCAGTGCTACCACCCCTTCAATATCGGCGTTGTTCTGCGCTTCGTTACCTCCAAGGTTTGATTGATTATTTAACCAAATGGCCTTAGCGCCCAGATTTTTAGCCAGCAAAACATCGTTACGACGATCGCCAATGGTAAACGAGTTGGCCAAGTCGTATTTTTCAGTATCAAAATACTTGGTTAATAGTGCCGTGCCCGGTTTACGGGTTGGAGCGTTTTCTGCAGGCCAGGTACGGTCAATATAAACGGCAGAAAAGTTTACACCTTCGTTAGCGAAAGTTTTAAGGATGAAGTTATGTACCGGAAAAAAAATGTTTTCAGGGTATTTGTCGCTACCTAAACCATCTTGATTAGTGATCATTACCAACTCATAATCAAGCTCGGTAGCAATTTTTGACAAGTACTCAATGGCTCCCGGATAAAACTCCAGTTTTTCAAACGAGTCTATCTGCTCATCAGCCGGCTCTTTTATCATGGTACCATCGCGGTCGACAAAAAGTAGTTTTTGTAGATAACTCATTTGAAGGTTTTTAAAGTGTCAATCAATTTATCGTTTTCGGTAGGTGTGCCAATGGTTATACGCAAACATCCTTGGCAAAGCTCAACTTTTGAGCGGTCGCGCACAATAATACCTGTTGATACCAGGAAGTTATAAATGCCTTTAGCATTTGTTGTTTTTATCAGGATAAAGTTAGCGTCGCTTGGGTAAATATCCAGCACAAAATCAAGGTCTTTTAAAGCTAATACCAATTTGTCGCGCTGTGCTAATGTCTCTTTTATCCAGCCGTTAACCTGCTCAACATTGGCCAATGCTTTTAAGGCAAGTTGCTGCGATGATTCATTCATATTGTAAGGTGGCTTCACTTTGTTCATCACCTCAATGATCTCTTCACTGGCAAAAGCCATACCTACACGTAAGCCTGCTAATCCCCACGCTTTGGATAGCGTTTGCAATACAACCAAATTTGAATATTCGGTAAGCTCTTGTATAAATGTTTTTTGGCGACTGAAATTGATATAAGCCTCATCAACCACTACAATACCGTTAAAGTTGTTCAGCAAGGTCTCTACATCGTCGCGGTTAATTGAATTACCGGTAGGGTTATTTGGCGAACAGATAAATATCAGCTTGGTGTTTTTATCAATGGCCTCGGCAATACCTTCCAGATTTAATTGGAAATCTTCGGTAAGGTTTACCTTTTTAGTTTGGATATCGTTAATATTTGCCGATACCTCGTACATGCCATACGTAGGCGGAACCAATATTACATTATCAACACCGGGGTTACAAAAACTACGGAACAAAATGTCTATAGCCTCATCGCTACCGTTGCCCAAAAAGATGTTGCGCACCGGCAATCCCTTTATTTCGCTCAAACGTTTTTTAACGTTGTATTGCATCGGGTCAGGGTAACGATTGTATTGCTCATCCAGCGGCGAACCAAACGCGTTTTCATTAGCGTCTAAATACACACTGGCCTCGCCCTGAAACTCATCGCGTGCCGAAGAGTAGGGGGTAAGGTTTTTTATGTTTTCTCTTAATATTTTATTGATGTCGAACATTGTCTTAAACTTTTCTGTCATTGCGAGCGTAGCGTGGCAATCGCGAACTGTGCATTTTTCCTACTTTTCTCGGTGCGATTGCTTCGTTCCTCGCAATGACATATTTGCTATTTCATTCTAACCGACACCGCATTTTTGTGCGCGTGCAAGCCTTCTAATTCTGCTAATATCTCTACTGATGGCCCGATGTTCTTAATACCATCGGGCGAGATATGCTGAAAAGTAATCTTCTTCACAAACGAATCAACCGAAACGCCAGAATAAGCTCTCGCATATGAGCTGGTTGGCAGCGTATGATTAGTGCCGGATGCATAATCGCCGGCGCTTTCCGGAGTTAAATTACCCAGAAATACCGAGCCCGCGTTAATGATATTGCCGGTTATTTCCTGCCAATTATCAGTAGCCAATATCAGGTGCTCAGGAGCGTAAACATTACTAAAGCTCATGGCCTCGCTTAAAGTATTTGTTACTACGATATACGAGTTATCCAATGCCTGTTTTACAATCTCGGCACGCGGTAATACAACTGTCTGTTTTTCAACCTCGGCAATAGTTGCCTCAGCTATTTGTGCCGATGTGGTAACCAATATAGATTGGCTATCAATACCATGTTCAGCCTGTGCTAACAAATCGGCGGCAATAAATTCCGGTTTGGCGGTTTCATCAGCTATTACTAATACTTCAGACGGGCCTGCAGGCATATCAATAGCCGTTGTGGTGGTACTTTGTATGATGGTTTTAGCTTTGGTTACAAACTGGTTACCCGGGCCGAAGATCTTATCAACCTTGCTAATTGTTTCGGTACCGTAAGCCATGGCAGCTATCGCTTGCGCGCCACCGGCCATATAGATCCTGTCGACACCTAATTGCAAAGCTACGTAAGCTATAAAAGCGTTAACCTTGCCATTTTTTTGCGGAGGAGAACATACCACAATTTCATGGCAGCCTGCAATGCGCGCAGGTATGCCCAACATCAAAAACGTACTTGGTAAAACAGCCGTTCCGCCGGGAATGTAGAGACCAACTTTTTCGATAGGTCTCAATTCACGCCAACAGGTAACGCCGGGCATGGTTTCAACCTTGTCCTCTGTTTTTACCTGGGTTTGATGAAATTTGTAAATGTTGTTATAAGCCAAATCTAAAGCTGCCTTTTGATCTGCCGATACACTGGCTGCTATTTCTTCCAGCTCAGCTTTATCAAGGTAAAGTTTGCTGAGGTTAACCTTGTCAAACTTCTCGGCATAGTCAAACAAAGCACGGTCGCCGTTTTGTTGTACGGTAGCTAACACCTCTTCAACAATAGCGCGTATCTCGTTAGCCGGGTCAACATTACGTTGCACCAGTTTGGTGATATCGTCTGTTGTTAAGTCTGAATACTTGTATGTCTTCATAGCCTCATCTAATCTCTCCGGTAGGAAAGACTGTGAATTATAAAATTATCTTCTCAATAGGCATTACCACAATGCCTTGTGCACCGGCTTGTTTTAGCTGGCTTATTCGGTCCCAAAAATCGCGTTCTGGTATAACAGTGTGCACAGCAACCCAACCTTCTTCGGCCAATGGCAATACCGACGGGCTTTTAACGCCCGGTAGTAATGCCAGTACACCTTCAAGGTTGTCTTTTTGCACGTTTAGTACCACATATTTGGTCTCTTTAGCGCGTAGTACAGACTGTATACGTTGTATCAACTCCTGTACCAAATCGTTGTTTTCGCTGCCTTTTGAGCCAATTAAAACCGCTTCAGACGACATTACGTCAGCAAATGGTTTCAAACCGTTGCTTTTTAAGGTGCCACCGGTTGATACCAAGTCGCAAATGGCATCGCTCAAACCAAGGCCTGGAGAAATTTCAACTGAACCGGAGATAGTGCGGATATCAGAATTAATATTTTGCTTTTGTAAAAACTTACCCAATATAACAGGGTAGGTGGTAGCTATGGCTTTACCTTCAAGGTCTTCTAACTTATTGATATCGCTGTGGTTGGTGATAGCGATTTTAAGCGAGCATTTGCCAAAACCCAGACGCTGCAGGTAACTTACAGAAACCTCGGTTTCTTCAATAACGTTTTCGCCAACTATACCCAAATCGGCAATGCCGTCTTGTACGTATTCAGGGATATCATCATCGCGCAGAAAAAGAATTTCAAGCGGGAAATTAGAGACAGGGGAAATTAGCGAGCTTTTATAATTTTCAAAATTAAGGCCGCAATTTTTTAGTAATTCAACGGATTTTTCGTTGAGCCGACCCGATTTCTGGATCGCTATTTTAAGTGTTTTCACTGATTAAGATTAAGAAACTATAATAAAAATTGTAAACGGGGGCTGTTATTTCGCGTAGAAACATACATTATCTATTCATCACCAAAAGGTGATGGTGCAAATGAAGATGATGTAGGTTGTTGAATCCCATTTTTATTATATAGTAAAACTATAGATAAGCGATGGCAAATATAAAAAGTTGAATTTAAAATCAAAAGAAACTATGATTTTTAAAATGTTTTTAATGGTTTTATTATCAATCCTGTAACAAAATCTTAAAAATCGTGCTGATATTCATAAATAGCGCCATCCTCAAAGTCGTATAATTTTTTAAGCCGATGTGTTTTTTGAATATCTTCAATATTGATCAACTCAGCATTAGTGGCCGCTTTGAACCAGATAAAGTAATAATGTTTCACCGCGTGAAACTTTGCAACATCTTCTTTAAAATAACGGTGCGGAACTAGTTTTGATACTTGTCCGGTAAAGAGGTAAAAGGCTTCATCGGCATTGGTATAGATAGGAATGCCGGGTTTCAAAAGGTTTTTGTGCGATCTTAAAAATAACCCGAATGGCGATTTATTCCAGTCGTCATCAGCGTAGCCCGGTACGCCGTAGTCCATTTCGTCATCATAGCGTTTTAGGTCTGCCTTAAGGATGATATAATTGAAGGCTAATATCAGCGCCATAGCAACGGCTGATATAATGTATTTAACAGCCTTTAACTGGATGGCTTTAATTGCCCCGGGCACCCAAAAAGTAACACCAATAAGCAGGGGGACAAATATCGGCGACAATAGCCTGCTATCTAACCGCTCAAAGCGCGAAAAGGTAGCCAGCAATATCATAAACATCCCATAGGTGAAAGCAAAGGTTATAATAATGCTGTCACCATTGCTGATTTTCTTTTTAATGACTTTGCAGATCAATAGCGCCAGTAATACAGTCAAAAAGATGAGGGTTGTTGTTATATAAAATCTACCCGCTTCTTCGCCAAAGCTCATCCACTTACAAAATACCATGCCTGTATAATATAAGTTTTCGCTAAAGGATGTAATTGATGGCAAGCGTTTGCCGGTACTTAAACCGGTGTTGATACTGTTTAGAACAAGGTTGCCAATTAGCAAGCAGACAGACCCTAACCCAAATATCAGCAGATGTTTTATTTTATCACGAATGATGAGGCGGTTATCTAATATCAGTAACAAGCACCCTGCGCTTATTAAGGTTATGCCTGCGTAGCGGGTTATACAGGCTATGGCTGCAATGACTGTTATTGCAATTAATCTGCCGATGGTTTGTTGCTGATTGTACCGTTGATATACCAGCAAAAACAGCATCACCTCAAAAATGAATAGGGTTTCTGACCATAAAAAGCTATAGATCTGCAACAGGGCAGGGCTTAATACAATCGCTATCAAAATCAGCCATTTGTATACTCGTGGCGCATTTAGATAACGCTCTAAAATATAACCGCTAATCAATATCACAGCAGCAAACAAACCCATATTTATAAAGGGCCCAGCTGCAAATGGATCGACACCGGAAATAAACTGAATAACAGCCAGGAAAAACGGATAAAACACCGGGAAGAAAACCAGCGGCGTGCCATTATACGTAAGCAAAGAGCCGTGCGCCTGCATGTTAGTTGCCGTACTGGCATACATGATAGAATCGGGAGAGATACCAATACCGCTATACTTGGTGAACATATGCACTGCAACAGCGCCCACAATGGCGGCTATCAAGGTGTCGATATGTTTTAGGTAAGCGGCTTTCTCCATCCTTTTACAGGCTTTTTGTCATTGCGCGGCCACTACGCAATCGCGAACTTTGCAGCGTGCGATTGCATAGTGGCCGTGCAATGACAGTTAAATTTACGCTATTTGATCCAACACCGTAGCAATAGGCTGGTCGCTATCAATTAAAATACCTTTAACGCCGGCTGTAGTGCCTGCTTCAACATCGCGCTCACGGTCGCCAATAAAGTATGACTTGGATGGGTCGATGTTGTATTTTTCAATGCCTTGAAGTAATAAGCCTGGTTTTGGTTTCCGGCAATCGCAGTCGCCGGTAAAGTTGGGGTGATGCGGGCAGTAAAAAAAGTCTGTTATTTCAACGCCATGCTCATGATAGGTTTTCTTTAATAGCTTATGCATTTTGCCCAGCTCGTCTTCGCTGTACCAGCCTTTGGCCAAGCCGCCCTGGTTGGTAGCAACTAATAGCAAGTAGCCCCTGTCTTGCAGGGTTTTAAGTGCGTCGAAATTATCAAGGATATGAAAGTCTTCTACTTTACAAACATAATCGCCCATTTCGCGGTTTAAAACCCCGTCGCGATCTAAAAAAACAGCTTTTTTCTTTTCAGACATTAAATTAAAATTTTGGCAAATTTACTAAACTCAGGGTGAAATCTACTTGGAGATCAGGTATACCTTGTCCAGCAAAGCTGGCCGGGTTTCTGCATTGATGAATTTCGGCAGTATCCGCTCTTGCGAATAATTTTCAAATGATTGTAAAATTATGTACGGTATTTGGTTGTCTATCAGATAGTTTAATGAATATTGCGTCACAAAAAACGCTGCCTTTTCTTTGCTGTTGTAGCTTGCAAATTTCTCAACCGGCCAGTAATTAACAGGCTTGCCGCATTCAAACTGGAAGGTGTTGTTTTCCAATCGCGCGGCATAAATGTGGTAATCAGCATACTGACTTTGGTTTATGAATTTGGCTGCCGTTACCTGCCCGTTGTATGATGCTATGGTAGGGTACAACACCGTCGCCAGGTAAAAATTGGCAAATAAAGCAGCCGAGCAGTTGATGAAAAAGGCTTTACGATGCGGGTCTTTCACCTGCTTGTTGATGACAGAAATTAGCAAGAAAAAGGCAAAACAGTCTATGTAAAATAGATAAAAATCCGTGGATTTCAGGAAAAAATTGATGACGAAACACAAAACCGTAAACAAGGCCGTGTAAACCCATTGATTAACAAGTCTGAATTTGTTGCCCTGCACCGAAAGTTGCTTGTAACAATAGGGAGCGGTGATAATTGCAAACAACGGGAAGATAATATTGGTGTAAAACGGTAACTGAAACCCTGACAAGGAAAACAGCACCAGCAATAATAATCCGCCAGATAGGGTATAGTACTCGGGCAGCTGTACTTTGTGGTAAATCTTTCTTCCGGTTTTGTACAAGGCGTAATAAAACATCAGGCACCATGGGCCAAATGCCCAAAGCATGGTATGCAGGTAAAATGTAGGGTCGCCGCCTTTGCGGGCTATGGGGCCTGTGTTTACAAAACGGCCAAACTGGCTATCCCACAAAAACCATTTTATACCCGATACATGCTGCTTGTCGAATACTGTTTTTTCAGGGTGCAAATCAAATTGTACGTACAGGGCATAAAACTCCGGCAAAGTAAATATCAGCGTTAGCAAATAAAGCGCTAAAAACCGTGGGCTGAATATAGTTAGTAACTTACGCTTAAATATTGCCTGACCTAACAGCGCTCCATAAATAGCCACAATGACAAATATCCCTTTGGTCATGATGGCACAGGCGGTGAGCAGTGCGGCAAGTAACAGGTCTTTGTAATTGAAACGTTCTTCAAGCCCGGCTATGTGATAAATACTGCCTATAATGAGGCCCATTAGGTAAGGCTCGGCGCGTACGTCTGTGTTAGACATCAGTACGTATTGCGATGTCATCAGTATCAACACTGCCACGGCCGCGGCTTCCCAATCGTAATACTTTCTGACAAACAGATAGGTATACCGGGCGCTGATTAAAAAGAACAATAGCGCCGGCAAGCGGTAGGCCCAAACACTTATACCGAATATTTTAAAACTAAGGGCAGCCATCCAGAAAGGGAAGTGTGGTTTGTCCAGCCAATCTTGCCCATGCGTATAAAGTTGCCAAATGTCCTGTTTGTAGATCATGTTTTTGGCTATAGCAGCGTACAGGCCGGGGTCGTCTGTAAAGAAATTTACATTAATGCCCGCCAGGTTAACTGCAAAGGCCACAACAAACAGCAATAAGTATATCGGCTTGTCCGGGTTCTTCATTAGTGCAATTATACGGGTTTTGAAGCTGATTTAAGGGCATAAAAAAACCCTTGCCTTTTGCAGACAAGGGCCAACTCACAACAATTGTTTAACCTTGGGCTATGAAACCCGCAGTCAATTCCTAACTGCAAGGTGAGTACAGTGTTATAACATCAAAAAGTAAACCAAGTTTTGCACAGACGTAAAAAAATAGATTTTTATTGATGTTGCAGCAATCAAAAAACGATTTATCTTTATACTATAAATCAACTTTATAGAAACATGAAAAAATTATTTCAAGTAAAAGCTATCGCTATGTTTGTAATGGCGCTTTTTATAACCATAAGCGCCATGGCTCAGGGCGATAAGAAACCTGCCAGTCCACGCGAAAAAGCAACGGGCGTTATCAATGGTGCAAATATTACTATCGAATACGGATCGCCATCTGTAAAAGGCCGTAAAATTTATGGCGAATTGGTGCCGTTTGGTAAAATGTGGAGAGCCGGCGCTAACGAAGCTACCAAGTTTACTACGGACAAGGAAATTACAGTTGAAGGTAAAAAGCTTCCGGCCGGTTCATACTCTGTGTTTGTTACTCCGTCTGAAAAAGAAGCCGTGGTTACTTTCAATTCGCAAGTTGGTCAGTGGGGTATAAAAGGCGGTGGTTTAGCAAACGAAGATCCAGCTAAAGATGTAGCTGCAGTTACCGTTAAAACCAAAACAGCACCTGCTACCGAAGCTTTAAAATATGTTATTACCTCAACAGGGTTTGAACTGGTTTGGGATACAACCTCGGTACCAGTGAGTATAAAATAAACCGGGATAAGATTTGTCGAGGTAGCGATGGGAGAGTATCTCATCGCTATTTTTTTGTGTTACTTTTTCCGCTGCGATGGGTTTGAAACTCTTGAGTGTTCGAAACGTTTTAAAGTTCCCCTCTTGAGAGGGGCCGCGACGGAATTGTGCGGCAGCAGGGGTGTGTTTTACGCGCGAAAGGACACACCCCTACACCCCTCTCAAGAGGGGAATCGCACGGCCCGCCGCTTTTTTTCTATGTTTCGAACACTCGAGGTTTTCAAACCCATCGCTATGTACTTTCATCGCTATATTTTTGACGTATATTTGCTTTAAATGCCTATCAAACTCACAACTACACACAAACGCCTAATCACCATTTTTACACTGGCGGTAGTTTTGTTTTTGCTGGGGATATTTCAAGAGCATCCTGCTGCCATCGAAAAATACTATTCGCAAGGGTTTTATGTATGGGTGTGCCGTGTACTACACCCTGTATTAAATATCATTCCTTTTAGTGTTGGCGATGTAATTTATATAGCGGTAGTAGCTTACCTTATATATGTGTTTTTTAGGCTTATTTACCTGTTGTTTAAAAAGCAATTTAGCCAAAGCTTAAATCTGTTGCTAGGCACCATTGCAGGTGTGCAAGCCGGCATGATCATTTTTTATGTTTTTTGGGGATTGAATTACTTCCGGCCTTCGGCAGCGCAACGGCTTAACCTGCGTGATACCAGCTATACCGTTGCTGATATGAAAGCCGTTACCTGTATTATTATAGACAGCGCCAACGCAACACGGGCACGCATTAACCATGCCGATACTATTCAGACCAATGCCGCTATTTACAAAACTGCCATAAACGCAATCAACAAGATATCGGCCGATTCATCGAATTTTCGTACCTATCATCCACATATAAAAGCCTCGCTGCTTACGCCGTTGATGAATTACCTGGGCACATCTGGCTATTATAATCCTTTTACTACCGAAGCGCAGATGAATTACCAGATGCCCGTATTTGAGCGGCCCTTTGTGGCCTGCCATGAAATGTCGCACCAAATGGGGTATGGGCCAGAGGACGAAGCTAACTTTGCCGGTTTTTTGGCCGGGATAGGTTCTGATGACAGACTGTTGCGCTATTCGGCTTACCAAATGGCTTTGGATGAGTGTATGCATGCCTTGTATCGCAGAGATAGCCTTGCCAGTAAAGAATTGAAGCCCTTTATATCAAAAGAAGTGCGTGCCGACCTGCGCGCTCAGCGTGCTTACTGGATGAAATTTAGCGGTAAAATTGGCGCCATGAGCGGTGTGTTGTACGACGATTATTTAAAGGCTAATAACCAGCCCCAGGGTTTACGCACTTACAACCAAATGGTATTGTTGTTAATGGCATGGTACACAAGGTAAGTGCGGTAAATCAGAAAATAATTGCTAATTTTCCACTGTTTTTACCCCTGTAATTAAAACGAATGAAAAAGTACCTGCTGATAGTGTTGTTTTACATGTGCTGTAATCAATTGCATGCGCAAAGTATTACATTGTTAAACCTGCTTAACTTGGCTAATCTTAATAACGCGCAGATAGGTACTACTTTAAGTGCCAATAAAGTTTGGGCCTTGCAGTACGGCGAAGAGTTAAACGGTTTTGTGGTTGAGCATTACCAAACGACGGCGCAACCTGTTAAAAAAGAAACTATTATATGCGGAACCGGCTTTAAAACCGCTACCGGCGCAGTTTTACATAGTTTGAGCTATGTTAGCCCTACCATACAGGATGTTATAAACCTGGTGGGCGAAACTAAAAAGGCCGGCCTTAATATGTTTTTCCAGGGGTCTGATCCTAAAGACAATATCTATATCTACGAAAACTTTTTGTATCACGTAGTGGTGCGCCTTGCTATAAACAACTCAAAAGGCGTTATAGATATCACCCAAAAACATGCTCTTGTACAGTAATGCCTAAAAAGCGTAGCTGTAATGGCTGTCTATATGCTTCTTCAGCTCATCCATTAACGCCTGCTTTAGTTTGCCTTTGTAGCATACTATTTTGCTTTTAGGGCTGTAATTAACCTCGCCCAAAAGCTGGCCCTCTTTAATGACCCTAAAGTTGCCTGCCGCATCTGGCAAAACGGTTAGGTGTTGTTCTTCGTTGGCTTCGTTAACCAGTACGTGAAACTGGCGTTGCGGCATAAATCCTGATTGCTGTGACATAATGATCCCGATTTATAGATTTACACTAATTATTTAGATAGATGATATATGGTTTATAACTCATTATCTGTACATTTTAGTATGTAATATTGTCTTTTTTGTCCCGGTAGCTTTTCATCCTAAGTTACTTTAGCGATATGAACTTGCTAGCGTATTGGTGTTAAGTTTTTGTTATAGATATTGAGTGATAATTTGCTCCAATTGCGATGCCTGTATTACACCGCTTTGGCGCCACTTGGTTTCGCCTTTCTGAAAAATCATTAGCGTAGGCACACCTTGTATATTGTAGGCACTGGCTGCCGCCGGGTTTTTATCAACATCAATTTTTATAACTGTAACCTTATCGCCCATATTGCTTTTAAGCTGCTGCAAAATTGGCCCCATCATTTTGCAGGGCCCGCACCACTCGGCCGAGAAATCAACCAACACAGGTTTTTCTGATGCTATGATGTCTTGAAAATTTGCCATGGTATAAGCGGTTTATAAGTACATAACCATTGGTACCCAAAATGTGTTTTAGTGAGCGATGATTTTTTTGATTAGAATTTGATGAGTGATAATAGAGCCAAGAAACAAGAAACAAGAATCAAGAATCAAGAGTCAAGAATCAAGAGTCAAGAATCAAGATATAAAAAAGACCGATTGAATTTCAATCGGTCTTTTTGTTTTATAGCTCAACCCAAGTCTTGACTCTTGGCTCTTGACTCTTGACTCTCAATTTCTACAAATGCACGTCCAATATTTTAGCCTTTTTAGTAGCCAGCAATGCCAGCTCTGTAGCTAAAAAGCAATGTGCCTGTGGCATAGCGGTTTCAGTACGATTCAAAACATCATTTACAAATAACTCGCCAAATGGCAGGTTGTCTTTGCTGCAGTCAATATATTTCACGCCTTCATTATTAGCCAGGAAGAGGTGATCGCCCCCCGGTTTGCCGGCAAGGTCAATAGTTTTGCGTACTTCTATGTAACCCTCGGTGCCTAATATCGTTAAGCGACCATCGCCAAAGGTACTTAAACCTTTAGGGGTAAACCAGTCAAGCCTGATATAACCCATGCCGCCATCGCCATGTAACATCACATCGCCAAAATCATACAATTTAGGATATTGCGGATGGTTTACGTTACCCATCTGCGATGCTGTAATTTCGGCTTTTTTGCTACCTGTGAAGAACAGGTATTGGTCAAATTGATGTGAGCCTATATCTGTTAAAATTGCTCCGCAATATTTCGGATCGAAAAACCACTCCGGGCGAGTGCTTGGGCTCATTTTATGCGGCGCAAGATTCACAGTTTGTATTACCTTGCCTATAGCGCCCGATTTTACCAGCTCGCCTGCACGTACGGTAGCGCGGCTTTCAAAACGCTCGCTAAATAAAATAGAGTATATACGGCCGGTTTGTTTCTGTACTTTTTTAACCTCGGCAAATTGATCAAGGGTTATAACGCCCGGCTTATCAACCAAATAATCTTTTCCATGTTGCATAACACGTATGCCCAATGGGGCGCGGTCAAGCGGAATGCCCGAGCTTAATACTACCTGTATAGTTGGGTCTTCTAATATCTCATTCTCACTTTTTGCCTGTTTTACTTTTGGATAACGTTTGGCAAATTGCGCAGCTAAATCAGCCTCTTTAATATAGTAAGCCACCATTTCGCCGCCGCCTTTAGTTACCGCGTTTATCATGCCATAAATATGGCTGTGGTTAATACCAATAACGGCAAATTTTAAACGGGTTTCAATAGGTTTTTGTGGTACGTAAACAGCAGGTTCATAAATAGTTTTTGCCGATGCTGATTCAGGTATAAACGATGGTGCTATAGCCATACCTGCTGCAAGCGCGGCTGTATCTCTTATAAAATTACGGCGATTAGACGATGATGATGAGTTTTTCATTTACAGGGTTATATATTCAATATCTATTATAGTGTTACCAATAATACATGTTGTACAGGGTTATAAGTTTTTATTATTTGAAGGTAAATAAATTATTGTTAGCAATAGTTTGCGTAATTAATAATTTACTCAATGCAAGGCGGGTAATTAATCGGCAGTTGACCCTTTTTTGATCACGTAAAAGCCTTTACTGCATTTGGCGCAAAAGTAATGGCCAATGGGCAAAAAGAATAACACATATTTGATAAACCAGTTTCTGTGTAACCTGTAATGATGCGGCGCGCCACATTTTGGACAGGGATATTTTTTAGGGGTTTTAACAGTCTTTGGTTCCAATATTTAAGTAGGGGCTTGGTATTGTTACTAATTAAGACACAAATACTTACAATACCAAATAATATATAAATATTTTAAGTAATATTATAATTATTTTTCTGTAAAGATTTTTATTTTTTTAAGCAAGTCATTCATTTCAAATGGTTTAGCTAAAAAATCATCTGCTCCGGCATCCAGGGCCGATTGTTTAATATCTCTGCTGGCAGATATCATAATAACCGGAATATTCTTAGTAATATCAACCTGTTTAAATTTTCTGCAAATATCGCGGCCGTCTTCGCCAGACATCCAAATGTCTAACAATAATAAATCGGGTAACTCGTCTTTCAAATCCAGCACAGTAGCGCCATCAACGGTACTTGTTACCTGGTAGCCTTCAAATTCAAGCAGCATCTCTATGGCATCTACAATTCCGGGATCGTCATCGGCAATCATTATTTTTTTTTGGGGATGGCTCATGATTTATAAGGTGGCTAAAAATTTAAGGTTACGTCTATAAATTGTCTTTTTGGTGATTATATATGGGTAACGAGAAACAAAAATCAGAGCCTTTGCCCTCTACGCTGTTTACCCACATCTTGCCGCCTTCGCGCTTAATAATTTCTGATGATATGTACAAGCCCAGCCCTAACCCCGGAAATGTGTGTTGCTTATTGCCGCTAACACGATAAAACTGCTCAAATACCATGTCTATTTTATCGGCAGGTATACCAATGCCAAAATCTTTTATAGAAACTATCGCTTGTCCGTCGGTTACCTGTGTTTTAATAATAATGGTATCGCTATACGGCGAGTATTTAATGGCATTGGTAATCAGGTTGGTTATTACCTGGCTAATACGATCTCTGTCAGAGTATACGCGCCCTGTCTCGGTAAACTCCATAATAAGCTTATGGCGATGGGTGGTATGTTGCAGGTCTTCAACAGTTTCGCTAACGGCCCGGTTAAAGTCAAACCAGTTTCTGTTAAACTGCAGTTTGCCTGAATTTATTTTGGTAACATCCAGCAAATCGCCAATTAGGTTAGTCAGGCGGTTAACTTGCGCGTCCATGCGTAATACCATATCGGCCTTCTTGTGTTCGCCTTCTTTGGTAAGCATAGCGCCCAGCACCTGGGCATAAGCCTTAATACTGGTTACCGGCGTTTTAAGTTCATGGCTGGCAATGCCTAAAAAATCGTCTTTTTGCCGTTGTAGTACTTTCTGTTCGTCTATATCGGTATTGGTACCAAACCATTTAATAATTTTTCCGTCTGATACGAAAGGTAGGGCGCGTGCCAGGTGCCATTTATATTCACCGGCACCATTTAGTAATCTAAATTCAAATTGATAAACCTCGCCGGTTTGCAGCGAATGTGTCCAGGCTTCAACGCAGCCATCTCTGTCGTCCGGATGTACCTTCAGTATCCATTGTGGGCCGATAATATTTTCGGGGATTGCGTCAAAAAAATCCAGTGTGCGTTGATTAACATAATCAAGGTTACCGTCTGTTGTAGCGGTCCATAATTGCACGGGCATAAAGCCGGTAACAAATTCAAACTGTTTTATCTGGTCATTAAGTTCTTCGTTTTTTAAATGCAGTTGCATTTCGGCCAGCGTTTTCTCGGTAACGTCCATACAAGCGCCAATGTACCCGGTAAAGTTGCCATCGCTAGCATACTGCGGGTTGCCGGTAGCTACACACCAACGTACGCCGCTATTGTTATTCAATAATCTGAAGTTTACTTTATACGGACGGCGTTTGGCCAGATCTTCGGCAAATGCATCAGCAGCGCGTTGGCGATCGTCTGACATAAGCGCGTTTAGCCAGCCTTTACCCAGTGTTTGCTCTGGCGTCATGCCTGTCCATTCGTTCCAGGTTTTGTTGGTATAGGTAATATTACCCTCTTCGTCAGATATCCATAGCGAAATAGGGGCGGCATTAGTAATATTTAGCAAGAATTGGTCGCTATCCGCCAACGCATTTTCAGCGTGCGATTTTTCCATGGGCGTGCCTAAAACATTATCGCTTTGCGCAGTGCGCAAATCAGATTGCTTTGTCATTACGGGTAGTGTGTGTATAAATATACAATATTTATAACGATAGCAAAAAACTTTGCTTTGCTTATTAAGCAATATTAGGCTAAATAACCGCAACTTGTATATACAAATATTTTATTTAGCTATTTAAAAATCTTAGCTTCATGGCTTGATAACCAACAAAATCCCGATATGGCTAATATTACTTTTATGAAGCGTAAACTTTGCCTGTTTTTATTATTATTTGTATTTGCAACGGTACAAGCACAAGATCCAATAGTAACCAGTGCCTGGAAAGAAGTTTTTAAAGGCCCCGCCAGCGCTGATAGGCGCGACGAATGGCTTAACGGCATGAAAGCCTGGCGCGATAAGCAGCGCAAAACCATAAACTATAGTAACAGCTTGTATACGCACCCAAAATTACAATGGGTTAGACATACCTTTATTGATGTGCAAATGATGGCGCATGACCGTTATTTTTATGATCCTACCAGCCGGAAATATACCGTAACTAAATATCTCAATGACCTGAAAAAACGCTACGGTGGTATAGACGCTGTATTGATATGGCCAACATATCCAAACATTGGGGTTGACAACCGTAACCAGTATGATCTGACTACAGATATGCCCGGTGGGCGTGCCGCGGTAAAGCAAATGATAAAGGATTTTAAGGCTAATGGTGTAAAGGTTTTCTTTCCGATAATGATATGGGATTATGGGACACGGGCCATCAAATCTAAAATGTCTGAAGCCTTAGTGAAGGAAATGAAAGAGTTAGGTGCCGATGGTTTAAACGGTGATACCATGACAGGTGTGGGTGATGATTTTTATGGTTTTGCTAAGGCAGAGAATTATCCGCTGGCTTTTCAGCCTGAGTTGAGTTTGAAGGATCTGAAAATGATTGAGTGGAATACGCTAAGCTGGGGATATTTTTGGGGATATGAGTATAACCTGGGCGTAAGCATTTACAAATGGCTTGAACCTAAGCACCAGGTAAATATTACCAACCGTTGGGCCACCAATAAAACCGATGACCTGCAATGCGCTTTTTTTAATGGCATTGGTTATAATAGTTGGGAAAATATCTGGTCTGTTTGGAACCCAATAGCGCCGCGTTATGCCGAAGAGATAAGACGCATTTCAAGCATCTATCACCAATATCCTGACATTTGGAGCAGCGCCGACTGGGAGCCTTATGCAAAAGTTGAACAGAAGGGTGTATTTGCTTCTAAATTTCCTGAAGCTGGTAAAACCATTTACACGTTTGTAAATCGCGATAGCACAGATGTAAGCGGTACGCAAATGATATTGCCGCACACTGCAGGCCAAAAGTATTGGGACCTATGGAACGGTAAGGAGATTACCCCGCAAATTGCTGATGGCAAAGCCGCTTTGAACTTTAAGATAGAAGGCTATGGTTTCGGAGCTGTAATGGTTACTAAAGGCGCGGCAAGCAAGCCTACTGCTTTTTTAGCTGAGATGGCGGTAATGAGCAAACGCGAGTTAAAAAGCTACTCGTCTGTTTGGAAACCTATACCACAAAAAATAGTTTCCATAGCTAAAACCAAACCGGCTGCTAAAGAGCCGGTGGGTATGGTGAAAATACCTGCCGCTAAGGGTTACCGGTTTGAATCTGTAGGGGTGATGATAGAGGGAAATGAACTGCCGTTGGCTGTGGGGATACAGCATCCTTGGGAGAGCCACCCTTCACGGTCGCAAAAGCATGCTATGGATATACCATCATTTTATATAGATAAGTATCCGGTAACCAATAAGCAATTTAAAGCTTTCCTGACAGCCACAAAATATCGCCCGGCAGACAGCCATAATTTTTTAAAGGACTGGATTAAAGGCAACTATGAAGATGGCACGGCAGACGTGCCGGTTACGTGGGTATCGTTAGAAGATGCTCGTGCATATGCCAAATGGGCCGGCAAACGTTTACCGCACGAATGGGAATGGCAGTACGCCGCTCAGGGAACAGATGGAAGAATATACCCATGGGGTAATAATAACGACAAAAATAACTATCCGCCTGCTGATACCGCCCGTGCCATGCGCAAACCCACCACAGTTACAGCTTACCCGGCAGGTACCAGTCCGTTTGGCGTAATGGATATGGTAGGCAATGTATGGCAATGGACGGATGAATACCACGATGAGCACAGCCGCACAGCCATTTTAAAAGGTAGCAGTTATTTCCATGCGCAAACATCCGGCTGGTATTTCCCGCCTGCGTTAGAGGTTAATAAGTATGGTAAGTATTTATTGTTTGCCCCAAGTATTGATAGAGCCAGAACCATTGGGTTTAGGTGCGTGATTGATGCAGAATAAGAAGGCATGCTACTAGCAATCCTGTCATTGCGAGGAACGAAGCAATCGCGAACTATGCAAAGCGACTGCTTTTCTTCGTGCGATTGCTTCGTTCTTTGTAATGACAGAAATGTTATTTTTTAAACAAAGGCGCAAACTGCGGCTCGTACTTGCTTATCTGTGCCATGTATTTATCGTACAATTTGCTTTGATGTGCGTTGCGGGCAGCATCGGCCATGCCGTATAGAATGTCAAATGCTGTCTCTATATTATAACTACTAAATGCACCCGATTTGTTTTGCATCTGGCGGGTGGCGTAATCTAAATAGTCAACTATATAATTATCAACGTTGTTAAAGTATCTGATTGCAAAGGCGGTTTCATTTACCTTAAACGCGCGTTGTGCCAATGAGAATTTATTGCGGGTTACGCGCATATCTACATCCAGGTCGGGCATTTCTTTGTCAAACTTGCGGATAAGATTGGCAGCCAAGTCTGTCTGTCCTTTAGCATTAAGGTCGTCAATCAGGTCAATAAATGTGCTTATCATTACCGGGTAAAACAGGGTTTTCGATATATCGTCCAAATACTTAGCAGTTTTAAATTTGCCAAATTTGAACTCATTCATCAGCTTGTTATACATCACCATAGTGTTAACCTTGCTATCCTGAAACTTAATGCTGGTATCAGGCTTTAGCGGCATCAGGTGAAATACAAAGCCTTCTTTATACAGGTAAGGTTGCAGGCCTACCAAATTTTCTGGTCCTACGGTACTGGTGAAGCATATCGGTCTTTTCCAATCGTTATGCGCCATAATGTCTAATAGGGCCAGGTTATCCTTCAATAAATAACTTACAGGAAACTTCCAGTGTAGCGTGTCGGTAATGTTATTGTACTGATCTTCGGGCACCACTTTGTTTTTTATTACATCATCACGTTTAATAGTGATCTTGAAATCTTTAGTTGGCAGGTAATTGGCGGTCTCGCCACTTTGGTAGGTAGCAAACGTGCGCGGATCGTCAGAGGTTACAAAATCAAACACATCTTTAACTTCAACAGCGCCCGGTATACCGGCGTTTTTATAATAAATCACATCGCGCACACCATCTTTATATTTATTATAAGGCATAGTGATAGGCAATGGCGCAGCGCCGTTCATTTCACGCTGCATCTGGCGTATATACCAATCGCCGGTAAATAAGCTCAAATTAACTGTGCGTACGTCACGGCGTATACCTTCAACCTCTTGCGCATACCAAACACAGTAGGTGTCGTTATCGCCATAAGTAAATAATATAGCATTTGGCGGGCATGATATCAGGTAGTTGTAAGCCATATCGTGCGGTACCATTTTGGTCGATCTGTCGTGCGCTTTCCACTCTTGCTTTGCCAATACTACCGGCACAGTTAATAAGCATATCGCGATAGCAACATAAGCGGCAGTTTTTGGGCTGATCTTTCTGCGCAGAAAATCAGCCAGGGCAATAACCCCAATACCGATCCATATCGCAAAAGCATAAAAAGAGGACACATAAGAGTAATCGCGTTCGCGCGGTTGTACCGATGGCTGGTTTACATATAAAACAATAGCTAAACCGGTAAAGAACCACAGTAAGGTAATTACCAATGCATCGCGCTGTCTTTGTTTAAAGTGATACCACATGCCAAACAAACCCAAGATTAGCGGCAGGGCGAAGAGTGGGGTATAGGTGACATTGTTAGTAACTGACTTAGGTAATTGTTTAGCGCCGTCAAAGATACCGGTGGTCCAATCGCCATCGGTATAACCCTTAAAGCCAAGCGGACTGATCAAATGTTCCTGGCCATCCATATCATTGATACGGCCGGCAAAGTTCCACATAAAGTAACGCATGTACATAACGTATGATTGCCAGCTGAAAAAGAATTTCAGGTTATCAATAAAGTTAGGCACTTGTCCTTCATCCATCTGCAACCATTGGCGATAGAACAGCGGGTTTTGGCCATCAGTGCTGTAAATGCGTGGGAAGATGGTGTTATGATCGTAAGTGTATTTTTGTTTTTTGCCCGATACTTCGTACTGTTTTTCGCCACGGCGATAAAGTGTCTGGCCTTCGGTTTGGTCAACTATCTTGGCATCGAAGTACGGGCCTGTCAGTAGCGGTGTTTCGCCATATTGCGCACGGTTTAGGTAACTGTTTAGCACAAAGGCATTGTCGGGGTGCGAGTTATCTAAATTGGTGTTTGCAGTTGCGCGGATAGGTATGTAAACAAACGAGCTATAGCCAAAGTAGATAAAAGCCACGCTTACCAGGGCCAGGTTCAATAATACCTTTCCTTTACGGATACTATAAATAATGCCGGCCACTAAAGCCGCTATTATTAATGAGAAGAAGAAAATAGAACCCGAGCCAAAGCCTAATCCTAAAGTGTTTACAAAGTAAAGATCGAAATAGGCAGATAGCTGGATAGTCCACTGGCGGATGCCGAATTGTACTAAGCCCAATATCACAATGGCTATTAGCAGGGCAAATAATCCACTTTTTAAGGTAACTTTTTGGGTGCGACGGAAGTATACCACTAACGCGATGGCCGGTATGGTTAACAAGTTTAACAGGTGTATACCAATTGAAAGGCCTATCATATAGGCTATAAAAACCAGCCATTTGTCGGCACCGGGTTCATCGGCGTGGGCATCCCATTTTAATATCGCCCAAAAAACAATGGCAGTACATAAGGCAGAAAGTGCGAATACTATAGTCTCTACCGCAGAGAACCAAAAGGTATCTGTAAAAGTAAATGCCAGCGCGCCAACCAAACCTGCACCCATTATTAATATAGTGCGTGTTTGTTCGCTCTCGCCCTCTTTAGCCGGCAAAAGCTTTTTGGCCATAGCGGTTATGGTCCAAAATAAAAACATAATAGTGGCACCACTTGCAATGGCCGAACCCATGTTAGTGTAGTAGGGTACCTTAGTTACATCGCCAAAAGACAACAATGAAAATACCTTACCCAGCATGGCAAACAATGGGTAACCCGGCTGGTGCGATACCTGTAAACGGTAGGCGCATGAAATAAATTCGCCGCAATCCCAAAAGCTTACAGAGGGTTCAAGGGTTAAAATATAGGTTGCAGAGGCTATAAAAAAGCAAAGCCAGCCTAACAGGTTGTTTATTTTATTGTATTGCATGTGAGTAAGTAAAGTTTTTTCAATGAGGTAAATATCAATAATTACAAATCAAATTATTGATAGGGTAGTACCACATTAACATCTTTTAACATAATAATAAAGGTGTACTTTATGCGGGCAAAGATGATAAAAAGAAAGCGGATACCTCAAGTAGAAAGTATCCGCCCCCAAATAAACAGCGAGTGATCTGTTATATTTTAATAATACGTTTATCGTTTTTAGGTGGCTCATCTTTGCCGGGCGCTAACATGGGCAGCAGTTTTACAATACTTATAAGTGCCCCGCCGATAATACCTATAGCTTTAAAGCCAAATTTTACGAAAGGCTTCATTATTTCCCAGTTATCCCTTACAGTGTCAACCCTGCTTTGTTTCGGTGGGTAATATTTTTTAAGCGTTGTGTTTGCCATGATTTTAAACTATATGTATAATATAAGCGTGGCCGGGCTTAATTTGTTTGTGAATTTTCAGGGCTGTGTATAAATTAATTAGCGCTAGCTTCTTTATCTAGCGCAGCTAACATATCATGATAATCATAACTCATTGTGGTAGTCACACCTTTTTTGTTGACAACCCAATGAAGCGGAACGCCCAATGCATGTAAATTTTCTTTAAGATAAGGCCAGGTTACCGGCGCAATTGCATAATCGAATTTTACTCGTTTAGCAAATTTTTTTAGCGGTGCTTTAGGATCGGCGGCCAGGCTTACAAATAAAATGTCCTTTCTCGCAGCATACTTTTTCACTATTTTGTTTAACTCGGGCATTTCTGCAATACAAGGTTTGCAGCTTAGATCCCACGCTTTTAATATTAATATTTTACCCTTAGTATTTTCAGACGAATAAACTTTACCATTAATGTCTGTGTAATTAAATTTAGGGAAAGGATGATCTACAGTTTTATAATAGCCATATTCAGCTTTTGCTATTTGTGTAAGCATTGTTTTTATGTCGTCAGTAGGCTTTGTTTTATATAGCTGATATTCCGGTAGCTGGCCTTTATAGGTAATTCTTAAGGGTAGGACGTTGCCACCCATCACTCTCTTAAAAAATATATCCTTACTGATAGGTTTTAAGTTTTCATCGTAAGGGATAAAGTTTTCCTGCAGTTTTAAATGGTTTTGATAGTAACTCATAAAACTATCATAGTTCTTCATGATAGTTGCAGGTTTAACTGTGTACTTAACCGCTTGGGCATTTGCGCTAAATTGCAACAAACAGGCTGTAATTAAAATAACCAGGTGCTTTGCTTTCATAATGATACGATTTGGTTTATTAAATATAGTTAACCTAATATCTAATTCATAAACGTATCAGTTTTGTTATGTAAAGTTTGGTAGTTCTTATCTTATTTATAATTATTCTAAAGAAACTAAATAGCGACTTATTATATATGTACGTAATTAAATTTTGAAAGTATTGATAACTTGAAATGTTATTTGGTTGTTTAAACAATCAAAATTTTGTTAGCGTCGGATATAATTTACATCATATAATTTAAGAGTATTTAACAGAACTTGTTAAAAAATTATTAAATTTAAAATTATAACACCTATTCCATGTAAGAATTTAGTATAATCCCAAAAATTAATATTTATATCGTAAAAAAGTTTTGATTTTCCTATTTTCGTGATTGCGAACACTTATAACCAGTTTGTAGATAGATGGATCAGAACGAAAGCACAGAACAGGGTCTTTACAGGCCAGAATTTGAACACGACTCTTGCGGTACCGGTTTTATAACCCATATTGATGGGCATAAAAACTACCAAATTATAGATGATGCGCTTAATATGCTAGCCAACATGGAGCACCGCGGCGCTTGCGGTTGCGACCCTGACTCTGGCGATGGCGCAGGTATATTGTTTCAATTACCCCATGAGTTTTTCATGGAAGAATGCTCAGACCTTGAAATTAGCCTGCCAGAGGCTGGCGAATATGGTGTGGGTATGGTTTTCCTTCCAAAAGATTCGGCTTTAAAGAAGGCTTGCCGTACTATTATAGAAAATGCACTTGATAAACTAGGTATACATAAATTAGGATATCGTAAAGTACCGGTAAATTCGTCTGTTATTGGCGAAACTGCACGTAGCGCCGAACCGGATATTGAACAATTGTTTGTTTCAAGACCAAATGGTGTTACTACTCCTGAAGATTTTGAACGTAAACTTTATGTTTTACGCAGATATATCAATAAAACAGTTACCGAAACCCTTCCGGGTGCCCGCGATGCGTTTTATTTCCCTTCATTCTCTTGCAAGGTTATTATTTACAAAGGTCAGTTAACTACTTTCCAGGTACGCCAGTATTATGCTAATGATCTGAACGATTCGCGCATGAAATCTGGTCTGGCATTGGTTCACTCACGTTTCTCAACCAATACGTTCCCGTCATGGAAACTGGCTCAGCCTTTCCGCATGATAGCGCACAATGGCGAGATCAACACCCTTACCGGTAACTTAAACTGGTTCTACTCTGGCTTAAAATCATACGCATCAAGCTATTTTAGTGCTGAAGAAATGGAAATGTTGTTACCTGTTATTGATAACAACCAGTCTGACTCTGCTTGCCTTGATAACATCATTGAGATATTACAACACACCGGCCGTTCATTACCGCACGTAATGATGATGCTGATCCCTGAAGCCTGGGATGGCAACGAGCAAATGGACCCGATCAAAAAAGCATTCTACGAGTTTCACGCTACATTGATGGAGCCATGGGATGGTCCTGCCGCTATCAGCTTCACCGATGGTAAATTGGTAGGGGCGGTATTAGACCGTAATGGTTTGCGTCCGTTGCGTTATACTGTTACCAGCGATGGCCGTGTAATTGCAGCTTCTGAAACCGGTGCCGTTAAAATTGATCCTAAGATCATTGTTCAAAACGGTCGTTTACAACCAGGTAAAATGTTGTTGATTGATACCGAAAAAGGTATGATCATCACCGACGAAGAAATTAAACAACAAATAGCTTCTCGCCAGCCATACGATCGTTGGTTAGAGAATTACAAAATAAAACTGGAAGATCTGCGCGAGCCACGTTTAGCATTTGCTAACCTGAGCGAAGAAGCAGTATTCCGTTACCAACAAGTATTCGGTTACTCTCGCGAGGATATTGAAACCATTATCAAACCAATGGCGCTTGATGGTAAAGAGCCAATAGGTTCAATGGGTACTGACGTTCCGTTGGCTATCCTGTCAGACAAACCACAGCACTTGTCAAGCTACTTTAAACAGTTTTTTGCACAGGTAACCAACCCGCCGATAGACCCTATCCGCGAACGTTTGGTAATGAGTTTGGCTACCTTTATAGGTAATAACGGAAATTTACTGGACGAGGATAAAATGCATTGCCATTGCGTAACGCTTAAACACCCTATCCTTAAAAATCACCAGTTAGAAAAACTGCGCAGTATTGATACTGGTATGTTCCATGCCAAAACGCTGCAAACTTATTTTAATGCCGATGGTAACCCGGGTTCATTGCAAAAAGGCATTGAGCGTATTTGCCGTTATGCAGAAGATGCTGTTGCAGATGGTTTTGAGGTATTGATACTGTCAGACCGTGCACTGGATTCTGAGCACGCGCCTATCCCTTCATTATTAGCGGTATCTGCAGTACATCACCACCTTATTAAAAAAGGTTTACGTGGCGCGGTAGGTATTGTGGCCGAAGCTGGCGACGTTTGGGAAGTACACCACTTTGCTACCTTGTTAGCGTTTGGTGCTACCGCTATTAACCCATACCTGGCTCAAGCTACTATAGAAAACTTGAAAGATGCCGGCGTGCTTGACACTAAGCTAGACAAAAAATACTTGTTGAAAAACTATGTTAAGTCAATCAATGACGGTTTGTTGAAGATCTTCTCAAAAATGGGAATCTCAACATTACAGTCATACCATGGCTCACAAGTGTTTGAAATATTAGGTTTAAACAAAGCCGTGGTTGATAAATATTTCAGCGGCGCGGTTACCCGTATAGGCGGTTTAGGCTTAGACGAGATTGCCCGCGAAGCGCTGTGCAAACACCGCATAGGCTTTGGCGCGCAAACCAGCGAAAGTAAGTTGTTACCAGAAGGTGGTTTATACCAATGGAAACGTCGCGGCGAAGAGCACTTATTTAACCCAACTACGGTACACTTGTTACAGCACGCAACGAAAAGCGGTAGCTACGATGTTTATAAAAACTATGCTAAAGCGGTAAACGAGCAAACAGAGAAACACTATACCATTCGTGGTTTGTTAGACTTTGTTCATCACCGCGAAGCTATATCTATTGATGAGGTTGAACCGGCAGAGGATATCATGAAGCGTTTTGCTACAGGTGCAATGTCATTTGGTTCAATATCGCACGAAGCGCACAGTACTTTAGCTATCGCGATGAATCGTATTGGTGGTAAAAGTAATACCGGCGAGGGTGGCGAGGACGAGATACGTTACACACCGCTTGCTAATGGCGACTCAATGCGCTCATCTATCAAACAAGTAGCTTCGGGCCGTTTTGGTGTGACATCAAACTATTTAACTAATGCCGACGAGTTACAGATCAAAATGGCGCAAGGTGCAAAACCGGGCGAAGGTGGTCAGTTACCGGGCGATAAGGTAGACGACTGGATCGCTAAAACCCGTCACTCAACACCGGGTGTAGGTTTGATCTCTCCGCCGCCGCACCACGATATTTATTCTATCGAGGATTTGGCCCAGCTGATCTTCGACCTTAAAAATGCTAACCGCCAGGCCCGTATCAACGTTAAGTTGGTATCAAAAGCAGGCGTAGGTACCATTGCCGCGGGTGTTGCTAAAGCACACGCAGATGTTATTTTGATTGCCGGTTATGATGGTGGTACTGGTGCATCGCCAATAAGCTCTATCAAGCACGCAGGTTTACCTTGGGAGCTTGGTTTGGCCGAGGCGCATCAAACATTGGTACGTAACAAACTGCGTAGCCGTGTTGTACTGCAGGCCGATGGTCAGTTGAAAACTGGTCGCGATTTGGCTATTGCTGCCCTGATGGGTGCAGAGGAGTGGGGTGTTGCAACTGCTGCATTGGTTGCAGGTGGTTGTATCATGATGCGTAAATGTCACTTAAATACCTGCCCTGTAGGTGTGGCTACACAAGATCCTGAATTGCGTAAACTATTCTCTGGTAAGCCAGAGCATGTTGTAAACTTGTTTAAGTTTATGGCTCAAGAGATGCGCGAGATCATGGCTGAGTTAGGTTTCCGTACCATTAACGAAATGGTTGGCCGTGTTCAGTTCCTGAAAGTTAGAGATAACATTAAGAGCTGGAAAGCTAAAAAGATTGATCTTACAGGCATGTTACACCCGGTAACTAACGATAAGAATTTAACTTTATATAACAGCGAATCGCAAGATCATGGTATGGCCGAGATCATCGACTGGAAACTGTGGGAAGATGCAAAACCTGCATTAGCCGACAAAACGCCGGTGTTTGGTACATATGATGTGGTAAACACAGACCGTACCATCGGCGCTCTGTTATCAAACGAGATCTCCAAGATCTACGGGTCAGCAGGTTTGCCAGATAATACTATCAACTACAAATTCAGAGGCCCGGCTGGTCAAAGCTTCGGTGCATTCTCTACAAAGGGTGTATCGTTCGAGCTGGAAGGCGAGTCGAATGACTACGTTGGTAAAGGTTTGTCAGGCGCGCAATTGGCTATCTATCCGTATGCCGAATCAACTTTTGTGCCAGAGGATAACATCATCATTGGTAACGTAGCCTTGTATGGTGCTACATCAGGTGAATTATTTGTAAGAGGTATGGCCGGCGAGCGTTTCGCGGTGCGTAACTCTGGCGCAACTACAGTTGTTGAAGGTATTGGCGATCACGGTTGCGAGTACATGACCGGCGGCCGTGCGCTTATCTTAGGTAAAACAGGCCGTAACTTTGCGGCAGGTATGAGCGGTGGTATTGCCTGGGTGTACAATGTTGACGGTAACTTTGCCGAAAATTGCAACACCGAGATGGTTGATCTTGACCCGCTAAGCACCAAAGACGAAGAAGAAATATTGACCTTATTGCGCAAGCACGTTAGCTTAACAAAAAGTAAACTGGCGCAGGATATCATCAAAAATTGGGCTGAGGCATCAACTAAGTTTATTAAGGTGTATCCAAGAGAGTATAAAAGGGTTATTGAAAAATTACAATTACAAACTACAAGCAAATAATATAGATGGGAAAGCCAACAGGATTTCAGGAATTTGACAGGGTTATGCCTGATAAACTGCCACCTGCAGAACGTGTAAAAAACTATAAAGAATTTGAAAGCTTGTATTCTGATGATCAGTTAAACAAGCAATCGGCACGCTGCATGAACTGCGGTGTTCCGTTCTGTCACTCGGGTTGCCCGCTGGGTAACATTATCCCTGAGTTTAACGACGCTGTTTACAAAGAGAAATGGGAAGACGCTTACGAGATACTATCGTCAACCAATAACTTCCCTGAGTTTACCGGCCGTATTTGCCCGGCACCTTGCGAAAGTGCCTGCGTGTTAGGTATTAATAAACCACCGGTAGCTATCGAAGAAATAGAGAAACACATTATTGAAATAGCTTACCAAAAAGGCCTGGTTAAACCAACCGCGCCATTGGTGAAGACAGGTAAAACTGTTGCTGTAGTAGGTTCGGGCCCTGCGGGCTTAGCTGCCGCTGCGCAATTAGCAAAAGCCGGCCACGAGGTAACTGTATTTGAGCGCGACGATAAAGTAGGCGGTTTATTACGCTACGGTATCCCTGATTTTAAGTTAGAAAAAACAGTTATCGACCGTCGTGTTGAAGTGATGGAAAAAGACGGCGTTGTATTTAAAACCAACACCGAAATAGGTAAAGATATTGCTGCCGATGAGATCACCCGTAATTTTGACGCGGTGGTATTGGCAGGTGGTTCAACCATCCCGCGCGATCTGCCTATCCCGGGCCGCGAGTTTAAAGGTATCCACTTTGCAATGGATTTCCTGAAACAACAAAACAAACGTGTCGGTAGCTCACCAATTACTGCTGAGGATATTTTAGCAACCGATAAGGACGTTGTTGTTATTGGTGGTGGCGATACAGGTTCTGACTGTGTGGGTACTTCAAATCGTCAGGGTGCAAAAACTATTAAACAATTTGAGGTGATGTTTCAGCCGCCTCAGTCACGTACAGAGCACATGCCTTGGCCTACTTACCCAATGGTTTTAAAAACCACTACATCGCACGATGAAGGTGTTGAGCGCCATTGGGGTATTAATACCAAAGAGTTTTTAGGCGATGAAAACGGCAACCTGCGTGCGTTACGTATTGCAGATGTTGAGTGGGAAGTTGATTTCCTGGGTCGCCCGGTTAAGTTTCATGAAGTTGAAGGTTCAGAACGCGAGATACCTTGCCAAAGAGTATTTTTAGCAATGGGCTTCTTAAACCCGCAATACGTAGGTATGTTAGAAAGCTTGGGTGTTGAGGTTGACGGACGTAAGAACGTTAATGCTAAAGAAGGCATTTACCGTACCAATGTGAGCAAAGTATTTGCTGCCGGCGATATGCGCAGAGGACAATCATTGGTTGTTTGGGCAATATCAGAAGGCCGCGAGTGCGCACGTAAGGTTGACGAATTTTTAATGGGACACTCTGCTTTAGAAAGCAAAGATTCTATTAATCAGTTTGACCAAGTGTTTAGCTAATCTTTTCCGAAAGGAATAATATAGATAATCCTCTTTCGCTTTTGCGGGAGAGGATTTTTTGTTTGCAGATCGCCCGTTAAAGCGTCCACGCTTTAATGCATCAAAGTAGAAGCGTCCACGTTCCTGTAGCTTACACGTGAGCGTGGACGCTCACAATATCATTCAGTAAAGCGTGGACGCTTTACCGGGCGTGGATTTTTTTGTTTTGTCATTGCGGGCGAGAACGAGCGCGGCAATCGCACGGAGAAAAGTGTAGACTTAGCAGGTGTGCGATTGCTTCGTTCCTCGCAATGACAACTCAGCTATTTCTCCGACGGATTCTTCTTCCCTGCACTCAACTTCTCCACCAATTTAACCAAACGCTCATCGCGCGTTTTATCTTGCTTGGCGGTTAGTATCCATAGCACGTATTCTTTTTTATTTGAGTAGGAGAGGTTGTGATAAAAATCCATTGCCGCGGGTTTATGCTTCAAGGCTTCAGTAATAATGGGTGGTAATTTTACCACTTTATTATCAACGTCAATATAAGCCGCGTATTCGTTTTGGCGGATCTGCTCATTGCCACCATCAGATATTTTAGACTGACCCAACGGGCGAAAGCGAAGGGCTGTCCAGGTAGCGTCAATAGCAGCAGAGGCTACTACACGCAAACCATATTGCTCAACAACATCCCAACTGCCCATCATCTCCAAATCACTTTTAATGCCCGAGCTTTTTTTAGGGTAGATGATCCAGAAAACTGTATCAGGTTTTAAAACCGTAGTGATTACCTTTAATGATGCTGCAAGTTCGCCTGTGTTTTTAACAAAAAGCTGGACACCGTCAAATTGGCCCTTTGCTTCGCGATGTATTTTAGCGCCATCCGGAACCGGTTCAAGTAAACTTTGATAACCAAATGGCGCGTTATATAGCAGCCAGCTTTTGCCGGGCTTTATAAAGAGTTTTTTGGCTAATGGGGTCATTGGCTAATACTTAAATTAGAATATTTGTCATCCTAAGCGATAGCGAAGGATCTGCGTACTTTGCTATCGGCGCCGGGCAGATTCCTCGTTCCTCGGAATGACAAATAGGTATTAAACCAATTTAGCGAAAAAATCCCACAAAACAATACCTGCCGATACCACAATGTTAAACGAGTGCTTGGTGCCAAACTGTGGTATCTCGATACAAGTGTCAATCAGCTGCATTACTTCATCACTTACACCATTAACCTCGTTGCCGAATATCAGTGCGTATTTAACGTTTTTATCAGGGATGAAGGTGTTTAGCATGGTGCTGTTCTCTGCCTGCTCAATTGCGATAATCTGGTAACCATTGGCACGTAATTGCTTTATGGCGTCGGTAGTATCGGCGTAATAGGTCCAGTCGATAGATTGCGTAGCCCCCAATGCTGTTTTCTCAATCTCGCGATGCGGGGGCTGGGCTGTTATCCCACATAAACAGATCTGTTCCACCGCAAAACCATCCGATGTACGAAAAATCGAACCAATGTTGTGCATACTACGCACGTTATCCAGCACCACAGCTATGGGCAATTTTTGCTGTGCCTTAAATTCTTCTACCGTGGCGCGGTTAAGCTCGTCTAATATTAATTTTCGCAATGGGTGTTGATTAGTTGATTGGATATTTGTTATTAGGATATTACGCTTCAGTAGTTTGCAACACACCAACACCATTACCAATTAATGATTGATAAACAGATGGCGCGTAGCCAATTTTGTTTGCGTAATATTCGTTCAGTTCGGTAGCAAATTTGTCGAAGGCGTCTTCTTTAACCAAAGCTATGGCGCAACCGCCAAAGCCGGCACCTGTCATACGTGCGCCTGCTACATCAGGGTTAGTTTTAGCGTATTCAACAATAGCATCGAGTTCTTTGCCGCTTACTTCGTACAGGTCGCGCAATGAATCGTGCGATGCGTACATCAGTTTGCCAAAGTTGGTCAGATCATTAGCGGCTAAAGTATCGGCAGCTAATTTTACACGGTCGTTTTCTTCAACTACGTGCTGCGCTCGTTTGCGTACTGTTTCGTTTTCTATCAGGTGTTTATGCTGATCAAATGTAGCCGAATCAATATCGCACAGGTAATTAATATCCAATTGTGCTTTAAGCGATACCAGGGCTGCCTGGCACTCTTCAACACGTTCGTTATATTTCGATTCAACCAGCTTGCGCGATTTATTTGTGTTGATGATAGCCAGCACATGATTGCCCAGGTTGCTTGGTACAATATCGTACTGCAGCGTATCACAGTTTAGAACAATCGCTTTGTCCTTTTCGCCAAAGGCAACGGCAAACTGATCCATAATGCCGCAGTTAAGGCCCATAAAGTTGTTCTCTACAGATTTTGCTATCTTAACTAACTCTAACTTGCTGTAGCCGCCATTAAATAGCTTGTTCAAAGCAAATGACGTTACCACCTCTATAGAGGCCGATGATGACAAACCTGCGCCGATAGGAATATCGCCAAAAAACAATAGATCCATACCGGTTATCTGGTGACCGTCGCGGGTAAAATGCTCAATAGCGCCCAGCGGGAAATTATGCCAGCCTTCGCCGTCTTTTTGGTAGCTATCGGCAACTGCAATTTCGGCTGTCTCCTCAAAGTTTAGACTTTTAAATCGAAACACATTTTCCTCATTAGGGCTTATCAGTAAATAAGTACCAAAGGTAACAGCCGCCGGCATTACAAGCCCGCCATTGTAATCAATGTGCTCACCTATCAAATTAACCCTCCCCGGTGAAAAAAAGGCGTATTTGGCTTCTTTTTTATATGTTTCCTTAAATTTTTTAGGCAGATCGTATTTCATTTTTTACGGATATTATTGGTTTGGCAAATATTGTAAATATTAGCCTATTAGCAGCCCTGTTTAAGCATTTATTTAGCAGAAAATAGCTACACTTGCTTATCATCCCCCAAAAACAAAATAATATGAACCAGTACCTGATAACAGCATACGACTACACCGACGAAGGCGCTTTTGAACGCCGGATGGCTATACGCCCGCACCACCTTGACGGTGCCCGAGAACTTAAAGCTAAAGGCAACTATGTATTGGGCGGCGCTATGACCAATGACGAGGGCAAGATGATAGGGTCGACCATGATACTGCAGTTTGAAAATGAAGAAGAACTACTTGCCTGGCAACAAAGCGAACCATACATCACGCAGAAGATCTGGCAGTCGGTAGATATTAAGCCTTTTAGGGTGGCTAATGTATAAAACGAGAAAAGCCGGGATGGGCCCGGCTTTTGGTTTTTCTCACACTTAAAGGTTTACTACCGTTTTGTAACGGCGCCTGTTGCCAGGTTTATGGTATAAGTTTCTTTGCTAATTATTAATGTCGCGTCATTAAAGCCGTTAAAGGATAGGGTGCCTTCAAATAGGAAAGCTCCTTTTGCTGAATTGCCCGTAACGCTTGCCGTTGCCGATCCGCCGGTTATTGCAGCCGGTATAGCCGCGGTTGATTTGGTAATTGTTAAATTTTTAAGCGCGATG
>JAZKET010000067.1:23091-29120 GCA_040386815.1 Bacteroidota bacterium | reverse complement strand
CGTTACGCGTAGTATCAGCCTTCATTTTAAAGGCGCACATATTTTTAAGCTGGCCGTTTACAATAAATGCGGGGTTGCCATCGCCAAGGCCGGTAACGCTGGTATTGGCACTGCCATTGCCTTGCGACGATAGTTTTGGTCCGCTGTATTGGCCGTTAAAGCTTGCTACACTGGTAACACTTTCATACACCTTATTGGCGTTACAGTTAACCTTACTTACTATCTTATTTTTAAAGCTGAATGTTGTTGCAGCACCCGGTGCACTTTGGCGGGTAATTGAGTCTGTAATAATAGCGCCGCAACCAATGTTGTTTTGATATAATTTAAATGAGCAGGCGGTAACATCAGTAGCCAGGTTGTTTAAGCCGTTTGTGCTTGATGATAAAGCGCCGGCTATCATATGTGCCGACTCTTCTGTAGATATAGCTTTATTCACTTCTGCAGTTTGCATTTTTTTGCAACCAACCACTCCAGAAAAAGCTACAGCCATTATGAACATAAGGGGGTATTTCATAATCACTTTCGTTTTATTGATAATCATTTTAGTCTTAACTCTCTAAAAGTAAAAACATAATTTGAATTATCATAATAATGTCACGAAAATATTTTTACTTAAAGTTAAGTTAAATCAGCGGTAGTAAGTAAGCTTACGGCGGGTTATTAAAATAAATTTATCATCTATCAGGGCGTATTGTTGTTGCCAGTTACCTAACCTATCAAACTTTTTATATAAATAAGTTCTGCTGGCAGAATACGGAGCCTTTTCGGGGTTTTTAGGCGCACCGCCAATGTATATACGGTTTGAATCGATATATTTTAATAGGTTATTGTTAGCATCATAAATATAACTTTCGTGACTACCGCGCTCTCCATTTTTCTTAAAAAAAATTCATTCGTTTTGTTATGGCGATCATCGTACATAACTAGTGACCTGTGCGCGGTGATACTGGTGTCGGTGACAAATGGACGGCTGTCGGAAACAAATTGATTCACCCCTTGATAGAAAGATATTTCCTCGTCTCTAAATTTATCTAAATGCCGTACAATTTTTACAGGATTAGCTTTACCGTCCCTGTACATTGTATCAATGTTCTTAGCTTTATCGTACACGGTAGTGATGGTCGCTTTTTTTCCTTTTTCTGCAAAATAATTTTCTACCAGGTTCCCCTGTTTATTAAAATGGTAAGTAGTTTCCAAGGTGTCATGTTTTGTTCCGCTGTCACCGTTTGTTTTGGATGATCTGATGGTTCGAACTTTTCTGCCCAAATCGTCGTAATATATAACATCTGATAGCGACAGATAATCCTTTTCACTAAACCTCATAAAAACTTTTTCACTAATGATCCGCCCGCTGGTATCATACCAGGTTTCCAGAGTATTTTTGAAGCTGTGAATTTTCTTGTTTTGTCAGGGGGGTAAATAGCTGAACTTAAAAATTTCACTTTACCCTTAGGCTTTTCACTTTGCGCCAAAAGCACAACCGGCAAAATAGTCAACCCAAATAACAATAAGAAAAAATGTGGCTTACAAATCATAATAAAGCATCGGTATACCCAAATATAAACAAAAAGGCGATGCACAATACATCGCCTTTCTTTATAAAATAACAGAGATATTTTATTTAACTGTGTATCTGTAAACCGTACGCCCAATATTTCCATCGGCATCAATGCCTTCAATAATGGCGCGATAGGTGCCTGTGCCGTCAGCGTTGGTAACATCAAACGTAGCGGCGCCCGTAGTTTTATCGGTAATAATCTTTGGGTTCCAATAAATGGTGGTACGTAAATCGCCGCCAAATGACCCGGTTTTAGCCGCATCATATTTAGGCGAGTAAAAGCTACGTGCCATATAGTAGCCTTTTGGAGTAAAGTTACGGGCACTGTATTGTGGCGACAGTAATTCTGCCAGCAATTCTTTGTCTAACTTGGCTTTTACTCTTTTCTTTGATGTAACTACCAATACACCGCTGGTGTTGTTTACCCGGTTTATACCGCTTAACCCTTCGGTGTTAAATACTTCAACCTGGTCAATATTGTCTGGCAATACAGTAAGTAAGTCGGTATAATCTATAACGGCACCATCCATGTATATAGACATGGGTGTACGCCTTCCGCTATTATACTCACGGGCCAGGTATAACACATTTTGGTTTTCAATAACGCCCGGCATCATGCTACGTATACAAGTAAACACGTTAGGGCAACCTTTTAAAGCGCTGCCGTCAAGCGTATGATCAGCCATCATGCTTAGGCCCACTAAATTTGGATAATCCTGGTGGCTTGCTTTTTTCTCAACCTTGGTGTCTTTAATTACTACCTCTTGTATAACCCTTGAGTTTTGCGCAAGCTTTTTATCATTTTGCAGATATGCGTTTAAGGCTGTATCAATGTTTGTCAGTTCGGCACCGTTTGTAAAGCTTGGGGTTACGGCCTGCGGTTGCGGATTGTTTAGTATGATCATCAGGTTATTTGCATTTGCACTGCCACGCGCGTTAACAACCGCTTTAACAGAATCAGGGAAGAATAATTTGGGTATCCTGAAATCGCCGTTTTGATCTGTACTAACTACCGACGATATTTTCATGTTTTTAATATAAAAGTTTATAGTGCCGCGCGATACTGCCATGCCTGTACCAGTGCGTAAAGATCCGTTTACTTCAAGGCTTTCTTCGGGCAGGTATTTAACAACAGGAGGTTTGTTTGCCAAAATTTCTTTATATGCATAACGCCTGTAGCCCTGGGTAAGCATTAAAATATCAAGGTTTGCCGCTGTTTGGGCCGATGGTGCGTTAAAGTAATAGTTAGGCTTTTCTACGTATCCTTTTAAATCGGCTGTAAGTAGTTGATGGGTTAGGATAGTTGTTTCGCTGTTCTCATCAAACGGAACCTTTTTATCATCGATAACAGCGACTGAAAGGTTTGCCAATGCAGGTTGATTTGCCGGGGTTTTGGCACCCACGGTAAAGGGTACCAAATCTCGACCGGTATAAGTAGTTTTTGGTGTAGTAAGCGTTAATTGTAACTGATCTTTTCGTTGGATAAATGCCAGGCGCTCTGCCAACACCTCGCCGTTTGAAGCAAATATGGTAAACTGCGCTACCCCCGACGGGAATTTTGATTTAGGTATAGTGGCTGTATAAAGCTTGCTCACTAAAGGTACTTGTCCGGCATAACAAACCAGCTGGCCCGATTTAGCTATAATAGCTATAGTTTTGCTTTTTCCGGCTGCTATAAAGGCGTCGTTGGCAGCAAAGGTCAGGGTTATTTTTTCAGGATCGGTATTGTTTAGTGAAAGAGTCATGCCGGCATCTTTTAACCCGGGTAGCTCGTAACTGTTTACAGATCCGTCGGCAAAGGTAAGGTTGGCTTTATAAGTTTTTCCTGATGCTGGTGTTAGTTCAAAAAAGCCCATACCCAGGTGTTGCGGGGCTATGTTGGCCACAACGGCGTTACTGTTGTCGGTAATTGTGCCTTTAAAATCTGCGCCTAAACCATCGGCTTTTACAGCTTTAAAAGCGATTTTTGATTTCACGCCGCTAACCATATCGCCACCTTCCGGAAAAAATTGTACGTCAATAGGCGAGGCCACATTTTTTAAGGGATACGAGTTAATAGTAGTGTTATTGTTTATTTCGATACCGGTAATAAGCATTGCTGTGCTAAGGGCTGCCGATTTACTGGTATTAAAGCTAACAGTAAGGTTACCCTTGCTGTCTGTAGTGCCTTTACCTTTGCCAAGATTGTCTTCAAACTCACTGTTTTGTACTTTCCAGCTTACTTTTCGGCCAGCATAGTCTCTACCATCAGCCGTGTAATAATGTATTACCGCGTCAACTTTAATTTTGTCGTCTTTAAACTGGCCAGCCATGGTGATGGTGCTAAACACGGTGCGGTCAACCAGTGTGCCTATAGGTATGGTTTTATTAAAAAAGTATTCAGCATCAAAATTGCGCATCCAGTTGGTGTATGCCCTAATGTGATAGTTACCCTGTTTGTAAATATTTTTATATAGCAATATATCTCCGGCAGCAACGCCATCGCTAACCGGAAGTTTTAAACTTTGAACTAATGAGTCTTTTGCAGTAAGTATGTCAACATAAACAATTTTGCTTATTTGCGATGGCAGGTGCCTGTTTTTGGTCATATCCTCTGTTGCCAGCATATCGCTGGTTAGGTAGGCTTTAAACCAAATGGTATCGCCGGCAGCATAATAAGGTTTGTCAAAATGCACATATACTTTCTCAAGCGGAAAATCGGCATTGTATTTAATAGTTTTATCTACAATGGATTTTACCCCAACGGTATCATTTTGGGCAAAGGCCGGTATGCAGGCAACAGAAAGTATAGATAGTACAGCAACAAACTTTTTAAAATTCATTAGTATGTTTTAAGGCATTTAAAAGATGGATAAATATATCTATTTATGCAGTATGATGATAAAGCATAATACACTTTAACATTTTTTTACATTATTGTAGTATACAACGGTGGTATTTAATATATACAATAGATAATCATCGCCACAGAAAAATAGAAATATATGGGTATTGAAATTGAACGCAAGTTTTTAGTGAAGCATGATGTTTGGCAGCAACAAGCCAGGCCCGATGGTATAGTAATGCGCCAGGGTTATATAGTAAACCAGCAAAGCAAGACAGCTAGGCTGCGTATAGCCGGCCCTAAAGCTTATTTGACATTTAAAAGTGGCACAACAGGCATTAGCCGGGCCGAATATGAATATGAGATACCGGTATCAGAAGCGGCAGATTTGTTTGACCAGTTTGTAGAAACCAGATTAGAGAAGATAAGGTACAATATCATTTATGAAAATAAACTTTGGGAAGTTGATGTTTTTAGTGGTGATAACGAAGGATTGATAGTAGCCGAAATAGAACTGGATAGCGAAGATGAAAGTTTTGAACTGCCGCCATGGGCGGGGCAGGAGGTTAGTGAGGATGCCAGATACTACAACTCAAGCTTATCTGTAAAGCCTTATAAAAGCTGGTAAATAAATAAGGCCTGTACTTGCGTAAGTACAGGCCTTATTTATTTTACTATTAGCCGCGGCCAATAGTGTGGCTTACCAGCCGCTACCTTTTTTAGCAGCGCCAGAAGCGATGTGACCTTCAGCAGTAGCTTTGCTCATAATAGCAGCCATTTTGTTGCCTGCAGCATCTGCACCAGTTGCGATATATCTACCTGATTTTACATCAATAGTAGGATCAACCATTGGTACGTTTTTAGTTTTTGTTTTCACTGAATAGGCGGTAATGCCGCCACTTGTAGGTGTTGCCATGATAAGTTTTTAATTGTTTAATAAAAGTTAACCTGTGTTAGGTGTGAATTGTTTTCACAAACATAGCGTACTTTTGTTAAGTAGTACATAAATGTGATTTTTTTTTACGCTTCAAAATGTGGAAAACCCCCTGTTTTTAGCCTATTTTAATGAAATGTGGAAAACTTATTTACCCAACCAAACAAAATTTGGCATTTCCAAGCCTGTAAATCATCTTTGATGGTTAAACATCAATACCGAAGTATAAAATGTGATTATGTATTTAACCCTTGGTTAAGGTGTCACGCTCACAACATACAGCTATATTGATTAGTTAAACTTTCTCCACAACAACGGCGGTACCATAGGCCAATACTTCGGTAATACCTTGCATCACCTCGTTTGCATCATAACGCATATTAATAATAGCGTTTGCACCTTGTTCCTGGGCGTGCTGTATCAGTAACTGGTAGGCTTCTTCGCGGGCGTTTTCGCAAAGTTCTACATAAATAGATAACCTGCCACCCATTAATGATTGTAAACCGCCAACAATATTGCCGCCAATGCTGCGGCTACGCACGGTTATGCCACGCACAACGCCTAAATGTTTAACAACACGGTAACCTTCAAGGCTGGTGCTGGTAGTTATTAATGATAAGTCCATATTCGATAAATGTTTGTTTTTATCAAATATAGCCTATAACTAATAACTATTTATAGGTGCACAGGTATGAAGTTTGTCCCTGGCTCTT
>JAZKET010000067.1:0-23081 GCA_040386815.1 Bacteroidota bacterium | reverse complement strand
TCAAAAGCTTGCCCGTTGGTATATGCTTTCCATTCTTGCTGGCCGGGTAATAATGCTACCAGTTCGCCTTCAATAACGGTCATGGTTTCGTGGGTTGATGTGCCAAATTCGTATTCGCCGGTTTCAATTACACCGATGGTTGATTTGCCAGTGGCAGATGTATAGGCCAGTGATTTCACCGCGCCATCAAAATATTCATTTACGTTGATCATTATGTGTTTTAATTTTGGATGTCGAATATCGGATTTCGAATTTGCAAATCAAGTAAATTTATTAAATCCGTAACTGATATCACTTAATTCCTCCAAATGCAGCGAAGTATGAGTTTTTATGCAAAAGCTCTACATTGCTAAACCCAACCTTTTTTAGCAAGGCCATTTGGTAATTGACAGATCTGGGGGTATCCTCGTGTGCCACATAGTCCAATACTTTTTGACGATATTCAGGTCCGCCAAGCGTGTCAAGGTAATCGCTGTAGCGCTGTTGAAACAGACGGTTTAACGGTTCAATATCGTGCGCTATTAAGTCTGATATCCATATGCTGCCACCCGGTTTTAAAGTATTATAAAATTTGGTAAAGACATTTTCCCAATCCGCATCATCACGCAAATGATGTAAGGTTGCCGCCGCCAAAATGATATCAAAATTATTGTCTGGCAAATTTAAATCGCGCATGTCTTGCTGAATAGTTGTTACCTCACCATTTGTCTCTGCAGATACGCGTTGTTTGGCCCTCTCTAACATCGGCATACTTAAATCATTAAGCGTGCAATTTAGGTTTTCAATTTTACTTAACATTTTCAAAGTATAGTTGCCTGCCCCACAGCCAATATCTAACAGATTTTTGGCTGTTGGGTTAACATATTTAGCGGCTTCGGTGCAAAGCTCCATGGTTAAAGGCGCGTCAATAGTAGTAGCCTGGCCGGTGTCAAGGTTAGAAAAACGTTCTACATCGTTATCAAACCTTGTTCTTATCTCGTCATTGGTAGCCTTGTCAGCATAATTTGTTGTCATAGGAAAAAAAATGTTTGGTATTTGCCAAAACTATGCTCTTTTATGATGTTTGAAAAATATCAATTTTGTCAATAATTGATAGCTATTAAGTATCATTGAATATGGAATTAAGACATCTTTTATATTTTAAAACTGTGGCGCAGCATCTGCATTTTCGAAAAGCGGCAGCTGCCTTGTTTATATCGCAGCCACCATTAAGCAGGCAGATAAAAGAGTTAGAGGACGAGTTGGGTGTAACACTGTTTTTAAGAAATAATAAGCGCGTTGAGTTAACAGAAGCAGGTAAGTATTTTGCAGCATCGGTTGATAGCTTATTTATGCAATTAGAAGAAAGCAAGAACACCGCCCGACAAATTCATGAAGCTACAGACAGTGGCGAGTTTAAAATAGGCTACATCAGCTCAGTTTATCAACCACATTTGGCTGCGGTGCTAAAGTCTTTACGAAAAGAGTTTCCGTATATAAAAACCAGTTTGTATGAGCGGCCTACCGTTAAGCAGGTTGAAGCACTTGAGCAGGGTAAGCTTGACGCCGGTATTTTACGCACACCGGTAAACTCTGATAAGTTAGTAGTTAAAACTTTGTTTCTTGATCCGTTTATGGTGGTGGTGCCTAAGGCGGGTAAAGTTTTAAGTCGGGGGGAGATAGCAGACCACATTCGCGACAAACCGTTTATTTTTTTTAATAAGGAATATGCGCCACACTATTACGATAAACTGGTAGAAATTTGCCACAGGTTGGGGTTTAACCCCGATATTACACACGAGGCAAATAACGTACACTCCATAGTGCAGCTGGTCGAATCGGGTTTAGGTGTATCTATACTGCCCTTATCTTTAAAAATGCAATATGCTGATTTGCAACTGTCTTTTGTAAGCCTTGATGATATACCAGTAAATACAGAGGTTGTACTAGCCTACAAATCATCAAACAAAGGCAGCGCTTTAAAATGGTTTCTTGAAAACTATCCAAAAAAGTAAATTTGGGTATGTATTTTGTTTTGATGTTAAGTAAATGCTTTAAAAGCGTATTTTAGAACTGCTAAACTTTTTATTTTTATGCAAAGCGCGCCATTACCAAATAATGAACTGGATAGATTATTAAGTCTGTCTGAGTTTGATCTTGATTATACCAACCTGCAGGATAGTTTTAAAGACCTAACCAGGTTGGCCGCCAAAGTTGCAGGCACAGATATATCATTGGTTAACCTTATTGACGCTTATACATTATGGACAATATCGCACCACGGCCTGGAAACCTACCAGACACCCCGAGATGAAAGTGTTTGTCAATACACTATAACCGGCAGCAAACCTTTTGAGGTGCCTGATTTTACCATTGATGATAGATTTAAGAACGAGGGCTTTGTTACAGACGGACCTAAACTGCGTTATTATTATGGCGTGCCTTTGGATAATAGCGGCGTAAATCTTGGCTCACTTTGTTTATTAGATACTAAACTTAGGGTAATTACACCAGAAAAAGCCGAGTTGTTAAAGATAATAGCCGATGAGATAGTTAACAGATTAAGAGCGGTACAGGTTATAAATGGCCTTAAAACCAAATTAACAGAGGCTGATCAGGATAAAAAGAAAGTAGCCCACGATATTAGGGGGCCTTTAGGTGGTATAATTGGTTTGGCACGTATCATATCAGAGCAAGGACATGAAAACGAGATTGACGAGGTGCTTGACTTTGTTAACATGATACATAAGAGCGGCCACTCGATATTAGAGCTTGCCGATGAGATATTAAGCAGTAGCGAGCCCCGCGCGCTTAAAGGCGATAAACTTAACCTAACACAATTTAAAGATAAATTAGAGAAGCTATACGGCCCGCAGGCGCGCAATAAGAATATTGGCTTTCAGGTTAATATATCTCCAGACAAAGCTAGTACACCATTTTCTAAAAATAAACTAATGCAAATTATAGGAAACCTTATATCAAACGCCATGAAGTTTACACCGGTAGATGGTAGGGTTATAGTGGATATGGATATTGTTAATCAAAATGAAATATCTAAACTGCTAATAAAGGTAACAGATACCGGTATTGGCTTAAACCAGGATTCTATTGATAAAATAATGAGTGGTAACAAGGCATCAACCAGCGGTACCAGTGGCGAGCAAGGTTACGGATTTGGCTTAGCCTTAGTAAAGCATTTGGTTGAGAGCCTTAGAGGCGATATGTCTATTACGTCTCAAGAAGGTAGTGGCAGCACGTTTCATTTAAATATACCAGTAGGTGTTTAGTGTTTTAACGACGCATAGTACGCACATACATAACTACCGCAATAAATAATACAGCAAGCCAAAATAGTTTCATTGCAGCTAAGTAAGCTATTATTTGCGATATTTAAATAAACAAAACGCCCCCGGTTTTCGGAGGCGTTTTTGTTTAAATTCTGTTTTACTTTTGCAGTAATACGGTAGCCTTTAACCCTGCCAGATCTTTTCCTGACAGATAAACGGTATAAATATGCCCAGCTTCTATAGTTGTAGGTATATTTAACAGTGCAGTAGTTGAACCGGTATTATATGCAGTAAAAGCTGCACCGGGTGCTACGTCAAAATAGTCTGAAACCTCTTTTACGGCAAGGTTATTTACAATTTTTGCCCCACCTGATATGCTAAAATCATTGTTTACAGTAGCACCTATGTTAAAGTTTACAAAACGCACTTTTGCCTTACCGGTTGGTGGTACCGAAAGCGGATCTTGAAAAGCGGCTACAAAGCCATCGCTAATATAAAAAACGCTGTAGTAGGCTCCTGCTAACGGGGTTATTGTAAAACCCATTAAACTTATGCCAGTTGCACCAACCTTGATATTAGCTGGTTGTGCTTTTGCACTAACCTCAAGATAGCCGCTGCTTTGATTATAAGCTAACGGACTGCTGGTTTTTTTAACATCAGATGCATAAAAGTCCAGTGGCGATGCTAACTCAGCCGCATTAGTAAACTGTATGTAACCGGTGCCAACAACCTCGTCTTTTTTACATGATGTAAAGCTTAGGGCCAATGCCAATACGGCTACTACGGATAGTATAGTTTTTTTCATTTTTTTTGAGATGATTTTATGGGTAGCAATTATACAATTATATATTAAACGCAGCAATATTCTGAAACGCTACAAATAACAAAGCCCGTTATAGGCGTAATAACGGGCTTTGCTTGTATATATTATTAAATATTATTTCAATAACTGATCTAATTGCTCCTGCAGCTTAGGGTTTGAAGGGCGTTCTGCATCCTCTGATACAATTTTTCCATTAGGGTCAAGCAATATAAATCTTGGGATGAAAGGCACATTGTATTTGGTTACAAAATCAGAGTTTTGACCGGCATAAACCTGTACGCCACCTAGCTGTTTGTCTTTAACAAAGCTTTTCCATTTTTCTTTGTCCTTAGTGGCATCAATAGAAATGCTTACAAACTTAATAGGTTTGTCGTGGTATTTTTCTTCCATCTTTTTAAGCGATGGTATTTCGGCAATACATGGGCCACACCAAGTTGCCCAAATGTCTATGTACACATAATTGCCTTTAAGCAGGTCTTTTAGCGCTATTGGTTTATCGTTTACATCGTTAAAAACAAACAGGGGTGTTTGGCCGCCTTTGCCGTATAGTTTTATGCTTTTGTATAAAGCTTCTACTTTGGTTTTATAAAACTGGTCTGTAGCCATGGCCATAAACTTGTTATATATGGCATCTACGCTATCGCGGCCCGGTCTTAATAGTAGGCGCATGTTAGGGTAAGTTAAGGCTTGTTTAATATAAGAGTTGTTAAGTTCTTTCAAGGTTACGTCAAAAGTCATTTCATCGGTACTCTTGTTGCTTGTGTAAGCGGTTTTTTGCTTTTCTGCAGATACCATAGTCGCTATTCTGCTGTTAAGCATTAGCTTGTATGGGGCTGATAATTTAAAAAGATCGACGTTATTGACATCAAAATCAACCCAGGCTAATTTATTGATCATTAAATGATCTTGGGGTTCCATACGTTTGGCGTACATTTTACCCAATAAGGCCATTAATTTATCGCGATTAGCTTTTAAAGCTTCGGCGCTGGTCATGGTGCGTATAAGTTGGCGCTGCTCTTTCTCTATCAGCGGATCTTTACCATATCGTGTTTTGTATGTGTCGGTAGCCCAGCGGATGATATAGTCGATATTTTGTTGCTGGGTTTTAACGAAGTATTTGCTCAGGCCTTTGTTGTCTGTTAAAAGCTTGTTTGACGCAACTTTGTAATCATCCATCTCTTTTAAAAACTCAGCCGGCGCAGTATCAACCATTTTTTCAAATAACTCGGCCTGTCCAAATGGTACATATTTGTTAATAGATCCGTTGATCTGTTTAAATATGTTATTCTCTACACTGCCTTTGCCTGCATACACCAGTACGGTATCTGGTTTGCTGATATCCAAAGCCATGCCCGGCGCTAAATACAACACACCTGTGTTAAAAGCATAATAAGCGCCGCTGTCAATTTTAAAGGTCGATTTAAAAGAACCTTTTTTATCTACCGCAATTTTAATGGGTTTATGGTCGCCCGCGTCAAGGGTGAGGCTGTCGCCGGCAAATTTTACAAGTGTGCCAGATAGGGTAGCCGTTTTAGATTGCGCGAAGGCACCTGCACTTAACAACAGCAGCGATGCGGATAGTAAGTTTTTTATCATGATATGAGGTTGATGGTATTTTACTGATTGTGACAGTAAATATAACTAAAGTTTAGTACCCCATGCTATTGATAATTATTCTTTTACAAACTCCAGTATATCGCCTGGTTGACAATCTAATATATTGCATATGGCTTCTAAAGTTTCCAGGCGTACAGCTTTAGCCTTGCCTGTTTTTAAGATAGATAGGTTAGCCATGGTGATACCCACCTTGTCGCTCAATTCGGTTAATGACATTTTTCGTTTAGCCATCATCACATCTAAATTTACTATTATGGGCATGGCTTAAACGGTTAGGTCTTGTTCTTCTTTAAGTAATTTTCCTTGGCGGAATGCTTTATATAGGAGCAAAAATATAACTGCTAACACTAAAATGAGCCAAAGGCCCGGCATTATGGGATTTTTTAACACTACACCGGGGATAAAGTAGTCATGAAATATAAGCTTCAGTAGGTAGTTAAATACGTAATAGCCAACCGGCAGGCAAAGCAAACTTATAGCTATCAACTTTAACCGGCCAACGTTTTTTGCAGTAAAAATTTCGCCTTTTGCTGTGTCGGCAGTAAAACGTAAAAAGGCCGATATCAAATAAAGTGCGTAAATCAATAGGCCTATAGCCGATAAAGATGCAATGTTAAGCACCTTTGCCAAGCTTTTACTTATCGGGATTAACAGGTAGCCGTCTTTTTCATAATATCTAAATTTTACGGGCGTGTCTGTTAATGTAATTTTGTTGTAAATGTTGCCGTTCGGTTTTTTTATAGTGGTGTCAATTATAGCCTGTCGCACGTAGGCCTGGCCGTTTTTTACGTAAAATTTGCCTTCTTGCGCATAATGCAAATCATTTTCAGTGCCAATTGTCCATCCCATCAGCGCAATGTAACTATCTTTGTTTTGTATGGAGTGTGGCGATCTGGTATACGTTTGCAAGCTGCACGTATCGCAGCTAAAACCATATTGTATCCCAACAAGGCTAAATACAGACGAACCGGCCATACCCGGGTTGCCGTTGCGCAATGTGCGTATTACGTTGATACTGTCTTGCAGCTTTTTATATTGATAATGTGGCAGGTTAACATTTGGCTCGTCATCAATTGGCTTCAAGTGCCCATTCCAGCTATTCTCAAAATTATTGGATTGAATAAAAAAAGGAGTAAATCGAAGCATATTAAGCCAAGGCAATAGTATTATAATTACTATGACGGCAATTATTAGGTTAACCACCCAATTAGTATTAAACTTAATTTTCATAATTATGTGTGATAAGGTTTAAACGGTTAAATCTTGTTCTTCCTGTAAGCGGGTTGCGCGGTTAAACGCTCCCCATAACAAGGTTAATAATATCCCCAGGCGGAAGGTGCTCCATGAGTCTTCCCAAATGATACCTTTAAGTATAATTTGTGGCGTAAAATACTCACGGAATATTAATCGCATAGACAGGTTGATCAACACCACTACTGCCGGCCAGCAGCTTACCGCTAAAGCAATTATGCCCAGTCGCCTTACGTTTTTGCGGGTAAACGGTTTGCCTATTGATGTATCGTAAACAAACCTTAAAAACAAGTACAGTAAAAACAAAATCCCCATAACATAAATCCCCAGCATAACTTGCGATATCACCCTGAAAACTTTTTCCTGCCCTTTGGTAACCGGTATCAGTAACGATTTTTCTTTAGCATCGTACCTGAACTTAACAGGCTCATCAACAACTTTAATCATGTGCGATGCCAGTCCTTCTTTTGTTTCGTCTTTATAAGTGGTGCGCAAATAGCCCTGGCCTTTTTCGACATAAAAAATGCCGTCGTCTTCCATTTGGGGGTAATTCTTTTTTATGGTAAAAGCATATAATTTAATATAATGCTGAATTTGGTCGCCATAAGGTTCAGGCATAGCATCCTTACTCATCATCGAACCAAAAAATGCCCCCATAAGTTTATCTTTTGCCCAGGTATAACTGCACGTATCGCATGCGAGGCTAACTTGTGTGCCCAGGTAAATAAACTGTCCCAGGGGCAAATCAAGCTCACCGCTGCCATTTTTTAAATGCCGGATGGTGCTTACGCTGTCTTTTAAAGCTTTGTATTTATTGTAGGGTAAGGTATCCGGGTATTCAATATCGTCAATGGGCTTTACCTTGTTTTGGCTCCAACTAAAGCCCTCGCTTTTTGGCTTGCTGGCTTTAGTATACAGCCAATGCAAATATCCGGCAATAAATATCACCGACGCCACAATGATGATATAACCTGCAATTTTTGATCTAGTATGAGTATTCATAATTATAATGTGATAAGGTTTAGATAATAATACATCGCAAATAAATAATTAATTATTGATAAAAACAAAATATTTATTGTTTTTCGATAAATATTACGGTTTTGAACCTGATTATTGAATTGCAAACATTATCGCCTGTTTTTTATTTATCCATCTATACATTATGACAGGCTCTAAAAAATCTATTTACTCGGCACTTTTTGCCAACCTTCTGATAGCCATTACCAAATTTATAGCCGGTGGTATCAGTAACAGCTCTTCGATGATTGCTGAGGGTATACACTCGGTGGTGGATACCGTTAACCAGTTGCTGCTGTTAATGGGGATAACACTAAGCAAAAAGAAACCCGACCGCTACCATCCGCTGGGCTATGGTAAAGAGCTGTATTTCTGGTCGTTTGTAGTGTCTATATTGATATTTGGTTTGGGTGGCGGCGTATCTGCTTACCAGGGCATTATCCACATCATCCACCCTGAAAAGCTGGGCGACCCAACCTGGAGCTACGTGGTACTATCGGTATCTATTTTGTTTGAGGGCGCGTCGCTGGTAATAGCGGCTATTGAGTTTAATAAGCTGCGCGATGGGCAAAGCTGGTGGGATGCCATTATCAAAAGTAAAGACCCATCAACTTTTTTAGTTTTGTTTGAAGATGCTGCCGCCGTTGCCGGTTTGTTTATTGTTTTAACAGGGCTTTACTTGGGCCATGCCCTTGATGCCCCTTACCTTGATGGCGTGGCCTCATTGCTGGTAGGTATATTGCTAATATTGGTATCACTGATACTGGCCCGCGAGAGCCGTAGCTTGCTAATGGGCGAGGGCATTAAGCTAAACACTAAAAAGCGCATCCGTCAAATTGTTGAGAGTGATGCCGGGGTAATAAAGCTGATGCACCTAATGTCAAGTTATCAATCGCCGGATGAGATTTTGGTAATGATCATAGTTGCTTTTGAGCACGATCAAAACACCCTCGAAATAAACGATTCTATAGATCGTATCCGCGGCCAGATCAAATCAGAATTTAAGCGCATACGCTTTGTTATCATTCAGCCCGATGTAATAGAGGGTAGGATAAACCCTAATGTGCAGGCATATATTTAGATATCTGATTTTCGGTGTCGGATTTATGTTGCTATATTGTAAAAAGCTCATGTCATAGCTAACAGGGGGAATGTACGTATTAGCGGTAAATAATATCAAGTCATCATCAAATTTTTATATCAGTAAATTAGGGTTTGAACTGATATGGGATACCGGAATTTTGGCAATGTGTAGGCCGCTATTGTATAAAGATATTGCTGGGCGAATGCCCGGCGACGTGTCCGCCGCGCAAACCGGACACCGCATAACATTTGGTGCGTCAATAAAATAAGTCCTGATAATGATTTTAGAAGCCGTTATATTTAACGTTATCCCCGGCAGGGAAATACAATTTGAACAAGACTTTGCCATTGCAGGGCAATATATAAGCGCCATAAGGGGCTATATTAAACACTCCATAAGCAGATGTATTGAGCAGCCAAACCAATACCTGCTATTGGTTGAATGGGAAACCCTGGAAGCCCACACTATAGGTTTCAGAGAGTCTGTTGAATATCTGGAATGGAAGCGCCTTTTGCATCATTATTACGACCCTTTTCCGGTGGTGCAGCATTATCAGGTTGTTTAATAATAGTTTATCAGAATAAGTTTATTGTTGAGTTATTAAATTAAGTGAAGGTGTTATTTTATAATTATAAGAGGTTGTCTAAGGCTTAAATTTAACAGAGCCAATAATGTCAACGTTTTTTAACACATCGGCTATTTGGCTCTGCATAGTTGCTTCGTCTTTAAATAAATACAGCACGTAAACATCGGCGGCAAAGTCTTTATGCATCATGGCATAAAAGCCAAAGGTATATTGTTGGCCAAAGGTTGGTCCAACCGGCCCCGCAAACATAAAGCCATGTTCGGCACCCTGTTCTCTGGGTGTCATAGGTTGTAGCTTTATCTGATTGATATTTAGCTTACCCTCGGCAATTTTGTTATAAATGATAACCGGCACGCGTAGAAACATTTTGTTGGGATATAAAATGGTATCACCGGGCACTTTCTCGCGCTGCTCATAAGCGTCAAATAGTTCTTTGCCTAAAGGCATAATAAAATACCTTACCTCTACATTCTTGTCTGTAAATTTTAATGCGTATTGATAGGCAAGGCCATTGTTGGCTACCACAGGCACCTCCACAGCGCCCTGGGGTTTAGTAAATATCAGTTTACCGTCGTCCAGCTTTTTCTGAAAAGCAGCAGGCAGGGCTGTTTGCCCCAGCGTTTGTGCTTTAACTTGTAATGCTAATATAAATGCTGATAATACAGCTATAAAAAGTTTCATTTTGGTTTAGATTTGATATATGGCTTAATTAAAAACTATTCGTTAACCACTTTAAGTAAATCAGTTTTTATAGTACTGTTACTGCCGCCGTGGTAATTGTCATTAACAATCATCCCATTTTTGTTTACCAGCATATATCGTGGTATACCGGTAATACTAAACTTACCTGCTATGTAGTTCCATTCGTCTTTATTTAGCTTGTAGTGTTCGCCGGGTATGCCGGGTACCATTTTTTTGTAAGTCTCCTCTGGCGATGATGGGTCGGTTATATAAACAAAGGCCACTTTGTCGTTTTTCATCTCCTCTTTAAGCGGGGCAATTTCTTCAATGCCTGCCCTGCAAGGTGCGCACCAGGTGGCCCAAAAATCAACATAAACGGCCTTGCCTTTGTATTTGCTTAGTATGGCGTTAAACACGCTGTCGGCAGTGGTTTTGGGCATTTTGTTAAGCACGAAACCTGTTTTAATTTTGCTGTTAGCTGATATCTTGTCTGCAATGCTTTGGTTGTAATGGGCCAGGGCATTGTATACACCGGGGTTATTTATTTTGGTTTTTATTTCAGTAAGTTCTTTTGTGTTTTTAGGCTTAAGTTGTGCGCTAATGATACCAGCGTGGTCTTGAGCTTCAATAACATCGCGGGTAAAACTGATATCACTTTTTATCACAGCACTTACCGCTTCAGCAAACGATACATGGAGGGGATGTGCTTTGTAATAGACACTTCTTTGCGGATTATCTGTTTCAAAAGGTTTGGGGTTACTTTTATAAATGTCGTTCAAACTGCCTTCGCCGCTTTTTAGTGTCGCTATCATGGCTGCCTGCAGTTTTTTCTCCCCCTCGTCAACGGGCGGCACAGCGTAAAACGCTTCTACAAGATATTTTATTCGCTTTCTGTCCAGGTACCCTGGCACCCCGTCAATAAATTTTAGTCGGTTGATAAAAATGTCATAGCTTTCAGATAGTGCAGAAAGTTCATCCTTAAGCGGATAGTTGGCAAGAACGCTCAAATACACTTCGTCCAGCTTTACCGGTTTATACGCAATAATATCTTGTTTGTCTTTATCCTTATTCGCCTCGTAGTGTGCATTTTCTCTAAGCGCGTTATATTCTAACAAAAATGCCGCAGCCCGATACTTTATATTATTAGTTACTACCTGGTAACCTTTTAAGCTCAGGCCGTGTTCTGCACGGTAATTGTCAATTTTTGCCAGGCTTTTGTTTTGCATATCAATGATGTATTTTTGATACTGCATCAATGTAAGTTCGGTGGCCTTAGCGTTTAAGTTGATGGCGTCAAAATTTATCAGCGATGACGTTTCTTTTAACTCCCGACTTAAAGTGGCATAATCACCCATAAACTTGCATTTCTGGTCGCCACCCAGCAGGTTTATGTATACAAAAATTTTTTTGCCCGGTGCCATAAAAGCACTTTCAAAGGTGTCGCCAATATTTAAAATCACACCCTCGGGATACGCCATCGGAAATTTAGCTTTAAAACTGCCGTCGGCAGCAATGTTAATGGAATGGCTGTTTTGTTTGCCTGATATGAGATCGCTAACATAAATTAAACCTGTTTTAAACCCAAGTTTGGATGAGTAACCGTTAATGTAACCCGTAAGCGTTGCACTATCATTTTTTAACAGGGGCAAGGTAAACGGGCTATCATTGGCAATGGCGAATTTTTGATCGCCCGGCTTATCGGTCAGTAATTGTTTTGGCTTGCCATTCTCCCAAGCGGTAAGCTGGTTGTTGGTGTTTTTTAGGTAAATGTATTTTACTGTCTTACCATTTTTTAGGCTGACCTTATACGCGCCCTGTGTAGCGGTTACTATTTTATAGTCCCATGCGCGGCTATCATAAATTATCTTTTTGTCATTAATATTCAATACCCAATCTTTACTGCCATCGGTTTTAAACCAGGCGGCGTGTATAGCTTGTGGTAATGGGCTATTTTTAACGGCAAAGCCGGGCTGGTTAACAATTTTTTGTGCCGATGCAAAAAATGAGATAAACAGGCTTATCAACAGAACGGTTAAGGTGATTGCTCTTTTCATGGAGGTTTGGTATGCTCAAATATAATAAAGTAATAAGCTAACCCTTTAATGGCTTAACAAAAATTAGGCTTTTTACAATGTTTGACAAAGGGATGAAAGTTTAATTAGATAAAAGTGAATAGCCTGATCAGAAAAAGCATATGAATTGGGCTTTTTATTTCTATTCGTCATCCAACTCAATCCAAACCGGAGCATGATCACTTGATTTTTCCCAACCGCGCACGTGCTTATCTACCCCTGCGGCTAATAACCGCGGTTCTACCTCAGGACTAAGCAGAAAATGATCTATACGCAAACCCGCGTTGCGGCCGTAGGCGTTACGAAAATAATCCCAAAAGGTATAAATGGTTTCGCTGGGGTAAAGCTTGCGTAAAGCATCCGTCCATCCCTGTGCTAAAAGGCGGTGAAAAGCTTCGCGGGTTTCCGGGCGAAATAATGCGTCATCCAACCAGCGTTCGGGTTTGTAAACATCCTGCTCGGTTGGCATCACATTGTAGTCGCCTGTTAATACCACAGGTATACCTCGCGCCAGCAAACCAGATGCATGGCTTATAAAGCGCTCAAACCATTGTAACTTATAATCAAATTTTGGCCCGGGTGCAGGGTTGCCGTTGGGTAGGTAAAGGCAGCCAATTACCACACCGTTTACAATAGCTTCAATATAGCGGCTATGCAGATCTTCCGGGTCGCCGGGCAAGCCACGTTTAAGTTCTTGTATGGGTTGTTTAGCCAAAATAGCAACACCATTCCAGCTTTTTTGGCCATGCCAAATGGCATTGTAGCCGGCGTCGCGTATGGCATCTTCCGGAAATTTTTCTTGCGGTGCTTTTAATTCCTGCAGGCAAACTACATCGGGTTGCGTTTCTTGCAGCCAGCGTAATAAAACGGGCAGGCGGCCATTAACGCCGTTAACATTATAAGTGGCTATTTTCATAATTTAAACTTATAAAATTTTTTGTTAAGCCGATATCAACTAATCACCAACCACTAATTATTAGTAGTTTTAGCCGTTGATATGGAACTACGCACCGTTAATGTTATACGTTATGTAACCCCGCTACGCGAGGGCGGATCATTGCCTGCTATTGCCGAGGCTGACGACGAGTTTTTGTATGTCCTTAAGTTTCGTGGGGCAGGTCAGGGCGTTAAGGCGCTGATAGCCGAGTTGATAGGTGGCGAGCTGGCCCGTGTGCTTGGTTTTAAGATCCCCGAACTGGTTTTTGCCAACCTTGATGAAGCCTTTGGCCGTACCGAGCCTGATGAGGAAATACAAGACCTGTTGAAAGCCAGTGTGGGTTTAAATTTGGCATTACATTACCTTTCGGGCGCTATTACGTTTGATCCGGCTGTGACAGCCATTGATGCAAAGCTGGCATCGCAGATAGTTTGGTTAGATACCATTATTACTAATGTTGACCGTACCGCCCGTAATACCAATATGCTGATATGGCATAAAGAGCTATGGCTGATAGATCATGGCGCTGCTTTGTATTTTCATCATTCATGGGATAACTGGAAGGAGCAAGCTGTGCGCCCGTTCGCTATGATCAAAGATCATGTACTGATAAACCGTGCTACTGAGGTTGAACAGGTGGACGCCGAGTTTAAATCTATACTGAACGAACAGATTATTAGAGATATAGCCGCCCTGATTCCGGACGAATGGTTGGCTGACAATACGGACGAAGCTGCCGAACGCCGTGAAGTATACATTCAGTTTTTATTGCTGCGGATAGCGGCCTCAGAAACTATTATAAAACAAGCACAACATGGCAGGTAAGCACGTATTTGAATATGCCGTAATACGCGTTGTGCCAAGGGTAGAGCGCGAGGAGTTTATGAATGTAGGGGTAGTGCTGTATTGTAAAAAGCTAAATTACCTGCAATCCATTATTACAGTAAATGAACAAAAGATATGTTGTTTTACCAATCCTGATGAAGCGCAACAGATTAAGGTAAACCTGCAGGCATTTGAGTTGATAGCTCACGGCAGCTCAGAAGGTGGCCCCATAGCACAAATGGACGAAGCATCACGTTTTCGTTGGTTAACGGCCACGCGCAGCACGGTAGTACAGGCCTCGAAGGTTCACCCTGGCCTATGTACAGACCCTCAGCAAACGCTAGAGAAGCTGCATGCTCAATTGGTTTTGTAATAGCTTATTTTGCTACCTTGATCTTAAATACCAACTTCTTTACCTTGTCAAACCCATCCACATGGATCCCCGGCCGGTGCGCGTCCTGGGGGAAAAAGATCAGTAGCGTATTGTTGTCGGCTACGTAGTAGTTGCCTTTAGTGTTTATGTCGTAGTTGGCCAGGTCTTTGCCCGCATCGTATGTATTGGTTACCGTAGCGGTGGTCGCGTCAACCATGCCAATGCGTTCCTTACCGGTTATAACCAAATGCACATCCAGATAAGTACGGTGCGACTCCCAACTGGTTTTATCGTACTCCTTAGTTGGGCCCTCGCTTACACTTGCAAATAAGTTGTCGCCATCAATAACATGTTTACCTACCGATAGCGTATCAAGGTTAGTGTTATTTAAAAACGCGATAGCTTTGTCCCAGTATACTTTGTTTGCCTGATACTGTTTTGCAAATTCGGCTTTGTTAAGCCCCGGGAAGATGCTGAGTTTACGGCCGCTGGTTGTCCAATCCTGAGCATTTGCGGTAGCGGTTAAAAAACAAAATACAGCCAACAAGGCCAGTTTAAGGGTATGTATCGTTTTCATTTATAGATCTTGGAGCGCCTGCTGGTATCGGGGCGCAATTGGTTCATTATTCAATTATACAAGTATTTGCTGATAATCGGGCAGGCTTTGCTTTAAAAAAACCGGTACCTGCATCGTTTGCGTAAAAATATAAATGCAATGCTTTTATATCAGCTTATAAGTTGTAAACTTGCCACGGTAACCAAATCTAAATTGTATTGAAATCTGTTTATAGTGTCCACCCGGAAGACTTTAAGTCTTACCAAACGCAAACCATACGCGAGCGTTTCCTGCTCGACGGCCTGGCCCAGCCAAATCAGATCAACTGTGCATACACTCATTATGATCGTATGATTGTTGGCGTAGCCAACCCGGTTAACGAGCAGCTTGAATTAGAAAACTATCCAAACCTGCGTGCCGACTACTTTTTGCAGCGCCGCGAGATAGGTATTATCAACGTAGCAGGTGATGGTTTGATAATAGCTGATGGTCAAACCTTTAATGTTAATAAACTTGATTGTCTGTATATTGGTAAGGGTACTAAAAATATCAAATTTGCCAGCGCTGATAGTGGAAAACCTGCTGTCTTTTATATTCTATCATGCCCAGCGCACACTACTTATCCTACAACCCTGGTAACTAATGAAGATGTTGTTAAGGTTAATGCCGGCGACTCATCTACAGCCAATAAACGCGTTATTAATAAATATATTCATGCAGATGGCATACAAAGCTGCCAACTGGTGATGGGCCTGACAGTTTTAGCTGAAGGTAGTGTGTGGAACACCATGCCAGCCCACGTGCACGACCGCAGGATGGAAGCTTACTTCTATTTTGACGTGCCCAACGGTCAGCGTGTATTTCATTATATGGGCGAGGGTAATGAAACCCGTCATATCATTATGGCTAATTACGATGCGGTGGTGTCGCCACCATGGAGCATCCATTCGGGCAGTGGTACGGCAAGCTATAGCTTTATATGGGGTATGGCTGGCGAGAATCTTGACTATACCGACATGGATCCGGTAAATATTGTTGATCTTAAGTAACTATTAAATATAATCAAAGTGGAAAATAACTTCTCATTAAAAGGTAAAGTAATTGTTGTAACCGGTGGTACCGGCATATTAGGTAAATCGTTTGTAGACGGTATTGTTGAGGCAGGGGGCTATGTAGGCATTTTAGGCCGTAATAAAGAAGTGGCCGAAGAGCGCGCTGCAAAAATAAACGCTGAAGGCGGACAAGCCATAGCGCTTATTGCCGATGCTTTGGATGAAGAAGCTTTAGTTGCCGCTAAAGACCAGGTAATTGCCAAATGGGGCCGTATAGATGGTTTAGTTAACGCTGCTGGCGGTAATATGCCTGAAGGAGTTTTGCTACCAGAACAGGATATCTTTAACATGAACCTTGCCGGTATGAAAAAGGTTACTGAATTGAACCTTTGGGGAACAATTATCCCTACCCAGATATTTGGCGAAGCTATTGTTAAAACTGCAGGTAAAGGCAGTATTGTAAACATATCATCTATGAACTCAAAAAGCGCTGTAACACGTGTATTGGGTTACAATATGGGTAAAGCCGCAGTTGATTGCTATAACCAATGGTTTGCTGTTGAACTGGCTAACCGTTATGGCGATGCTATCCGTATGAATGCTTTGGCACCGGGTTTTTTCCTTACAGAACAAAACCGTAATCTGTTAACCAAGCCAGATGGGGGCTACACGGACAGAGGCGAACGCGTGATAAGAAATACGCCATTTAAACGCTTTGGTAATCCTGATGAGTTGATTGGCGCGCTGGTATGGTTGTTAAGTGATGCATCTGCCTTTGTGACGGGCTCAATGATATGTGTTGATGGTGGCTTTTCTGTATTTAGTGGTGTATAATACCGCGGCATAGTGCTATATTGTGGCGGCTAACCACCGCCAAACCTCTTATAAACCAATTATGACTCAAACTAAAATCGGCAACTACCGCTGGGTAGTATGCGCGCTGTTGTTTTTTGCAACCACTATAAATTATCTCGACAGGGCTGTTATCAGTCTTTTAAAATCAAGCCTAACCGATGAATTTCATTGGACAGACGGCGATTACGCCGATATCGAAATAGCCTTTAAAATTGCTTACGCAGTAGGTTTGCTGGTTGCCGGCGGTATAATAGATAAAGTAGGTACCAAGCTTGGTTATTTTTTGGCTACTTTCTGGTGGAGCGTATCGGCTGTATGCCACGCCTTTGTTGGCAGCACCTTTGGTTTTAGCGTTGTACGTTCGGCTTTAGGTATTAGTGAGGGGGGCAACTTTCCTGCAGCTATTAAGACTGTGGCTGAGTGGTTCCCTAAAAAGGAGCGCGCCTTTGCTACCGGTATATTCAATGCGGGTACCAATGTTGGTGCTATAATTGCGCCGCTAAGTGTGCCTTTTATTGCCGCCGCCTGGGGCTGGCGCATGGCTTTTATCATTACAGGTTCTACAGGTTTTATTTGGTTGATATTTTGGTATTTCATGTATCAAATGCCATCAAAACATAAAAAAGTGACTCAGGCAGAGGTTGACTATATTAACACAGATCCAGAAGCTATTGATACTACTCCGGAAGCCGAAACTCAAAAAATATCATGGGGTAAATTGCTTACTTATAAGCAAACCTGGGCATTTGTTGTTGGTAAATTTCTTACCGACCCAATATGGTGGTTTTACCTTTTCTGGTTGCCAGATTTTCTTCAAAGCGAATATCAACTTAAAGGCACGGGCATAGCCTTACCGGTTGCTACGGTATATATCATAGCCACTTTTGGCAGTGTTGCCGGCGGATGGTTGCCTATGGCGCTTATCCGTAATAACTGGCCTACATTTAAAGCCCGCAAAACCTCAATGTTTGCTTATGCTTTATTAGTGGTGCCTATAGTATTTGCGCAGATGTTAGGTAATTTAAATATGTGGTATGCTGTTTTGGTTATCGGTTTAGCTGCATCGGCACACCAGGCCTGGAGCGCTAATATATTTACTACCGTGTCTGATATGTTCCCTAAAAGCGCTATTGGCTCCGTAACCGGTATTGGTGGCATGTTTGGCTCGTTAGGTGGCGTATTGCTATCATGGGCGGTGCAGAAAAATTTGTTTATGTATTATCGTGGTATAGGTAAAATTGAGGTAGCCTATTACATCATGTTTGCAGTATGCGGTAGCGCCTATTTGTTGGCATGGACTTTAATGCATTTCCTGGTGCCACGTATGAAACCTATTGCTATTGCAAAATAAAATAGGTGTTTAATAGGTTTTAATTACCTTTACCGTATGGTGCTACGGTATCATGGTCAATTAAAACCTATTAAATTACATACAACATAGTCTATGGCAAATAGATATTTTGTTTGCGCGCTGATATTTTTTTTAAAAATAGCACCATCAGCCTTGGCGCAAACTGCAACGCTTGATACCTATTTTAACCACGAAACCCGAAAAACCAGAACAGGTACAGAGCGTTTCCACTACCTGTGGACCGATAAAACCGACCCTGGATTTAGCAAATGGGGCGGTTGGTTTACTGATGCCGGCTTTAAGCTTGATACGCTTGGCGAAACACCAACTGTAGATAAACTTAAAAATACGTCGGTTTATGTTATTGTCGACCCTGACAATAAAAAAGAAACCGCGAATCCCAATCTTATTACTGCTGAAGCTGCCGACCAGGTTGCCCAATGGGTAAATGCCGGCGGTGTTTTGGTAATGATGGCAAATGACAGTGCTAATACCAATTTGCAGGTTTTTAATATCCTGGCAAATAAATTCGGTTTACATTTTAATAATGACATGCCTAACCATGTTATTAATGATCAGCATTTTGCTGACGGCGAAGCTTCGTTTATTGATGTTGCTTTATTTCCATCAAAACCCAAAGTATTTCTGAAAGATGTATGCAGCATCAGCCTAAACAATGCTGCCGCGAAAGGTGTTATCAAATCGGCCGACGGTAGTGCGGTTATAGCTGCTACTGTTAAGCATGGCAAAGGCACTGTATTTGCCGTAGGCGATCCGTGGCTGTATAATGAGTATGTAAACGGCAGGCTACCGGCTATTTATCAAAATGATATAGCTGCTAAAGACCTAACCAATTGGCTTAAAAAACAAATCAAAAAATAAACCATACAATAACCTAAAAAACAATGAAGCTAAAATTTATCGCCGGTGCTATACCTGCCTGCATGCTGTTATTAGCCGCATGTAATTCATCAACCAAAACATCAGATGCTGATACCGTAAAAACTGATACGGTTGCTTTTTCTGATACGCTTGACGGCAAAAAAACATCGTTTTACATCATTAAAAATAAAAACAATGTAAGCGCTGTTTTTACCAATTACGGTGGCCGTATTGCCAGCCTTTTTGTACCTAACAAAGGCGATACTTTGACCGATGTGGTTGTAGGTTTCAAAACTGCGCAAGAGTTTAAAAAATCAACCGAACCTTATTTTGGCGCTACAATTGGTCGTTACGGTAATCGTATTGCAAAAGGTAAATTTACTTTAGAAGGTAAAGAGTACACCTTGGTGGTAAATAACGGCCCTAATACACTGCATGGTGGTAAACCAGGTTTTCAGGATGTGATTTTTGATACAGAGCAGGTAGGCGATAACAAGATCATATTTACCTACCTGTCTAAAGATATGGAAGGTGGTTTCCCGGGCAACGCTAAGATCAAAGTTACCTATTCAATGAATGACGATAATGAGCTACATATGGATTATGAAGCTACTACTGATAAAACTACAGTGATGAACCTTACTAACCATGCTTTCTTTAACCTTAATGGTGAGGGCAGCGGTACCATATTGAACCATTATGTACAAATTAATGCCGATAAATATACTCCGGTTGATGCAACGCTTATTCCTCTCGGCACTTTAGCGCCTGTTGCAGGTACTCCGTTTGACTTTAACAAACCAACCACTATTGGCGCACGTATCAACGATAAAAACGAACAGTTGAAAAACGGTACAGGTTATGACCATAACTATGTGTTAAGAGGCGCTAAATCTGGCAGCTTTGTTAAAGCGGCAACTGTAGTGGGCGACAAGAGCGGTATAATAATGGAAGTATTTACTCAAGAGCCGGGCTTACAGTTTTATAGCGGTAACTTTATGCAAAGTAAAAATACGTTTAAAGGTGGTAGTAAAGACGATTTCAGAACCGCTTTCTGCATGGAAACGCAGCACTTTCCTGATTCGCCAAACCAGCCATCATTCCCAACCACAACTTTAAAACCAGGCGAGACTTACAAAACTTCATCTTACTATAAATTCTCAAAAATTAAAAAATAAGCTAAGTTATTATAAAATAAAGGGCCGGATGATTGTCGATCATCCGGCTTTTTTGTGCGCTTTGTTTCCAGATTTTGTGTCGCTCCAATTCATTATTTTAACTGCTTTATAATCGACAGCAGGAGTGAGCATAGTTGATAAGCAGTTTGCTTGTTTTTCTATTGGTTGTAATGATGTGATAAGGATGGCTTTGCGCGTGTATGAATGGGCGTAAGTTAAACAAAGCAAAAAGGCTCGTCGTAATTAAACGACGAGCCTTTTTATATGATTTAAAAATTACGTTAGTTGTAAATAAAGCTACCGTCGCCTCTGCGTTGCATGTTTTTGCCATTACGCTGTGGCCTGCCGCTCCATTTTTGCAGGTTAAGTCGAATACCGGCCATGAAGTAACGGCTCAGGGTGCTTGATATAGTACTGATTTGACCACCTGTATTGGTTGGCGTTTGACCGATAAAATTGTTTTGGTTAAACACGTCATAAACGTCAAGAGTAAATACCAGGTTACGTTTCTTCAAGAACTCTTTCTGGAAACCCATATTAACTACAAATGGGTTTGCGCTGTTTTGTATACCCTTTACAAAGTTTTTTGACGCGCTGTAGTTAAACTGATAGGTTTGTTTAAAGTACATACGGCCATCAATAGCAAACCTAAAAGTTTGGTACAGATTTGAGCGTCCGCTAGGTAATGTAGTGAACGTACGGGTTAAATTATATCCCAGGTATGGGTTAACCTCAATATTGTCATTGGGGTTAATACGTGGGCCAAAACGTTCATTAAACCGCCAGCTTGTTACATGATACAATTTGTTGTTGTCTAGAGCGGTATTGAAATCGTAATTAATACCACCATTTAAAGAGATATTGTAACGTCTGTCATCTAACTGTTTTGAAATACCATAGTTACCGCCATATGAGCGCGAACCACCTAAATTCAGATAGTAAGTTTCACGTATCAAAATGCGGTTTACTACTTTTATAAGGGTGTTGTTGGTTATCCTGTCCGGGTAAAAATTAGCATAAGCACCTAAGGAAATGTTAAACCTCGAGTTAGCAATGTAATTGTTATATGATCCGTTTATAGAATGGTTAAACGCCGGATTTAAGTTAGGGTTACCAATAACAATGTTTAAAGGGTTTGTGCGATCAGTAAATGGTTGAATCTGTTGAAAATCAGGCTGTGTGTTTCCGGCGTTATAATTCAATTGCAATCTTTGGGTACGCGTCCACATGTAAGAAAATCTGAAAGCAGGCACTACTCTGAAAGTAGAACGCGAACTGTTAGCATACTGGCCCGTACTATTGTCTACACGAGAGCCGGTTAAATTATATGCTATACCGGTAATACCTAATGACATTTGTATCTTTTTGCCATCATACCTATAACTGGCGTTATAGCGCGATTGTGTAACGCTGTAGTTAAATATGTTACTTAAGTCTGTACGTGGTGTTAACGTACCGCTTCCGTTGTCTTCAAATTGAAGCGATTCTACATTGTTTTTATTACGATTAATCTCTGACCTGAATTCCAATAATGAAAACTCGCTAAGAGGCTCGGTATAAGTGGCCGATGCACCTACAGAGTTGCTATTATTATTACGACGGGTAAGGATATTAATGGCCGAATCTAACGAAGGAATAGGCACATTTTGGGTGCTATCAGCAAAATAGTTATAAGTTTTGTTAGAGCCGCCTTCAGATTGCGATTCGTTACGAGATGCGTTAACGTTTACAGAGATACTTCTTCTTGGTTTGAAAGTGTGCACAAATAAACCACCGATACCAAAGTTTTTATTATCATTTGAGTTGAAATTGGTACCAACACTTAGTCTGTGTTGAAATAAAGAATTGCCTGCGGTATCTCTGAAATCGTCTATCTGGTCTCGTCTGTAAAAGCTATTGCTTGATGATGATGATTTACCAAATGACGGGCTGATTTGAATAAAGTTTGAGCTATCGGCCTGAATCTCTATTTGGAAACTTCCATTCATGCCTTTGCTTTTGTTCTCGTTAGCGCCGTTTTGCGAAAAATAGCTTGGGCCAAACCTGCCGTTGTCAAAACCATACTGTCTGTTTTGCGACTCGTTGTTGCTATAGTTGTGCGAAAAGTTGGTATTAACCTGTACTTTTTTGCTCCACTGGTCGCGATAGCTGATAGAAGGCGAACCAGAGTTAGTAGTACCCGGGTTACCACCGCCTATACCTTCAACCGTACTGCGTATATTACCAATGATATTTATTACCTGGTTAGCGTTTATGCGTTGTAACGATATGTTTCCATTATAACGGCCATGGCTACCTGCTTGTAAGGTTGTACGGCCCGTTGTACCAACAGATCTGTCGGGCTTGGTAGTTATGTTAAGTATCTTGTTAGGCATACCGGTTTTTACACCTGTACGTGCAGCCTGATCGCCGTAGTCATCAACTATCTGTATTTTCTCTACGATGTCGGCTGGTAGGTTCTTTATAGCTTGTGCGACACTGCCACCACTAAACACTTTACCGTTTAATTTGGCTGTTACTACGTTTTCACCCTGGTGTACCAAAGAGCCATCATTGCCAACTTCCATACCCTCCATCTTCTTCAGTAACTCATCAACGGTTGAGTTATCGCGTACCTTATAGTCAGATGCACGGTATTCTACAGTATCAGTTTTATAAACAATACTTGGCGT
>JAZKET010000066.1:4924-17521 GCA_040386815.1 Bacteroidota bacterium | reverse complement strand
TTTTTGTTTAATTTTTCGCCGGGTTGAAACCCGGCGCTACAAAATTGGTCGAGCCGCTGGCTCTTTATACCTAATTTGCAAGGTTTCGAAGACTAAAGGTTTCAAGCCCATCGCTATTGGTTACAGTTCATAGCGGTAGGTCTTAATTAACCAATCACTAATTAACTAATTTCCATCAAACGAATGCACATTCTTATCAGACACTATCTGCATTAAATAAGTGCGTTTTAGCGGGTTATAGGGCCGGCTATCGTTTGCAGTGATGTATATGTTGCAAAGGTTTTTAATGGTGTAGGTTTGCACATCACCAATGGAGGCTTCGGTATTTAAATATTGCGATATGGAGTTGTTGATGAGGTTGTATTGGTTGGCATCATTGGTTTCCAGTTCTAAAAATATCCTTCGGCCATCGGCACGTATACCTAAGCTCACAAAAGTGCCGCCGCTAATATTTACTTTATAAGTCGCGGTTTTCTTTTTGTCGTCCTTTTTCATAGTGGTGTAACCCTTAGCTACAATAAAGGTATCGGCCTGGCCCAGATTGTTATGCAGCAAAAACTTAATATCCTCGTACGATATCAGGTTGCTTTGCCCATAGCCTATCAAAGCAATGCCGGTAAATAATATACTGAGAATTATTTTTTTCATGGCGATGTTTTATGCTTAGCCGCTAATTAGTTATTAAAGCCGATAGCTAATGACTGATTAACCCATCATCAATAACTACACTAAAAATTACAGTAAAATGGGTTTTTAGCCTATTTTACTGCTGTAAAAGTAATAACTTAGCACATTAGTTATTATATATTATGCCTACTATTAATTTATCACGCGTGCACGGCGATTTTGGCTTTGCCGCAAGCGACGAGAACGGACACACCGTTAACATGGATAGCAGCCCAGAAAGTGGCGGCCAAAACTTTGGCGTACGCCCCATGCAAATGTTATTGATGGGTGTTGCAGGATGCTCGGCCATTGATGTGATCACTATATTAAAGAAACAACGCCAGGACGTTAAAGATTATAAAATGGTGGTTAACGGTGATCGCGAAGCGGGTAAAGAGCCATCTTTATGGAAAAATGTTACTATTGAGTTTCATTTATATGGCGATATAGACCCGGATAAAGCAGCCCGCGCTGTTGATCTTTCAGTTAATAAATATTGTTCGGTTGCGGCTACTTTAGAGTTGGCAGGCGCCGAAATTAAAACGCAGGTGTTTGTACATCCTGCAGAATAACAACATAATACCATGTCATCTAACTTAGACAATTTAGACCCTATAACCCAGGCTATACGTATCCAGACGCCGCGTACGCAGCAAAAGGAACACTCAACGCCTTTATATCTTACCAGCAGCTTTATTTTTGAAGAGGCCGAAACCATGCGCGCCGCTTTCGCTGATGAAAATGAGGATAATATTTACAGCCGTTTTAGCAACCCCAATGTTGACGAGTTTATAGCCAAAATGTGCGCCCTTGAAGGTGCCGAAGATGGTTTTGCTACCGCGACAGGCATGGCCGCTATATTTGGTACGTTTTTCTCGCTATTGCAACAAGGCGATCACCTGGTTTGCTGCAGCTCTGTATTTGGCAGTACATTTACTTTGGTAACCAAGTATTTGCCTAAATATGGCATTACCTGCACCTTAGTACCTGTTGGCGATGAAGCGGCTTGCGAGGCTGCTATACAGCCAAATACTAAAATGATGTATATAGAAACGCCAACCAACCCGCAATTAGAGATAATTGATTTGGAGTGGGCGGGACAGTTCTCTAAAAAACACAACATTATTTTGGCGGTTGATAACTGCTTTGCTACGCCTTTACTGCAAAAACCAATTCAATATGGTGCCGACCTGGTAATGCACTCGGCCACCAAATGGATTGACGGACAGGGCAGGGTACTAGGCGGTATAGTTTTAGGCCGTGCAGATCTGATCAAAGAAATTTACTTGTTTTGCCGTAACACCGGCCCGGCTTTGTCGCCATTTAATGCATGGGTGTTAAGCAAAAGTTTAGAAACGCTTGATGTGCGTATGGAGCGCCATTGCAAAAACGCGCTGCAGGTTGCAGAGGCTTTGCAAAGTAATCCGCATGTTGAGTATGTAAAATATCCGTTTTTGCCTAATCATCCGCAGTATGCTATAGCAAAAAAACAAATGGCTGCAGGCGGGGGTATTTTCTGCTTAGAAATTAAAGGTGGTGTAGAAGCCGGCCGTAAGTTTCTTGACTCGTTACAATTACTATCTGTTACCGCTAACCTGGGCGACAGCCGCAGCATAGCATCGCACCCGGCAAGTACTACTCACTCGCGCCTAAGCAGCGAGCAGCAATTAGCTGTTGGTATTACGCCCGGCTTAATTCGTATATCCACAGGCTTAGAGAAAGCCGACGACATTATAGCCGACATAATTCAGGCTTTAGAGAAAAGTGCAGTTTAATACTGCACTTTTTTTATGTCTAATATCATAGTGTCTGTTTTTCTGTCCAATACTTTGTTAGTGTAGATAGTTTGTATTTGGTTGTTACATAGCCTGTTTAAAGGTTTTTTGTGTTAATGGCACTGCAATTGCCTGTATGTGGCATCTGCACCCCTTTAAAAGGCAGATCAACTAACAACATTCACTATGAAAACAAATTTAAGAAAAGCAGCCCTTGTAGCTACAGGGGTTTTATTAGGTAGCGTTGCCTTTGCACAAAACAACGAGCTTAAACAAGAAGATTACGTTCAACCTTTTTCGCCCGTAAGTTCTTTCCGCACATGGTCTATTGGCGTGCATGCCGGTTTATTAAATCCTTACACATTCTTTTCGGGCCACAACAGTGACTTTAAAAATCCAAACAGTAAAGTTGGTTATGGTTTGTATGTTAAAAAGCAACTATCAACCGGCTGGGGCCTGCAATTAAACGGTTTACGCGGTCAGCTTGCTGGTAACGGCCCGTCAGATCCGGGTTACAAATCGTATCAAACAGATTTGAACTGGGCTGCAGATTTAGCAGCTAACTGGACTTTTGGTAATATTAGCTGGAGAAATAATCAAAACGCTATTCAAATGTATGCTACTGCAGGTGTGGGTTACATGTCATACCGCCCTACATTTGTCGTTGCCAGTGGTTTAATGTATGATGTTGGTCACGATATCAGAAGCGCTTATATCCCGGTAGGTGTGGGCTTTAAAGTAAACGTTGCCAAAGGTGTAAACATTGACTTAGGTTACCAGGTAAACTTTGTTGATGCCGACAACCTTGACGCTTACAACCTAAATGGTAATAATGACAAATTTGGTTATGCCCATGCCGGTTTAGAGTTTTCATTGGGTAGCAAAGACAAAAAACAATTGGCTGCCCATAACCCGGTATCATCAATGCGTTATGAGTACCTGTCAGAGCAACGTCGTTTGCAAGGCGAGATCAATGCGCAAAAAGCTGCTAATGATCAGTTAAGAAGCGACTTGGCCACTACTAATGCTAACTTAGCTAAATTCTCTGCTGATGCTGATGGTGATGGCGTGCCTGATTTCTTTGATAAATGTCCTGGTACACCAGCCGGTACTAAAGTAGATGGTGCTGGTTGTCCGCTGCCGGTTCCAACCCAGGTTACTAAAGTTATTGTAACCGAAGAGGATAGAAAAATTGTTAGAGAAGCTATCCAAAACCTGGAGTTTGATTTTGGTAAAGCAACTATCCGTGCAAAATCATTCCCAAGCTTAAACAGAGTTGCTCAATTATTGATCGACAAAAACTTTAGCTTGAAATTGGCTGGCCACACAGATAACGTAGGTTCAGACGCTGCCAACATGAGCTTGTCGAAAAACCGTGCAGAGTCAATCAAAACTTATCTTGTAGACAAAGGTGCCAACGCATCACGTGTTGAAGCGGTAGGTTATGGCGAGTCGCAGCCAATAGCAACTAACAAAACTGCTGCCGGTCGTCAACAAAACCGTCGTGTAGAGTTTACGTTGTATTAATCGATAGATATAACAACAGCACACAACATAAAAAAGGCCACGCAATTGCGTGGCCTTTTTTTGTTTATACCTCCGAGCAATGACGTTTGGGGCTTAGGATATCTGCGAGGACAAAGCAAAAAGCCAGGCAGATGCCTGGCTTTTTGCTTTATAAAATTATGTCATTTCGAAACGAGGACCGAGTGAGAAATCTTATAAATGCGCTTGGTATACCTGTTGCTTGTATAAGATTTCTCGCTATGCTTCGAAATGACAGCCTGGAATAGTTGTAACCTCTAGTTATAAATAAACTCTCCAAACTCAGATCTCACCGTCACTTGTTTCTGCTCTGCAGCCTCAACACGGCCGATGATCTGCGCTTCAACGCCAAAGCTTTTCGAAATAGCTATCAGGTCGGCAGCAATTGCTTCAGGTACATAAAGCTCCATACGGTGGCCCATGTTAAATACCTTGTACATTTCTTGCCAGCTGGTTTTTGATTCCTCGTGGATCAGTTTAAATAGCGGTGGTATAGGGAAGAGGTTGTCTTTAATAATATGTAAGCCCTCAACAAAGTGCAATACCTTGGTTTGCGCGCCGCCGCTGCAATGTACCATGCCGTTTATCTGGCTGCGGTAGTTGTCTAATATTTGTTTGATGATAGGGGCGTAGGTGCGTGTTGCAGACAATACCAACTTACCGGCGTCGATAGTTTTACCGTCGCCAATTTCAATCTGGTCTGTCAGGCTTTTTGAACCAGAGAAGATCAATTCGTACGGAATAGCCGCGTCATAAGCCTCTGGATATTTTTCAGCAATGGTTTTGTTAAACACGTCATGACGGGCAGAGGTTAAGCCGTTCGATCCCATGCCGCCGTTGTACTCGCGCTCATAAGTAGCTTGTCCGTATGATGCAAGGCCCACAATCACATCGCCCGGTTTAATACGGTCGTTTGATATAACATCCTCGCGTTTCATGCGGCAGGTAACAGTCGAGTCGACGATTACTGTGCGCACCAAATCGCCCACATCGGCAGTTTCGCCACCGGTAGAGTAAATGCCTATACCTGCTTCGCGCAACTCGGCCAAAATTTCTTCGGTACCGTTTATAATGGCAGCTATAACTTCGCCTGGTATCAGGTTTTTATTTCTGCCTATGGTTGACGATAGCAGGATGTTGTCTGTAGCACCCACACAAAGCAGATCGTCTAAATTCATAATAATAGCATCCTGGGCAATGCCGCGCCATACAGAAATGTCGCCGGTTTCTTTCCAGTACGTGTATGCTAACGACGATTTTGTACCTGCACCATCAGCATGCATAATATTGCAATAGGCCGCATCGTTAGTTAATATATCAGGCACTATTTTACAGAAAGCCTTAGGGAAAATACCTTTATCGATATTTTTAATTGCGTTGTGTACATCATCTTTTGAGGCAGATACACCTCTTTGATCGTATCTTTGCGAAGAAATCATGCCCCAAATATACTGCTTAATCAGTTTTTATCAGGCAGTAATTATTAACATCCTGATTTTCATTTTCATCTATGTTAAAATCTGTTCTTTACAAAATTGCACGCTGGCGTTTGCGTCAAAATAGCCAGCGTAACTTTCTTATTTATTGCAGCGTATTTGTCGGTTTGTTTGCCGGCCTGGCTGCCATAGCACTTAAATTTTTGGTACATTCGATGGAAGATCTGAGCCATAACATCTCATCGCACCTGCCGTTTCATTTTATTTATGTGTTTTTGCCTGCGCTGGGTATTTTGCTTACCGTAGCTTATCAGCATATCATTAATCGCGATACTATACAAAAGGGTATAGGCAGTATTTTGTTTAATATCAAAAAGAACCGTTCAAACCTGCGCTATAATAATATCTACTCGCAGCTAATTACCAGTTCGCTTACCGTTGGTTTCGGCGGTTCATCCGGACTGGAAGCGCCTATTGTTAGTACAGGCGCATCCATAGGCTCAAACACCGGCAAGTTTTTCAATTTAACCGCTTACGAAAAAACGGTGCTCATCGCCGCCGGCGCATCAGCCGGTATAGCGGCAGTATTTAACAGCCCTATCGCAGGTGTGTTGTTTTCGTTAGAGGTTTTGATCGGAGAGATCACCATACCAACGCTGATACCTTTATTGATAGCGTCGGCAACTGGTGTTGTGGTGTCAAAGGCTTTGTACTCGGGGCAACTTTTTCATTTAGCTACCGAAGGTTGGGCTATGCAAGCTATTCCGTTTTACGTAGTGTTAGGTTTATTTTGTGGGTGGATCTCTATTTACATAGCCAAAGTGGCCCCGATACTGGAAAAAGGTATTATTAAAACAGAGAACCGTTACTTACGTGCCATAGCCGGTGGTTTATTATTAGGGGTGATGATCATCTTGTTCCCGCCGCTATTTGGCGAGGGGTATCATTACCTTCAAGCGGTATTAGACGGGCATATCTATGTATTAAAAGAAGAAACCCTGTTTGGCTCATGGCTTTCAAACCCGGTGTTTATGATAGGTTTCATTGCTGCTTTGGTGTTAACCAAGATAATAGCCGCGGGCATTACTATAGGTTCGGGCGGTAACGGCGGTACTTTTGCACCAACCATGTTTACCGGCGCTTTCCTGGGTTTGTTTGTAGCTTTTACGGTTAATCAATTAGGTTGGGTACATTTAAATACCAGTAATTTTATAGCAGTTGGTATGGCTGGTGCGCTAAGTGGTGTACTGCACGCCCCAATGACATCTATTTTTCTGATAGCAGAAATTACAGGCGGCTATGTACTGTTTATTCCGCTGATGATCGTATCGGCTATATCGTACATCATATCGCGCCTAACCAACCCTCACAATGTTTATTGGCACGAGCTTGTCCATGAAAAAGATATACACCCCGGCCAGGATTTTGTGATGTTAAACGCCATAACCATTAATAGCATCATAAGCCTGCAACATGTTACCGTAAAAAGCGATATGCTTTTGGCAGATTTTTATAAAACCGTAGCCAATAGCACCGTAAATCGTTTTGCAGTGGTTGATGCTGATGATAAGCTGGCCGGTGTGGTTTGGGTTGAAGAAATTAGAAAACAGCTGTTTGAACAACCCCAGCCGGATGCTATTGTAGCCGACATAGCATCAATACCGCCAGTAATTGTTGATTACAATACCACGGCAGCCCGTATAATAGAATTGTTTGACGAGGTTGATCTTTGGCATTTGCCGGTAATTAAGGATGAACGCTTTGTTGGTTTTGTATCGAAATCTATCTTACTGGCGCGATACCGCGAACTGTTTATAGAACAACATAAGCAGAGCGATTTTTTCGCCAGGGCTTAAGGTGTCAGATCATTACAAATTTGTATAAAAAAAGGCCTCCCGAAATCTGGGAGGCCTTTTTGTTATTTGATGAATAACAATTCTCTGAATTTTGGCAGCGGCCATAAAGAGTCGTCAACTAATTGCTCCAGTTTATCTACGTGGTAGCGTATCGGCTGGAAGAAAGTTTTAACCTTCTCGTCGTAAGCGATGGCTTTCTCGCGTGCATCTTCAATCTCATTCGCTTTTTTACGTTCAGATACCATTAGGTCAACATTGTTCTTAATAAAGTTAATGTGTTCTGCCAGTTTGTTAATGATATCCATTTGCGTTTGGTAAACCGATTTGTCAAGGCCCAGGTCTTTCAAGCCTTTGGCGTTTTCAACCAGTTTGCTCTGGTAATCAATGGCGGCAGGGATGATGATGTTCATTGCAAGGTCGCCCATAACACGTGCCTCTATCTGTAGTTTTTTGTAGAAAGCCTCTAACAATATTTCATGACGGGCATGTGCTTCGCGCTTGGTGTATACCGAGTTTTCAGCGTATAAAATTTCAGATTTTTCAGACACTACAGCATCCAAAGCCTTAGGTGTGGTTTTAAAGTTTGAAAGACCGCGTCTTTCGGCTTCTTTTTCCCATTCTTCGCTATAGCCGTTACCTTCAAAACGTATGCTTTTCGACTCTTTAATATAACGCTTAATAATCATTAGTAAGGCAACATCCTTTTTTTCGCCTTTCTTTAACAATTTGTCTACGTCGTATTTAAATTTCTTCAACTGGTCGGCAACTATCAGGTTTAAGATAGTCATAGGGCTGGCCGAGTTGGCAGATGAGCCTACCGCGCGCAACTCAAACTTATTACCGGTAAACGCAAATGGCGACGTGCGGTTGCGGTCTGTATTATCTTTTAATATTTGCGGTATTTTAGGGATGCCCTGCCATAACAAAGCTTCGTCTTTAACTTTTTTGCTGATGCGTGAGGTTTCTATCTCATCTAACAACTCGCTAAGCTGGCTGCCTAAAAAGATAGATATAATAGCCGGCGGAGCCTCATTAGCGCCCAAACGATGATCGTTATTTACTGATGCTATTGATGACCGTAACAGATCTGCATGCTCATAAACCGCTTTGATGGTGTTTACAAAGAAGGTTAAAAACATCAGGTTGTTTTTAGGCGTTTTACCCGGCGATAAAAGGTTTTTGCCCGTATTGGTAATCATTGACCAGTTGTTATGCTTGCCTGATCCGTTTATGCCCGCATAAGGTTTTTCGTGCAATAACACTTTAAAGTTATGGCGTCTGGCCACGCGGTCCATAAGGTCCATCAATAACTGGTTATGGTCAATAGCCAGGTTTATTTCTTCATAAATAGGGGCGCATTCAAATTGCGATGGCGCAACCTCATTATGGCGGGTTTTTAATGGTATACCTAATAGTAATGCTTCTGTTTCCAGGTCTTGCATAAACACGTAGGCGCGCTCTGGTATCGACCCAAAATAATGATCTTCTAACTGTTGGTTTTTGGCAGACATGTGGCCAAACAGCGCACGGCCGGTTAAATGCAGATCGGGGCGGGCGTTAAACAGCGCGGTATCCACCAAAAAGTACTCTTGCTCAATACCTAATGATGCATTTACCTTTTCAATGCTTTTATCAAAATAGTGGCAAACATCAACGGCGGCTTTATCTAAAGCGCTTACAGCTTTTAGCAATGGTACTTTATAATCAAGCGCTTCGCCGGTGTATGATACAAATACTGTAGGGATACATAAGGTACGAGACATCAGGAATGCCGGCGATGATGGGTCCCAGGCTGTATAACCACGGGCCTCGAAAGTATTACGTATACCACCGCTAGGGAAACTTGAAGCGTCAGGCTCTTGTTGTGCTAAGGCATCGCCAGAGAAAACCTCAATTGCGCCACCGTCTGCTGTTGGTTCAAAAAAAGCGTCATGCTTCTCGGCAGTTGTACCCGTTAATGGCTGAAACCAGTGGGTATAGTGTGTGGCGCCTTTGCTTAATGCCCATGATTTCATGGCGGTAGCTACCTGGTCTGCCATATCGCGGGGGATAGGCTCTCCTTTTTCTATTGAGTTTACTATACTATTATAGGCTTCTTTTGAAAGAAGCTCTTTCATTTTTTTGATATCAAAGACGTTTGCGCCATAAAAATCAGAAATTTTGGTTGATGGCGCCTTTATTTCAGGAATTGTGCGTGACGCAACTGTCTGAAGTGCTTGAAAACGAATATTAGGCATAGTATGCTATTTATTTTGATGGTTTAGCTCAAAAATAGAATTATACTTTAAAATAAAGAGCAATTATTAAACTAATTATAAAAGAAAGCTGGTTTTCTGTTTAACTGTGCCAGGTTTTCTAATTTATATATAACAGCGAAACATAATGAAATGAGCCAATAAGGGTATTGCTGGTAGCCTTTGATGGTGGGAAATGTAAATAGTCAGTCTTTTTTACTTAAAGCAAGTGTTTTGAAGGGCTTTGGCCGTATTGGTTGGTTTTATTAGCTGTTTTTGTCAAAACATCCTTTAAATAGTTTTCTTTTTGTGGTTTTTAAGAAAAAAATCAGCTACTGGTTGTTGGTTTTTGTTTTGTTGGTGTTTTTTTGGCGTTTTTTAACGATTTTTTTTGATTTTATATTGCCTATTTTGGATTTTTAGTGAATTGTAATTGTATTATTTTGATTTGTAAATGTTTTATCGTTAGAAATTATTAAAATAATTGCTGTTAATTAGGTTCGTTTTTGTGTTTTTAGTAAAAATATATCGTTTTATTGATTTTTTTTGATTGATAATTTGGTTTTAATGAAATACATCCATAGTTTTATGAAAATTTTAACAAAACAAGCTTTAGTTTTAAACTATTCTAATTTTAGAGTTGAAATTTTGCAATAAAATTGACAATGTGAGTAATAATTCATTGGCCAATGATTAAAAGAGTTGATTTATTGCATTATTTAACGACGAAATAGATTGAAAAGCTAATATTTTATTAAACAGACAATTATTTTCAAACACTTATCAATCAAATCATGAAAAAATTATTACTAGTATCATTATTAGCATTAGGTGCTGCAACGGTTAATGCCCAGGATAAACCAGCCGATCCGCCTCTAACTATTACCGGATCTGTTGACGCATATTATAAATATGATTTCTCTGGTCAGAAAACTAACATCCCTACAAGCTTTGCAAGTGATCACAATTCAATTTCAATTGGTATGGTTGACCTTGCATTAAAGAAAAAAGTAGGTAAGGCATCATTCGTTGGCGAGTTGTCTTTTGGTCCAAGAGGTCAAGCTCAATCGATTTTACCTACACCTACAGGTCCAGGTGGAGCAGAATCATATCACATCCAAAACTTATATGTATCGTATGATGCAACCGACAAGTTAAACCTGACTTTAGGTTACATGGGTACATTTGTTGGTTACGAGGTAATTAGCCCGGTAGGTAACTTTAACTACTCAACTTCTTATTTATTCACTAACGGCCCGTTCCAAAATGCAGGCTTTAAAGCTACTTATTCATTTTCTTCAAAAGCTAGCTTAATGGTTGGCGTGTTTAACGATCAGTGGAACGTTTATACCTCAGTAGATAAAGCGAATACCCTGGGTGCTCAATTATTCGTATCACCGGTTGAAGGCTGGACTGCTTACATCAACTTTATCTATGGTAAAAACCGTACAATCACTTCAGGTACTGTTGTAGATTTAACAACTGCCTACCAAATTACAGACGCTTTCAAACTAGGTTTAAACGCTGCAAGCTATTCAGCATCTGAAGGTGCTGGCACAGGTGGTTATCAAGGTGTTGCTTTATATCCTCAGTTAGCTGTATCAAGCGCGGTAACTTTAGGTTTAAGAGGCGAGTATTTCAAAACTAAAACCGGAACGTTAGCAACATTTGGTCCTGCTCCGGGCGAGTCTGTAACTGCAATTACTGCAACTGCAAACATTAAATCAGGCCCGTTAACTTTTATTCCTGAGTTCAGAATTGACAATGGTTCTGCTAACTCATTTGTTAACAGCAGTGGTGCTGCTACAAAATCAGCTCAACAATTTTTGTTAGCTGCTGTATATGCTTTCTAATTAAAACAAGCAATATAATAATAGAGCCGCTCCTTATTCGGGGCGGCTTTTTTTATCTTTACAAAATGAAAAAAGTAGTAATAGCTGTGTTGCTTACGATGTTGAGTGTCGGCAGTGTGTTGGCTCAGACAGATACGTTAGCGCTGGATGATAACAATAAGATTATTTATTACCAGGTGGTAACGCAACCTGCGTCACCTGCGGACACATTATATAATAAGGTCACCTTGTTTTTAAAGAAAGCCTATCCGAAAGATCGTTTAAAACTGGTTAAATTAGATAAAGCTAACTCAACGCTAAGTGCCACTGGCGGCGTGCTGGTATCAAAAAAATCAATGATAGCTATGCATGAAGATGCCAGCGTTGGTTTCAACTTTGTTATTGAGGTAAAAGACAATAAGTATCGTTACTGGTTTACTGATTTTGTTGTAACACCTTATGAGCGCGACAGGTATGCTAATTTTGTGCCGGTTGCGGGCAAAAGTTATCCGATAGAAAAAGCTTCGGGTAAACTTAGTACCGATGATTATAACGGTTATTTAAAAAAGATAGTGGCTAATTGCCGCGAGATAGGTGTTATCTTAAAGTCGTACACAAATAATAAACCGATAGCGGTAAAGCAGACGCAAAAGAAAACCGCTGTGCCTAAAGAATGGTAAATTGATTTGTAATTTGGCAAATTAACGGTCGTCGCGCAGAAACGTGACTACTTTTTTATTTTTTGGGATTTTTAAACGAATTTTTAATTGCAATTCTGTTGCGTTTGTTTGCAAAATTAACAATGAAATGTAAGTATAAATTGTAGAAGAATTATTTAAATGCAATATTGTTGCAAAAATACTAAAATGCAATATTGTTGCAACAACTAGTATTTGAGAGACGTTATAATATTAAACTTAAAATTTAATCACTATGCTTATCTCAAACTCAAATTTGTACAAGAACGAGTGGCTCGATCTTGTATTCGACAAACGCAACAAAGCTTACGGCGCCTTCCAAATCAGACAACATTATGCGGACAATGTTGTAAAAGCCATGTTAATTACATTTATAACTGCTGTAGGAGTAACCTTTACGGTTGGCAAGCTGATAGCAGCAAAGCCCGAGCGTGACCGTATGGTTGTAATTGATAATAATACTCTTTTTGTAGCGCCACCTCCTCAGAAAAAGGTGGAGCCTCCAAAACCTAAAACAGAAGCCCCGGCATCGGCACCTAAAGCGGTAGAGCTTTC
>JAZKET010000066.1:0-4914 GCA_040386815.1 Bacteroidota bacterium | reverse complement strand
CTGTGACATTTCCGCCACCGGTTGTAACTGCCGACCCTGAAGCCTAAGATTTACCGGTAATAGATGATCATACAAATGTGGGCCAAACCACTACCACAACCGGAGGAGATGCTGCTCCAATTGGCGGCGGTGGCGACGGCGGCACCGGAACTGCTAGTGCAGGGATAGAAGGGGTTGATGTTGATGCAAGCCCAATGCTTACCGCCGAGAAGATGCCTGAACCTATGAACGGGATACAAGGCTGGACTAAATTTTTGCAAAACACCATCAGATATCCGGGTGTGGCAAGCACCAACGGTATAAGCGGTAAAGTTATTGTAAGCTTTATTGTTGAAAAAGATGGCCAGTTAACTAGTTTTAAGCTAGAGAGGGGGCAGGGTTATGGTTTAGACGAAGAAGCTATCCGTGTACTAAAACTTGCCAAACCCTGGAAACCCGGCATGCAAAACGGCCGCCCGGTAAGGGTTAAATTAACATTGCCTATTGCATTTATGTTAGAAGAAAACTAACCGCAAACTATACACATGACTCAATTTAAGGCCGCAAAGCTTGGGATGATACCTGGCTTTGCGGCCTTTTTGTTTTCTACCTTAACCTTACAAATAGCCTTTCACCTTTCGCCTTTTTTCCCTACTTTTGCGCATCCTTTCAAAAAAACATACAACATTGGAAAATCAGGAACTTACCACCGTTGAAACCGCAAAAGATTTAGGCTTACTTGCTACCGAATACGAACGTATAATTGAAATTTTAGGCCGCGTGCCCAACTTTACCGAGCTATCAATATTCTCTGTAATGTGGAGCGAGCATTGCTCATACAAAAACTCAATCACCTGGCTTAAAACTTTGCCAAAAGATGGCCCGCGCATGCTGGCTAAAGCGGGTGAAGAAAACGCCGGCTTGGTTGATTTGGGCGACGGTATCGGCTGCGCTTTCAAGATCGAGTCGCATAACCACCCATCGGCTTTAGAGCCCTATCAAGGTGCCGCTACCGGTGTAGGTGGTATTAACCGCGATATTTTCACTATGGGTGCAAGGCCTATTGCGCAACTAAATTCACTGCGTTTTGGCGATATCAACCTTGACAAAACCAAATGGTTAATTAAAGGTGTTGTTAAAGGTATCAGTCACTATGGTAATGCCTTTGGTATACCAACTGTAGGCGGCGAGTTGTTTTTTGACGATTGCTATAATGTTAACCCATTAGTAAACGCTTTCTCTGCAGGCATTGTTAAGGCAGGTGAAACCGTATCAGCTACATCATACGGTGTAGGTAACCCGGTTTATATTGTTGGCTCGGCTACAGGTAAAGACGGTATACACGGTGCTGCTTTTGCATCAAAAGATATTACTGAGGATTCTGTAAACGATTTACCTGCTGTACAGGTGGGCGATCCGTTCCAGGAGAAACTGTTGTTAGAGGCTACTTTAGAAGTTATTAAAACCGGTGCCGTAGTTGGTATGCAGGATATGGGCGCGGCAGGTATTATCTGCTCAAACTCAGAAATGAGCGCCAAAGGCGAGCATGGTATGAAGATAAATCTTGACGCGGTACCAACCCGTCAGGAAAACATGAAGCCTTTTGAGATTTTGTTGTCAGAGTCGCAAGAGCGTATGTTAATTGTGGTACATAAAGGCCGAGAGAAAGAGGTTGAAGCTGTATTTGATAAATGGGATCTGAACTGCGCTATTATTGGCGAGGTTACCGATACCAAACGTTTAGAATACTACGCAGGCGGCGTTTTAGTTGCCGATGTGCCTGCTGATGACCTGGTATTAGGTGGCGGCGCACCGGTTTATGAGCGCGAATACAGAGAGCCTGCTTACTTTGCCGAAAACCAGAAATTTAAAATTGAAGATGTTGCAGAGCCTGCTAACCTGTTAGATGTGGCCGAGCACCTGATATCTCACCCTAATATTGCTTCAAAACGTTGGGTAACTGATCAGTACGACTCGATGGTAGGTGTGGCTACAATGACCACTAACCGCCCGAGCGATGCAGCTGTGGTTAATGTATTGAATACCAACAAAGCTATTGTTATTACTACCGACTGTAACTCGCGCTATGTATATGCCGATCCGCAGAAAGGTACTGCCATTGCTGTTGCCGAGGCTGCACGTAACATTACCTGCGCCGGTGGCGAGCCTGTGGCTATTACCAACTGCTTAAACTTTGGTAACCCGTACATCCCTGAAGTTTACTGGCAATTTGTCGGTGCCATTAAAGGTATGAGCGAAGCTTGCCGCAAGTTTGAAACCCCTGTTACCGGTGGTAACGTTAGTTTCTACAACCAATCAAGCGACGAAGGCCCGGTATTCCCGACACCGACCATTGGTATGTTGGGTGTTATGGACGATATCACCAATATCATGACATCAGACTTTAAACAGCCGGGTGATTTGATTTATTTGATTGGTGAGTCTGTAAATGATATTGCTTCATCACAATATCTTGCATCATATCATAAAATATTGAAAGCTCCGGCTCCGCATTTTGATCTGGAGAAAGAGTATGCCATGCACCAGGTGCTGAAAGAGTTGATCAAGCATAAAATGGTACAATCTGCACATGATGTTGCCGATGGTGGTTTGTTTATTGCTTTGGTTGAGTCGTCATTGCCAAATGGTTTGGGCTTTGCGATTGAGTCTGACGATTCTATCCGTAAGGACGCATTCCTGTTCGGCGAGGCGCAAGGCAGGGTGGTAGTGAGTGTTGCCCCTGCAGACCAGGAACGTTTTATTGAATTAATGTCAACCAGCGAAACCGAGTTTAGCCTGTTGGGTACTGTTACCGAGCTTGGTAACTTAAGTATCGACGACGAGCCGTTTGGTAACATACAAGACATCAAATTAGTACACGATAACGTATTACACCTTTTATTAGGCGAGTAATGCTTAAGATAAACCAGGTACACCACATTGCTATTATTTGCGCTGATTATGAAAGATCAAAGCATTTTTATACGCAGATACTTGGTTTCAAAATAGTACAAGAGAATTATCGCGCCGAGCGCAAATCATACAAGCTTGATCTGGAAGTGGGCAACCATTACCAGATCGAGCTTTTTTCTTTTCCGGACCCTGCGCCGCGCCCGTCACGACCAGAAGCTGCTGGCTTGCGTCACCTGGCTTTTGAGGTGGATAATATAGATGAAGCCATAGCAGCCATAAATGCTGACGGTGTGGTTACTGAGCCCATTCGTGTTGATGAGTTTACCGGCAAACGTTTCACTTTTTTTCAGGACCCGGATGGGTTGCCGATAGAGTTTTACGAGCGGTAAGGGCTTCCCTTTTTCTTTGTCATCCTGAGCGATAGCGAAGGATCTGTAAACTTTGCTTACCAACTATGCATACGCCGCCTGGCAGATGCTTCGTTCCTCAGCATGACAACATATATGCTATCTTCGCCCCATGTTCCGTTTCAAACAGTTTAATGTAGACCAAACCGGTTGCGCCATGAAGATCAATACTGATGGCGTGCTTGTTGGTGCTTTGGCCGGAGCAGATCAGCCTGACACCATTTTGGATATTGGCACGGGTACCGGCGTAATAGCCTTGATGCTGGCCCAGCGGTTTGCAAATGCGCAAATAGACGCTGTTGAAATTGATGAAACCGCTGCTGCCACCGCACAGCGAAACTTCGAAAACTCGCCGTTTGCCGGGCGATTGGGTTTGTATGCAGATAGTTTTGAGGCTTACTTTGATAAGTACCCCGCGCGGAAGCATGATCTGATCGTCTCTAATCCTCCGTTCTATATCAATGCCCTTGAGTCGCTGGGCGAGAAGAGGACTTTGGCTAAGCATGCTGATGAGCGGTTTTTTGAGTCGCTGGTAAGTGGGACAGTGCGACATTTGTCGGGCGACGGCGAGTTTTGGCTGATATTGCCTTTGCAGACAGCTGGCTTAGTAAAGTCTATTGCCGCAAGTGTAGGGTTGAAGCTAAAGCAGACTATCAACGTACTATCATACCCCGACTCGGCCCCACACCGCGAGATACTGGTGTTTGCTTTTATCAATGACAGAAAAGGTGACCAAACTTTTGTGATTTATAACGCACCTAAGGTATATTCGCAGCAGTATGAGGAGGTGTTGAAGCCTTTCTTTACCATCTTTTAAAACCTAAACTGCATCCGGAATGACAAAAATTGGCTTAATATCAGACACCCATAGTTTCCTTGACGACGCTGTATTTAAACACTTTGAGCAATGCGATGAGATTTGGCATGCCGGCGATTTCGGCAACATCGGGTTATCAGATAAATTAGCTGATTTTAAGCCATTGCGCGGCGTCTTTGGTAATATCGACGGGCAGGATATCAGGCTGGTGCATCCGCTAGATCAGCGGTTTAAGTGCGAGGATGTTAATGTGTGGATGACACACATTGGCGGTTACCCTGATCGTTATGACGTACGTGTGAAGGCCGAGATCTACACCAACCCGCCGCAGCTGTTTATCTCCGGGCATTCCCATATCCTGAAGGTAATTTATGATAAAAAGATCAATAGCCTGCATCTTAACCCAGGCGCCGCGGGCAAGCAGGGCTGGCAAAAGGTGCGTACGCTAATGCGGTTCGCTATTGACGGTGCTAAGATCCAGGATCTGCAGGTGATTGAGTTAGGAGCGAAGTAAGCTTTGTAGAGACGTAATACTTTGCGTATCCCGTATTGCCTGCCCAAAGTGTTTTGTTTCACGTGATAGTGAAACAGATGAAACAAGTGAAACAATATTTCTACTTAACTAATTGATATTTAGAATTTTGTAAAAACCGAGTGAAACAAAATGAAACAAAGTTTTTAATCAATGTGTTGATATTCAACTACTTGTAATTTTGCCAAAATCGCTGATCTTTGTTGTTTTGCTTGACCCGTCCTAAAAAAAGTTTACACTTTTGGTTGTTAATACTGTGATTTGTT
>JAZKET010000065.1:38539-41836 GCA_040386815.1 Bacteroidota bacterium | reverse complement strand
GACACTATTGGCAAAATAGACAAGGTAATTGACAGTGGCCGCAGGGTAAATTACGTGCAGGCTACAGCTTATATAAAGTATTTCAATATGCCGCCAAAGCCTGATGGTGTTAAAAAAGCTGTTACTTACAATAATGGTGTGTTGTCATTAGGCAACAACGCGCAAAAAACAGGTTACATAACCAATGCCATGAGCGAGGCGCGGTCGGTATTGGATTTGATGAAGTCAAGGGCTGATAAATATAAAGAAGCGTCATACAGCTCACACAGCGCTTCGGTAGAGTATCAAAAGAAGTTTACCCTGTCTGCGGCCTGTTTGGTGCTGTTTTTAATAGGGGCGCCGTTGGGCGCTATTATTCGCAAAGGGGGGTTAGGCTTACCTGTAGTAGTATCTGTAGTGTTTTTCCTCATCTATCATATTATATCAACTATAGGCGAAAAAGCGGTTAAAGCGGGCGATGCATCGCCATTTGTTGGCATGTGGGTTGCTATTGGGATACTTACCCCTATAGGGTTATTCCTGTCATACAAGGCCGCTAACGACTCGGTTATTTTTGATGCCGAATTATACAAGCGTTTATTTAATAATACTGTAGGGCGCATACTGGCCGCGTTTAAAAACAAAGTTAACCTGGCCGGGCAGAAGGTTAGCGATTAGTTTGCAATTTCAGTACGCTTATGCTAAGCCCTAATTTCTAATTAACCAATCACTAATAACGTGCTAAGCGAAGATTACAAACCACCGACGTTATTTTTTCCATTATCAATTAACTTTGCTATTATAAAGTACGTATCTGTATAAAAAGATACCAGGTAAATAAAAATGCTAAACACCATTCCAGAGGCTATTGAAGCTATAAAAAACGGCAAAATTATTATTGTTGTTGATGATGAAGATCGCGAGAATGAGGGCGACTTTTTAGTTGCCGCGCATTATGCCACACCAGAGGTTGTTAACTTTATGGTGCGACATGGTCGTGGTTTGGTTTGCGCGCCTATAACGCAGCAGCGCGCTACCGAGCTTGAGCTTGAACCAATGGTGACTAATAATACCACATCATACGAAACCAATTTTACTGTATCTGTAGATCTGTTAGAAGGATGTACCACTGGTATATCTGCTACAGATAGATCAAAAACCATAATGGCGTTGATAGACCCGGCCACCAAGCCAGAGGATTTGGGCAGGCCGGGGCATATATTTCCATTAATAGCTAAAAATGGGGGTGTGCTACGCCGTGCCGGACATACAGAAGCTACCATAGACTTTGCGGTGCTGGCCGGCCTGGAACCAGCAGGCGTTATCTGCGAAATAATGAGTGAAGATGGCGATATGGCGCGTTTGCCCGAGTTGCTTGAGCTTGCTAAAACGCACGATATGGTTATTGTATCTATCAAAGATCTGATTGAATATCGTTTAGATACCGAGACCATGATCCGTAAGGATGTGTCTGTTAGGCTACCTACAGAGTGGGGCGACTTTGAAATGATTGCCTACACACAATTAAATACCGGCGAAAACCACATGGCCCTTGTTAAAGGCGAGTGGGAACCGGGCGAATCCGTTATGGTACGCGTACACAGTTCATGCGTTACCGGCGATATCTTTGGCTCATGCCGTTGCGATTGCGGCCCGCAGTTGCACCGCGCTATGGAGATGATATCTGCCGAAGGCAAGGGCGCCATAGTATATATGAACCAGGAAGGCCGCGGGATAGGCTTAGTGAACAAACTAAAAGCCTATAATTTACAGGACAATGGTTTTGATACAGTTGACGCCAACCTGCAGTTAGGGTTTAAAATGGATCAGCGCGATTATGGTATTGGCGCGCAAATTTTGCGTAGCCTGGGTATTTCAAAAATGCGCTTAATGAGTAATAATCCTAAAAAGCGTGCGGGCTTAATTGGCTACGGTTTAGAGGTGGTTGAAAATATAGCTATTGAAATTCCGTCAAACCCACATAACGAAGCCTACCTGAAAGCTAAGCGCGACAAGATGGATCATACCATTATGCGCGATCATTAATCTTCGTAATCATCTCTTTTTGCAGGCTGCACTGGCTTTACGGGCTCAGTAGTTGGTGTGCCGCCCGACAGGGGTGTGGTAGTTGGTGTTGGCAGCGGGCTAACCGGCAAAGCTCTGTTAGGGTTTCTTGAGCGTGTAAACAATCTTCTGAAAAATTCGCCGAAGGTGTCAAAATCTCTTTGATACACCAAACCCAAACCATTTACATATTGTGGTGCCAACTGTCCAATAGTGTTTAGCGTGGTGGTGTTCAATACTCTGTAAGAATAACGGGCTTTCAATGAACCATCCGGACGGATAAGGTATGACGTTTCAAAGTCTTTGGTAAGGTTGGCAAAATTTGAGTTAAACAGGTTTTGGTTATTAAACAAATCATTGCTGCCGGTGCTATTGTTGTATAAACTGCCGCTAAACGTTAGCCTGTCATTAAAAAATTTCAAAGACGCACTGGCGTCGTTAAATGACCGGATATTGAAATCGAAATATTTAATATTCGATTGAGCTATCAGGTTATTGATCTTGTTAAATGCAAACTCGCTTACCGCGCTACTGGCGGTTGCAAAGGCCTGGTTAGCAAAGTTACTACCCGTGCCCGAGTTAAAATTACGCCTTACAATAACGCTTAAGGCCTGCTGGTTACGATTATTAGCATCGGCAAGGTAGGTGCCCACATCGTCTTTAACAGATGGATCTGTCGGGAAATTAAAGTCAAAATCTATTTGCGGCTGTATCAGTGATTTGGTTAGCAATAACTCTGCCTGTACCAGCACCAGCTCACTTCCTTTTGGCGATTGTAAGCCCGCAGCAGTATACAGTGGTTTAATATCCGTACGCACCTCGTAAGTGGCTTTCAGGTTTATTTCGGCATTGGCCGGGTTACCCGTCCAGCGTATGGTGCCACCCTGGTTTATGGTAAATTTTTTGTTGATGAAATTTTTGGCCGTAAAATCAAAATTACCCGATGTGATCATAAACTCGCCAAACATATCAAAATCGCCAAAACTGTTTATGCGCAGCTTAAGGTTTTTTGACTGCCCGCTGCCTTCAAGCACACCATAATCTGTAGTGATTTTTACTATCGCTTTTTCATCAACAGTAAGATCGAAATTAAGTGTTACACCATTAAACGATTTTTGCTTTTCTTCAATTTTTAAACCTACGGTATCTTTATGGCTAACAAACTTTATAAAATCATAGTCGCTTACGGTTGCTGATGTATTTAGTGGTATGTTAAATACCGTACCGGCCTGCGTGGTAGCGGTGATGTTGATA
>JAZKET010000065.1:4334-38529 GCA_040386815.1 Bacteroidota bacterium | reverse complement strand
TTGTCAATAGGCCCGGTAAAGCTAAAATCGCCCGATGCATAAGCCTGTCCAAAATATAAGTGGTTATCCTTAAAGTTGGTATTAAGGGCCATTAAGTTTTGGGCGTCAAGCTTTACGTCTATAGTGGGGTTTGATATGTTATTCAAATCAACCGTACCCTTTGCAGTACCTGTGCCGCCATGAATATCTTTTAGCACCATGTTATTAATGTTCACCACGCTGTTTTTTACGCTTAGCTTATCATTAATGGTGTAGGCTGTTTTTAAATAGTTAACTGTAAGCCCGGTATTAGCCAAAGTAATATCGCCATTAAGCTCTGGTTTAGATAATGATCCGGTTAGCTTTAAATCGGTGGAGATGGTTCCTTTCAGGTCAGATACAAGGTCCTTAATAAATGGCTCAAATATGATGGCCTCGGTTTCGCGCATCTTAACATCAAAGTCAAGTTTGTCATCCTTATCGGTACCTAAGTAATAAGCGCCACCAATTTTTAAGGTTTCAAGCCCCTTATTTAGTATGTTGATAGCTACGTTAGCTTGCTTGCGCTCGTTATCAAGGTTTGATACTACCTTAATATTACCTACCATGGTATTGTTCATCTTCAACGAATCGATATTAAGCTTGGCATCAATCCCCGGCGATTTAAGTATCGAGCTAAACAATACATCGCCATTCATGGTGCCGCTTAAGCTAACGCCTGCTGCTTTAGTAAGCTCGTTAAGCGTGGTCATGCTAAATTTTTCAAAGCTTAGTGTCAATTTATCAGCCGATTTGTCTGATATAAATCCATCAATTCTGGCTACTTGCTCGCCGTTTGAAAGTTCAAAGTTTTCTATTTGGGTTTTACCATCAAGCAACCTAATGCGCACCTGCTCTTGCAAACGCCATTTTTGTCCCTCCAAAATAATGTCTGAGGGTAACAGTTTTAATTTGGCTGTGGTGTCTCTGCCAAACTCAACCAGGCCGTATAAATCCAGCTGATTGGTAGCATCTTTATCAGCAAGTTTAATGTTAAACTGCAGGCTGTCGTTATTAATGAAGTTGGTAATGTTGATATCCTTGATGAAAAGATCATCCGTAATATCTACCCTTTTTAGCGATATGTTTATGCCAAGGTTATTGTCGGTGGTGCCTTCGTCCAAAATCAAATCATGAAAAACCATTTTGTTGTACTTAATGGTTTTTACATAGCCGGTTAATGTTGCCGTTTTTTCTGCCGAATTAAACTGACCGATAAAAGTGCCTTGCTCTGGTATCTTCAACGCGGGTAAAAATATGGCGGTAAGCGGGTCCAGGTTTTTTATCTTAAGGTTAAGCTCAAAATTTTGCGGCTTTGGCGGTACTATTTCTGTTTGTAAAGATGGTATGTATTTTTTAGCGATGGTTTTAAAGTACGATGGTAAAGTAGCCAGATCATAGCGGCCTTTTATACTGCCGTCCAGCGCGTCAGATCGTAAGGCAATCATCCTGTCATCGCCTTTACCTGTGGCCGATATATATACAGAATCAAGCAGGTAATTATTTCGTGGGTCGATGATCCTTATCGGCGATAGCAAAATATTGCCTTCAAAGTTTTTAAGATCGGTGCCAGAAAAGGTGGTTTTTAGCTGCGCGCTGATAACGATGGTATCCTTAGTAAGCTTAAGCGTATTCAGGTTGGCATCATTAACATTGGCTACAAAATTATAAACAGGCAGGGTAGGGTTAAGGTCAAGGCTGCCGGTGCCGTCAAACTTAATATGCTTATCGTTTATGGTAAGCTTAGCTGTTATTTTTTTGTTTACATAGGTGCCGTTCATAGCTATGTTTCTATACTCATAGCCCTTAAATGTAAAGTAAGCAATGTTGGCGCTCACGTTTTCGTTAAGGTTTTTAAGCGCGTCGCCACTGCCTTTTATGTTGGCTTTAAATGTGGTGCGGCCTACCATATTATCGCCAATTAAAGTACCCAAATCAAAATCAAACGCGTTAACGGTACCACTGTAAGTTGGCACCCCGGCTTTGTTCATCTTCAACTTAATATCCGGATCAAACCTGCCCAATTGTGTTTTGAAGGTGCCCTTTGCAGCCAGATCGCTCTGTAAGCCTTTAAGTGAGCCGGTGAAATTGATATTGCCAAAACGCCCAACCAGATCAGGTACGGCAGCTTTCGCGTTACCGCTAAAATTTTTGATCAGTACATCCAGATCTTTTTTATTGGTAGCCAATTGATCAAATTTCAGATCAAGGTAGGTTTGCTCCCATTCAGGCAGTCCTTTTAAGCTAAAATCGCCTTTTAAGAAGGTTGCTTTTCCGGCCGTTACAGTAAGGTTGTTGGCTTTAATGTTGTTTACCTTGCCCGTGATGTGCCCGTCAACGCCTAAGTCAAAGTTTATTTTGTCAAGTCCGCTGGTAAAGTAAGCAATGTCTTTTGATGATATGCGCGATCCGCGGATGTTACCATCAATATAAACCTTGGTGGTAAAATCGCTCAGATCTTTAAACCTTTTAAAGCGAAGATCGAGGTAGTTTTTAATGAGCGAGTTCGGAGTTTCAATGACCAGCTTTTTAGCCAGTATTCGGTTGGTATCAATTGAGATCAGTCCGGTTAGATTTTTTAAGTGAAAACCAGCTTTTTCTTTTAGTGTAAGATGCTGCACATCGCCCATAAAAGTGTGGTTCTTAATGTCCATATTTTTAACTGTTACGCTAAAGTTAAAAACGTCGATGTCAGAAAAATTAATGCCGGGTATCTTCTCATTATGATTCAGGTCTCGGTACCTGAAATGAAAATTGTTTACTACCGATTTTTGGAAGATCAAGGTCCACGGTTTGCCGGGCTCTGATTTTGTAGCCGCTTTTGAAGCAAGGCTATCAATTACAAACTGCAGGTTGGTGTCGCTGTTTTTATAGTTTTTCAGGAAGAATGATCCATTGTCTAACTGTATCAGCGCAAAGTCAAGTTTACGCTCGCTAATACTGCTAAAAATAGAGAAGCCATCCAACTCAACGGTAAGTTTTGGGGTGCGTACTAAAGTGTCGCGCTGCTTATCAAGAATATACAGATCCTCTAAAACAACAGACGTAAATGGCTTAATATAAAGGCTTTTTACCTGTACTTCGGTATCCAGCTTTTTGGACAGATATTCGGTAGCCTTTTTAGCGGCCCAGGTTTGCACGGGTTTGTACTGAAACAGCAATAAGGCTATGCTTACCGTTAGCAGCACGAACAATACAATGCCTAAGGCTATTTTTAGTACTTTTTTAATAACTTTGGTGATTAATTACTGAGTTATTGAATTATAGATTTATTGAATACCATAAGTCATTCGTTAGTCAACAATTTTTATGCTCAATAGTTTAAAATTTAATTGTATTTAGTTATTGAATTTTTAATTAATATAACGCTATAATTCAATAACTCAATAATTCAAAAATTAGCATGCCGCCTGTAATTTTAGCCATCGAATCTTCGTGCGATGATACCTCTGCTTCAGTTTGTGTTGATGGAGTTGTATTGAGCAACGTTATTGCCAATCAATCCATTCACGAAGCCTACGGCGGTGTTGTCCCCGAGCTTGCCTCAAGGGTGCATCAGCAAAATATCGTTCCGGCAGTTCAGCAGGCACTTGCAAGAGCAAAAGTAAGCAAAAATGATGTGGATGCGGTAGCTTTTACACGCGGACCGGGACTTTTAGGCTCATTATTAGTTGGTGTGTCATTTGCAAAGGCTTTCGCGCTGGCAAAAACTATCCCTCTTATTGAAGTTAACCACATGCAGGCGCATGTTTTAGCGCATTTTATCGGCCCAAATAAGCCCTCATTTCCGTTTTTATGTCTTACCGTGTCAGGCGGGCACACCCAAATAGTTTTGGTAAAAGATTATTTCGACATGGAAGTTGTTGGCCAAACACTTGACGACGCTGCAGGTGAAGCTATGGATAAAACCAGCAAAATTTTAGGCTTGCCATACCCGGGCGGCCCGCTTATTGATAAACATGCAAGGCTGGGTAACTCCAACGCTTATCAATTCCCCGAGCCACAAATACCCGGCTTTGATTTTAGCTTTAGCGGATTGAAAACATCTATCCTTTATTTTATCAGGGATAATGTAGCTAAAAACCCTGACTTTATTGCCGATAATATCAATGATATTTGTGCTTCGGTTGAGGGTAGGATAGTAAGCATCTTACTTAACAAGCTTAAAAAAGCGGCGGATTTGTATGATATCAAAGACGTAGCATTGGCCGGTGGCGTATCGGCAAACACAGGTTTACGACAAGGCCTGCAAAAAATGGGCGAAAAGAATGGCTGGAACTGTTTTATCCCCGAAATGCAGTATTGCACAGATAATGCCGGCATGATAGCCATAGCCGGTTATCATAAATATTTAAAAGGCGATTTTACCGGCCAGGACGTAGCTCCGCTGGCCAGGATGCCATTTTAGTTTTAATGGGTGATTGAGTGAATTAGCGATTGAGTGAATGATCGCTAACTGATACAAAATCGCCGACAAGTAGAGAGTAAAAACATTCACTCAATCATACATTCAATAATTCACTCATTGTATATGTCTGCACCTTCGCTAATTTTCTGGATAATATTTGTAGTGCCGTTTGTAGGCTTTTTAGTTTGGCTGATGCGTCAGGATAAACGTAAGGGATGGTTAGGGCTTATTGTTTTAGCTGTAATTGTAATAGGTGCCATTACCTACACCATTATTAAAAAAGATGGTCAGGCTGATCCGAAAACTGAGCAAACGCAGCAGGCGCCTGAATAGGATTCGGTTTATAGGGCTTTAAAAACATATCCCTGCCCGGCCAAATATTCCATCGCTCGTGGTAAGGCGTATTCCAATCGCTCTAAAGCCTTCAGGCTGTCGTGAAAAAGTACAATGTCTCCGGCAGTTGTATTTTTAATAACGTTTTGCAGGCATTTTTCGGGTTTTAGGTTGATGTCAAAATCGCCGCTTAAAACGTTCCACATAATAAATCGCATCTCGGGGCGCATATTCTTAATTAATTTAGACTGCGATCTTTTCATGCGTCCGTAAGGTGGGCGAAACAGGTTGCCGCCGATGAGCTTATCAGCTTCCAGAAAATTATCTACATAAGTTTTATCATCAGTAACCCAACCTTTAAGGTGGTTGTACGTATGATTGCCAATTGCGTGTCCGTCCGCTTTTACTTGTTCAAAAATTTCAGGATGTTTGCGTATGTTGTCGCCAATGCAAAAAAAGGTAGCTTTGGCTTTGTACTGCTTTAAAATATTTAGTACAAAGGGTGTAACAATGGGTATAGGGCCATCGTCAAACGTCAGATAAATGCAACGGCTGCTGCTATCGGCATCCCAGGTTAGTTGAGGATACAGTTTTTTAAGCAGCCAGGGCGTTTTTACTAAATACATTTAACAGAATAGAGATTTTTGGAGTTAGATTTGCAAAAAATATGTTTAATTAGAGCGCATTATGCTTTGATTAAACAATAAGCTCAAATCTAACATCTACCGGCCGACATCTCAAAATTATTGTACGAATAAGTTTATGACCCGATATAATATAAAACGATTAGCTTTTTTAAGCGTAATGCTTGTTGCGCTAACGGCCATCGCTGCCAAAGCGCAGGAGAAAGTAACCCTGCAAATGGCTGTCGACCGTACGTTGGCTAATAACCTAACCATTAAACAATCGTTAGTTAATGAACGTATTGGCGATGTGGATTTGCAGCAGGCTAAGAATAATTTTTTACCAAGCCTTAACGCAAGCACCCAAGGGGGATACAACTTTGGACGTAGCCAGGTGGCCGGACAGTTTACTTATACAACCGCGACATCATTTAACGCCAGTGGTAATGCGCAAATGCAGGTTACGCTTTTTCAAGGTGGGCAGCTTCGCAACCAGGTTATTCAAAACAGATTAGCGCTTGATGTTAATAAGGGCCAAACTGCAAAAATTAAAAACGACCTTATCTTAAATGTAGTAACAACATATCTGCAAATTTTAACTAATCAGGATTTGGTAATTGCTGCAAAACAGCAAATTGATTTGGCAAGTCAAACCTTGCAACGGTCTGATATCAGTTTTAAAGCAGGTAATCAAACACTAGCCGATCTTTCTCAGGCTAAAGCCCAGGTATCAACCGCTACTTTGAATTTAACTACTGCTCAAAATCAATTAGATCTGTCTTTGTTGATATTGAAACAGTTTATGGAGGCCGATCCCTATGCGCCAATTGAGGTTGAAAGACCCGATATTACTAAACTAACAGATATTCAAACTATATACAGCGCTAACGAGGTAGTACGTACTGCATTAAACATTAATCCGGATATTAGGTTGGCAGAGTTGCAACAAAAAACATCACAGCAAGCTATAAAAGTTGCCAAGTCATATTACTATCCAACGGTTAGTTTATATGCCGGCTTGGGTTCAAATTATACCGACAGATTAAAGACCAAAGTGATAGATGTTATTAATAATGTGCCGGTTTACTCTCCATATTCGGCCTTTAATCAAATAGCCGACAACCTTAACCAAAACATAGGTTTAAGTGTACAGATACCAATTTTTAACAAGTTTAATACCAGAAGTAACGTACGAAGAAGCGAGTTGAACTTTCAGACCGCACAGCTAAATACGCAGATCTCAAAAAACAACCTGAGCAAAACAATTATCCAGGCAGTGCTTGACTTGCAGGCAGCTGATAAGCAATATCAATCGGCAACGCAAACTTTTGAAGCTAATAAAGATGCGCTTAACGTAACTAAACAGCGTTATGATGTAGGGCTGGTAAACTCGTTAGATTATAACACAGCCGTTACCAATTTCAATAAATCACAAACAGATATGATACAGGCAAGGTACAGCGTCATCTTCCGCAGTAAGATAATTGACTATTACCTGGGCAAAACTATTTCACTATAACAGCATAATTATCCTTCACAGAAATCATGGGAAAGACTACTAAATATACATTAATAATACTTGGCGTAATTGTGGTATTGCTGGTTATCGGCAAGTTTACCGGTATCATCGGTAAATCAAAAAAGACCGAGGTAGCTGTAGATAAAGCTGCCGTGCGCGAGATAAATGAAACGGTATCTGCCAGCGGCAAGATAAAGCCGCATGTCGAAGTAAAGATCAGTCCTGAGGTGTCTGGAGAGGTGGTTGAGTTGCCGGTAAAAGAAGGCGACGTGGTGAAAAAAGGTCAGCTTTTATGTAAGATCCGTCCGGATATTTTAAAATCCGGGTATGATCGTGCGGTTGCATCATATAACTCGCAAAAAGCAAGCGTGGGCAACTCGGGCCAAATGTTAAAACAAGCCGAGGCCACCTTTAACAACCAGGCATCAAACTACAAACGGAGTAAAGAGCTTTTTGATAATAAGGTACTAACCGCTGCTGAGTTTGATAACGCCAAGGCCAGTTATGAAGGTGCAAAAGCATCGTTAGAAGCTGCCAAGCAAAATGTTATAGGTTCGCAATATGGTTTGGCGCAATCGCAGGCTACAGTTAAAGAGGCGCAGGATAATTTGTATAAAACTACCATTTACTCACCAGTTGACGGTGTGATATCTAAACTGGCCATTGAAAAAGGCGAACGTGTATTAGGTACCAACCAATTTGCCGGTACCGAGATCATGACCATATCAGACCTAAGCCAAATGGATGTAAACGTTGATGTGAACGAGAATGATATCAATCGTATTACACTAGGCGATCAATCAAAAATTGAGATAGATGCTTTTTTTGGTAAGAAGTTTACAGGTGTGGTTACAGAGATAGGCAGCTCTGCAAATGTAGTAGGCACCAATGCCGATCAGGTGACCAATTTTACGGTTAAGGTAAGAATAGATGCGTCATCATATGCTAATTTGTTAGCTAAATCATCTGCCAATCCTTCGCCATTTCGCCCGGGTTTGACAGCTACTGTAGAGATCAATACTAATAACACAAAAGCGCTGTCTGTGCCAATTCAGTCGGTAACTACTCGTGAAGAGAAGAAGAATGAAGAAGAAGGACCGAAGAAAGATACCAAAGTAGCCAAGATTGCCGGTGCACCAACTAAGGAATATGTGTTTGTTTATGAAAATGAAAAGGTAAAGCAAGTGCAGGTAACCACCGGCATACAGGACGATATGTATATACAGGTATTATCGGGCCTTAAAGCGGGTCAGGAGGTAGTGTCTGCGCCATATCCTGCCATATCTAAAACTTTGAAAGATAAAGACGAAGTTACTAAGGTTGATAAAGCCAAACTATTTGCTGGCGATAAGGATAAGAAAGAATAATTGATATGCAGATGCTTCTGGATGTGCATATGTGCTGATATGCAAATGATTTGATATTAGGCTGGCCAATTGGCTGGCCTTTTTTATTTTTATTGCTACTGCCGCCTGCCAAGCATCTGCACATTCACACATCTGCATATTTGCACATTATTCTTAACTTTGCCTTAATGCATCAAAAAAATAACAAGGTATTAGTTGTGGGTGGTGGTAGCTGGGCTACGGCCAATGTTAAAATTTTGACGGATAACACTACTGAAAAAGAGGTGTTTTGGTGGATGCGTAACGAGCAGGCTGCCGAGCATGTGCAGCAGTTTAGACATAATCCTAACTACTTAAGTTCGGTAGAGATCAAGGTGCCTGCTGAGAACATTTCGACAGATCTGAAAGCCCTGATAGCTAAGGCCAATGTTGTTTTATTGAACGTACCGGCCGCTTTCCTGAAAGATGCACTGGCTGACATAACGCCCGAAGACTTTATAGGTAAAAAGGTGGTATCGGCTATTAAGGGCATAGTGCCCGACGAGAACCTGATAGTAGGTGAGTTTTTGAATAAGACGTATGATATATCCTTTGATGATATTGTTGTCATTAGTGGCCCCTGCCATGCGGAGGAGGTGGCGTTGGAGAAATTATCGTACCTAACCATAGCATCGGGCGACCCGGAACTGGCTGCCGAGTTTGCAGCTATGCTGAACACACGTTATATCAAAACCATTGTGTCTGACGATATATATGGTACCGAGTATGCAGCTGTTTTGAAGAATATCTACGCTATTGCAGGTGGTATATGCCATGGTGTTGGCTATGGCGACAACTTTCAGGCGGTGCTGATATCCAATGCTATACGCGAGCTGATGCGCTTTGTGGATGCCATACACCCCATCACGCGTGACATTAAAGAATCGGCCTATCTGGGCGATCTGCTGGTGACCGCCTACTCGCAGTTTAGCCGTAACCGCACCTTTGGTAATATGATAGGGAAGGGCTATACCGTACGCTCTGCGCAGTTGGAAATGAATATGATAGCCGAGGGCTATTATGCTATTAACTGCTTGCACGAGGTGAATAAGCAGTACAATGTACACATGCCTATTGCAGATGCTGTTTATGCCATTCTTTACGAAAAGAAGTCGCCGGCCTATGAGATGAAGAAGCTGGCCGAGCAGTTGAATTGAGCGTGATTAGTTAATTAGAGATTGGTTGTGTGTTGTTTCACTCTAGTGTGAAACAGATGAAACAAGTGAAACGAGATTTTGCATCAACTTCCTAACTGTTAGATTGTTGTGAAAACTTGGTGAAACAAAATGAAACAAGGTTATAATATATCGCATTGGTAATCAATATTTTATAAAATTGCGGTTTTTGGTATTTTGAACTTTTTTCGTGAAAAAGTTTACACTTTCCCCTCCTTATAAGCCTTCTGATAAGCCTGCGGTGTTTTGCCTGTTAGCTTTTTAAAGTACTCGTGAAAGCACGAGAAGCTGTTAAAACCACTGGTAAATCCGACTTCTTTGATGCTAAATCTATCAGAAATCAGCAATTTGCAGGCATATCCTACCCTTATTTCTGTAATAAAATCAGAGTAAGTTTTGCCGGTATGGCTTTTAAAAAAGCGGCAAAACGAGTTATTTGTCATACCTGCTATCTCCGCAATCTCGCTTTGTTTAATTTTATGCTGAAAGTTATCGAAAGAGTATTTGTAAACAGCATTGATGCGCTTGTTCTCGCCTCCCCACAAATCATAATTAAAACCTACCGATGTTAAAGGTATTGCATCCTCGCAAAGGGCAATTTCTGACAAGCACGTAATAAGCGCTATGATCTGGTTGATGCCTGTCGCCTGGTAAACATTGTTGATAAACCCACTTACTTTTACAGCGCTATCACCCTTAAATAAAATACCCCGTTTGGCACGCTCAAGCAATGCCTTGATATGCCGCGTCTCTGGCAGGTGCAAAAACTTTTCGCCTATAAAATTTTCAAAAAAATGTATCACCGTCGAATAGGATTCGGTGCCTTGTTCTTCGCTGTAATAAGCTTCGTCATACTTCCAGAAATGGGGCAGGTTACTGCCGACAAGTACTACATCTCCGGGTTCAAAACGCGAAATATGATCGCCCACAAATTGCGTCCCCAAACCTTTATGAAAATTGATCAGCTCAATCTCGGGGTGGTAATGCCAGCGGTTATTAATGTTTGGTGCCAGCTCTTTTCGTACACTAAACGAATGGTCAGACGCGTAAGGTATTTTCAGTAGCTGCGGTTTCATAATTATTCACAATATCGGTACAAATAACTGTATTAGGGTAAAATATCGTAATTGTTGGGTAGTTTATCAAAAGTTTTAAGCTCCAAAACGCTGTTAATTTGAACAACTAATTATCAGGCAGGTACCATTAGCCATTACCCAGCCAGAGTATTTATAAGCCATAAGAAGGAAAATATGTATTTAAACAAAAACGTAAAGCATCTGCTTGTTTGCCTGTTGATAGCAAACGCATTTAGCGTGCAGGCGCAGCAATTACCCATCAATAATGGTCCGTTTAAGCCTACTGACGAGTCGCTGAAGACCTACAAATATCCGGAGTGGTTCAGAGATGTTAAATTTGGTATCTGGGCGCATTGGGGTCCGCAGGCGGTGCCACGCCAGGGCGACTGGTATGCACGCGGCATGTATGAGCAGGGCAGCCGCCAAAACAAATATCATGTGGCGCATTACGGACATCCGTCAAAGTTTGGTTATAAGGATATCATTCCACTGTGGAAAGCTGAGAAATGGGACCCCGAAAAACTAATGGCGCTATACAAAAGAGCCGGTGCCAAATATTTTGTGAGTATGGGCAGCCATCATGATAATTTCTTTCTATGGAAATCAAACCTGAACAAATGGAACTCGGTTAACATGGGGCCTAAAAAGGATGTGGTAGGCATTTGGCAAAAGGCCGCGAAAAAGGAAGGGTTGAAGTTTGGTGTGTCTGAACATTTGGCGGCAAGTTATACCTGGTTTCAGGTGGCGCATGGGGCCGATAAAAATGGCGATTTACAGGGCGTGCCTTATGACGGTGCCGGTGCGCAGTATGCTGATCTGTATCATACCAAAGCAGCTAAAGGCGACAATGCCTGGCTTACCACAAACCCCGAATACATGAAACAGTGGTATACCACGGTCAAGGAATTGGTAGATAATTATCACCCTGATTTACTGTACTCTGACAGTAAGTTGCCTTTTGACGAAGTGGGCCGCAGCATGCTGGCTAATTTTTATAACGGCAACCCCAATTCGGTTTATAATTGCAAAGAGCCATCAAACGGTAAGTGGGTTGAAGATCTGGAGCGTGGCGTGCAAAGCGAGATCAATCCTTTCCCATGGCAAACTGATACTTCTATTGGCGATTGGTATTATCAAACCGGTCAAAAATATAAAACAGGTAAAGAGGTGATACAAATGCTGATAGATATTGTTAGCAAAAACGGCAACCTGTTGATCAACGTAGTGCAAACCCCTGAAGGCGATCTGGAAGCCGACGTGTTAAATATTTTAGAATACATAGCGGCCTGGATGCCTGCAAATGGTAAGGGTATTTATGGCACCCGTCCCTGGAAAATTTATGGCGAAGGGCCGTCTACAGATAAAGCAAATCAAAAGAAAGGGCAGTTTGCGGGTAATAACGATGTGGGGAATTACAAACCGGGCGATTTTAGATTTACAAGCAAAGGTAACAACCTGTACGCGTTTTGTATGGAAGTGCCTGCCGGCGATATCCAGATCAAATCATTAGGTAAAAATTCTGCGGTTAATGATAAAAAAATAGCCAGTGTAAGCCTGCTTGGTAGTAAGCAAAAGTTAAAATGGAAGCAAGAGGACGATATGCTGGTAATATCAAAACCTACCGACCTTACCGGTAAAGACATATTGGGCCTGCAAATACAGCTGAAATAGATGAAAGTACTGGTTTGCCGCCAACCGAGGGACATGGTATATATGGATGCGCCAATCCCTCCATTACTACCCGGCCATACGCTGCTTAAAATTAAACGCGTAGGTATTTGCGGGACAGATTTACACGCCTTTGATGGCTCGCAGCCTTATTTTAATTATCCCCGTGTTTTGGGGCATGAACTGGCCGCCGAGGTAGTTAATGGCGATGGCGACTTTAACCCCGGCGATAGGGTAACGATTATGCCGTACATAAACTGTGGTATCTGTTTAGCCTGCCGTAACGGAAATACCAATTGCTGCGCTAAAATGCAGGTAATTGGTGTGCATGTTGATGGCGGCATGGCCGAATATCTGCAAGTACCAACCCGGTTAGTGTTGCCCGCACAGGGTTTAAGTTTAGACGAGTTAGCGCTGGTTGAACCGCTGGCCATTGGCGCACATGGTGTGCGCAGGGCAGGCGTAAAGCCGGGCGAATATGTTTTGGTTATAGGCGCGGGCCCCATTGGTTTAGGGGCTATGGAGTTTGCAAGAATTGCCGGCGCCAAGGTTATTGCTTTAGATATCAATCAACAACGATTGGCTTTTTGCAGTGGTAACTTACAAGTTGAATATATCATCAACGCATCAACCGACGACGTAACAACGCGCCTGATGGAAATCACCAACGGAGATATGCCATCGGTGGTGATAGACGCGACAGGTAATTTAAACGCGATAAATAACGCATTTAGTTATCTGGCCCATAGCGGACGGTTTGTGTTAATTGGCTTGCAAAAAGGAAATATCAACTTCAGTCACCCTGAATTTCATAAACGCGAAGCCACGCTGATGAGTAGTCGCAACGCTACTGTTGAAGACTTTGACCTGGTGATATCGGCCATAAAAAATAAGCAGATCAATCCTGCCAATTATATTACTCACAGGGTTAAATTTGATGATGTCGCCGGTTGTTTTGCCGATTGGGTAAAGCCAGGTAGCGGGGTTGTTAAGGCGATGGTGGAGTTGGGTTGATGGAGAAAATGGGCCGTGCCTACGGCACTCGATGGATGGGTGGTTTTTAGACAACGGGTTGAAACCCGTTGCTACAATATTTCGTCGTGCCTACGGCACTTTATGTATGGGCGAGTTTTTTAAGAAGAGTTAAAATCCGCTGAAGAAATATTGGTCAGGGCCTATGGTTATTGTCTACGGGTGGACTTTTTACAAGGGGTTGAAATCCGTAGCTACAATATGGGCGTTGCCTACGGAACTTGATATATGGGTGATGTTTACAATGGTTTAAAACCCGTTGCTACAAAATGTATCGTGCCGGTGGTATTTAGTTTTGTGGACATGTCTTTTTTTACAATGGGTTGAACCCGTTGCTACAATATTTGTCGTGCCTACGGCATTTTATGTATAGGCGAGCTTTTAAAAACAGTTCTTTGCCTAACAAGAAAGAGCCGTAGGCTCGGTACATTTTGTAGCGCCGGGTTTCAACCCGGCTTTTTTTTAATTAATATTTAAGAAAGTACCGTAGGCACGACTCATTTTATCAAACCAGACCGGCAGCAAGAATAATTCATTACTTTAGGTAGATCATAACCTCTATTTATAGTCATGGCAAATACCTATCACCAAATCTATCTACATATCATTTTCGCGGTTAAATATCGCGCCGCCGTTATAGCTAAAGATTTACAACCTACTGTATTCGGTATGATTGGGAATTTGATAAATGAAACCGGATGTAAAACCCTCACTGTAAATGGCGTTGAAGACCATATTCATTGTCTTATTGGGATTAAGCCGTCTGTTTCGGTTTCAGATTTGATGCAAACTGTAAAAGCCAAATCATCTAAATATATTAATGATAATTCGTTAACATCTCAGCGCTTTGAATGGCAAGAAGGCTATGGGGTATTTTCGTACGGGCAATCGCAAATTGAAAACGTTTATAAATACATCCAAAATCAGGAAGAGCATCACAAGAAACAAAGTTTTAAAGAGGAGTACCTTGAATTTCTACACAAGTTCAATGTAGCATACGATGAGCAATTTATTTTTCGCGATTTGATATAAATAGCTCGTGCCTATAGTACTCTGAATTGTTGTCAACTTTACAGCGGGTTGAAACCATTTACTACAATATGAGTCGAGCCTACAGATCTTTTGATTAGCCTCACTTTTATTGCTATGGATCTTTTTGGCAAACAAATTGCATAGGTAGTATCAAATATCACTACCATGAAAAACATAATCAAAATAGCACTAATAGCAGCAGGCGGCATGTTAGCTGCTATGCAAGGCCCGGCGTACGCGCAAGAGAAAAAACCTGTTGGCAAACAAATAAAGGAAGCAGGTAAAGATGTAGGTAAAGCAACATCAACGGCTGCTAAGGATGTGGGCCAGGCAACAGCCAAAGGCGCTAAAGCAGTAGGCAAAAAAACATCAGAACTGGCCTCAAAAGGGGCTGCCGCGGTAACCGATAAACGTTACGAGGGCCACTGGGCCGCAACCGGCGAATTGGTTTACATTGACGAGTACAATAGGTATTTTTATGTAGACAAAAAAGGACATCGTCAATTCATCACTAAAGCGCAAATGCGTACTACTAAACCTGTAGAGTAATATAAAGTCAAACAATAAAATACACATCGCCATGAAAACATATGCATTAATAGCCATTCACGTAGTTACGGCAGTGCTGTTGGTCAGTATGGCTTAAGTATAGTTAATTAGTTATTAGTTAATTAGTGATTAGGTTTGAAAAGTATCGAAAGCCAATCACTGATTAACCGATAACGAATAACTACCTCCAAAATACAAAAGCCCCTACGACTGGAATCGAAGAGGCTTTGAAACTAAAACTAAACTAAAAACTATTTTGAAGTGATTAGAATATTAATTGATCAGTGATTAGTTTTGTAAAAAGCTAATCACTGATCTCTAATCACTAGTTAAATTAGAAACGACGTTTACGGTCGCCACGGTCTTCACGGCTTTTGCCAGAGAAGTCGCGGAAGCCAGCGTTTGCGCCAGGGTTGCCACGGTAGCCGCCATCTCTACGGTCGCCACCGCCACTGCGGTTGCCACCATCACGACGCTCGCCGCCACGATAACCACCACCGCCGCCTTCACGACGCTCGCCACCACGGTAGCCACCTTCGCGACGCTCGCCACCACCACTGCGGGTAGTGCTTGTGCCTTCGCCTGATACTTCAATACGTACTTCGCGACCTTTAAATTCAACACCTTTAAAGTTGTTCATTACGGCTTCGGTATCAGCATTAGGTACCTCAAAGAAAGAGTACACACCTTTAACGTCAATTTTACCTACACTGCGACCGCTAATTTTAGCATTGGTACAGATATAGCCTAACAAATCGCCACGGTTAAACTCGTCAACAGAACCTAAGTTGATAAACAAACGGGTATATTCTGATTTACCGCCTTCGCCACGTGGAGCACGCTCTCCGCGTTCTCCGCGTTCGCCACGCTCGCGGTCAAATCTGCCTTCTTCAACAGGGGCATTTAAGTCGGCAGCATTTTTATAATAATCAAGGAAACGGTTAAATTCAATAGACGCAAAACGTTTGATGAATTCTTCTTTGCTCAGGTCCTTAAACTCGTCCATTATACGTGGAAGATATTGTTCAATTTGCTGTTCGTTAACCTCAACCTTGTGTATGGTATGTACAATTGAGAACAATTGTTTCTCGCAAACATCAAAACCTGTAGGGATTTCGGCTTTAACAAACTTTTTACCGATAACACGCTCAATCTGACGGATCTTGCCCAGCTCTTTAGCGTTAACAATAGCTATAGACACACCGGTTTTACCAGCACGTGCAGTACGACCGCTACGGTGGGTATAGTTCTCAACCTCGTCAGGCAATGAGTAGTTAATAACGTGCGTAACGTCGTTAACATCAATACCACGTGCGGCAACGTCTGTAGCAATTAATAGCTGCAGGTTACGCTCGCGGTAGCGTTTCATTACCTTATCACGTTGTTGTTGCGACAGGTCGCCGTGTAATGAATCGGCATTATAGCCGTCTTTCATTAAGGCTTCGGCAATATCCTGAGTTTCAATTTTAGTACGGCAAAATACGATACCAAAAATGTCAGGATTAAAGTCGACAATACGTTTAAATGCGGCATATTTATCACGGGCACGTACTACATAGTACTCGTGCTCGATGTTGGCATTGCCGGTATTTTTAGTACCCATGGTAAGCTCAAACGGCTCATTCATGTATTTTTTTGCTATGCGACGTACTTCGGCGGGCATAGTTGCAGAAAACAGCCATGTTTTCTTAGTATCTGGCGTGGTAGACAGGATACTGTCAATATCTTCCTGAAAGCCCATGTTGAGCATTTCATCGGCTTCATCCAATACAACAAATTTAACCTTGCTAAAGTCGATAGCGTTACGGTTAATAATGTCAAGCATACGACCAGGCGTAGCAACAACAATTTGTACACCACGACGTATCTGACGTAATTGGTCAGAAATACTTGCTCCTCCATAAACGGCAACAACGTGTACGTTGTCCATTTTTTTAGAGTAGTTTTTAATGTCGTTAGTAATTTGCAAACAAAGTTCGCGCGTTGGGCATAAAACAAGTGCCTGCGGATGATTTTCTTCGAAATCCAACAGTTCTAATAATGGTAGGCCAAAGGCAGCAGTCTTACCGGTCCCGGTTTGGGCTAATCCGACAAAATCGTTGCTGCCTGTAAGCAATACCGGGATTGACTGTTCCTGGATTGGAGTAGGGTTTTCAAAGCCTAACTCAGAGATGGCATTAACAATATCTTCACGGATTCCCAGATTAATAAATGGGTTCATGATTTTAAATAACGTATCTGGCTACATCGCCAAATCGGGCGCAAAGGTAGGGTTAATTATTGGTAATTCAAATATATGATTTAAAGAGTTTTAGAATGGTGTGATAATTTGAAAAACTTTAATTTAAAATGCATTTAAACTAAAATTTAAGTTTTATAACTACATTTATCGTTTGAAACTGAACTGACAAAATTTTTAATCGATTATTTTATGAAGTGTCTTTTTTTATCGCTGTTATTATTTGTTAACCTGGGTGTTGTATTAGCGCAGCCAAAGGTAGGAGCCAAAGCTCCCGAAATACATATCACTAATTGGATAAAAAATGCCCCGCCATCTAAATACTTAAAAGGCAAGTTTATCATTGTTGATTTTTGGGCTACCTGGTGTGCGCCTTGTTTGGAGTCTGTACCGCATATGAATAACCTGGCTAATAAAAATAAAGCCAAAGCCAACCTGGTGTTTTTGGCCATGACCGACGAAAATGAGGGAAAAGTGAATGGCTTGTTAAAAAAAGTGCAGTTTAATGCGGCAGTGGTAACTGATATAACACGCCAAACCTTTGATGATTACAAGATCAAATACATACCGCTTTGTGTAATGATTGATGATAAAAATATGGTACAATGGGTGGGTAATCCGGCCGATCTGACCAATCAGATCATTGATGCTGTTATGGCTGGAAAGCCTGCACCGAAAGCTGAAGGTAAACAGGCGGTTGCGGCGTCCGAAGAAGTAAATGAGCTTTACAAATCATTAAGCAGCAAGTATGGCGCTTACATGAATGATCAGGATTTAAAAGAATATTTTACGTTGACTTTGTCGCCATACAGAAAAAACATCAGCAGCTTTCGTAATACATCTAAAAGCCGTTATAATGAGTTGGTTATTGGCGACAGCCTGGCAAACCGCCTGGCATCATTTTTAAATGTTGCTACAACTCAAATAAAACTGCCGGTGGAAGTTGCCAAGTCATACATATCCTATTGTTATAAAAGCGAACGGGATGTAGAGAGTAAACAGGTTTTAAAAGCCATTATTGATAAGATAAACTTGAGATATACTACAGCAGATAGCCTGATGGATGTCATTCAATTTGAGGTTACTAATTTGGCTTTATTTGAAACGGTTATGGCAGATACCTCGGTGCCAAAGGTAGCACACACCTCTAACTCAGAAACCTATATTGGCATTGACTATGACAAGTTTGAAAAACTGGTAAATCATGTCCAGGATAAATTTCAAAAAACAGTTGTTGTTAAACAGGATAACCTTTTGGATACCCGGGTATCCATGACAATAAAGTATGATACCATGGCAAATATGGTAGAGTCGTTAAAGGCTTTTGGCATAAACGCCACCATAATAAAAAAGAACCTGCCTGTTTATAAGTTTGAGCTTAAAAGCTGATCAAGCCTGAACGTTATCCGGTTTTAGCAGTCCTTTATTCTTGCTGTTATATACGATAAATAAGCCTATAACGCCAGATGTGATCCATACATCTGCTACGTTGAATATTCCGGTGCGGAAATCGCCAAAGCCCATATTCATAAAATCCGTAACGCGGCGGTCGTATATTATACGGTCAATGATATTGCCTACACCGCCGGCTATGATCATGGAAAAACAGAAAAGTTTGAAATTGGTAAAGTTGCCAATTTCGCGCATTACATATACAAATAGCGCTATCATAACTGCCAGCGGTATCATGCTTAACAGCCAAAAGCTCCATGGTTGTGGCAGGTTATCGCCAAGGCTTAGCGCGGCGCCGGTGTTCTCTACATATTCAAAACGGAAAAAGTTGTCCCAGTAAACTTTGGGCTCTCTAAACATCAAATTGTCTTTGGCCCATTGCTTGGTAATACGGTCAAGCCCTATAAATACTAAGCAGGCAAAGCAAAACCAAATTACCTTAACACGCACGGTTTACAGTAAATTATCTCAACCTATCGGCAGAGCGAACCAGTTTTTCGTCTTTCTGTATGGATTTTTGCCCCAATACTATCAATATCAAACTTACTGATAGCAAAATAATGCCAACACCGTAATTACTCATGTTTAGGTAAGCGTCGCCAATGGTGTTTTTAACTACTTGCGCGGCCCAATAGCTATAGCCAATGTTAATGAGCATTAACAGGTAACAAAAGTTAATTTGCTTTTTGCGGTCTTTATACATAAAAACAACAACCAGTGGCAGCAAGGCAACAAGCGCGGTACCTATGGTTAATGCAGTAAAAAACTGGGTTTGTGCTTGCTGTCCGTTAATATTTTGGTAAACGCCGGTAACCTTTATAGTTAGCGCCTGGCCATCAACATAGGCGTTATTAATTAGCGGGAAAATAAACAGGGCGGCAATAACCAGGCCTGCGGCAAACAGATATATGCTTTGTATACGTTGTAGCATTTTAGTGAAATTTATACAGCAAATATAATTGCGGGTATTGACAAAATAGGCATAACGCTATACTTTATTATAAAGTGTAAATAAAACTGTAAATTGTGCTACCTTAATTATTACGATACGTATATGGCCGATACCCCCGACGCTACGCTGACACCAAAAGAGGTGAAGTTTGAAGACAACCATTTAAAGCGAATGTTCCTTGAGCACTTAAACAGTATTTATTTGGGTAAGCACCACCTGCTTGATTTTTTTGAAGAAGTAAAAAAACTTGCCGCTTTAAATCAACTAAAACTGGCGCTGGATGAATTGCTGGACGATACCCGGAAACAAATAGCGCAAATGGACGAGATCTATAGCTCTATAAACAGCACCCCATCAAGTGTTAGTGTGCTGGGCGTAAAGGGCTTAACGCTTGAGGCTTATTTGTCCGTTATTAAATCGGGCAAAACGCCGCTTGAGCGGGATGCCTTTATTTTGTTTTATATCCAGATAATTGAAGGTATTGAAATAACTTATTTTAAAGTGCTTAAAAACCTGGCTAATGCCGTAGGTTATAATGATTTTTTTCTAAAGTATCCTTTGGATCTGGCAGTTGAGAATAAGTTTTTATTTGAGACGATATACAAGGAGTATATTAGTTAATGAAGATTAAAGATTGGATATTAAAGATTGGGGTATTTTCTATCGCAATTCAATTCGGTTGCGGCGAAAACCCACGTCCAGTTTCGATAAAAAAATTAGTCGATCCAAATCCAATAAGCTACGGATTTAAATTACCTGTCAAGGAGTTGCATGATACGATAGTGAAAATATTTGAGTTTAAAAATCAAATGGGTAATAAAATATTAGAAGATATATTTTATTACAAGAACGATGGAAACTATATTCAACCAGTTACTTTTTCGACAGAAACCGCCGATACAGCCGTTTTTGCTGAAAACTACTTTAAAAAGCCGAATACTAAAAATGATATTTTCTTAAATCAATATGGCGACTTTTGGTATTCTACCATGTACTTTCATGATGGCAAGCCTTTTAGCTACAGAACCCCATATGCTATTCAACTTGCAGGGATAACAAAAGATAGTACACTTATCACGATTAAAGCACTTGACCCTAAGATTATTAATGGCAGTAGATGTTGTGGCATGCATTTAGGAAATGTGTCCTTAGAAGAACCTGTAAAAGCAACAACAGTAGAAGAATATACTTTAATACTTTATATAGCAGAAAAATTAGGTATTAAAGGTATGAAACCACTACATATACCTAGGTAATACTAAAGTTTTCATTGTTGAAGATTATTACCTTTGTCGCGTGAGCATCCAGCGCTTTTTTATTGAACTCTCTTACGATGGTACCAATTATCACGGTTGGCAGGTGCAACCCAATGCAATTACTGTTCAAGAAGTTTTAGATAAGGCGCTTACTACTATTTTGCGCCAGCCTATTGAAACCCTGGGTTGCGGGCGTACCGACGCAGGGGTGCATGCTACTGAGTTTTTCGCGCATTTTGATTATGAGTTGATGGACCATGGACCATCGACTATGGACTCTTACATCCGCGGGCTAAATTCTATCTTGCCTAAAGATATCGCTATAAAAAATATTTCTGAGGTTGATGCTGAAGCGCATGCACGTTTTGACGCCACATTGAGATCATACCAATACCACATCCATTTTAGTAAAGATCCGTTTAGAAACGGCTACTCATGGCTTCAACGCGATGTGCCCGATCTGGAATTGATGAACCGCGCAGCGGCTATCATTATGGAGTATACCGACTTTAGCTGCTTCAGCAAATCAAACACGCAGGTGTTTACAAATAACTGCAAAATAAGCCGCGCCGAATGGGTGAAAACAGATAGCGGCATAGTCTTCCATATTTCGGCCGATAGGTTTTTACGTAACATGGTGCGCGCCATTGTTGGCACGCTGATGATGGTGGGCCGTAAAGAAATTGAGCCGGACGCGGTTCGTGATATTATAGATAGTAAAAGCCGCAGCAGTGCAGGTACATCTGTACCTGCTTGTGGGTTGTATTTAACAGAGGTGCGATATCCGTTTTTGTAATATTTCGGATTTCGAATGTTCGATTTCGGAATTATTAAAATTACTTTTGCAATCACTCTCCCGATAGCTATCGGGACACTCATTCAATAATCACTTATTCAATAATTACATAATTGGACAAAGTTACCGGTAAAGCTTTTGATTGGCGCCTGTTAAAGCGCATTATGCACTATGTTGGGCCTTACAGGGGTACGTTTATTCTGTCGGGGTTTTTGACGGTGTTTTTGGCGGTGAGCGCGTTGGTGCAACCTGTATTGATACAAAAAACGCTGGACGAGCATATTATGCTAAATAATTACAACGGTTTGCTGTACATGGTTGAAGCCATGATGGCCCTGCTTGTAATACAAACGGTTGCGCAATATTATCAAACCTATTTAACCAATACGTTGGGGCAGTCTGTTATCAGAGATTTGCGGGTAGATGTGTTTAACCATATTACCAGCCTGCGTTTAAAATATTTCGATCGTACACCTATAGGTATGCTCATTACCCGTACAGTGTCTGACCTGGAAACCATAGCTGATATTTTTTCAGAGGGTTTGATTTCCATTATTGGCGATCTGCTGCTTGTGGTGGCTATTATAGCCTACATGATATTTCAAGATTGGAAACTGGCGCTTATTACCTTGATACCCATGCCATTTTTATTCGCGTCTACCTATATTTTTAAAGAGGCTATTAAATCGTCTTTTCAGGAAGTACGTACGCAGGTGGCCCAGTTAAACACCTTTTTGGCCGAACATATTTCAGGTGTAAGTGTGATACAAAACTTCGCGCGCGAGCAGCAGGAAATGCGCAAGTTTATTAATGTTAATCAAAAACATCGCGACGCGCATATCCGCTCTAATTGGTACTATTCGATATTTTTTCCGGTGGTTGAGATTTTGTTTGCCATTTGTATCGGCTTATTGGTTTGGTACGGTTGTAAACGCATTTTGTCAGATCAGCAATTGGTATATATTACCGCGCATGGTAGTGTTACCCCGGGGCGGATTGTTGAATTTATGGTGCTGCTCAATCTTTTATTCAGGCCTATACGCCAGCTGGCAGATAAGTTCAATACCCTGCAAATGGGTATGGTAGGCGCGGATAGGATTTTCAAGGTTTTAGATACTAATGAAGTAGCGCCTAATCCCGGCACGTTAGCTCCAAAGCGTTTAAACGGCGAGATTGAATTTAAAAATGTTTGGTTTGCTTATAACGATGAAAATTGGGTTTTAAAGGATATTAACTTCCATATAAAACCCGGCGAAACACTGGCATTGGTGGGCGCTACAGGTGCTGGTAAATCATCAACCATAAACATATTGAACCGTTTTTATGAGATAGGTAAGGGCGAGGTAAAGGTGGACGGTAATAACATTATGAATTATGATGTTAATTGCCTGCGGGGCCAGATAGCTACCGTTATACAGGATGTATTTTTATTTACCGATACCATTGCCAATAACATCGGCCTGAATAACGAAAAAATAACGCGCCAGCAAATTATAGCGGCAGCAAAAGATGTTGGCGCACACGATTTTATTGAACGCCTGCCCGGTGGTTATGATTATAACGTGATGGAACGCGGCGCCACGCTATCAGCAGGGCAGGCCCAACTCATCTCGTTTATCCGCGCGTTGGTTTATGATCCGGCAATTTTGGTGTTGGATGAAGCAACGTCGTCTGTAGATACCGAGACCGAGATACTCATACAAAACGCCATTAATAAGTTGATGCAAGGCCGCACGGCTATTGTAATAGCTCACCGCCTGTCTACCATCCAAAACGCCGACAAAATTATTGTACTTGACCATGGCGAAATAAAAGAAATTGGCACCCACCAGGAACTGCTGCGCATTGATGGTGGCTACTACCGCAAACTGTATGATTTGCAGTTTAACTCGGGTGGGATAGCGCGGGCGTAAACTGACAAACTCACTACCCCTTCTTCATCGCAATGACGGTTTTGATTGTTATATGCTATAGCCGACGCATCCGCACATCTGCATATCTACACACCTGCACATCTGCATAACCTCCTCATACACCGTAAAATAGTACATCTGTATTATTGATGCCCCTTGTTTAGCTACATAACTTTGACTTGTCAATCAGCCAGAAATGTTTACACCGCCGGCCGACACAAGCAAAGTAATTAACTAACAAAAACTATAAATCTCTAAAGCAAATTAAAATGAAAACACGTTTTACTCTATTGGTAGCCATGATCATGATCAGTGGTTCATCAGTAATGGCTCAAGGCCTTTTAGGCAAAATTGTATCAGGTGCTGCAAAAGCAAACGAAACTGCAAATGGTGTTAACGGTGCTGCGGGCAGCGTTGGTAGCGCCCTGGGTACTGCAGAGCAAGCTGCCGGTGCTGTTAATCAATTAAAAGGTTTATTTGGTGGCAAAAAGAAAAAAGAGGCCGAAGCTGCCGCTGCTGCTGTTGCCGCCGCCGCTGCTAATGCTGTTGCTGCTGTGCCAGCTTTACCTGCAGGCATGAAAATTACCACCGTAACTGTAACAGGTATTGACTACGCTACACTTAAAAAATTCAACGAAAGCATTCAGGCTTGCGGTAGCGTAACCGAAACTAAAATGAAATTTAACTCAACAGCTTCAACTATTGATGTTACTCACAAAGAGTCTACCGACAATTTGTTGAAATTAATGTCAGAAACCGGCAAAGATATCTTCACCGACAAAAACATTGAAGGTATTGAAGATGGCAAAATTGCGCTAAAACTGAAATAATTTTCGTTTCCCACAATAATAACATATTAACTGTCTGCTTTAGGAGGGGTGTATCGGGTAACCGGTTGCTCCTCCTTCTTATTTACAGCTAATCGGGCTGTACTTGCCCTTTGTCCATACCGTTTTCTTTGGGTGGCGTTTTTATCGGGTTAACAGGCTGTTCTTCTTTTTCTCTTTTTTGGGCGATGTCGCCACCGTGAGGCTGGTCGGCATCGTAACGTTTGTCTTCAGGGCGTACTTTGCTTTTACCGCCGTTATCATTTGGCCTGTCGGTAGGTGTGTCTGAAGGTGATGCTTTATCTGGTGTGTTTGCTGGCTTTGTCATACAGTTATAACAGGTATTGCTTAGGTTTTGTTTAAACTATAGACTTAACCTGTATATGGCCAAGGGGGCTCCGCCGGAGCCTTACTTTTTGACTTTCATTCTTCTATAAACAGGGAACCCCTCCGGGGTTAATTCAGCCCTAATGAAAATTGTATTAGCTCTGTTAAGAACTGCCTGTTTATAGTAAGAAACTCAGATAGGCTTGGCTCCGTAGGAGCCTCCTGACCGCATTTATTTATGTGGAAAATTTGAATACTAGCTTAAGTGTGTTCAAAAAAATCTGCACCTTTGCTCATTCATGAATAATTTACCCGAAGAACTACAGGAACGTATAGACATCATCACCCATAAAATAAAGTTTATGGAGCAAAGGCCAATGGTAGCTTGCATAGTGGCTCTAGATCCGATTAGATTGGCAACCGATGACCTGGCGCAACAAATTACCAAAGCCGGCGGCACTCCTATAGTTGGCGATGCGGAGATGCTGGTGCAGTTGAATCCTGATGTGATTATCCTGAAACTTGAGGGCCATGCTATAGAGCAAGCCATGGCAAGCTACGATACCGTGGCGCAATTACCTGGCTTTTTAAACCTTAAGGCGGTAAAAAGCAACCGCTTTTACATTATAGACGGTAACAGAATTTTTAACAGCGATGAAGAAACTTATGTAGATGCTGTTGAACTACTGGCCGAGATCATCTATCCAAAGCAATTCATTTTCGGCCATGAGGGCGAGGGTTGGATTAAATTTAATTTGCAATAAGAACTTTCCTTTAGACAAAGTTTGCGCTCGTTTAAACTACCGCGAGCGGTTAAAGTTCAACTTGCAGTAAGGAAAAACATGAGATTTGTCTTTGTATATAAGAGAATGGCATAACTTTAGTATAAACCTTAAAGTAACTAAATGAAAAAAATTGTTACCCAATTAGCTTTTATAATTAGCCTGACGCTGTACAGCTTTACGTGTTTTTTGCCCGTTAAAGATTATTTGAATATAACCGGCCCAATCAAATTTGGGAATAATGAATATTTGCTTTCCTGGTCGTCGCATCCCGCAGCTAATTTTTATAAACAAGAATACCTGATTAAAGGAGATAACCCAGATAAGTTTCAACAAATGCTGATGATTGATTTTGTGATTACTGCAAACAAAGTCAAAGATGTAATCACTGCAAAAGTTACTGAATTAGAGGAGCTGAAGAAAAAAAATCCGGCCGTGCAATATGAGGTTTTTGAAAATAATGAGGAGTTTATGCTCGATTTTTTGGTGACCCAAAACTCGGCTGACGGGAAGAAGGTTGAAATTGTTGAACGTAATGTTTATAGGTACAAGTATATTAGAGAAAAATCAGGCAAAAGCGGCGTATTAATGTTTGGTGTAAGTACCAGAAGTTATGGCAATGATATAACTACCTTTTTCGAAAAATTGAAAGGCGATCGTTTTGATGTCATCAATGCTTTAGGACAGTTTCAAATTCCGCAAGTTGCTGTTTTAGAGTAATCTTGCAGGTTCAAATATTATCTTTTTAAAATTTGGCATTGAAGCCGGCGTAGTAATTCCTCAATGGCGATGGATTATAAAAGCGATTGCCGACAGCGTCCAGGTCAGCACCCAGATTATAGTATTGATTCAGGATATTATCGGCCCCTGCGAAAATTTCTAACCTCGATTTTCCAAACAGATGTTGCCAGCCAACCTTAGCCTGCAATAACTGGTAGCGTGGCGAATAAAATGAGTTAGCCTCATTCAACGGTATCCGTGCGGTTGAATTAAATTGACTGTACAAGTATAAAGATTGAGGAAACTTTACCTGCAAACTGGTAACGCTTACATGGCGGGGTACGCCCGTTAACTCATTACCGGCATAACCCGTGCTTGCCAGGCTATAGGTGCCAAAGCTAAACTTGCTAATGGTTAATGATTCGGTTATTTGTAAGCCCCTGATAAAACCTTCGTTGCGCGGTTTAATCAGCCAATCCATAAAATACAGTTCAAGGCCCGGTTGTTTTATCTGGCCCAGGTTGGTGTAGTATTCGGTATTTCCGGCTGTTAGTCGGCGTACTATAGCGTTGTTTAGGCGATAGTAAAAGGCCGATACATCCAGCAACATAGTTTCGTCGCTATTACGCAGGCGGAAACCTGTTTCATAGTTCCAGCCGTTTTGCGCGTTAAGATCGGTGTTGATGATATTGTTCGACGGGCGTATCTCGGCCGATGTTGGTGTAGAATATCCCTTACTTGCCGATACTCTCCACACAAAATTATCAGTTACCTGGTATGACAGCGCCAGTCGCGGCATTACCTGCGGCGAGAAGCTGCGATCTGTAAAGTCTGTTTGGTTGCGGGGCAGGATGTTTTAAAACTCGTAACCATAATAATTTAAGCTGGCTGCAGCTTCAATATGTAACCGGTTATAAACTACTTCTTCCCAACGCGCGAAGATGAAGTTTTGGCGGGTGTTTACCCTGTCTAAACTTTGAACCGTATCGCGCATGCCGCCGCGGTTGCCATAGTTGTTGGCATCGGTGTTGGTTTTGGCCAATTCCATGCCTATGTTGGCTTTCCATTTAAAATCGGGTTTATCGTTGCCAGTAAACTCAAAGTAGGTGCGCATGCCATAAGTACGCTCGTAACGCTGTTCGTAATTAGTGATGAAGGGGTTGGTAAAGTTTACATAAGCCCCATACACCGCAAACACGTTGCGAATTTTGGGTGTGATGAACCACTCGTTAACCGCGCCGCCATAGCTCATTTTGTTGCTGATACCTATGCGCTGGGCAATAGCGCCAGGAACAACCGGTGTTGATGGCCGGGCCGCTTTTGGATCAATGGCCACCTGAGCCAGTGTTAAACCACCGGGCGTTTGATATTTCAGATCAGAATAAAAACCTAATATTTTAATAGAGTTTACGCCACCATAAGTCAGCTTATCTACCAACTGAATATAGTTGCGACGCATATCGCTATTGGCACGGTAACCATGGTAAGTTTGATAGGCCTGGTTAATGTTTAATTGGTTGTTTTTGCTGATATTTTGCAGGCCTGCATTTTGCTGCACCAATCCGTATGACCCGCCGGTAAAACCTGCTGTAACATAATTGCTTTTATCTAAACGGTTAATCGGGCTAAGCAACACCACACCGCCCGAATTAGCGCCAAACAAACTGCCATCTGGCCCTTTTAAAACCTCAATGTTTTGCACACTATTAAAATCAATAACATTTAAATAGGTATTGCCGCCCGCGTCGGTAAGGGGCAATTCGTCGTAGTAAACCTTTACGTCGCGGATACCGAAGGGCGATCTTAGTAAGCTACCCCTCACAGATAAGCGGTAGCTGCCCGGCGAACGCTCTTCCATACGTACACCCGGCACAATGTTCATACCCGATACCAGCGAGTTTCCCTGCTGTAGTTTTAACTGCTCGGCCGTAACTATTGATACCGATGCCGGTACACTAAGCATGGGCTTGGTTGATAGGTATCCTTTAACTGTTATAGTAGTTAATTTTGTGGTATCGGTTTGTGAAATATTGGTTTTGTTTTGAGCACTGGCCATTGCAGCCAACCCCAAAAACAAGCAACTTGCTGGTATAAATTTTAACACGGAATGTATTATTAGGTTGAAACAAAAATAGCCCTTTACTTTACTAAAGGGCTATTTTGAATTGTAAGATATTGGCTACAAAGGGCCGGATATCGATTTATTATTTGTGGGTTATATCGCTGCTATTACATAGCGCTTATCCGCCAAATGGTATTACTGGTATCGTCAGCTACCAGCAAAGAGCCGTCTTTTGCTACCGCGATGCCTACCGGTCGGCCGTGTACTTGTTGCTTGTCTGCATTGGCTATAAAACCTGTAAGGAAATCTTGCATAGGGCCTGATGGGCGGCCATTGGCAAAAGGTACAAAGGTTACCTTATACCCTGATAGCGCCGACCTGTTCCATGAGCCATGCTGACCAATAAACGCGCCGCCCCTGTATTTCTGCGGAAATTTTGATCCGGTATAAAATGCTAATCCCAACGACGCGGTATGCGAACCAACGGCCATATCAGGCACTATGGCTTTTTTTACCAGGTCCGGACGCTGTGGTTTGGGTCGATCATCAACATGCTGCCCGAAATAGGAGTAGGGCCAGCCGTAAAAGCCACCTTGTTTAACGCTGGTAAGGTAGTCGGGCACCAGGTCGTCGCCTAGTTCGTCGCGCTCGTTGACTACGGTCCACAGTACTTTGGTTTTGGGTTCAAAGTCTATACCGCAGGGGTTGCGCAAACCGGCAGCATATACACGTTCGCCGCTGCCGTCGGGGTTTATCTCCAGAATGTTGGCCCGGCGGATCTCATTTTCGGCGCCATTCTCCTGCACATTTGATCCTGACCCTACAGCAATATAAATCTTAGTACCAGCCGCGTTGGCGCGTAGGTTGCGGGTCCAGTGGTTATTATATCCACCCGCCGGCAGGCGGACGATCATTTTACCCGGGCCTGCAATTTTTGTCTGGCCTGGTTTATAAGCAAAACGCCATAAGCCATCGGTATTGGCTACATAGAACCAGTTGCCCAGTATCAGCATGCCAAAAGGTTGGTTAAGGCCACTTATAAATACGGCTTTCAGATCAGGCACACCATCGCCATTTTTATCGCGCAGCAAAGTAATACGGTTAGCACTTTTACCCAGGTTTTGCGATTTATCAATACCTGTTATAGCCGCGCCTACTTTCTTGATCCCTTTGGCCTCGGTGTTTGCTTCTGATACAAAGATGTCTCCGTTTGATGCAACGTACATATTGCGTGGGTTAATAAAACCTATGGCAAAGCGACTTACTTTAAACCCGGCAGGCGCGGTGGGCATTTCGTTGGCTTTCCAGCCTATTACCTCGCAATAGTTTTTTACAGATTTGGTGGCGTAGGGAGGCGGTAGCTTGGGCTGCTGGGCAAAACTTGTCAGCGATGCGCCTAACAGACTTATCAATAATAATTTAGTTTTCATAACAGTAGATAGATGCTTTATTAAAGCAACCTTGCAGTTAAGTATTTGTTTAGGTTAAAAATATTCCTGCTAGTGATTATTGGAAAAGCCTGGAAACAAGAAGAGCTCCTGATGGGCAGGAGCTCTTACTAACCAATTATAAACCAATATATGAGAGAGATATGCTTTCTCTGAATTACATCAGATAGGCACATTGCCTTAATTCGCATTTGTTGTAATACATTATACAAACGCTGTGCCGATTTAATTATTTTTTAATAATTGCGTATTAACACATTTGTTACACATGCAGGCTTTAAAGCAAAAAAGCACGGCCAACTATGGGTTGGGCCGTGCTTACACCTTGACTAACTGTCTTAAAATGTGTGCAATGCGTTTCCTGTATGATACATTTTGACGAACAATATCAACACAAGCCTTTGGTAAGCGGCAACACCATTAACATTTTACAGCACATAAAATACAGCGGTTTCAGTGATGGTAGCAATTGGTTTAATTGGTTCGGCTGCTGTATCAACAGACATTAACTGGTTAAGGTTACGCTCAATGGTTTGGCTTATGGCCGTTGTTGGCGTGTCTGTTGGTTTATTTTCAAATGGATCTTGTAAGTGTATGGCCATTTTCTCAATCAAAAAGAATGATGACGATATGGCAACCACCAATGGTATCTGAAAAATGCCGAAGCTTTCAATCAACGCAAATGGCAGCAGCAACACAAACAATAACACTAACAGGTGAATATAAAAGCTGTAGGTAACCGGGAAAACTGTGTTTTTAATACGCTCGCAGGCACCCATCGAGTTTGAGAAACGGGTTAAGGTTTCGTCCATAGTAACCTGTTGGTATTCGTTTATCCAGCCCATACGCAATAACAGGCGCAGGTCATCGGCCTGGCGTTCCATTAAAGCTAAAGGTATGTGTTGACAGTTTCCTATCTGTACTACTTCTTCTTCTGATATGTATTTAGTCAGATCTTTATTAGCGTTCTGTCCGCGTAAAAAACGGCTCAGGCTGTAGCTCCAGGCTATCTGGCGTTTTATCATGCGCTCTTTCATTATTTTTTTGTCCTCGCCATCATAAGTTTTATCAATAAAAGATATTACCTGGCGGGCAAATGAGCGCGAATCGTTTACAATGGAGCCCCATAATGAGCGGGCTTCCCACCACCTGTCATAAGCCTGGTTTGACCTAAAGGCCAACAGTAATGATAAAATAGAACCCAATATGGCCGGTACAGCTATAGGTATAGATGCGCCGGGGAAATTAAAATAAGTATGCGATACGTATACGGCAACCGAATAAACGGTTAAAAAAGCCATTTCGTAGTTTATCTTTCCAAAAACGTAGCTAATTGGAATGTTTTTTTTTAGTAGCATGGTGTTGTAGTTTTAGGGGTTAAACTCTCTCTTCTTCAAGCTCCAGCACTTGTAATTCGGCCGGTGCGTTTTCTGTTTGTGTTGGTACAGTTTGTTGTACCGGTTTGGTGCTGGCCCAAATAATTTCTTTACCACTGCGGTGTATCAGGTTATTTGGGTTGATACTTTTTTCTGTAAGCAGTTGGTAGTCGTAATCATCCAATTTTACAATGGCATCAACCTGCTGCGCTTCTAAAAAGTTGCGGAAAGCGGCCATGGTATAACCATAAAAGAAAGTAACATCAATTTTTTCAATCACATCGGCATGCTGCTGTTTTAGGCGGGTGCAGGTGTTATAAAAGTCGGCAGAGATTAGGCGGTATTCTGCGGATCTGCGCGACAATAGTTCCAGTTCGCCCATGCAATCGGTAATACCCAGCAGGTGAACCATTACGATATTTAGTTTTTGTGGTTGTAATGTTTCAACAAGGCGTGAAACTGCATTCAACGATTCTAAGTTAAAGTCGGTGGGGATTAATAAAGTTTTCATAGCCATTTCTTGTTTTTTTAATTGTGTTACAATTTGTTATGATACAATTGTAGCTCACAATCATTAGCAAGTACTAAGAGACTTATTAAAATTTAATTAGAAATGAAGATTAGGCTTCGCCGATGGGCAAGAAGATCTGGATCTCGGTACCCACATTAACTTCAGACCGTATGCCTATACTGCCCTTATGCAACCTGATAATATTTAGCGCCAGCGGCAGGCCAACACCATGGCCCTTATAATCGTGCGTGTTTGAGGCGCGGAAGAACGGCTCAAAGATATGCTGCAACTCGTCTGACGGGATACCAATACCTTGGTCGGCAATAGAAATAATAAGCTTGCCGTTTTGAGCCGTAAGTTTAACAACTACCAGTTTATTTTCAGAGTATTTGCAAGAGTTAATAATGATATTGGTAATGGCCAGGTTAAGCAAGTTGCTGTTGCCGGGTACTTTAAGTAAAGATTCATCGGTAGGCAAATTAGAAAAGTCAACCTCGATATTACTCTGCGGATTTATTTTTTTAACCGACTCGATAGCGAACCATAGCAGTTCATCAATACGAACATCTTCCCAGTTTTGCTTTTTACCATCATAGCCAGATTGCGCCATCGTAAGCAAGCCGTTTAGAATCTGTATCAGCTTATTGGTTTCTGTCTGTATGGTATTAAGTACCTGGTGTTGTTCCGATCCGGGGATTGACTTGTCAATGGCCAGCTCTATTTCACCATTAATAATGGTTAGCGGGGTGCGTAATTCGTGCGATGCATTGCTCACAAAGTTGTTCTGCGTAGCAAAGGCTGTCTCTAAACGGTTAAGCATATTGTTAAACGTTTCGGCCAGTTCAGCTATCTCGTCTTTACCCTCAGTTTCCAGCCGCATGTGCAGGTTGCTTGATGTTATGGTGTTTATTTTATTATTAAGCTTACGTACCGGGGCAAGTGTGTTGTATGAGAAAAATTTTCCCACAAAAAATACAATGACTATCGTACCCAAAAAGCCGAATAATAATACCTGTTGCAAGTCCTCAATCTCACGGAAACCATAAGGGTTTTGTGCCGATACAACTACAATGTAGTTGTCCTGCCCGCGCGATACGATCTTGCCCGAGTAAAAACGATTCTCTTTTTTATACTCGGCTTTGTTATTGGTGATAAGCTCCCTAAAAAACTTGTCGGGCAGGCCGGGGTTGGTTACTATATCTGCAGGCGCCTTGATAAATAGTTCTTTTTCGCCGTCAAGCTTCTCTAAAAAGCGGTTACGCATTTCCTGGTAGCCTTTGGTTTTTTCGGGTAACAGGTGTATGTCGGCGGTAATGTTTACGCGGGCAGCAAGGCGTTTAAAAAAATCGCGATAATTGAAACGATATTCGAAATATAAAATAAACGCGTTTAGCAAAACTAATACCCCTATTGAAAGGGCCAGAAAGTGCAGCGTTATTTTGGTTTGTATCTTCATTAATTATTCGTCCTTCATCATGTATCCCATACCAAAAACGGTTTGAATAAAGCGTGCCGGGCGTTGTTTGTCCAGCTTTTTACGAAGGTAATTAATATATACATCAACCACATTGGTGCCCAGGTTAAAGTTAATGTCCCACACATTCTCTAATATTTGTATGCGCGACAAAACCTTTTTCTGGTTTTTAATAAAGTATTCCAGCAAACGATATTCGGTAGAAGTAAGGTTTACCGGCTCGCCATCAAGGCTTACTGTTTTAGCTTCGGCATTTAAAATCAAACCGCCAATGGTAAATAATTGAGCCGATGGTGCAGTTTTACCACTACGGCGACGCAGTAATGTTTTTAACCTTGCTGCCAACTCTATCATCTGGAAAGGTTTGGCCAGGTAATCATCAGCGCCGCTGTCAAGCCCGGTAACAATGTTTTCGGTAGTGTCTAAAGCTGTCAGCATTAATATAGGTACTTCCTGGTCCTGCTCGCGTATTTTGCGGCAAACCTGTATACCATCCAGTTGCGGCAGCATTACGTCAAGTATAATAATATCAAACCTGTGGCCAAGGGCCATTTCAAGCCCGGTTAATCCGTTAATGGCCACGCTTACCTCAAAACCATGCTCTGCCAGTCCGCGTTTTATTACCGATACTACGTTTGGTTCGTCTTCTACTAATAATACTGTCATCAATCCTTATTTATGGTTTATAGCTGATGGGCTTATCGCAAAGAAATAAAAATACTGTCAACATAAAGCTTTAAACGCTCAAAATGTTTGGTTTTTAGCTCTGTTTTACACAATGGCGACTTAAATACGAAGGTTTTACCCCTTTGGGTTTTAAGGTAGTAAGCAGATATTAGAATATAATAAGAAAGGCCATCAATTTTGATGGCCTTTGCATAATTTTTTTGGGTGATATTAAACCGCGTGTAAAATATCGGTAGTGTAGTATAAGATTATTAATATTAAACCTGCTACAATGCGATAGTAGCCAAACAATTTAAAACCTTTTTGCTCTAAAAAGGTAATGAATGATTTTATGGCTACCAATGCTACCAGGAAAGCAATTACGCTGCCGGTTAATAAAAAGGTAATGTCTTGCTGTAACTCTTCTTGCGCTATGTTGCCGTGTTTATAGAAATCGTAAAGGTCTTTAACAGTAGCGCCAAACATAGTAGGCACCGCTAAAAAGAAAGAAAACTCGGCCGCGGCCTTGCGGCTAAGCTTTTGTGTCATACCACCAACTATAGATGCGCCAGAGCG
>JAZKET010000065.1:0-4324 GCA_040386815.1 Bacteroidota bacterium | reverse complement strand
TGCCGATCGGGATGTGCCGGGAATCATGGCAAGGCATTGAAATAAGCCTATTTTAAAAGCTGTAAGTTTAGATATCTGTTCTTCTTCGGTAACGGTAGGTTTTTTAAACCAGCCATCAACAAAAAGCAAAATAACACCGCCTGCTACAAAGCTAATGGCTACAATAAGGGGGCTTTCTAATAGTACGTCTATCTGTTTTTTTAATAACAGGCCCAACACCACAGCCGGTATAACACCTATCACCAGTTTTACATAAAAATCAATAGACTTAAAAAAGCGTTTAAAGTACAATGCCACCACCGCCATAATGGCGCCCAGCTGAATTACAATTTCAAACAGTTTTACAAAATCATTGGTGCCTATGCCCATAATGGCGCTGGCCACAACCATGTGCCCGGTTGACGATATAGGTAAAAACTCGGTTAGCCCTTCAATAATTGCAAGAACTATAACATGGATAATATGCATTGTGTGGTAATGTTGTAAGGTTTGAATGTTTTAAGGTTATCAAAGTTGCAGTTGCCATAAACTATCAACCCTGAACCATCAACTATTTCGCTTCGGGCGATTTTTTCAGGATAGCGTAGAAGCCCAGGCCAAAACCAGCCAACACAACAATAGGGGCAATAACAATTTTAGTTGTGCTGTAAATATCTGTGGTGCCTGCCATTAACACAAAGCCTAATGCCACAACAGCAATACTGATGATAAACCAGGTGTAGTTGCTTTTGTCGAATATGAATTTAACCGGCGCCGCGGCTGGTGCCGTTTTTTTTGCTGCTGATGTTGTAGTGGTCTTTGCCATCTTTTTTAATGAGTGATTGAGTGAATGAGTGAGGGAGTGAGTAAAGGCCTTTTACCTTTATCCTTTCACCTTTTTACCTATATAGGTCGTATATTTTTAAACGTAAAAATTTGTTAACTGCTAAAAAGGTGCTAAAGCCTGATATAAATATGCCCAGGCCTATTACTGCCAAAAATACTACCCCAAACTCCATGTTGTTTTGTAGTATCACCAAATCTGGTATCTGCAAATTGGCCAGGTATAATGTACCCACCAAAATAATTATTGCTATAAGGCCGCCCAATAAACCGTGCCATAAACCGTACAATAGAAAGGGTTTGCGTATAAAGCCTTTAGTAGCGCCTACCAACTGCATTGATTTAATTAAAAACCTTTGCGAGTAGATTGCTAAGCGGATAGTGTTGTTAATTAAAGCAACAGATACTACTACAAATATGCCGGTAAAGGCCAGTATTACCAGCGTTATTGAAGTTAGGTTTGAGTTCATTTGGTCAACCAGCGATTGCTGATATTTAACCTCTTTAACCAACGGGTTTTTTAATAGCTGATCTTTAAACTTGGTTATCTCTGCATTGTTGGCAAAGTCGGCATTGAGATAAATATCTATTGATTGTGATAGGGGATTATAGCCCAAGAATTTCACAAAATCTTCGCCCAAATCTTTTTGCAGGTTGCGGGCGGCAAGTTCTTTACTTACATACACGGCTTGTTTAACCGCAGGGTTACCTTCAAGTTGCGTCTGCAACTGGCGCACATCGGTCTCGTGCGCGGCATCGTCAACAAAAATGTTTAATACGATGTTTTCTTTTACGTAGCGCGACAGGTTATTGGCATGCACCAATATCAAGCCCAATAAGCCAACCATAAGCAATACCATAGCTATACCAAATACAGTTGATATGTAAATGGTCTTTGTTTTATTTGCCGATTCGCTTACTTCAAATTCTTCCATAGCTTATTGTTAGTTTTTGCGAAATTAAGAAACCAAGCCTAAAGGTAAAAGTTTATATTACATTAATTGGGTTTTGCCCTGCGGTTTAACATAATTTAACGTGTTTAGCTATTAGGGTTAGGTTTGTATTATTTAACATTAAAATAACACAGGGCCAACCTTAGCATATCATAGCATCTGCATATCTTTGCCGCAATGATTTTTTTGACCTTCTTTCTGGGCCTTATCGCAAATTTTATAGGTTACATACCACCCGGAAATATAAATTTAACACTGGTACGCATTACCATAAACCGCGGCATGCAACATGCGCTGCAGTTTATTACAGCGTTTTCTATAGTCGAGTTTTTCTTTACTTTTTTTATAATGCACGCGGCCCAGTGGCTATCATCGCAAGTACATCTGGATGTGGTGATTGATTGGGTAATGTTTGCCTTGTTTTTGGTATTAGGCATAATTACCTGGCTGGCACGCAACCATCCCCCAAAAACAAAATACAGCGAGCATGCCAGCATAAAATATGGCATTATATTAGGCATAGTTAACCCCATGCAAGTGCCTTTTTGGATGATATGCGGTACTTATTTGATAACGCATGAATGGATTGAGATTGGTACCGGTGCGCTTATAATCTTCAGCCTTGGTTCTGCTGCCGGCTCTTTTCTGTGCCTGTTTTTGTACGCTAAATTCGCGCGGTATATTCAAAGTAAATTCGCGTTAAGCAATCGCATTATTAATACAGCTATCGCGATATTATTTTTTGGCCTGGCGGGATATCATTTGGTGAAGCGGGTGTATTTGGCAGTGAAACCAAGGGTAGTGGTAATAAATAAGATTAAGTCTGTTGACGAGCAGTTTTTAATTGGGCAATGGGATAATATAAAGTCGACTTACGTTACAAAAACTAAAAGGGGTATGATTACTTCAATCGATAGTCAAAGCGTTTTATGTAATGTCTGCCCTGTAATTATATTTTCTGATGATCACACAGCAAGTATTAAGTCGGATACCGCCCTCCAGAAAATTTTTAGGTGGAATATTGTTAATAAGAAACTTTCAATTAAGAATATAACCAAAGATCGTATAATCGACGATGGAAGCTATGGTATGACAACATTTGTAGATTCTATTAGCAAAAAACTTGAATTGCGAGATACTCTTAAAGGGTTACTATATACTTTACGTTGAAACAATGCCCGTATCTGGCTTTAGCCAAAACAGCGCTGATAGTTTGGCTAAAACCGACGGCAATGAAATTAAATTTAGAAAGAGGCAGGACTGAAATCAGTGACTATTCTTCCACAAATTAGTTGATCGGGTGTAACCAGCATCTATCAATCTGACTGCATTTTTATCAATTTTTGAAAGTCTTTTCAATAGATCTGTGTATTCGCTTTTTCTAATTGTAGCATCTTCATAATCAAAATAAAAAGCCCAAAAGCCGGTGATCTCTTTTTCTGTTAAACTGCGCAATACATAAAGCGTTAAACCCGGATTAGTAACAACTCTTTTTTGTACACCATCCTGAAAATAGCTAACAGCGTCTGCATCCCAATACGCATTTTTAGCTATCGACACTATCTTTTTAAAGTAGAGGGTGTCTTTTACGGTTTTAAGATTATTAAATAAATTAAGAATATGGTTTACAGCATCATGATACAACGGAGCCGGCTTGTCATTTACATAACCATAAAGCGCATTTAGTTCATTGAAGGTGTTAGGAAATTCATTAAAGAATTGTAATTCGTTTCGCTTTTTATCTGCTGATGTAGTTGCCTGTTGATAAGCCCGTTTCAATCTTAGTGCTTTAGCCTCTGTCGCCCTGTTTTTATTTTGAGCGATAGAAATTTTCGAAATGCAGATGAGGAATGCAATCAACGTAAAAAGGAGATTTTTGATCATGATAGTTATTTAAACCGAGCTCTTTGTGGCCTTACTCTTCAAATTCCAGATCTTCTCCGCCTTCCGCCCAATCAACCAAAACGACGCGGCTAGTATGGCAAAGAATAGCGTTTTGTTGGTATGATCCCAAAAGTACTCGAAGTATTTGGTGTAGATAAAAATGATGAGGAAAGTGATGCCAAACTCGCGCGAGATATCGTCCTTAGTTTTTAAGCCATAAAGCAAAAAGCCCACAGCAAAAGCAATGGCTATGATGCCCCAATAAAACAGGCTGATCTGTTTGATCTGGTACCATTTGTCCAAATTGCCCAGGTTGCCAAAAATGCTGAGCATCCAAAGCGATAAAAACAGGTAAATTAAACCTACCACGTAAGTCTGTTCAGAGAAGTAGGTAAACCACTTTTTATTGCGCAACACAGCGCAGGCCCCAACCAGCACCAGGCCGAAAACTACAAAGCGCAGCGGATAATTCATTCCCAAAAAGTAGTCTGTCCATTGCGTTTGAAAGCCGGTTTCGGTACCAAACCAACTGCCTAATGAAATGAGTGCGAACAGCCATATCAACCGCGATTGCATGCGCCAGCCCAAAAAGCCATACACAAAAACTGAGAGTAGGAAAAGCAAAGAATAATGCCCAGAACCGCGATCTAAAGCCTTGCCTAAAT
>JAZKET010000064.1:29449-43553 GCA_040386815.1 Bacteroidota bacterium | reverse complement strand
CCTTATGCTTTGACCATCTCACGCGAACTCTTAGTGTAAGTAATTATCTTCAAATAGAGAAAAAAGAATGAATGCAAATTGAAATGCAAATAAATAGCTGTTCTTTTTAAGTTATAGGTAAATCTTAAAGTATCAGACTGCGCGCCGCCTGGTGTTATAATTAGCGTAGTGCCATCATAATCATAAGTGTAAAAACCCGATAGGTGAGTTTTTTTTGAAGTAGACGATGAAGGATGGGTTACATCGTCAAATACCATGTTTGCAAAATCTTCGCTAAAGCTGCCATAGCTGCCTGCATGCCAGCTGGTGGTATCGCCGCTTAAGCTGTAACCAATGTTTGTTGAAAGTATAAGCTTTAACTTAACCTTAACCGTGTCAAACTTAAAATCAACGGTTTTTCTGCGTAGTTTTATGCAGTTACCGTCAAATGTGCCAAGCGGATAGCCTTTGTCGGCCAGGTATTTTTCAGGGTCGCGTTGGGTTTTTACGCAACCGTCCAGGCATAGCAATAAAGCGGGCAACAAGTAAATTAGCGTATGTTTTATAGTTGCCCGTTTCATGTTGGTTAGCTATTTTAGTTTTTTGGCCTCGTCCCAAAATACATCCATTTCGGCAAGGCTCATGTTATGTAATTGCTGCCCGTTTTCGGCCGCTTTGCTTTCTAAATACTGAAACCGTTTTATAAACTTGCGGTTGGTTTTTTCAAGGGCATTCTCGGGGTTGATGTTGATAAAACGCGCATAATTAATGAGCGAGAATAGCAGATCACCAAATTCGCTTTCTGCTTTGTCCTGGTCTATTTCGCTTTCATCGTCAACGTTAAACTCGTTTTTAAACTCTTGCAGTTCTTCTTCAACTTTGGCCCAAACCTGGCTTTTTTCTTCCCAGTCAAACCCAACGCCGCGTGCTTTTTCTTGTATACGCGACGCTTTAACCAACGCCGGTAATGATGCAGGCACACCACCTAAAACAGATTTATTACCTTCTTTAAGCTTTATCTGCTCCCAGTTACGCTTTACATCAGCCTCATCATTTACCTCCACATCGCTGTAAATGTGCGGGTGGCGGTTAATCAATTTATCGCATATACTGTTCAGTACGTCGGTAATATTAAAATGGTTGCTTTCTGATGCTATGCGGGCGTAAAAAACCAGGTGCAGCATAATGTCGCCCAGTTCTTTCTTAATTTCGGGCATATCGGCCGATAAAATAGAGTCAGACAGCTCATAAACTTCCTCAATGGTCAAATGGCGCAGGCTCTCCAGCGTTTGCTTTTTATCCCAGGGGCAGTTTAAACGCAGATCGTCCATAATGGTCAGCAAACGCTCAAAAGCGGTAGCAGGATTGGTAGCAGTAATGGGTGGAGTTAGAGCCATATATTTTTTTATGTGCAGATGTGCGGATATGCAAATGTGCAGATTTTTTTAATGTTGGATGAGGGGAATTAAAATTATGAGGATTTTGGTAGAATGTTTGCGCAGGGTGTCATCCTGAGCCTGTCGAAAGATGGCGGGCAATGGCGTTCGCAAGCATGGTTCAACGGGGCTCGCCATGATAACGCTCTTTTGGTTACAAGATCGCTCGCAGCATCTCGCGCTTGCCGGGTGCACCGGGTATCTTTTGGATTGTTAGGCCCAAGCCTTTCAGCATCCGCTTCAAATTACCGGTAATGGCGTAGGTGACAAATACACCGCCGGGGTTTAAAAATTTGATGGTATGGCCAATGGCTTCCTCGTCCCACATTTCGGGCTGATGGATGGCGGCGAATGCGTCGAAATAAATTACGTCGTATTTTGCATCCGAATCGAAATTTAACAGTTGGCAGTCCGCAATTTGCAGTTGGCAGTTGAGGCTTATGGTTGTAGGTTTTATAAAGGCTGATTGATAGTTGCTCAGCAAGGATTGCCATGTGTCGGCAGCGGTATATTGGTCATAGCCGGTGCTGCTTAGCAACTTATCTGTTAAAGGATAAGCTTCAATGCCGGTATAGTTAAGTTCAATTTGATGTTCAGTACAAAAATCAGCCGTCATTAAAAAATTAAGCCCTGTACCAAAGCCAACTTCTAAAATAGAAGCTTTGTTAGCCCCGTGAGTATCCAAAAAGTACTTTAAACCCGAGTTAACAAACACATGCTTGCTCTCTTGCAGGGCTCCGTGTTTTGAGTGATAATTTTCGCCAACGGCAGGGTTATAAATGGTGTTTGATCCATCGGCAGTTTGTACTATTGTAAGTTCGGGTGTCATTTTTAATGGTTGTTTTACGCCATGAAATCAGCTATCGCTTCGCCCAAATCATACACAGGTGTTGATGTTATCCTGCCAGCAATAATACTGGTAGCCGTCGCCGACCGGTAGCCTGCCGCACAATGCACTACAATGGGTTTTCCCGTCGGGATCTCATGCAGACGGTTGCGTAGTTCGGGTAGAGGGATAGTTAGCGCATCTTCGAAAATCTTTCCGGTAATTACTTCATTTCGGTTACGTACATCAATAACTGTATATTTTTGTGGGGATGATTTGAAATCATTTAGGTTCAATACAGCAGTTGTTTCTGTTGCTGATGGAGTTACCAACGCTGATTTGATATTTTGTTCGTATCCAATTTTGGCTGTTTTTTCAATCACTATGATCAAATCGGCTTCTGTAGCAGCAAGTAAATAGAATTTCTCAAACGGTTCAATAACAGATCCCAACCAGGTTTCAAACTTTCCGCCGTCTTGCAGGTTGATAGCGCCTTTAATGTGTCCGGCTTTAAAGAGATTGGCCGGGCGGGTATCTACTATGGCTACTCCGTTTTGTAAGTTGGTTGCGCTTCGGTCCACAGCATCAATGCTTGTTTGATAAGCAGGGGCGCCTTTTTTATTCAGGTCAACATCATATCCAAAATAATGCGGCACAAAAGGCTGGTCGGCAATGATGGTTTTTACAAACTCTTCCTCGTCGTCTATCTGCAGGGCGTAGTTCTCTTTAAGCTCGCGGCCTAGAGTGCTGCTCAGATCAGGGCTGGTAGTTTTGCCGCAAAGCGATCCTGGTCCGTGGGCGGGGTAAACTATTACATTGTGAGGTAGCACCATCAACTTTTCGCGTAGCGAGTGGTAAAGCTGGCGGGCAAGCTCTTCTTTTTTTGCGGTGATATTTCCGGCATGTTCGCGCAGGTCGGGTCGGCCTACATCGCCAACAAATAAGGTGTCGCCGGTAAAAACACTGCATGGTTTGCCCTGCTCATCTATCAATAAAATACAAATAGAATCAGGCGAGTGGCCCGGGGTATTAATAGCTTGCAGCGTTACATCTGCCAAATGAATAACGTCGCCATTATCAAACGTCTCATGCGGATAAGTAGCACCAACCAATTTACTACAATAAATAATAGCACCGGTAGTTTGGTGTATCTCTAAATGCGAACTCACAAAATCAGCATGCGGATGCGTTTCTATCACGCCGACAATATCTGCCTCATTAAGCAAAGCGAAATCATAATAAGCCTGCGCGTTACGTCCCGGATCGATAACAATCATCTTGTTATCGCGTATCACCGCGTAGGACGCATGGGCCAGGCCCTTATCATAAAACTGGTGGATAATCATCGGCAGTAAAGATAGCTATTTAAACAAAAAAGCCCGGCACCAGCCGGGCTTGTAATATCAATTGAGAAGAATCCTAAAATACTTAAAATTCAATAAATCCTAATCCTACCAAACCTTGATTCTGTCTTCAGGTTTTTTGTAAAGTTTATCACCCGGTTTAACATCAAACGCTTTGTACCAGGCATCCATGTTAACGGCAGCACCGAAAGAACGGTACAGCGCCGGCGAGTGCGGATCGACCAAAACTAACTGTGCCGCGGTTTCCGGGCGGGCTGATCCTCTCCATACTTGCGCGAATGACAGGAAGAAACGCTGATCTGGCGTTAAGCCATCAATCTTAGTGTTTGATTGTCCTTGTTTAGTTTTCTTAAATGCTTCGTAAGCTACAGCAACGCCGCCAAGGTCGGCAAGATTTTCGCCTAAAGTTAGTTTGCCATTTACATGCAGCGAATCGTTAACGGTATAAGCATTGTACTGCTCAACTACCTTATCTGCACGGGTTTTAAACTTGTCTGCGTCGTCTTTGGTCCACCAATCGTGCAGCGAGCCATCAAAGTCATACTGACGGCCCTGATCGTCAAAGCCGTGCGTCATTTCGTGACCAATTACAGCGCCTATGCCACCGTAATTTACAGCGTCATCAGCATTAAAATCAAAGAAGGGGTATTGCAAAATACCGGCCGGGAAAGTGATCTCGTTTTTATTAGGGCTGTAGCTGGCGTTTACGGTTGGCGGTGTCATACCGAAACGGGTTTTGTCAACCGGTTTGCCCAATTGCGCCATGTTGAAGTTATAACGCCATTGAGCAATGCGACGCAGGTTGCCGGTATAATCGTTACGTTCAATATTAAGGCCGGCATAAGTTTCCCATTTGTCAGTATAGCCAATTTTTACTGCAAAGGTTGATAGCTTTTTTAAGGCACGGGTTTTAGTTTCTTCGCTCATCCAGTCAAGGCGTTTAATACGATCGCCTAAAACAACTTTAAGGTTGTTTACCAAATCTATCATGTAGGTTTTAGCAGCCGGTTTAAAGTATTTCTCTGCATAAAGCTGGCCTAACAGATCGCCCAAGCTACCGTCAATACCAGATGATAAACGTTCGTAACGAGGGGTTTGTACTTTCTGGCCGCTTAGCACACTGCTAAAATCAAATGACGCTTTAACAAATGGCGAGCTTAATGACGACGCAGCGCCTTTTAAAATGCCCCAACTTAGGTAAACTTTCAAATCATTTACATTGGTCGATCCTATCAAATCGTCCAATGTTTTAAAAAAGCTTGGGTTGCTAACAATTATGCTGTCTTGCCCTGTAGCTTTCATTTCTGGCATTAGTTTAACCCAGTTAAAGTGCGGGGTCTGTTTTCTGAAATCAACTACCGAAAACTTGTTGTAAAGTTTGTTAGGGTCGCGCATTTCAACGCGGCTCAGTTGCGCTTTGGCTAATTTGCTTTCAAACTCAAACACAACGTCGGCGTTTTTAGCGGCCACTTTTGCATCAGTACCAACAAGCGTAAATAAAGTGGTGATGTATTGCTTATAAGCGACTTGTATGGTTTTTGTACGGGCATCGCTGTTTAAATAATAATCACGATCAGGCAGGGTAGTACCACCCTGGCCAAAATTTACAATGTTAACCATAGGATGTTTAGAGTCTGGCCCTACACCAAAACCAAAAAACGGACTTGCAATGGCGTTAGCGCGCTCAAAAGTTGCTTCGGCTATTACACCATCTGCACTTTGTATGTGTGCAATACGCTCCAGATCAACCTGCGTAGGGGCGGCACCCAATTTTTCAATGGCAAGGCTGTCCATACCGCTGGCAAACATATCGCCAACACGTTGTTTAACACTACCTTTAGGCTGGCCTTTAGATGTGCTGGCATCTTTTAAGATAGCCACAACACGGTCGGTGTTTTCCTGCGCCAATATCTGGAAAGCGCCCCAGCGGGTTTGCTTGCCCGGGATGGGGTTGTTTTTAACCCAGGTGCCATTGGCGTAATCAAAAAAATCATCGCCTGGTTTAACGGCAGTATTCATATTAGCCGGGTCGATATACTTTATAGTCGGCACAGTTGGTGACGAGTGTTGAGCAACGACAACGGTGTTAGCAGCAAGGCACAGGCCCCCTGCCAAAATTAAATGCATGTAGTTTAATTTCATTTTTATAAGACTAAAGCGAGTATCAGTTATTACAGCAATAGTAATGTTTTTTTAACTAATTGTAAACTTGTGGACGCTGTAATTAAAACTTACTCTCGTCTAAATCTTCATTCGCCGCATGGCGACAACTCACCCGAGCGAAGCGTCGCTGGGGTGGGTCAATCTGGAAGCGATTTGCGCCAATCATTTTCACATCATTTACCTGTACAAACTTTTAATTCAAAACGTTAAATTTGTACCCTTATGAGTATTGCTAAAACATATTTGCCAAAAGAGGCCGAAGAGAAATGGTACAGTTACTGGTTAGAGAATAATTTTTTTAAATCAGTACCAGACGACCGCGAACCTTATACCATTGTAATACCACCACCCAACGTTACCGGGGTGTTGCACATGGGCCACATGTTAAACAATACCATACAGGATGTACTGATCCGTCGTGCCCGTATGAAGGGTAAAAATGCTTGCTGGGTACCTGGGACAGACCACGCCAGCATAGCTACCGAAGCAAAAGTTGTTGCTATGCTAAAAGAGCGCGGCATCAGCAAAAAGGACCTTACCCGCCCCGAGTTTTTAGCTTATGCCTGGGAGTGGAAAGAGAAATACGGTGGTATTATCCTTGAACAATTAAAAAAATTAGGTGCTTCATGCGATTGGGATCGTACCAAATTTACTATGGACGATAACCTTTCTGAAGCGGTTATTGATACGTTTATCCACCTGTACAAAAAGGGCCTTATCTATCGCGGTATCCGCATGGTAAACTGGGACCCGCAAGGTAAAACTGCAGTTAGCGATGAAGAGGTTATCCGTAAAGAAGTTAATCAGAAATTATTTTATATTAAATATCCGGTTGCGGGTACGTCTGAATTTTTGACGATAGCTACTACGCGCCCGGAAACCATCATGGCTGATGCTGCAATCTGCATTAACCCTAATGACGAGCGTTACACTCATCTGCATGGCAAAAAAGTATTCATCCCGTTGATAAACCGCGAGATACCGGTTATACTGGATGAGTATGTGGAGATGGATTTTGGTACCGGATGCTTGAAAGTTACCCCGGCGCATGATTTGAATGACTATGAGTTGGGCCAAAAGCACAACCTGCAGGTTATTGATATTTTGAACGACGACGGCACGCTAAACGATAAAGCCGAGATATTAATAGGCGAAGACCGCTTTGCTGCGCGTAAAAAAATAGCTGTGCTTTTAGAAGAAGCCGGTCAGCTGGAAAAGGTTGAAGAATACAAATCGCAAGTTGGTTTTAGCGAGCGTACTAATGCGGTTATTGAGCCTAAATTGTCTATGCAATGGTTTTGCAAGATGGAAGAAATGGCTAAACCAGCGTTGGATTACGTGTTGAATGGCGAGATTAAATTGATTCCTGAAAAATTCACTAACACCTATCGCCACTGGATGGAGAACGTTAAGGATTGGTGTATAAGCCGCCAACTTTGGTGGGGACAGCAGATACCGGCTTACTACCTTCCAAACGGTCAATACGTTATTGCGAAAACCGCTGAAGAAGCTTTAGTACAAGCACAACAGATAGATGTAAAACTTACCCTGGCCGATTTAACGCAGGAAGAAGATGTTGTTGATACCTGGTTCTCGTCATGGTTATGGCCTATATCTGTATTTGACGGATTTAAAGATCCTGATAATGCCGACATTAACTATTACTATCCAACCAATGATTTAGTTACCGCGCCTGAGATTCTTTTTTTCTGGGTAGCACGTATGATAATGGCCGGTCATGAATTTAAGGGACAGGTGCCGTTTAAGAATGTTTATTTAACAGGTATTGTTCGTGATAAGTTGGGCCGTAAAATGTCAAAGTCATTAGGCAACTCGCCTGATCCTTTAGACCTGATCACACAATATGGTGCCGATGGCGTGCGTGTGGGTATGCTACTAAGCTCGCCCGCTGGTAACGATCTGATGTTTGATGAAAGCTATTGCCTGCAAGGCCGTAATTTCTACAACAAGGTATGGAACGCGTTTTTACTGGTAAAAGGCTGGAAGGTTGACGATACCATTACGTGCCCTAACCATATTGCCATGAGTTGGTTTGAAAGCCGCTTTAACCAGGCCATGGTTGAGATTGAGGACAACTTTAGCCAGTACCGCCTGTCAGAAGCGCTTATGGCTACGTATAAACTGGTATGGGACGATTTCTGCGCATGGTATCTTGAAATGATAAAGCCTTCATTTGTGCATCCGGCAGATGGTGATCCTTACCAAAATCCGATTGATAGGGAAACATATAGTAAAACTATTGCTTTCTTTGAAGATATCCTGAAAATACTACATCCGTTTATGCCATTTATCACCGAGGAGTTGTGGCATGACGAGCTGTTTGGCCAGCGTTCTGAGCTTGATTGCTGTATTGTAGCACAATTGCCTGCAAATGGGGAATTTAATGCACAAATATTGGCTGATGTTGAAAGTGTAAAACAGGTTATCACCCAAATTCGGAACATTCGTAATACAAAACAGATATCGCCAAAAGAAAGTTTGGCACTTTCTGTTAAAGCAAATTCAGGAATAGATTACTTATCGTACAAGGCAATATTAACCAAGTTGGCTAACTTAAATGAACTTTCGTTGGTTAATGATAAGTTAAGCGGCGCAAGCAATTTTTTGGTACTTACAGACGAGTTTTACGTGCCTTTAAACGAGAATATTGACGTTGCGGCTGAAAAGGAAAGATTGGAGAAAGAAAGAGAATATCTGCAAGGTTTCTTAAAATCGGTAAACGCTAAACTGACTAACGAGCGCTTTATGGCTAATGCCAAACCAGAAGTAATTGAGTCTGAACAGAAAAAGAAAGCAGATGCCGACGCTAAAATAAAGATCATAGAAGATGCGCTGGCCGAATTGGCAAACTAATTGCAATAGCGTATGCTAATTGCTATCTGTGAATTTGTAAATTGAAAAAGTTAATTAAGAACAAAACATCATTTACAAAATCCATTACATAGCTGCAACGCTTAACCATTCGGACAAAAAATATGAACAAAAAAGTCGGTTTTTTTAATTTCTCCATCAGCCGGATCTTATCACCTGATCTGTCTATATTGGATAATGCCCGCCTGCGTTTGTTATATTATGGTTTAGCGCTTTCGTTTTTCACGCTATTAGTTTTGTTTGTTGATGTGTTATATCAGCAACATGCCATTCTTTCAATTACCACAGGTGGTATGTTTGTGGCATCGGCTATATTGTTTAAGTTTTTAACTTACCGGCCGCGGTGGACAATGATTTCACACATCATCCTAATCATTGCCACTATTGCCAATATCGTCGACATATTTATAGCTATCCAAAATGTGGATGTGGTAACTATAGAAGTTATCATTGCCATACTGCTGTTTAGTTTTTACATGCTGGGCCGAAAGGCTGGCATGCTATACTCATTACTAAATGTGGTGCCGGTATTAACCATGATTTTGCTGCAATACAGTAATAACTATGTAATGCCGTTTAAGCCAGAGAAGGTGAACGATACTACCGCTATCGCTGCCATGTTTGCCTGTTTTACGCTAATAGTTTTTATTCATACGCATTTTCACAATGCATTTGTACGAAGCATAACTGAGCTAAAAGAAACCAGCGATAAGCAAAGCGGCCTAACTGCCGAGTTTGAAGCGGCTATGGAAAAGGCGCAAAAATCATCAGAAGCTAAGTCAGAGTTTCTGTCTACTATGTCGCACGAGATCAGGACACCGCTTAATGCAGTTATTGGCATGAGCAACCTGCTTATTTCGGGTAATCCGCGGCCTGATCAGAAAGAGAACTTAGAGGTATTAAAGTTTTCAGCAGGTAACCTCTTATCTATCGTTAACGATGTGTTAGACTTCAATAAGATCGAATCTGGAAAGTTGGTGTTTGAGAATACCAAGTTTAATATGGTTGAGCTAATGAACAATATTTGCGGTGGCCAAATACTTACTGCGCAGGCCAAAGGTATTATGTTTAAGCTTGATGTTGACAGCGCACTTAATCGTAAAGTACTATTTGGCGATCCAACGCGTATTACCCAGATTGTTTTTAACCTGATAAGCAACGCCATTAAATTTACCGCCCAGGGTAACATCTTTGTAAGAGCAACCTGTATTGAAGACAGGCATAACCTGGTAACTGTTAATTTTTCTGTAAAGGATACAGGTATTGGCATTGAGCAAGAGCGCCTGGATATCATTTTTGAACCGTTTATACAAGAATCATTAAGCACCACGCGCCAGTATGGTGGCACCGGTTTGGGTTTGGCAATTGTTAAGCGTTTGTTAGAGCTGCAGGGGCTAAAAATCAAAGTAAGGAGCCAGCCGGGTGTAGGGTCTGAGTTTTCGTTCAATATGGAGTTTTCGGTATCAACCGAAGCCTTTGAACCCTCTAAAAACCAAGCACAACCTGTTACCGAAGATGGCGAGAGCCTGAGCGCTATACGCATGCTTATTGCCGAAGATAACCCGGTAAACGTTATGCTGATGAAAAAGCTGCTGTCAAAGTGGAACATTGTACCAACTATTGCAGAGAATGGCGAACGCGCTGTTGAGCTTGTGCAATATGGTAATTTTGATATTATTTTGATGGACCTGCAAATGCCGGTAATGAACGGTTTTGATGCTTCGATAGAGATCCGTAAAATGGCCGATATTCAGAAATCACGGATACCTATTATAGCGCTTACTGCTTCGGCCCTGTTTGACATTCGCGAGCGGGTGCAAGAGTCTGGTATGGACGATTACGTGTCAAAACCGTTTAAACCTAATGAGTTGTTTGAGAAAATTCAGACACTGGTGGCCAGAAACTCGGGCCATGCATTTAAGTTTTCTGGTAATCCGGCAGTTCCTCAATAAACTGGTAATTCTTCTGTTCAAAATTAATGCGACAGTAAAAATGTTGCAGCCCATTGGTAACGGCCAATAAGCCAATTTTGTGTACAATGTTATAACGCGCTACCTGGTCAAAAACTTTTTGATTTATTACCACTCCGGGTGCCTTGCACTCTACCATTAAAATTTTATCGCCGACGGTGTTAAAGGCTAAAATGTCAGATCGTTTTTGCTTGCCGTGCAATTTGTGCCCCCCCTCTAACTTTAATAAACTTTTAGGGTAGTTTTTATGGCCGATGAGGTATTGCACAAAATGTTGCCTAACCCATTCCTCGGGCGTTATAATAATGTTACGTTTGCGGATCTCATCAAACAGGCTCAATACGCCGCCCTCATCGGTTATTTTAAACGGATAGGGCGGGAGGTTGAGTGGTTGCAGCATGTGGTTAGTTCAAAATTCAAAAGTAAAAATTATTATTGGAGATTAGAGGTTAGTTGATTAGTGATTAGGCTTGACGGTAATCGTTAGAAGAATTTTATCTTTCGATACAACTAATCGCCAATCATCAATTAACTAATCACCGATTTATCTTACTTTTGACCTAAGAATGAGCGCTGCCGATATTATCAAGGATTTACAAAACCGCAAATACAAACCCGTATATCTTTTACACGGCGATGAACCTTACTTTATTGACCTTGTAAGCAGCTTTGTTGAGCATAAACTACTGTCAGACGCTGAGAAGGGCTTTAACCAAACCGTACTTTATGGGAAAGATACCGATGTAATGACGGTACTAAACGCTGCCAAGCGTTACCCCATGATGGCCGACTACCAGGTTGTTTTAGTTAAAGAAGCGCAAGAGATGAAGTGGGGTACCGAGGGTGATGATAAAAAAGGTATAAACCCCTTATTAGCCTATCTGGAAAACCCGCTGCCCAGTACCATTTTGGTGTTTTGCTACAAGTATGGCAAGTTTGATAAGCGTAAGAAAACTTATAAAACCATTGAGAAAAGCGGGTTAGTGTTTGAGTCGGGAAGTTTATATGATAATAAGATACCGGGTTGGATAGAGGGTTATCTTACCGAGCGTAATTACAAGATAGGCCCCCAAGCCTCAGCAATGTTGTCAGAATATTTAGGGAACGACCTGCCTAAGATTGCTAATGAACTGGATAAGCTGATGCTTAACGTTGCAGCCGGGCAAGAAGTAACGCTGAAACATATACAAGACAATATTGGCATAAGTAAAGAATATAACGTATTTGAGTTGCAAACCGCTTTAGGCCGAAAAGATGTCCTAAAGGTAAACCAGATTATTAATTACTTTGAGGCTAATCCTAAAAATAACCCTATAGTGCTTGTATTGGGTAACCTGAATAACTTTTTTACTAAGGTGCTTATTTACCACTATGTGCGCGATAAATCGCAACAAAACCTGGCTAAAGAGTTAGGCGTAAGCCCATTTTTTGTAAAAGATTATGAAGCCGCGGCCCGCAGCTATCCTTATGGCAAAACCATGCAAATAATTAGCTACCTGCGCGAGTATGATCTGAAGAGCAAAGGTGTCGATTCGCTTACAGACCATGGTGGTTTAATGAAGGAGTTGATGTTTAAGGTATTGCATTAATGGCAGATCGCCCAAATCTTTTAGTCATCTGCGGTAAAAACAAACGCCGCAGCCGTACAGCCGAATTTGTATTTAAGAATGATGAGCGGTTTAATATCCGTTCTGCCGGACTAAGCCCTAAAAGCGATAGAAAGTTATCAGAAAAAGACTTGCTTTGGGCCGATTTGGTGTTGGTGATGGAAACAGATCATCGCTCAAAAATACGTGAAATTTACAGGCCCGTTGAACTACCCGTTATTGAGGTGCTGTTTATTGACGATGTATATGAATATATGGACGAAGAGTTAATAGAAATATTGAATGCTAAGATCAATGATATTATTAGTGTCAAATTTGATCTCTAAGGTTTTGTTTCTTTCAATTTTACCTCGATTTTAATAGATTTACCCTCAAATTTTATAGCACAAAACATGAACTATTGGTTAGTAAAATCTGAACCTTTTAAATACAGTTGGGAAAAATTTAATCAAGATGGCCGCACCTTTTGGGACGGTGTACGCAACTACCAGGCGCGTAACAACCTGCGCGATATGAGAGAAGGCGATTTGGTGTTGTTTTACCACAGTAATGAAGGTAAAGAGGTTGTAGGTATAGCTAAAATTGTAAAGGAATCATACCAGGACCCAACCACTACCGACCCAAACTGGCTGGTTGTTGAACTTTCGCCAGTTGAAACTTTAAAGACCCCGGTTACGCTGGCCACCATAAAAGCCGATGAGCGCCTGAAGGATATCGGCCTTGTACGCCAGGGACGGTTGTCTGTTATAGCCCTAAAGCGCGAAGAATTTGACCGCATTATTGAGCTGGGTAGTAATTAGTTATTTCTATTCGCTGATAAATAAAGCTTTTAGCTCAGTAGCATCATCAGCTTTCATTTTGCCGGCTAAGACCAGGCGTAATTGGCGGCGGCGGAGCGCGCCATCGTAGAGTTCAATTTCGTCGGCAGTTTCGGGTTTTGTTTCCGGGACAGTAACTTTGTTCCCTTCCGCATCTAAAGCTACAAACGTATAGTATGCCTCGTTACTTTTTATGATAGTGGCTGAGGGTACATTTTGTGCCCAAACATCTAACCTGACTTCTACAGATGTATTAAACGCGCGGGTTACTTTAGCCTCAATAGTTACCACATCGCCCAATTTGATGGAATGTTTAAAGGATACGTTATCTACAGAGGCGGTAACTACAATACGGTTGCAATGTTTTTGTGCCGATATAGCCGCGGCAATATCCATCCAGTGCAGCAGGCGGCCGCCCATTAAATTATTTAGCGTGTTGGTATCATTGGGTAATACCAATTCATTCATAATGGTTAACGATTCTTTGGGCAGCTTAAAACTCATAGTAGCGGTTTTGTGGTAAATATACCTTATTTAACATATAATTGTTTTGTCAAGCTTTTGGCTGGATAGCATAAACGTTGTAGTTTTACATCTATGTCAATTGTATTAAGACATTAAAAGACATGTAAAAGTCAAAATAAATGTTTAAACATTTATTTTGACTTTTACTTTCTATTTTTGATTCGAAAATTTTAAAACAAACAAATCACACAAACAAAATGAAAAAGATCCTTTCAGTATTAGCCTTGGCTTTATTAACGGCTACAGCCTCAATGGCACAATCTACCTGGAAAGTAGATAAAGCCCACGCAAAATTATCGTTTACCATAACCCACATGATGATTTCAGATGTGGACGGTTCATTTAAAGATTTTGATGCAACTATAACTTCGGCAAAACCTGACTTTAGCGATGCCGCATTTGAAATGACTGCCAACACAGCTTCTGTGAACACAGACAACGAAAAACGTGACGGCCACTTAAAAAGCCCTGACTTTTTCGACGCTGAAAAATATCCGGCTATAACTTTCAAATCAACATCTTTT
>JAZKET010000064.1:15365-29399 GCA_040386815.1 Bacteroidota bacterium | reverse complement strand
AAAGGTTCTGCAACCGGCCAAGGCGGCAAACAGATAGCCGGTTTCAAAATTACCGGTAAAATCAAACGATCTGATTATAATTTCGGTAGCAAATTTGGAGCAGCTATGTTGAGCGACGAGGTGGAAATTGCAGCTAACGGCGAGTTTGGTAAAAACTAATTATAGTGTTTAGTGATCGGTTAATTAGTTATTAGTTAGCCAGACTACCATGTAAAAAGGCGATGAGTGTTATTCATCGCCTTTTTGTTTTTTAATAACCGGGTACGATCACTAATTAACTAACTTCTCCCCAGTATATCGCGTAAATTTAATGGTTTTGCCTATTAATTTCAGGCCCCAGTAAGCGGTAACTTTTAGTGTGCCATCTTTGTTTATTTTAACATAGGTATCCCAAAACTTACCGCTTCTTGCCTCATATATTTTCCCGTTTTCCCAACTATCTGATCCGGCATTGTAGGTTAGCTCTGTCAGTACATCAATGCCCAGTATTTTTCTGTTGCGCAGTGCAGGGTTTGGGTTATACTTGTCTGTCCATTCGTCCATAGCTTTGCTGGTGTCGTGGTTTTTAAACCATAGGCTTTTACCTTTGAAAGTGTTACCGTCGCGATAAACCAGTACCAGCAATTCTTTATTCTCTGCAAGCCATTTACCGCATATTAAGTTAGCTTTTGTGGTGTCGTCGGCAATAACTGGTATAGTCCACAAAAAAAATAGTAGTAAAATTTTAAACATTAACGGGCTGCGCAGCATTGTATATTTTGATTGTTTGGGTTGATGATAATTAATAAGATTATATAACTATTTTTATTGCGGGTTGTTTCTAACATCAAACCTAATACTAAAAAATGAGAAAGCTGATATTTGTTGTTTTACTGATAATAACAGGCGGGGCTGCACTGGCAGATACCGTTACAATTAACCGTTTTGTAGTGAAAGAAAATCCCTTTGCCGAAAGCGAAGTAGCCGTTGTAGCTGTAGATACGGCAGATAACATCACCGAGAATGTAGCAGGTATATTTGCCTTTACAGTAAATGGTTTTCAAGAACAACTGCGCTTTGACAAAGGCACGGCTTTTTATCGCCACAAATTAGATAAGTCTGCTTTTTTTTATGTTAAGCACGTTAATCATAACGGCACGCATTCTATGCTGTATTATATTTACAAGCAAGATGGCAAGCTTAAACCATATCACATCAGCTGGACATTATTGGTGATAATTCCGCTGGCTTTGGTGCTGTTAGGTTACATGTTTAAGCGCTTTATTATCATCGCCATTGTTATCTTTTGTATCTTCCTGTACTTTAACCACCATAATGGCCTGTCAATACCCACTTTCTTTGAAAGTATATTTGACGGCTTGCGAGGGCTTTTTTGATGTGCAAATATGCGGATATGCAAATGTGCAGATGACACAAACACAGAAAGGGCTTGCAATTTTGCAAGCCCTTTCTGTGTAATTTTCGTTATTAATTAATTCAAATTATAACATTCGTACAGCCAACTAACCAAACATCTGCACATCCGCGCATCTGCATATTTGGACATCAAAACGGCATCCCTATACCAAAATTTAACTGCATAAAGTTGTAGGTGTCGCCAAATGGCCGGCCATCACTGCCTATGCCGGTGCGGTTATTGTATAGGTAAGCTTCTTTGAATGGTCCCGAGCGGAAAAGTTCGTTGCCGTGTTTAAGCAACACCCATTGGTCGGCCCCTGTAAATTGTGGGTCCTTAAATTTAAACGCAGCATCAAGCCTGAAAACAAAGAAGCTAACATCAAACCTTAAACCCGCGCCAATACCAATTGCGGTAGAGTTTAGCAGGTTACCAAAGCTAAATTCGCCATTGGGGTTATCTGGTTGTTTCTTTAATCGCCATACGTTGCCTGCATCCATAAAAAACGCGCCCTTTAGTTTGGCCCCAAAAAAGTTGTTGGCCAGTTTAAAGCGATATTCGGCATTGGTTATAAATTTCACCTCGCCCAGTTGGTCAATGTATTTTAAACGGCTACGCAGGGTAGTGTCGCCACCGTAAGCTGTGCCTCTGTTAAACTGGCCCGGGCCAAGTGTACGCGGCAACCATGCACGCATATCATTAGCGCCACCGGCATAAAAGTTTTTTTCGAATATCAGCTGGGTGCTATTGCCAAATGGTACACCTATACCTGGGTTAAAGCGTATAATTAATTGACGCTCATCGCCAAAACTTTTGTAAATCCTTAAATCGAGCTCTGTTTTGGCATATTGCGCAAAGGTATAACCAAACAACGTGCGCTTGCCCAAAGTGTCCTTAGGCGTGTTTAAAATATTGCTGGTTAATGATAACATGTTACCACCAACATCTAACGATCCTTTAAAATAAGTAAAGTTAGCATACGTGTTTAGCTTATTGCCGTTAACCTGGTAAGTGTACTGGCTACCAGTAGTAAATACGGTGCGGCCTATCAGGTATATGTATGAAAAGCGATTTTGTTTTAATAGTTCTGCATAAGCCTCACGATCTATTGATCCCTTTGAAAACTCAATATCAATTGGCGTAATGCTATGTACTTTATTAGCCTGCTCCAGGAAATCATACGTTACCGAGTTTATAAGGCTGGTACGCTCAACCAATCCTTTTTGATAAAACAGGGAATAGTTGCTGGAGAAGGTGGTATGAGGCACACCATATTTACCCGGCTTATCTAACTTAAAGGGTGTAACTATCCATGGAAATATCAGACTGGCGCCCACCTTAAAATCCTGATTCTCTACAATACGGCTCAACAATCAGGTTACTTTCTTTAAAATCCTGGTTTTCAATACCACCGCTACCTGATGTACCACCGCCACTATCAAATAATATGCTCCAGTTAAATTTTAACTGCAGTACGGCAGCGCGTTTAAACATGTTACGGTTAGTAAAGGTGTTACCCACGTTGTAACCGTAGCGCCCGTTGGCAAACAGGAATTCGCCCTCTACCCGGTCTGACATTTGTTTTAATGGCGTCATGTTAATTACCGTGTTCAGCCGGTTAGTGCTGTCGGCAGTTTTAGTGTACGTAGGGTTAGGTACGTTACGAAAAACGTTCAACTCTGACAAGCGCGATGTGGTTAACGTTTGCATATCAGAATTGTATAGGTCGCCTTTGGTTTGATACACATAATCAACCACAGGGTGTGGTTTAAAGCGCCCTGAGTAATCAATAAATTTGAATTGCGAGTCGACATTCAACGTATCTGCAACACCCTCTGCGCGCCCATTACTTTTTGTAATTGTAATTAGCGTATTGTTGATATGGTAAGTAGGATGGGCCTTTTTATCGGCAGGGTTATCAATGATCAGGGTAAGATCTACAACGCTGCTATTAAAGGTCGAGTCGTAATTAAAGTTGATATACTGCCTGTAAAAATCAAAATAACCGTTGCGTTTCATTACCTGATAAAAGGCATCCCTGTCATACGCCAGGCTATCGGTGTCAAAACGCCCGCCCGGTTGTAGGTGCGAGAACGAGTTGCGGTTTTCGCGATATAATTTACGTACAGATTTGTCGGCAATGCTATCGCTTATTTTACGCAAGCGGAAAAGCGGCCCCTGCACAGTATTAAACACCAGTTCGGCTCTTTTCTTTTTGATGATAATGCTATCGCTTACCGTAGCCTTTAAATAGCCTTTGCTCTGGATAAAGCGTTCTATCTGGAAACGCGAAAACTCTACCAAATTGCTGTCTAAAATAGAAGGTGGCTCGCCAATGTTTTTCTTACCGCTTTTGTTAAATGTGTAGTACAACTGCAGGTTAAGCATGTTGTTAGGCTGTTGTTGCTTATCAACATAATTAACGGCAAGCTCAGAAAATTCATCGTCCATGCCGTTAATAGTAATCTTACGTACCAATGCCTGGTTATCTTTCAGATTACGGGTTAAACTACAGCCCGAGCCTATAAAGAGCAGCAAAATACTTAATATTGCAGTACGGTATCTATTTGTACTTATATATGCTTTCAAAATCTAATATCAGTTTTTTACAATCCCTGCAACACAAAAAGTTTCGTAAGGAGCATGGCCTGTTTTTGGTTGAAGGCTACAAGTCGGTTACCGAATTTGCTAACTCGGCCTACCAAATTGAAGCTGTTTACCATACGGCAGACATTGCCCCAAAAATGCTCAAATTATCGCAGAAAATAAACTCTATTGAGATTTCATCTGCCGCGATGGAAAAAATTACTGCCCTTAAAACCGCGCCCGATGTGGTTGCTGTTGTTAAGATACCACAATGGCCGGTTTTAAACGCTATAAGCCTTAACAAAAAATTTAGCATTGTGTTGGATGCAATTCAAGATCCGGGCAATATGGGCACTATAATACGTACTGCCGACTGGTTTGGTATAGAAAATATTATTTGTTCTGAAGATTGTGTTGAGGTTTATAATCCAAAGGTAGTGCAAGCTACTATGGGTTCGTTGTCGCGGATGAATGTTCATTATGTTGATTTGCCTCAAATTTTAGCCGTTACTAAGCTGCCTGTTTATGGCGCCTTGCTTAATGGTGAAAATATTTACACTACCAATTTCGGTGCTGAAGGCCTGATAGTTATGGGTAACGAGGGCAATGGTTTAAGTGATGAGGTGAAGCAATTAGTAACCAAAGCCATTACCATACCAAGGGGTGGCGAGGCCGAATCATTGAACGTTGCCATAGCTACCGCAATATTTTGTTCAGAAATAAGTAGAAATAAGCTCAAATAAAGTTGGCAAGCAATAAATAATTACTATTTTTGCAATCCTTTAGAAAAAGGTCGGATGGCCGAGTGGCTAGGCAGAGGTCTGCAAAACCTCCTACAGCGGTTCGACTCCGCTTCCGACCTCAGGGTTTATTTAACACACAGTATTAATTAAAAATGTCATGGGCGTAACACGTTTAAAAAGAAAAGATAGAAGAAACAAAACTTTCTCAAGATTAGAAGTTCAGTTTTTGAAAAATGCTACCAACCTTGAAGCTGGTAGCCGTTCAGCAGAGTCACCTAAAAGCCAGGTAACTATCAACAATATTGCTTTAGCACAAGCTGCTGCTGCACTAAAATAATCTATCTATAGATTGTGATTTTTAAAATCCTGTCGACAGTGTCGGCGGGATTTTTTTGTTCATATTACTATTCTGTCATTGCGAGCGAGGAACGAGCGCAGCAATCGCACGCTGACAGGTAGCATACTTTGCTGGCGTGCGATTGCTTCGTGCCTCGCAATGACAAATATTTATAATAGCGATAAAATTCGCTTATTGATTCTGCTGATCAACCCCGGTCCTTCATAAATAAAGCCGGTATAAAGTTGTATTAAAGATGCGCCGGCTTCTAATTTCTCTATCGCGTCGGCCTCAGAATGTATACCGCCCACACCAATGATAGGGAATGACGCATTTGATTTTTTTGATAAATAACGTATTACCTCGGTTGATCGTTTAGTTAGCGGCGCGCCGCTTAATCCGCCTGCTTCTTGTTTCAAGCTTTCGTTTGTAAGTGATGATTTATCAATGGTGGTATTGGTAGCTATAACGCCGGCAATTTTAGTTTGCTGCACTATTTCAACAATATCATCTAACTGCTCATCAGTTAAGTCTGGGGCGATTTTTAACAGTATAGGGCGACTGATGTCGTTTTTACGATTGCGTTGTTGCAGGGTATTTAAAAGGGCCATCAATGGCTCTTTTTCTTGCAGATCGCGCAAGCCTGGCGTATTTGGCGAGCTTACGTTTACCACAAAATAATCAACCACATCAAACAGGCGGTCGAAGCATTTTATGTAATCGCTTACCGCATCCTCATTAGGCGTATTTTTATTTTTGCCGATGTTGCCACCAATGATCAATCCTTTTTGCGCAGCCGGGGCGTTTTTGCGATAAGCCGCGATGCGTTCGGCAGCTACGTCAACACCAAGGTTGTTAAACCCCATACGGTTGATTATTGCTTTATCGGCAGGGCTTCTAAACATGCGTGGTTTTGGGTTGCCTGGTTGGGGCAGGGGCGTAACTGTACCTACTTCTATAAAACCGAAGCCCATGTTTGCTAATTCGCTTATTACCTCGGCGTTTTTATCGAAGCCGGCAGCCAGGCCAACCGGGTTAATAAATTTTAAGCCAAAAACTTCTTTTTCAAGCTTTTGATCTTTCATATCCCAGGTGGCGCGGGTTATGGCAGCTCCGCCTGGCAGGCGGTTAAAGCGTTTAAGATTGCGGGTTACAAAGTAGTGAACATTCTCGGGATCGAAACCGAATAGGATGGGTTTTATCAACTGATACATGGCCGCAAAGTTAATTGTTTAATGTTTTGATTTTTAAAAGAATGTTGTAGTTTAGTCGGACAATATTAAACCCGCGCCTGCCGCGCAATAAGCTTAAAAATATCCCATAATCCTGAAATGAAAGAATCATCGCAACCCAATCGTCGTAATTTTATCCGCAACGCGTCGTTAGGCGCAGTAGCAGCCATTAGTATCCCCGGCATCGTATCCGAAGCTTTGGCAGCTGCACCGAAAGGAAAAAAAGTAAGTATTGAGAAAGGTAATATCATTCTTTTCCAGGGCGATTCGATAACCGATTCTGGCCGTAATAACCGCAACGCCTGGTCGGCAAATAATAATGGCGCATTGGGTAATGGTTATGCCTACATGGCTGCCAGCCAGTTGTTGCTAAACAATCCTGAAAAAGATTTGAAGATCTATAACAAAGGCATTAGCGGAAACAAAGTTAACCAATTAGCTGCCCGTTGGGATGCAGAAGCATTAGAGATAAAACCAAACATTTTAAGCATACACATTGGTGTAAACGATTACTGGCACACCCTAAACGGCAGCTACAAAGGCACTATAGATGATTATATTGGCGATTATCGTAAACTGTTAGATCGTACCAAAGCGGCCCTGCCAAATGTAAAATTGATCATCTGCGAACCATTTGGTGTATTAAATGTAAAAGCGGTAACCAAAGATTGGTACCCTGAGTTTGATAAATTTAGAAAAGCGGCTAAAGACATCGCAGCAGAATACAACGCGCCGTTTGTGGCTTATCAAACCGCTTTTGACAAAGCTATAACCCAAGCCCCACCAAGCTATTGGACAGGCGATGGTGTGCATCCATCAATTGCCGGTGCAGCTTTGATGGCACATACGTGGTTAGAAGCAGTGAAGGGATAATTTGGGGCAAAAGGCATAAGGTAAAAGGTTTTTACTTGTTGTACAATAGTTTATGTTGGCATAGGCTTCGCTTGCAGCCTTTTACCTTTCACCTTTTACCTTTCGCCTTTCCACCTCAAAACCGTACCTTTGCGGCCAAATGATCGCAATAAATAATCTGACGTTCGAGATAGGTGCAAGGGCATTATATGACGAAGCTAACTGGCATATTAAACCCGGTGAAAAAATAGGCCTTATTGGCGCAAACGGAACCGGGAAAACCACACTTTTAAGAATAATAACCGGCGAGTATAAGCCAACATCTGGCACCATATCAATGGCTAAGGACCTCACCATGGGTTATCTTAACCAGGATCTGTTGTCCTACTCGTCTGACAAGAATATTGTTCACGTGGCCATGGAAGCTTTTGAGCGCCAAAACCAACTGCACGACGAGATTGAAGCTTTACTACAAAAGCTGGAGACGGATTACACCGAGGATTTGATCCACAAACTAAGCGACAAGCAGTCAGAGTTTGAAGCGCTTGATGGTTATAACATCGAATACAAAGCCCACGAAATTTTAGCCGGTTTAGGTTTTAGCGATGCTGATTGTCAGCGTAAGCTAAGCACTTTCTCAGGTGGCTGGCGTATGCGGGTAATGCTGGCTAAGATATTATTGCAGGCGCCGGATATTCTTTTGCTGGATGAGCCTACCAACCACTTAGACTTACCGTCTATACAATGGTTAGAGGATTATTTGAAAGCATTTACCGGAGCTATCATCATTGTATCGCACGATAGATGGTTTTTAGATAAAGTAATCAACCGCACCGTAGAATCGCGTAAAGGTAAACTAAACGTTTACGCGGGTAATTACACGTTCTACTTAGAAGAGAAAGCCCTGCGTGCCGAAATTCAGCGCGGCGAGTTTAAAAACCAGCAATCAAAAATAAAGCAGGAAGAGAAGTTGATCGAACGTTTCCGCGCCAAAGCATCTAAAGCAAAAATGGCGCAATCGCGTATCAAAATGCTGGATAAGCTGGAGCGTGTAGAGGATGTTGACGATGATAACCCCGAGGTAAACTTCAGCTTCAAATTCAGCAAGCAATCGGGCCGCCATGTGGTAACTATGGAACATATCACCAAAAAGTATCCTAATATTGATATTTTGGATGATGCCGAAGCTATAATTGAAAAAGGCGATAAAATAGCCCTTATTGGTGCCAACGGTAAAGGTAAATCAACCTTGCTGCGTATTGTTGCAGGTGCCGATAAGGAATATGCAGGTACCGCAGTAACCGGCCACAACGTTAGCCAGACTTTCTTTGCGCAGCACCAGTTAGAAAGTTTGCACCTGGAGAACCAGATATTGCAGGAACTACAGGCATTTGCGCCAAGACATTCAGAAACAGATTTGCGTTCCATCTTAGGTTCGTTTTTGTTTACCGGCGATGATGTATTTAAAAAGATAAAAGTATTGTCGGGTGGCGAGAAATCGCGTGTGGCGTTAGCTAAAGCGCTTACTGCCGATGCTAACTTCCTGGTACTGGATGAGCCTACCAATCACCTGGATATGGCTTCGGTGAATATATTAATACAGGCGCTTGATCAATATGAAGGTACGGTGATCGTTGTATCGCACGACAGGTATTTCCTTGACAATGTGGCCAACAAGATCTGGTTCATTGAAAATCAAAAGATAAAACAATATCCGGGTACTTATGCCGAATACGATGAGTGGAACGCTAAACGTAAGGTAGACCCGAAAGTTGAGGTTGCTGCGCCGAAACCTAAAAAAGAGGAGCAGAAACCCACACCAGTTAAGCAAAGCCAGCCGTCTGAAAACAAACATCAGCAGCTAAAAAAATTAAACCAGGATTTGGCTAAAATGGAAGATCAGATAGCCGGATTAGAGAAAAATGTAAAAGAATTTGAGGCTAAATTAGCCGACGAGAACATATATAACGATAGCGCCAAACTAAAAGATACCAACGCTGCCTACGCCCAAAAGAAAGATGAACTATCGAAAGTTCAACAACAATGGGAAGAACTGGCAGAGCAGATCATGGAGCTGGAGGCGTAATAATATGCTTTCTGTCATTGCGAGGGACGAAGCAATCGCACGCGACAACGTTCGCGATTGCTTCGTTCCTCGCAATGACAAACATTATTTTGCCTAATATTGTATCATGAAAAAAGGCCTCTTTATTCTGTTTACAATTATCGGTCTGAACGGCTTTGCCCAAAAGCCATATGCCGATACCGTCTTTAATCAGCATATAAAATCCATACAGTTATATAACGCGGTTAAAGAGTCCTCTTTTCCCGTAATTGTTTTGCAAAGCGGCGAGCAGTTACAGTTAGCCTTTGACGATCTGCGGGGCAGTGTGCGCAACTACTATTATACCTTTGAGCATTGCGATAGCAAATGGCTGCCAACAAATGTTGCTATTGCAGAATATCTACAAGGTTTTAGAGAAGATAAGATCATCGACTATGTTTACTCAACCAACACCATACAAAAATACACCCACTACGAAGTTAGGCTGCCTAATCAAAACATGAATCCTAAAATATCGGGCAACTTTATTTTAAAGGTTTATGAGGATAGCAATAAAAACAAACTGGCGTTTACCCGTAAGTTTTATGTGGTTAATAATAAGGTAAGTGTGTCGGCAGATGTGATCACATCGTCTAACCCTTCTTATCGCCAAACTAACCAAAAAGTAAATTTTCAGGTTAACTATGGCGCGCTTAACGTGCAAAATCCAAACCGCGACATCAAAGTACTGCTGCTGCAAAATATGCGCCCGGAAACCGGTATCTGGAATGCAATGCCAACCAGCATTCGCGGCACGCAATTAATATATAACGATGTTAGCATTAATGATTTTGCGGGCCGTAATGAATTTAGGCGTTTTGATATCCGTACGCTGCGTGTTAATACTGAAAGGGTAGGGCGTATCTACCGTGATACAGCCAACACCGTAATGCTGCTTGGCGATCCGCTACGAAACGAAACTCGTTACTCTTTCCAGTTTGATAACAACGGTAATTACTTTATACTGAATAATGATGGCTTTGAGCCTCGTCGCGACGCAGATTACGCGCATATCTATTTTAGCCTGGCGGCAAATAAATCAGATCAAGACGGTGCCGCTTATCTGGTAGGCCGGTTTAATGATTATAAGATTGATGCTTTGAGTAAGATGGAATACGAACCAGTGAAAGGCAGATTTTTTACCAGCCAGTTTTTAAAGCAAGGCGTTTACGATTACGAATATATCTGGGTTGACGCACGCACAGGTGTCCGCAGCGATATTCCTATGGAGGGTACTCACTTTGAAACCGAAAATGATTATCAGCTGTTGGTTTACTATCGCCCGGTTAACGGCCGTTGGGATGAGTTGGTTGGCTATAAACTATTAAATACCGCGAAAAAGTAATCTACAATCTATTGGCCCGCCCTGAGATAAATAAAATTAAAGATACGCTCACTTTTAGAGAGCGCTTGCAAGCTTTACGCAATTTGCCCCCATTTTTCAAGCTGGTTTGGCAAACTAACCCGTTAATGGCAACGGCAAGTTTTGCATTGCGCGTTATACGGTCGGCTATGCCGGTTGCACTGCTGTATGTTGGCAAGCTCATTATTGATAGTGTTATATTAATAAGCAAAACGCATAATGCAGATACCCATCATTTGTGGCAGTTAGTAGGCCTTGAGTTTGCATTAGCTATTTTTACCGATGGTTTTAGCCGTGTTATTACGCTAGCCGACAGCCTGCTTGGCGACCGGTTTGGCAACTACACGTCTGTTAAAATAATGAATCATGCGGCAACCCTGGATCTTGATCAATTTGAAGACGCGGTATTTTACGACAAATTGGAACGGGCCCGCCAGCAAACCACCGGACGCACCATCTTGTTGTCGCAGATTATGAGCCAGGTGCAGGATATCATCACCATGGCTTTTTTGGCTACAGGTTTAATGGCCTTTAATCCGTGGCTTATTGTTTTGCTGTTGATTGCTATTATACCGGCATTTTTGGGCGAATCTTATTTTAATGACAGAAATTATTTATTGGCCCGCGGCCAAACACCCGAAAGGCGAGAGCTTGACTATCTGCGCTATTTGGCAGCAAGCGACCAAACTGCCAAGGAGATAAAAATTTTTGACTTATCGGGTTTCATTACAGAAAGGTTTAAAAAGTTATCAGACAGTTTTTATCGCGATAGCAAACGCCTTTCTATCCAGCGGTCGGTATGGGGTACATTGTTTGCCATGTTGGGCAGCGCAGGCTATTATGCCGCCTATGTATTTATTATTTTTAAAGCGATAGAAGGTACCGTAACCATAGGCGATCTGGCATTTTTAGCAGGCTCATTCAGACAGTTGCGAAGTTTGCTTGAAGGGGTTTTAACCCGGTTTACAGCAGTATCGCAAGGCGCTATTTATTTGCGCGATTTTTTTGATTTTTTTGAAATAAAACCTAAGATAACTCAGTCGGATAATGCTTTACCTTTTCCGGAAATTTTGCATGAGGGTTTTGTGTTTGAGAATGTCGGCTTTAAATACCTCAATTCAGACCGATGGGCAAACAGGAATTTAAGCTTCACCTTATTTCCCGGAGAAAAACTGGCTTTGGTAGGCGAAAACGGTGCCGGCAAAACCACGCTGGTAAAGTTGCTGTCGCGATTATATGACCCTACCGAGGGGAGGATCTTACTGGAAGGCAAAGATCTGCGCGAATATGATCTTAACGATCTGCGCCTAAATGTCGGTATCATCTTTCAAGATTACCTGCGCTACCAAATGACGGTGGCCCATAATATAGCGGTAGGTAATATCAGTAAAATAGACAACCGCGAGCTGATTGAGCGTTCTGCGCAACAAAGCCTTGCTGATAAACTAACAGAAAGGTTGCCTGGTAAATATGATCAGCAATTAGGTAAGCGTTTTGCAGATGGTGTTGAACTATCAGGTGGCGAATGGCAGAAAATAGCACTGGCACGTGCTTACATGCGCGATGCACAGTTATTGATTTTGGATGAGCCCACATCAGCGTTGGATGCGCGGGCCGAGTACGAGGTATTTCAAAGGTTTGCAGAATTGACAAAGGGCAAATCGGCCATATTAATATCACACAGATTTAGCACTGTACGCATGGCCGACCGTATATTGGTATTAGAGAAAGGCGAACTAAAAGAAATTGGCAGCCACAACGAACTGCTATCGGCCGGTGGTATTTATGCAGAGTTGTTTGAACTGCAAGCGCAGGGATATCGGTAAATAACTCCTCTAAATCTCCCCAAACGGGAAGACTTAAAAAGGCGTATGCGAAGCCGTTCCCTCAAAGAAAGTAATAGCCAATGAATTGACAAAAATGGATAATAACAGGGCGCTCCTATGGAGCGTGTGCTTGTAAATGTATTTTTTCTACAAACAGGATACCCCTGAAGGAGTCAGCATTTAATAATCCCGTAGGGATATCCTGTTTGTAGATTATAATTTTTACATTAAAATGCTCCGTAGGTGCATCCTATGTAATGATTGGCTATTACGCTTGCGAGGGTAGGATGGTTTAAAACTGATGAAACGAGTCGGACACAAACTGTAATACTGTAGGCAACGATGCGCGCCAGTAGGTCCAGGTGTGGCCACCGTCGCGGTTGCGATATTCGTGCTCTATTCCTTTTTTTCGCATGGCAATGTGCAAAAGCGAATTTCCTTCGTATAAAAAGTCATCATCGCCGCAATCAATAAACCAGCGTACAGCTTTCTTATCCTTGTCGGGCATGTTGTTTACTAAAGCCAGGGCGCTGTGACGATTGAAGTAGTTTGTGGCTATAGAATCAGGCGCGTTTGGCAGCTGGCGTTTAACACCGCGGATAGTTTCTTCAACTGTTAAAGGGCCAACAGCTGCACTTAAAGGGCAGGCCGACGAAAACAATTCAGGATGATGCAAGGCGTACATTAACGTACCGCCGCCACCCATAGACAGGCCGGCAATCGCGCGCGAGCGTTTTTCAACCTTTACACGGTATTTTTTTTCGATATAGGGCATCAGTTCCTGAAAGAAAAAATCCTCATAGTTCCAGTCGCCTTTAACATCGTTAAAATAACCCCGGCGGCCAGTGTCACCGTCTGGCATAACAATAATCATTGGGGTAGCCGTGCCGTCGGCAATAGCCTTGTCTGTAATGCGCAGCACCTCGCCAAACGTTACCCAGCCGGTTTGGTTATCGCCCGACCCATGTAGCAGGTAAAGCACCGGGTAAGTACGGTTTGAGGTTTCATAATCGGGGGGCAGGTAAAGCGCAAATTTGCGGTCGCCTTTTAATATTTTGCTAGGTAACGACAAATTGTCGAACACCTTGCCGGTTTGGGCCAAAAGCATAGCCGGACTTAATAACAGCGCAAACGCTGCTGAGAGTAATTTTTTCATCATGCGGTTTTTTGGTTATTTAAATCGACGTTGGGGTATCGACCTTATAAATTTAATATAAAAAATCCTTATCAGCCAATAACAAAACTCTGCTTACCTTTACGGCTTATGCAAAACCAAGCGCCTGCAATTGCCGTAAAGTGGCTTTACCTTTTTATTGGTATGGCTGTTATGGTTAATTTAAGCGGTTTATTTGTACCAATTGCCGGCCCCGATGGCACCCTTTATGCCTCTATTGCCAAAACCATGGCACAACGTAACAATTTTGTTGACTTATACGCATATGGCAAAGATTGGCTGGATAAACCCCATTTCCCTTTCTGGATAAGCGCTTTGTCTTTCAAACTATTTGGTATCAATACCTGGGCCTATAAACTGCCGGCTATACTGTTTTTATTTATAGGGGCAGCTTATACTTACTTGTTTGGTAAGGCGCTTT
>JAZKET010000064.1:0-15355 GCA_040386815.1 Bacteroidota bacterium | reverse complement strand
CGCTTTATAATAAACAGGTGGGGCTTTGGGCTACGCTGATATTACTTACCGCCCAACATATAATTTTATCAAATAACGATGTCCGGGCAGAGCCTTATTTAACCGGCTTAATCATCGCCTCGGTTTATCATTTGTATAAGGCTCACCTAACTCATAATTATTGGCAACTTTTATGGGGATGTGTATTTACTGCCTGCGCCATAATGACCAAAGGGATGTTCGCTATCATCCCGATAGGGGGCGCTATTACCGGACATTTCATTATTACCCAACAGTGGAAAGCTTTATTTAACCTGCGCTGGCTTGTAGCGGTTATTTTAGTGCTGATATTTATTTTACCCGAACTGTATTGTTTATATGATCAGTTTGATGCGCATCCGGAGAAATTGATCTTCGACAAGCACAACGTTTCTGGTATTCGTTTCTTTTTTTGGGATAGCCAGTTTGGGCGTTTCTTTAACACCGGCCCCATCAAAGGTAATGGCGACCCAAGCTTTTTTATTCATACCACCTTGTGGGCCTTTTTGCCGTGGTCGTTGTTGTTATTTGTGGCGATATTTAAGTTTATAAAAGATGGTGTCAAACATTTAAAGGCAACCGAATGGTATTGCGTTAGTGCTGCGTTGCTTACGTTCATGCTGTTCTCTGCATCAAAATTTCAATTGCCACATTATCTTAACATCGTGTTCCCGTTTTTTGCGATAACGACGGCGCAGTACCTGTACGGATTACGGACGGACAAAGGAGTAAAAGCCATTAAAATCACACAATTAATCATTATCGCTTTGTTGATTTTGGTGGTGTCGACATTGCACTTCCTCTATCAGCCTGAAACTTTAACCGTTGCTATTGGTATTTGCCTGCTTGTGCTTTTTATAGCTTTGATATTTTTGCCGCAGCTAATTACGTCTTTAACAGTGCCGCAAGTAATACTGCGCACGCTCATCGCGTCGTTTTTAATCAACATTTATTTAAATACGGTTTTCTACGCGTCGCTATTAAAATATCAGGCCGGCAGCGAAGCAGCGGTGTGGATCAATGAGCATAATCCTGAAAACTTATCTGTTGTACAAATAGAAGATGATTATGTATCGGCCATGAATTTTTACATCGCGTCGCCAATTATAACAGTTAAGGATAGTGATAAGGCCGTTTACCCTTTAGGGCAGTTTTTAATATACGCTACTACTGATAAAATGAAGAGCTTGATGAATGAGGGTTATAAGGTGACGTCTCTCAAAACCTTTGAGCGCTATTGGATCAGCCGCCTTAAACCGTCATTTTTAAATAAAAATACCCGCTCAGGTCAATTAAGCCATACAGAAGTAGCATTGGTTAGCCGTTGAAAGGCTAACTTTGCGGCATCTATGGAAACATCGCTTAAAAACAAATTCGACAGTATAATTTTTGATCTGGATGGCACACTTTGGGATAGCTCTGCTAATGTGGCTGTAGCCTGGCAGTCGGCCAAACAGCATGTTAATTACATTAAGGAAGATTTTACCCCAGAGTTGATTCACACCATCACCGGGATGACCTATAAGGCCATTTTTGAAACCCTGTTACCATATCTTACCGAAGAACAGCGCGAAGAATTTAAAACCTACGCCAGCAAGTATGAACTGGAGATACTTTACGAAAAAGGTGGCGACCTGTACCCCGGTCTGGAAGACGCGCTTAAATATCTATCCTCAAAATATAAGCTCTACATAGTAAGCAACTGCCAAAGCGGTTATATTGAGGTGTTTTTCAAGATTAGTGGGTTTGAGCATTACTTTCATGGGCATCAATGCTATGGCACCAAAAATCAGCCTAAGGCTGACAATATTCTGGATGTGGTAAAAGATCACGATCTGAAAGCCCCGGTTTACATAGGTGATACTATGGGCGATTACACAGCAGCGCAAAAAGCCGGCGTGCCGTTCATTTTTTGTGATTTTGGATTTGGCAAAGTCGAAAAGGGAATGGTAGCAACTATTTCCGGACTGAACGATTTGAATGAGCTGTTATAGACTTTTACGCTTATCTTAGTATATTCTTACAACTATCAGCTATATATGAAGATTTCCAAATACCTGCATTCATGCTTAGTTTTTGAGTTAGATGGTTACAAGCTTTTGTTCGACCCAGGCAAGTTTAGCTTTGCCGATGGAGAAGTGACCGCTGAAATGTTTGCCGATGTTGATCTGATTATTGTAACGCATATTCACCCGGATCATCTCGATATCGACGTCTTGAAAAAGATAATTGAATTAAGTGATGCCCGCCTGTACGCCAACTCGCAGGTTAGCGCCGAGTTAGTTAAGGCCGATCTTAAACATACCATATTACATGAGGGCACACATCAGTTTGGCCCATTTAAACTACAGGCTATTGATTTGATACATGAACCGATTTTAGATAACCCGTTACCGCAAATGACCGGCTTTATTATTAATGATAAGGTTTTGCACCCTGTTGATTCGATGGAAAATGACCTGCTGAATTATGAAGGGATTGAGCTACTATTAATGGTAACCATGGCTCCATTTGCTAATGAGCTGCGCATAACCGATTTTGCTGACAGGTTGAAACCTAAGCAGATACTGCCGGTACATGATGGTTACGCCAAGGAGTTTTTTATTAAACAGCGATACGATGCTTACACCAGGCACTTTGATAAGCACGGTATCAAGTTTCACCAGGTTTTTAAGGTTGGCGATAGTATCAATATTTAATTATTGAATAGTTCTAAGGATGCCTGTCCCCGTAGCATCTAAACTGGCCGTAGCGTTTGATAAGATGACAATGGCAATATTTTTCTCGCGGTTAAATGCCAAAAAGCTGCTGCTGCCACTGGTGCCGCCATTATGAAAGATATATTTTACACCCTCAACGGTAATAATGTGCCAGCCAAGACCAACCGGCGCGTCTCTGTCGAAAGTAACCTGGTGGGTTAATTCAAAAGCTTGCGATAGTTTGTTATCGGTTTTTACCATATTGGCTTTAGCATATAGCAACAGGTCTGTAACAGTTGATTTTAGTGAGCCGCAGGCAGCCAGCGCGTCAAAATCCCAGGCAGGGGTTTGTAACCCCATTTCATCATACAGTGTAGCAAAATTGGCAGTTGATGTTGTTGCTAAATGTTGCGTGGTGCTTTTCATTGCCAATGGTTTGCAAATAATTTCGGTAACCATTTGCTCATACGTTTTCTTGCTTACCCGTTCTAATATTACCCCCAATAAACCCACTGCAAGATTTGAATATGTGTAGCTCTTTCCCGGTTCGCTGCGTAGCGAGCAGTTTTTCAGAAAGGCGAACATCATTTGTTGGGTGTAGTTTTTGTATGGATTGGCGTCAGTATAATTTTTCTGCTTGCCAAAATTATTGGGCAAACTTGGTAAACCAGAGGTGTGATTGCTTAGCTGTAATAAGGTTACATTTTGCAAAGCAGGGTTAGCAGCTACCGTATCGGGCAGGTATTTTGTTATAGGGTCGTTCAACCGCAATTTGCCTTGGTTAACATACCAGGCTAAAATAGTAGCGGTGAATGTTTTGCTGATAGAGGCTATCTCAAAAATGGTGTTAGCATTGGGTAATTTCTCATAGCCCATTTTGGTTTCGCCGTAAAAATAGGTATTGGCTTTACCATCTATCAGTGTACCAATGGCTAAACCGGCTGTGTTTGATTTTTGAATATAACGCCTTGTAACCAAATCAATCAACTTATCGGTTTGTGATTTTAGGGGATTGCTGGTGGCAACCGGTTTTGGTTTAATGGTTGGCCCGGCTTTGTATGGCTCAAGCTTAAAGTAAGCCAGCTTATCGTCGTCGGCAAGGCTCATGGTAAGCAGCATGGGGCCTTTGTCGAATGTTATTTTGTAGCCTGCGGTAAGGTTGTTCACAAAAGATTCAAGCGAGTCTTGTTTGATCTCACCCAATGAGAATAATTCTCTGAAAAGAAAGTCTCGAAAATTACCCAGTGTGATAGATTGCTTAAAGCGGGGATGGGCCAGGGCGTAAATAGCATTAGCATCATTGGTGCCAATGTGTCTTTTTATTAACCTGTAAACCGAATCTGTCTTTTGTTGCTGACGGCTTTGTGCCGATGTATTGATGGCAAAAAAAATCCCAACCAAAAACAAAAAAAAACCACCACGAAAAACCCTCATAAAATATAGATTATTATGGATTTTTGCCAGCCAGCAGGTAAAGCACTGCCATGCGCACAGCAACACCATTTTCTACCTGGTCAAGTATTATAGATTGTTTACTATCGGCAACATCGCTGGTTATCTCAACACCGCGGTTAATTGGGCCAGGGTGCATTACAATGATCTCTTTGTCTAACGAGTCCAGGATCTGCTTATTCAAACCGTACAGCATAGTGTATTCGCGTATAGACGGGAAATATTTAATATCCTGACGCTCTAACTGTATACGCAGCATGTTGGCAACATCACACCAGTTTAAGGCTTTGCGCAGGTTGTGTTCAACCTTTACGCCCAGTGCCCCAATATATTTAGGGATAAGGGTTGTTGGTCCGCAAACCATAACTTCAGCTCCTAGTAATTTCAGGCAAAGTATGTTTGACAGGGCCACACGAGAGTGTAATATGTCGCCTACAATAACCACCTTTTTTCCGGCGACATCACCATATTTTTCGCGGATAGAATAAGCATCAAGCAGGGCTTGTGTTGGGTGCTCATGCGCGCCGTCGCCGGCGTTTACTATCTGGGCCTTTACATGTTTTGATAGAAAGGTAGCTGCCCCGGCATAGGGGTGGCGCATTACTACCATATCCACTTTCATGGCCAGGATGTTGTTTACGGTATCTATCAGGGTTTCACCCTTGCTCACCGATGATGATGAGGCAGCAAAGTTTACCACATCGGCAGATAATCGCTTCTCTGCCAGCTCAAACGATAAACGTGTACGCGTAGAGTTTTCAAAGAAGATATTGGCGATAGTTAAATCTCGTAACGACGGAACCTTACGTATCTGAGGCTGATTAAGCACATCTTTAAAACGATCTGCCGTTTCAAGTATCAATTCAACATCCTGTAAGGTTAAACCTTTAATGCCTAATAAATGCCTTGTGCTTAGTTCTGCCATTTTCTTATATCGGATATGTTTTTGTCATTGCTAACGTACTGAAGCAATCGCAAGGAGAAAAGTATGCGACTTGAAAAGTTCGCGATTGCTTCGTTCCTCGCAATGACATACTCATTTTTTATTTTTCAATTTCAGACACAAGTACAACTTTGTCCTCTCCGTCGGTTTCTGCCCAGCTAACTACTACTTTTTGCGATGCAATGGAATCTACTTCGATGCCAACATAGTCAGGCATTATAGGTAGATGGCGCGAATAACGTCTGTCAACCAGTGCCAGTAGCTCAACTTTTTGTGGGCGGCCGAAGCCTAACATTGCTTCCATACCGGCACGAATGGTACGGCCGCTCCAAAGCACGTCGTCCATTAGTACAACCTTTTTGCCTTCAATAATAAAGTCCATTTTGGTTTCGCTGGGGATGATGGGCGCGCTGCGGCGACGGAAGTCGTCGCGGTAAAACGTAATGTCCATATCGCCCTGATGGATGGTAACATCTGGTAACATGCGGCGAAGTTCGGTAGCTACGCGCTTTGCCAGGTAAATACCCCTGGGTTGTATGCCTATTAAAACAGTATCAGAAAAATCATTATGGTTTTCAATCAACTGACGACACAGGCGTTGAATGGTGATTTGAAACTTTTGACCGTCAAGCAGCGTTAGGTTTTGCATCGTATGGGTGGATTTGGGCAAAGGTAATCATTTTAGTGATTATTGCGCCAATAAGATTGGTGATATCTTATTCAGAATACAAAAATGAATATAACGTATACTCCTTTTAAGAATATTAATTATCTTCATGTTTGCATTAGTAAAACCTAGTTAAGTGCCTCTCAGAAATCGTAAGTGCGAAAACCTGATACAATTTTTGTTTGGGTTGATTATTGCATTGGCCATTGCCTATGCTTGCTTTGATTGCGTTTGCAGGTTTTTTACGGGGTTATGGTAGGATTTGTACTGATAGTCGCAAGGGAATCGGTATTGAAATTGTAGATATTCCGACGGCAGAAAATACAATTCAACAAAAAAAGCCCTGTCAATTAATTGACAGGGCTTTACAAAATATTCGGTTAAAGCTTAGTTAGCTTCTTCTTCAGATTTTTTAGCTGCTGCTTTTTTAGTTGCTGCTTTAGTCTCTGCACCTTCCATTTGCTCTTTTAATTGAGCTAGTACAGAAAGATCACCCAAAGTAGATTTTTCAACAGAATCTTTCACTTTTTTAACCGCGTTAGTTGCAGATTTTGCTTCTTTTTTACGGTTTTCAAAGTCTTGAACACGAGCGTCAGCGCGAGCTTCTTCCCATATACGAGAGTGTGAAATTACAATACGTTTGTTCTCTTTGTTAAACTCGATGATCTTGAAATCAGCAGTTTCGTCAGCTTTAACGCTTTTGCCGTCTTCTCTAACCAGGTGTTTGGTAGGTACGAAACCTTCAACACCGTAAGGTAAAGCTACAATAGCACCTTTGTCTGTTACTTTCAATACAGTACCTTCATGAACTGAATCAAGAGTGAAAACTGTTTCAAAAGTATCCCAAGGGTTTTCTTCTAGTTGTTTGTGGCCTAAGCTTAATTTGCGGTTATCAACGTCAAGTTCTAAAACAACCACGTTTAATTTTTCACCAACTTTAGTGAATTCATTAGGGTGATTGATTTTTTTAGACCATGATAGGTCGCTGATGTGAATCAAACCATCAATGCCGTCCTCTAACTCAACAAACACACCAAAGTTGGTCATGTTTTTAACTGTAGCTACGTGTTGTGTACCAACTGCGTAACGGTCAGCAGCGTTTTGCCAAGGATCTGGAGTTAATTGTTTGATACCTAATGACATTTTGCGCTCGTCGCGGTCTAATGTCAATACTTGAGCTTCTATCTCGTCGCCAACTTTCAAGAATTCTTGTGGGTTGCGCAGGTTTTGAGACCATGACATTTCTGACACGTGGATCAAACCTTCAACACCTGGAATAATCTCTAAGAATGCACCGTAATCTGCAACAGTTACTATGCGGCCTTTAACTTTAGAGCCAATTACTAAAGCTTCGTCAAGCGACTGCCAAGGGTGTGGCGTTAATTGTTTCAAGCCAAGAGCGATACGTTTTTTCTCGTCATCAAAATCAAGCACAACAACGTTGATTTTTTGATCCAATGCCAAAACTTCTCTTGGATGCTCAATACGGCCCCATGAAATATCTGTAATGTGTAATAAACCGTCAACACCACCAAGATCGATGAATACACCAAAGTCTGTAATGTTTTTAACTGTACCTTCCAATACCTGACCTTTTTCAAGTTTGGCAACAATTTCAGTTTTTTGGTTTTCTAAATCATCTTCAATCAGCACTTTGTGCGATACCACAACGTTTTTAAACTCGTGGTTTATCTTAACAACTTTAAATTCCATTGTTTTACCAACGTACACATCGTAATCACGGATAGGTTTGATATCGATTTGTGAACCTGGTAAGAAGGCTTCAACGCCCATAATATCAACAATTAAACCACCTTTGGTTCTGCTTTTAACAAAGCCAGTGATGATTTCATCATTATCAAGTGCTGAATTAATTTTTTCCCATGATTTTTGAGTTTTAGCGCGTTTACGAGAAAGTACTAACTGACCGTTAGCATCTTCTTGTGATTCAACGAAAACGTCAACTGTGTCACCGATTTTCAAATCAGGTGTATCACGGAATTCAGAAACAGATACTAAACCGTCAGATTTAAAACCTACGTTTAATACCACATCTTTGTTGTTGATACTTACAACTGTACCGCTGATAATTTCGCCTTTGGTGATAGAGCTAAATGTTCCATCATACAATTTCTCCATTTTCTCGCGCTCGCTGTCGCTGTAGTTACCAAATTTTTTGTCGTCAGCATCCCAGTCGAAATCTTCTAGTGGAGCTACCGCGATTTGAGATTTGATCTCTTCGATTGATATTGAATCAGCCTCTGACTCAATTGTTTCTTTTTCGCCTTGAGCTGTAACTGTACCCAGTTCTGCTTCTTTAGCTTTTAATTCTTTTTCTGCTTCTTGTTTTTTTGCCATTAATTAATTTATCTCCTTTTCCCAATTTGTTAATTGGGACTGCAAAGGTAGAACTATATTTTTATTCAAAAAAATTTAATTTACTGTTAAATGCTGATTTTTAAGGCTTTTTGATGGTAGTAACCCGGTTTTTGGTGATGTTATTACAACACAGCCTGTTAAGAGGCATTTATTGGGATAAAAGTTTGCCTTCAATCTCAAAAAATATCATCATAAAATCAGGCAAAAGTAGTTGGCGGTAGGCTGCCACAGTTTCATTGATGCGGCTATCATGCAAAGAGGTAAAAGGGTTGTCCCAAACGCGCATGCAAATACGTTTTAAGGCGTAGGCTATTTGTTCTGTTTCTGAATAGGTGTGCAGGTAGCCGTCTCTTTTAAATCCGTTAAAAAAACGAAAGAAGCGGCCGGTGTCATTAAGGCCCGCAATGTTTAGAAACTCTTCTATGACGGTATGGTCGCAGCCTTTTAAATGATCATAGAAATCGTCAACTTTAAGCCTGTTGGTTGTAAGCAGCAGGTTGTCGATGATCAATTCGATAGCTATGTGCCCCAAAAAGAAAGGTTTAACAGGTGAGCCTTCTATAGCGGGTGTTAGCAATACTTTTAACTGGTGCGAATGTGTGATAAAGAATTCGGATGAGTGAAAGTATTTGTCGACAGCTAAGTGTTTGTTCCAGCCTGCAATCAGGCTTTTTATTTGTGGATTGTTGTGTTCTAATTTTTCGGGATGCAGTACGATGGTTTTATCGGCATTTTTTAAAAGATCGGGCAACACTGTACCTAATATAAAGTAACAGTCGGTGCTATCCCGGTCGAAATAATAGTGCGATAAAAAATTCATTTTGGGGTTTTAACCTAAAAATAGGAAAAATATATGGTAAATATCTGTTCAGTTTAACGCATAATGCGGTATAATAGTTATGACGCAGTATTAAATAAGATACTCCTATTGGTGTTAATCGCTGTAATTCTGTTATAAAACTTATATTATCTTATCTTTGGCGGCCCGATGAATATCGGCATGAAAATATTGCTATAAAATGAACTTTGTTGAAGAATTACGCTGGCGCGGCATGCTGCATGATATCATGCCCGGAACCGAAGAACTGTTAAATAAAGGTATGGCTTCCGGCTATATCGGCTTTGACCCAACTGCCGACTCGCTGCACGTTGGACACTTAACCCAGATCATGACGCTGATACATTTTCAGCGTGCCGGACATAAACCCTATGCACTGGTTGGTGGTGCTACCGGTATGGTGGGCGACCCTTCAGGTAAATCGGCTGAGCGTAATTTATTGTCAGAGGATGTTTTGCAACATAATCTGCAAGCTGTAAAAAATCAGTTAGAGCAGTTTTTAAACTTTGACAGTGGCGCCAATAGCGCCCAGATGGTAAACAATTATGATTGGTTTAAAAACTTTACTTTCCTGGATTTTATACGCGATGTTGGTAAACACATCACCGTAAATTATATGATGGCTAAAGATTCGGTAAAGAAACGTCTTGAGGGAGATGCCGGGATGTCTTTTACTGAGTTTACTTACCAGTTGGTACAAGGTTATGATTTCTATTACTTATGGAAGCACCATAACTGTGTGCTGCAAATGGGTGGATCTGACCAATGGGGAAACATTGTAACCGGTACTGAATTTATACGCCGTAAGGATGCCGGAGAGGCGTATGCTTTAACTACGCAGCTAATAAAAAAAGCTGACGGTACTAAGTTTGGTAAAACCGAGAGCGGCGCGGTTTGGCTCGACCCTGCGCGTACATCGCCTTATCAGTTTTATCAGTTTTGGTTAAATACTACTGATGTTGATGCTAAAGCATACATCCGCATATTTACATTGCTTGACCGTGACGTAATAGAGGCGATGGAAGTTGAACACGATGCCGCTCCGCACCAACGTGTTCTTCAAAAAGCTTTGGCTAAAGATATCACCATCCGGGTACATAGTGAGGCTGAGTACGAGAAAGCGATCAAATCGTCTGAATTTTTATTCGGTAATACCGGCATTGAGTTTTTAAATGAGTTGAGCGAGAACGAAATTATTGGTTTGTTTGAAGGGGTTCCTAATTTCAAAATTGCTTTAGGCGATCTTCAGGCAGGTATAAATGCTGTCGATCTGTTAGCTGCAAATACTTCGGTATTTCCGTCAAAGGGCGAAGCTAAGAAGATGATTCAGGGAGGTGGTGTTGCAATTAACAAAACCAAGATAGAAGGCCCTGATGCTATTTATGATACTGATAGCTTAATAGGTGGCAAGTTTTTAGTAGCACAAAAGGGTAAGAAGAATTATTTTTTAATAAATGTGGAATAAAATTTGAAATTGCGACAAAATGTAATTATTTTTGACTAAATGTCGTAATAAAAATGAGCGAGGACACTACAGATAGCAACTTAAATGAGCCATTGGCTTTGTATGCTACGCAACCTGCAAGCCTGTTTAGCAATTTATTTGGCAGCACTGCCAGCCAGTTTGATTTGATGAGTGATTTTGATATCCTTACGGCTACACGTAAGGGTTTATCAAAATACTTGTTAATGGCTTTTGCAAAGCGGATATCATTAACGCTTTTTGAGTTTGCAAATATTTTGCATATCTCAGAGCGTACCTTACAGCGTTATGATGATAAAGAGATCATTAAAACTGAGTATGCGGAAAAAGCTGTTGAGTTAGCTCGTTTGTATACCCGTGGCGAAGAAGTATTTGGTTCTCTTGACAAGTTTAAACTTTGGATGAAAACCCCTTTATATGTTTTTAAGGGTGAAACACCTGTTTCATTATTAGATACATCTATAGGTTTTGATATTGTTTTTAAAGAGCTTGGCCGTATTGAGCACGGTATTTTTGCCTAAATGCTTTGTTACAGGATATCCCGTATCATTTATGCTGACTTAAGCGGCAATGGCGCCCGTTTATATGGTGGGCGTTGGAACAGTGAAGGTAAATCTATGGTGTACCTCGCTTCGTCAAGATCGTTAGCTGTGTTGGAAGCGTTGGCGCATTTAAGCCCTACCAATATCCCTGATGATTTGTGTATGATGATTGTAGATGTGCCAGATGACGCGTTTATTGAACTGGATATGAATATACTACCGCCACATTGGACGGATTTCCCTGAACAGAATATTTTAAAGCAAATGGGTAATCGTTTTTTGGCCGAAGGAAAGGAACTGATGCTCAAAGTGCCATCGGCTATTGTAAGCGAAGAATACAATTACCTGTTTAACCCCTTACACCCCAAAGCTATTAAAGCTAAGATATTAAGTAAAAAACCGTTTGGTTTTGATGCGAGATTGTTATAAACTAAAAAGGGCCGGATAAAATTCCAGCCCTTTTTAGTTTATAAGTTGTCAGCAATTATAAATCGCTTAACAACTCTAATTTTTTATGGTTATATTCTTCCTGCGATATTAAACCGTTATCGAACAAGGTTTTTAATTTCTTAAGTTTTTCTGTCAAAACATCAGGCACTGCAGCAACTGGCTCTGGTTTAGGCTCTGGCGCTGGGTCTGGAGCGGGAGTAGCAATTTGTTGTGCCGCTACAGGTTGCGATGGTGTTTCAAACTGTACTGAACCTGATTCGGCGCGTTTTTGCTCCAGATCGCGAATCCGGCGGGCTTCTCTTTCTGATTGATTGCGCTCTTGCGCGTATTGATATAGCTTGCGGGCTTGTACTTTTGGCAAGTAATCAACCCCCATTTCGCTGCCGGTAGTGTTTTTTATGCTGAAAATTGCACCAATGATCTCTTCTTTGGTGTAAACATTTTCAATGTCTTTCCAAACAAAATCAACAAATTTTAAAGACAAGCCCAAATTTGCCGGGGTAAAAAACAACACTCGTTTATTGGTAATCGCTACACAATCGGGTAATATGTTAACCAATGGCTTTTTTTGTACAGCTATATATATTACTTCTTCGCCGCTGGTTAGCAAGTCGGTAAGGCGACTGTATACTTTCTCAACCACTTTTGGGTCTTGTTCGTCGCGTAAAAATTTCTCGATCATTTTAAATCTCTTATATTTTCAGGTTGCAAAAATAGGCAAATTCTGTTATCTGTTAGTTGTTATTAAGTTTTTACGCTATCAGTAAATTACATCCGCGTATATCGGCATTATCAAAACGGCCCAATACTTCAAAGCCACCATCATCATAAACCTTGCCTAAATCTTGTGTAGCTATAAACGAACAAGAGTTGATATTAGCCAGATCAATAATATTTATACCGCCGGTTTTGCCTTGAGTGGTTAAGCTAAGCGGGTCGTTGGTATCGCGTGTGATAATACGCATCCAGGGCGGGCAGCTAAATATACCACTGCCTTTTGAATAGGCTTGCGATAGAAGTTCTGTCATGCCATATTCAGAGTGTATGGCATTTACACCAAAGCCATCGCACAAAATGGTATGCAGCTCCTCTCGTATCATTTCTTTGCGACGGCCTTTCATGCCACCGGTTTCCATTACAATCAGCTCCGGAAAATTCAATTGGTTTTGTTCTAAAAAATCCAATAAGGCAAATGTTACACCTATCAATAGCGTGGGCTTTTTTGCCTGTTGCTGGCGGATAAGTTGTGCATTCAGATCATCATGGTTGTACAAGAAAAAGCCGCTATCCGGATTGTTTGATTGGGTGATTAGGTCTTGTGCCATATAGATCAATGATGATCCGGGACGTTCTAAATAAGCGGGTAGTAGGGCCAATACGGTGAATTTGGTGATACCGCCATAAAACAAAGAAAAGGCGTGGCGAAAACTTTCTTCATACCAACTCACATCAGTTACTAAATGGCTGCTGGTGATCATGCCTGTGGTGCCTGAACTGGTGAAAGTTACCTGTACGTCATCCGTAGAACTTAAAATACGTTGCGATTTGAAAAACTGGATGGGCAGGAATGGTATATCTTCGATTTGAGTGATTGAATTAACATCAACTCCTAGTCCGGAAATAAAATCGGCATATACTGTGCAATTTTTCGCCTGATGTCTAAATGCCTGCAAAGCCACAGCATTAAACTCATCATTGTTCTTGATAGAAAATACTTGCTGTTTAGTAGGCGTCATTGCAGCAAAGATAGCCTGTGGATGTGCAGATATGCAAATGTACTAATGTGTGGATTGGAAATATGATCTACGGTTGATATTTCAGGAAATCTCCGTCAATGATCAGTAGTTTTACGTCTGTTTGTGCTAATGAGCGATGTGAACTTAACTCATCGGTAACAACATAGGTCATACCTTTGGTTAAGATGGGTTTTTCACCCGTTTCCATTTCTGATATAACTATGCCTTCTAAACAATGTACAATATGGCCCTTTTGGCACCAATGGTCTGCAATATAACCTGCGCTATACTCAACTATACGTATACGCAAGCCCGGAAATTGTAATGTTTGCCAGGTTGAATTACCCACTTCGCCGGGATGATTTGCTTTGGGTATCATATCCCAGTTTATTATCTGGAAGGGTATGTTTTTATCACTCATAGGGTATAAGACATTGTTATGCAAGTTAATAATCCCTGGTTGATTTAACAGCGACGGGTTTTAAGTCTGTTGCTATTATCTAACTTTCTGGTATTTAAAATTACGACTTTCGTAATTTTTCACATTTGTCAATCTTTTAAGGCTTTATGTGGGTTAGTTATTAAAAATAAAATCGTTTATTAGCTGTTAAAACAGGTATTTGTTGATGGTTTTTGATTTTGCTCCCCCTAGGATTGCAGCAAAAACTAAATTTTAATTAGTATATGGAAGAGAATACATTAGACCCGCAATTAAATAAAGTCACTGAAGAAGAGGAATTAGTTCAGCACGTTAATAACCCCGTAATAGGGCTGAAACCTATCATAAAAAAATATTTGGGCGTCCCCAATCATGCAGACCAAATTGGCAATAAGTTTTTCTTTACAGATGGCGAAGCTAAGGTTGAAATTGTTGTAGTTACCGATGAGATCATTCGTGTTAGGTTGGCACCACATGGCGTTTTTCTGGACGAGTTCTCATATGGTGTACCTAAAGTGCCGCAAACGGCTACAGCATTTACCTTGTTTGAGAGCGATGAAGAATTTCGTGTATCAACAGGTGTAATTAACTGCCATATTCGCAAGGCTGATTTCTTTATATCATTCTCTGACGCTAACGGCACGGTAACCAACGCTGACGCCGTACCTATGCACTGGGAAGAGAACGTTGCTGCAGGTGGTTACTATGTGTTCTGTACCAAAACCAGCGCGCCTAAAGAAGCTTTTTTTGGCTTAGGCGATAAGCCGACTGACCTTAACTTACGTGGTAAACGCTTTGTAAACTGGAACACGGATGCTTATTCTTTCCAGTGGAACCAAGACCCGATTTATCGTACTATACCATTCTATATTAGTATCAATGAAGGTATATCATACGGTATTTTCTTTGATAATACTTTCAAATCGCATTTTGATTTTGGCGCCCAAGAGGGTGACAAAACCAGTTTCTGGGCCGATGGTGGCGAATTGCAATACTACTACATCCATGGGCCGCACATGATGGATGTGGTTAAAAACTACCATAAGCTAACTGGCACGCATCCAATGCCACCACTATGGGCTTTTGGTTATCACCAATGCCGCTGGAGTTACTATCCAGAGGCGAAGGTTAAGAAGATAGCTGATACCTTTCGTCAACAGCAAATTCCTTGCGATGGTATCTACCTGGATATTGATTACATGGATGGCTACCGCTGCTTTACCTGGAACAAAAAGTATTTCCCTGATCCGGTAAAAATGGTGAAAGAATTGGCCGACGATGGTTTTAAAACCGTAGTAATTATTGACCCGGGTATCCGTGTTGATGATAATTACTGGGTGTTTAAAGAAGGTAAAGAGAAGAAATATTTTTGCCGTCGAAGCGATGATTACTTTATGGAAGGTCACGTTTGGCCGGGCCGTTGCCAGTTTCCAGACTTTACGCACCCTGAAGTGCGTGAGTGGTGGGGCGGTTTGTTCCAAGGTTTGGTTGATGCCGGTGTTGCCGGTGTTTGGAATGATATGAACGAACCTGCGGTGTTTGGTACCGGTACCTTCCCGGATGATGTTCGTCACCAATATGATGGGCACCGTGGATCGCACCGTAAGGCTCACAACGTTTATGGCATGCAAATGGTACGCGCAACTTATGAAGGATTGCGCAAAATCATGAAAAATAAGCGTCCTTTTACTATTACCCGCGCGGGATAT
>JAZKET010000063.1:0-27235 GCA_040386815.1 Bacteroidota bacterium | reverse complement strand
TCCCATGCCATTGGCGATGGCTCAACCTCAAAGTCTTCAAACTTTTGGTTAAATAGTTTATCAAAATCCTTATCCTGCATAGCCATAGTGCTTGTCCTCCATTTTTAAAACCATATCTTTTAATATCGTGCGCGCCCTTGATAGTTGCGATTTGGAAGCGCCTTCCGTAATCCCCATTATCTCCCCTATCTCCTTGTGCGAATAGCCCTCTATGGCATAAAGGCTAAACACCATTTTATATCCCGGCGACAGCTGCTGTATCATCGCCAGCAAATCTTTAGCGCCCATATTGGCCATAGCTGCCGGGTTAACTGATGGCTCGTTATCCATATCGGTAACGTCCATTACCTGTACCATTTTATGATGTTTGCGGTAATATTCTATAGAACTGTGTACCATTATTCGTCTAACCCAACCCTCAAATGATCCATCACCGCGGTAATCGTTCAGCTTACTAAAAAGTTTAATAAAACCGTTCTGCAGCATATCCTCGGCCTCCATTTTGTCCGTTGCGTAACGCATGCAAACACCGAGCATCTTGCCGGCCAGTTGCTTATACAGCAAGGCCTGTGCCTGGCGCTCGCCCTCCTTGCAACGGGCAATTAATTGATCAATTGTATAGGTAGGTTTTAGCAGCATCATTTATTGGTAAGATGATACTTAGTAGCGAATGGTTGCATGGTGTTACAAATATTTTTTGGATTGATTTAGTAAACGTAAAATATGCTTAACAGATAGCCGATATCGCAGATATACATTGCTGATAAATATTTTATCTTAGCCCTTCCAATTATATCTATTTCAGTATAAAACTTATACAACAATGACCATTATTAAAAGGATAACCCTTGTTACTTTATTAATAACCCCTGCTTTTACAACTAAGGCCCAAACTATTATAGCGGCGGAATCAAAACAGAATGCCTTAGTTTTACAGGTTACACCTAAAAAAGAATTAAGCTCGATTTACTTTGGCGCCAAGCTTAACAATGCTACCGAATATGCAGCAATAGCTAAACAATATCGCTATATTTCATCAACCGGCGAAGCCAACCAAGCTTACTCAACATCCGGCAACGTAAACATTTTAGAGCCTGCCATTGCTGTTACCCATGCTGATGGCAACCGCTCATTAGCCCTAAAATATGTCGACCATAAAACAACTAAGATTGATGATAACACCACGCTGGTAAGCATCTTGCTGCGCGATTCGGTTTACAACTTTGATATAACGCTTAACTACCAGACTTACTTTAACGAGAACGTAACCGAGCAGTGGAGCGTCATTAAACACCGCGAAAAGAAAGATGTGGTTTTAAATAAGTACGCGTCGGCCAACTTATATCTGCAAAACAATGCCTATTGGCTTACGCACTTTAACGGCGAGTGGGCGCAGGAGATGCATCCTGAAGAAGAGAAACTATCACACGGTATAAAAACATTGGATAGCAAGTTGGGTACACGTGCAGATCTTTTCCAACCGCCGGTATTTATGGTATCGCTTAACAAACCTGCTACCGAAGACGAAGGGCAAGTACTTTACGGCAACCTGGAATGGAGCGGTAATTTTAAAATAGATTTTGAGGTAGATCCTAACAACAATTTACGACTGATTGCTGGCATTAATAATCATGCTGCTGACTATGTTCTTAAACCAAACACCGAGTTTACAACCCCTAAGTTTGTATACATACTTACCGATAAAGGTAAAGGCGAAGCTAGCCGCGGCCTGCACAAATGGGCACGTAAATACAAAGTTGTTGACGGTATGGGGCCGCGTTTAACCTTGTTAAACAATTGGGAAGCTACTTATTTTGATTTTAACGAACCGAAGCTTGCCGAACTTATAAAGGCTACCAAAAATTTAGGCGTTGATTTGTTTTTGTTGGATGATGGCTGGTTTGGTAACAAATATCCGCGCAATGGCGACAAATCAGGCCTTGGCGATTGGCAAGTCACCAAAACCAAGCTACCAAACGGTATTGCATACTTAACCAAAACAGCCGAGGAAACCGGCGTAAAATTCGGTATCTGGATTGAGCCTGAAATGGTGAACCCTAAAAGTGAGCTTTACGAAAAGCATCCGGATTGGGTGGTTAAACAACCCGCACGCCCGGAGTATTATATGCGTAATCAGTTGGTGTTGGATTTGACCAACACTAAGGTGCAGGATTTTGTGTTTAACATTGTTGACGACCTGTTTACTAAAAACCCGCAGTTGGCTTATATTAAATGGGACTGCAATTCGGTGATATTTAATGCAAACTCGGCTACCATCGCCCATCAGGGTAATTTTTATACCGATTATGTATTTGGTTTGTATAAGGTGTTAGATCGTGTAAGGGCCAAATACCCTAAAGTGCCAATTATGCTATGCTCTGGTGGTGGCGGCCGTGTTGATTATGGCGCGCTGAAATATTTTACTGAGTACTGGCCAAGTGATAACACTGACCCGTTAGAGCGTGTGTTTATACAATGGGAATACTCATACTTCTACCCGGCCCTTACCAGCTCAAACCACGTTACAGATTGGGGCAGGCAGCCAATTAAATTCCGCACGGATGTAGCTATGATGGGTAAGCTGGGCTTTGATATTGTTGTAAGCAAACTTGAAGCTAACGAACTTAAATTTGCACAGGGAGCTATCAAGCTTTATAATGAATATTCTGAAGCGATATGGCACGGTGACCAATATCGCCTGCAAGATCCATGGAGCAATGACGTAGCATCGGTAATGTATGTTGAACCTAACCAAAGTAAAGCTATTATGTTCAACTACCTGGTAAGCAATCGCTACCGCTCTGGCACTATCAGGCCTGTAGTATTAAAAGGTTTACAGGCTGATAAAATATACACTGTTAGAGAAGTTAACCTAATGCCTGGGCGTAACTCGCAGATGCAAAGCGGAACTTATTCAGGCAAATACTTAATGACGGTTGGTGTTAACCCGGTTGTAAGCAGTGGTGATAGGGCAAGTGTGGTAGTGAGTATCGAAGAGAAGAAGTAATTTTCCGATGTAATTTTGACGATAGGAGAAATCTTATACATGCGATCAATCTTACGTACAAGATTTCTAACTCGTTCCTCGTTTCGAAATGACAACATCTTATTAACTAAAAATGTCCACAAAAGACGGGCATTTTTAGTTAAAGCTTGATTTAAAGGACTTTATTTTCGCTCCCTAAATCGTTTATAAATCTTCACTGCCATCATCAAAACGATAGAGAAAGCGATAATCCCCACAACTCCAAATATCCAGTTAAGTGAGTTTTTAAGTACTACAAGGAAAACTATCGCAAAAAGAATCAGTGTAGCCAACTCATTCCATAAACGTAATTGGGTTGAGGTCCACTTGTAGATGCCTTTGCGCATCTGGTTCATCTTATGCTGGCAGATAAAATGATAAGCTATCAAGCCTACAACAAACAGCAGTTTGATATGCATCCAGCCCATTTGCAGCCAGTATGACCTAATGGTAAGCATCCCGATTCCGGCAGCAAGCACCAGATACATGGATGGTGTCGCAATGATCCACCACAACTTCTTCTCCATGATTTCAAACTGATCTGACAGGATGGTACGGGCAGGTTCTGTACGCTCTTGTGCTTCGGTGTGGTAAATAAACAGGCGCACGATGTAAAATAGCCCCGCCATCCAGCAGACTACAAAGATGATGTGTATGGCTAATATATAGTCGTAATATTGCTGCAAAGCCTGCCTTGTTAATTTGTCATTGCGAGGTACGAAGCAATCGCGGACTTTGCAGCGTGCGGTTGCTTCGCACCTCGTAATGACATAGTTTTAATACTTAAACTCTTTTATTACCTCAACCGCGTACTTCACGTTATCAAACGGAATATCCGGCATAATACCGTGACCCAGGTTGAAAATGAATCCGTTCTCACCTCTCATACGTTCAAACAGGCGGTGGATACGGTCTTTGATCACCTTTTTATCAGCATACAAAATATGCGGATCAAGGTTGCCTTGTACAGCAATGCCTTTCGGTAAACGGTTTTTAATATCCAACAGATCAACGTTCCAGTCGATAGAAATAACATCCGGTTTAGCTTCTGCCATTAGCGGAGCGAAAACCGAACTACCTTTACAGAAAGATATCACCGGGATATCTTTACGGTTCAGCTTGCTGATGATCTCCACAATATAACGGTGCGAAAACTCGGTGTAATCATCCCATGATAGTGCCTGGGCCCAGCTATCAAAGATTTGTACCGCGTTTACACCGGCTGCTATCTGCAGGTTTAAATAGTCAGCAGTAACGGTAGCAATTTTTGATAACAGTTGATGAGCCAGTTCAGGCTCATTGTGCAGCATCAGTTTGGTCAATTTAAAGTCTTTCGATGATCCACCCTCAACCAGATAGCTCATCACCGTAAACGGCGCGCCTGCAAAACCAATCAGCGGGATGCTGCCATTCAATCGTTGCTGAATAACTTTAATCGCGTCGGCAACATATTGCAGTTCGCCGATGCAATCAGTACTCAGGTTATCGACATCTTTTTGGGTGCGTACCGGGTTGGCAAACTTTGGACCAACGCCCTGGGTAAAACTCAGATCGCCACCCATGGCTTCGCCGGTAACCAATATATCTGAGAACAAAATAGCTGCATCAATCCCTAAAAGATCAACCGGCAACATGGTAACGTCGGCGGCAATCTCGGGGGTTTTGCACATTTCCAAAAAAGAATATTTGTTCTTGATCTCCCAATACTGCGGCATAAACCGGCCGGCCTGGCGCATCATCCACACGGGTGGGCGTTCTGTTTGCTGTGATAATGCTGCTTTTAAGAATAATGAATTTGTCATGTTTTTTTAGAGTCAAGAGACAAGAGTCAAGAATCAAGAGGATAGCTCACTATCTTGGCTCTTGATTCTTTTCTCCCGTCTCTTATAATTTTTAAAGTCAAGCGTCAAAAGTATAGCCTAGCTATCTTGTCTCTTGATTCTTGTCTCTTAATTCTATCTTCTACTTTTTATCCAGTTCCTGATGAAGCCTGTTTATCACATCCTTCATTTTGGCTGTTGTTTTTTCGTGATGCTTGTCTGCCAGCGACAAATAAGCCTTCGCTTTTTGGATATTATTCTTGCGGATGCTGATGTTGGCCACATGTACCAAGGCTGCCACGTGGTCATTTACAGACCGTAACGGAAATTGGGCTGCCAGTTCATAATGGTGTTCGGCTTCGTTGTAATCCTGCTTTTGCAGATAGACGCCGCCATACATAAACTCGTAAAAACCACGGCGTTTTTTGCTTAACCAATTTGGGTTAGGTATCTGTTGCAGTAAACCCTCGGTTTTTTCATAATCCTTGTTATGAAAAGCTTTGGCTGCCAACACTACAGTACCCTCTTTAAAATAGCCCCATATCAGCATCAGTATAAACATGCCCACAACAGCGGCAATTTCATAAACCCGCATATTGATGGCTACTGCCATGGCAATAATAAAAGCCCCGATAACTAAAATGCGTGCCTTGTTGGTAAACATTAATTAGTGCTGATCTGTAAATTTATAGCCAACGCCACGGATAGAATGAAAGTAAACCGGGTTCTTCGGGTCCGGTTCAAAATACTTACGGAACGTCAGGATAAAGTTATCAATGGTGCGGGTTGACGGGTAAACATCATAGTTCCAAACAGTTTCCAAAATTTGCTCGCGCGATACGGCTTCGTTTCTGCGCTCTATCAGCAACTTCAACAGCATGGTTTCTTTTTTAGTTAATGGGGTGATGCTGCCATCGGCATTAACTAGCTCAAACGAGTTAAAGTGAATGGTCTTATCACCAATTTTATAGCTGTTAAACTCTTTCAGGTCATCACCTTTCAAGCTACGTTTTACAAGATTGTTAACCCTAAGAATCAACTCTTCCAGGTTAAACGGTTTGGTTAAATAATCATCAGCCCCTTTCTTTAAACCGGCAATTTTGTCCTCGTTTGTATTTTTGGCGGTCAAAAACATGATAGGCACCTCAGAGTTTTCTAACCTGATGGTTTCGGCTACTACAAAGCCATCAATTTCGGGCATCATTACGTCCAGTATCACCAGGTTAAAACGCTCTTCCTTAAATATCTGCAGCGCTTTTTTACCGTTATTGGCGGTGGATACTTTATAACCTTCTAATTCAAGGTTAAGTTTAATGGCCTCTAAAAGATGGTCTTCATCTTCGGCTAATAAAATTCTTTTTCTTCCAGGCATTGTGTTGTGATTTATGTAAGTCCAAAGACAACCTCGAATATACTTCCAACAGGGCGATTGTCTTTGACCCTGATGCTTGCCTCGTGTTTATCCAAAACTTGTTTTACAATGTATAAACCAAGGCCGGTGCCTTTTGTGTTGCGGGTTTCTTCGCTACCCACGCGATAAAATCTGTCGAAAATACGAGGTTTTTCCTCATCTGATATACCTATACCGTGATCGGCAACCTGAAAATAGATCTTCCCTTCTCTTTGGTACAGCTTAACATCTACCGGCTCGCAGGGGCCTGAATATTTTATGGCGTTTTCAATCAGGTTAGTTACCACCGATGTCAGCGCAAATTTATCGCCGGTAAACTCAATCTTGGGTTCAATTTCAGCATTGATGATCTTTTGGGTACCATCGCATTTCGTTAGTTGCAGGCGGTTTACAATACCGTCAACCAATACCGACAAACTGAAGTTTGCTTTAGGAAAGCTGTATGAGCGGTTCTCAATTTTTGAGGCCAGCAGCATATTCTCTACCATATCGTCCAAACGCTCAATATCCAGCAATGATTTTTCTATAAAATCCTGGATCTGCGCTTTTGTCAGATCGCGTTTCTGGATGGTTTGCAGCAATAATTTGATAGATGCTAAAGGCGATTTAAGCTCATGTGTTACCGATAGCAGGAAGTTCTTTTTTTGCTCCTGTAACTTACGCTCGCGGTTAATAGACTGGTGCATATAGTAAGCACCAAACGATAGCACAATGATGAACATTGATCCCTCGCTCAATATCATCCCCAGCTTTTTATGCTGCAGGTTTACCAACTGATATCCCCACCAAATTAACTGCGCGGCGGCATAAGTAATAAGGGCGTAAAATATAACGAGCGATCTTTTCATGCTTGTGGTTAACTTACTTTTTAAATACTAAGTCAAGACTATCAAATATAGCTCTTTTTGTTTTCTCAAGGTCGATTTTGGTATGCGCAGATGAAATGAAACCAACCTCATAACCCGATGGGCCCATATAGATGCCTCGGTTTAACAATTCTCGGTGCATTACCTTAAATTTCTCCATGCTAGCCGGATCAATTTCCTCGGCTTTGCTGATGCTCTCCTGACCTGTAAACGCGAACCAAAATATCGACCCGATGCTAAACACTTTAAACTTATAGCTGCGCGCTGTCGCGAAACGTTGGATAGCTTCGGTAAACTCGGCGGTTTTGTTGTTCAAATCTTTATAGAAACCCGAACGTAATAACTCAGTCAATTGAGCGATACCTGCAGCCATAGCCACCGGGTTACCCGATAAAGTACCTGCCTGGTAAACACCGCCATCAGGCGATACATGACCCATGATCTCGGCAGATGCACCATACATACCTACCGGCAAGCCACCCCCGATGATTTTACCATAAGTAATGATATCCGGCTGAATCTGGTAGTAACCTGCAGCACCTTCAAAGCCAACACGGAAACCAGAGATCACCTCGTCGAAAATTAATAACGTGCCATTAGCAGTACAGATATCTCTTAAGGACTGTAAATACCCCTTAGTTTGAAGCAACAAACCATTGTTAGCCGGGATAGGCTCAATGATCACCGCGGCTATCTGATCTTTAAAATCAGCAAATGCTTTTGTAAGCGCCTCGGCATCGTTCAAGCCGATAACAATAGTTTCATCAGCAAAAGCTTTTGGCACACCTGCTGATGAGGTTTCGCCAAAAGTAACCAGGCCCGAGCCCGCTTTAACCAATAAAGAGTCTGAGTGACCGTGATAACAGCCTTCAAACTTCAGGATCTTATCTCTTTTGATATAACCACGGGCTAATCGGATAGCCGACATTACAGCCTCTGTACCCGAACTTACAAAACGCAGTTTTTGTATGTATTTGTTGTTTTTAAGGATTAGCTCGGCCAAGTCATTCTCCAGCGCGGTAGGCGCCCCGAAAGACATGCCGTTTTGCATTACCTCAATTACTTTCTCTTTAACTTTTGGGTGATTGTGACCCAGGATAAGCGGCCCCCATGAGCAGCAGTAGTCAATAAACTCGTTATCGTCTGCATCCCAGATATGGCTGCCATCGCCTTTTTTTATGAATAGTGGCGTACCGTAAACAGATTTAAAGGCCCTAACCGGCGAGTTTACCCCACCCGGAAAAAACGTTTTTGCCTTAGCATACAATTCGGCAGATTTTTCCCTGCTGATATCCGGCTTACCGGTAGTATTCACCGGCAGGTCGTCATCATTAGAAAACATTTTTTTTATACTATCTAACATATTTTTAGTCGATAGACCATCGTCCATGGTCCATAGTTTTGTTATTGTAATGTTATCACTTTCTTCTGTCTATGGACTATCGACCATAGACTATCAACTGGTGGCTAAAGCCACCCATTCTCCAACACCTCTTTAGCATGGTACGTCAGTATCGCCGTAGCACCTGCACGGCGGATACTGGTTAACACCTCTGTAACAGCACGCTGCTCGTTTAGCCAGCCTTTTTGTACGGCGGCTTTCAGCATGGCGTATTCGCCGCTTACATTGTAGGCAGCTACCGGTAGTTCGGTATCGTCTTTTATTAGTTTTATAATGTCCAGGTAAGCTAATGCAGGTTTTACCATCAGGAAATCTGCACCTTCGGCTTCGTCCAGTCTTGCTTCAATCAAAGCCTCGCGCTGGTTGGCCGGGTTCATCTGGTAGGTCTTTTTATCTCCAAACTTAGGCGCCGAGTTTAAGGCATCCCTAAACGGACCGTAAAACGCACTGGCATACTTAGCCGAGTACGACATGATAGACACGCCGCTAAAACCATTATCATCCAATACCTTGCGGATATACCCTACCCTGCCATCCATCATATCGCTTGGGGCAATGATATCTGCACCGGCCTGCGCCTGTGCTAATGACATTTTGCCTAAGATTTCCAGCGTTTCATCATTCAATATGTGGCCATTCTCCACTATACCGTCATGGCCATCACTGCTGTATGGGTCCATCGCCACATCTGTTATTACACAGGCTTCAGGGAAGTTCTTTTTCACTTCGCGAATAGCACGCAGATACAAGCCCTCCTCACGGTGGCTTTCGGTAGCATACTTGTCTTTTAAAGCTTCGTCAATATTAGGAAACAAGTCAAAAGCGTTTAAGCCCAATTTCATGCAGCTTTCCACCTCGCGCAGCAGGTTATCAATAGAGTACCGGTAGATACCAGGCATTGACGACACCTCTGTCTTTTGGTTAACACCATCAACAATAAACAACGGGAAGATCAGGTTAGCCGCGCTAACATGCGTTTCCTGCACCATTTGGCGTATTACTTCACTTTTTCTGTTTCTTCTTGGTCGTTGCAACATACTTTGGTCCATAGGCCATGGTCGATAGTCCATGGATGTTTTTACTTCGTTTAAAGTCTATGGACTATCGACCATCGACTATGGACTGCCTTACAATCCAAACACCGCTTCAGCTAACCCAACTTCGTCGGGGCTAAAGGGTAGTGTGTATTTTACGCCCATTTCGTCAAACTTTTTGCCGGTTGATTTACCTATGGCAATTACTTTTTGATATGGGTCTAACAAATTATCAGCAAAGTAAGCATCAACGTTTGATGGGCTGGTAAATACCAACACATCAGCGCCCGATCCTTCTACTTCTTCTTCTAACACGGTTTCATAAATAGCGAGGTTAATTACCTTGGTCTCTGGTGACAAACCTTTTTGGATGCTGTTAAGTGACTCCTGGGCACCCGGAAACAGCACTTGTGTGCCGTTAGCCAATTTGGCAAACTCCTCGGCTACATCAGCAGGGTCAATGCCAAGGCCGGTAAAGTTAGCGAAGTACCCTTTTCTGCGCAGCATTTCTTCGCTGCCTGCGCCCATCACCCCAAACTTAACGTCTTTAGGTAATACAGGTTGTAGCTGGAAGAAGTATTCGACGGCGTTTTTGCTGCTAAAGAACACCCAGTCTACATATTTTAATATAAATGAGTCCAGCTTATTGATCACCGGTACGGTACGAATCAGCGAACGGTCATCAATCTGTATATTATGCTTAGCCAGCGCCCTGCGGAAATAGCTTTGCTCATTCACTTCGCGGGATATGAACACGCTTGATGGTAATTTACGTTCAGGACTATATGCGGCCACTACTTTAGCCGACAGGCCTTCGGTAGTATCAGCCTCTAAGAACAAACGGTCCGGGAACTGGTCGCCTTCCTCAGCTTTTGAGGTGAATACCTGGAACTTACCGTCCTCTTTACGGCAATACACACCTAGTGGCAGGTGGCAGCCACCGCCAAATAGCTTAAGCACAGTACGCTCAACCGCCAGCTGCTCGGCAACATCAGGGTGGTGCAATACCTGCAAAGCTTCCAGCAATTCTGCATCGCTTTCGCGGATCTGGATAGCCAGGGCACCTTGTGCCGGGGCAGGTACAATCTCATTAGGTGTAAGCTCTTCAACATGGAACTCGCTCAGGTCAATACCCAAACGAGTTACGCCGGCCTTGGCCAGCATAATGGCATCATAGCCTTCGTCGCGCAGTTTGCCTATGCGGGTGGGTACGTTGCCGCGCAGGTCTTCAATCTCCAGGTCGGGGCGATAGGCAAGCAGCTGCGCCTTGCGGCGGTTGCTTGATGTACCTACAATAGCGCCGTATTTAACCGATAGCTTTTGCTTTACATCCACACAATCTTTCAATATCAGCAACAGCTCAGACGGATCTTCCCGCTCTGATACTGCTGCGATGATGAGTCCCGGAGGGTTTTCAGTTGGCAAGTCTTTGTGGCTGTGTACAGCCAGGTGAATAGTACCTGCCAATAATTCTTCTTCAAGCTCTTTGGTGAAAAAGCCTTTACCTTCCAGCTTATCAAAACTTAAATTAAGTATACGGTCGCCTTGTGTTTTAATGATCTTCAGCTCGGCAGTGATGCCGGCTTTAGCTAAACTGTCTTTAACAAAGTTGGCTTGCCAAAGGGCAAGTTCGCTACCGCGTGTGCCTATAATTAATGTTCTTTCCAAAGGGGTTACTTGTTTACAGCCGCAAAGTTAATTTTTTATGCCGATGGTTGTACTTTTTATTGGTGATATGAAAGTATAGTGACAAGTTAATGAGGAAGGGAGTGAATCTGTGATTTTGGGAAGAATTTACCGGTCAAGTGATCCACTTTAAATGGGTGTCCATTTTGGATCAGTTGGGTCAATTTGCCAGGTAAAATCAGTAAAAACCAGCACGTTATCGATATAAATCCTGAATTTCCCGTTTAATTCAGGGCAAATTCAGGACATTTTTTATGCGATTTGGATCACTTTACTGACAAAATAGTGCCACCAAAAATGTTACCGTTTATATTTTGTAGCCGGCTTATTTAATAAAATCGTATTGTTTCAGACTACAAAAAGGGACCTTAGAAAATATCCCTGGCAGTAAAGCAATTATACAGATATGCTAAAACAAAGTACACATCTGATAAAAGCTAAGTTAGAACTGCATAACAACAAAAAGGCCCCGGAAAATTTCCCGGAGCCTTTTGTATGACCAAATCAGGACACTACTTTTTGACAAAGGTTGTCGCTGATACAAAACGCTGAACTACGCCATTATACGTTTCAGTATAGTCGTCGGTAGCTACAAACTGGTTATCGCCACCAAAGCTGATGCCAAGTGTTTGTTTGTCGCCGTCTTCATCAGTAAAAGTTAGTTTGTTATCACTGTAGGTATATGCAGATGTATTTTCAAGATCGCCATCTTCATAAATCTTCATTTCTGTGGTTGTAAAAACGAGGTTTAATTCATCTGCACCGTCATATCTAGAAGTGTCTTTATACTTCAATGTACCATTTTCATAGCTTTGGCTAAACTCAATGGTAGCTCTCCAGGAGCCAATTAATTTAGAAGCGGCAACTTTGTTTTCGTCTTTTTTACAGCCAATAATGGCAGTGATTGCTATTAAGCAAATTAGTAAGGTTTTTTTCATTGTGAAGTGTTTTTACAGCAAAAGTACAGCCTGTTATTAGGCCTGTAAATACCTGATTACGGGGATATTACTCACTAAGCCGCAACATTACTGTTACACAAACTACCTGATTTTCATAATAAATCCCTGTAATGGGGGATTGACCATAGCAGCACGTAATCAGAACTTTACGCCTTAACTAACACTTCCCCAATTATGCAAAAAACTATACTTTTAAAACGCTGCCTGCTGTTAACCACAGCTTTTGTGCTGCTGTTTACCGGGTCATGTAAAAAAGGCAGTAACAATGGTACAGACACACCTGCCCCAACAACCAAACAAATAACGCTTGATAAAACATCGGCGCTACCGGGCGACTTGGTTATACTTACATCAACTACCAGCCTTGATAAGGACACCTGGCAAATTAAGATTGGAAGCAAAACAGCTACAGTAGTTAAGTCTGCCGATAAAATTGCCTATTTTTCTGTACCCTATATACCTGCAGGCACGCAGACGGTTGATCTGAGCAGCATGGGCATTACTGCGGCAAAATCAATTACCATTAACGCGTATACGCCCATAGCTAACCCACAGGTTGAAGTAAACAAATTTAAGGCCCAGCTTGATACTGCTAAAGCATTGGCAAATAAACCTCAGCTGGCATCTTACAAATCGGCCTTAAATGATTTTGAAAAAGCGTTTGAAGAGAGCTATGCTGCGCTAAACGATGAAGAGAAAAAAGAATTAGCATTTATTATGTCGAGGCAGGCAGCAGCCGAGGCCGAGGCCGAGCTTAAATTGGCCAATACGTCGCCCACATTTAACACCAACGCGTTAAAAACCTTTGATGCCGGCGACCTTATAGTTGACAAAGGCAGATCCTATGCTTTTACCGTAAAAAAATGCATAGCAAGCGGCGTGGTATCTATAGCCTTGCTAATGTTACCTGAGCCAACTTTTGTTTCAAAGGCAGCCGCGGCAATTTCAGGTACTTACAGCATTGTCAAGCTATTAAAGGCGCTTGACCTGATTGATGAAATTACCAATATGATTGGGATTGAATTTAGCGTTGATCAATTAAACAACATTACCAAACAGCAAAACGTTGATAAAGTTAAAGTAAACAGCTTAAACCCATACGCAACAAATGCCAGTTTTACATTTAGTAAAAGCCTGCCTGCGGCATCATGCCAGGTAATGGCAACATACGCCTCAATCAGTGTATCTCAAAAAACAAATTTGGCAGGCCAGTTAGCGGCAATATTTACCGATACTGACAATTTGCAAGACATATATAACCGCTTTAAAACCAGTGTAGCCTTCGCAAAAAAATACATCCCTAAATTGCCGGAAATGTCTGCGTTTGTATATCCTATACCTACCGCACCAAAACAAACCAACCTGCAAATTGCACCTGCAGCTAATTTTAGTATAGAGAACGTATCAAACAACAAAATTAAAGTGGCTATTACCAGCAGTGGTGAAAAGATAACACTGCGTACCACCACTACAGATAGTATAAAAACCAATATTGATTTTACGTTTGACCTGGTTTACAAAAATGCCAAATTTGGCACCACTTTACGTAAAACCATCACCGCCAATTATAATGGCGCGCCACCATCAGTTATAGGTACCTGGATGGCTACAACAGAATATGAACAGCAATTAGAAAATGGTGTTGTAAAAAGGGAATACAATGACACTTACCGCCCTAATGAACTGGTTGTTGTTATTAGCGCCACACAGCTAAAATTTTATGAGTCAGGAGTTTTAGAAAGCACCGTTAATTATACTTTAGCAGGCGATAAAATAACTTATGTAGAGAACGGGAAAAACAATACCAGAACCATAAAATCTATTACAGACACACAGATGGTTTTAACTTATGATGATCCCAAAAGCGCCAATGGTATCAATTATAATGAACATATTGAAACCACCTTTGTAAGACAACCTTAAAATAAATGATCAGTTAAATTGCAATAAGGGTTTGAGATTTTTTTCTCAAGCCCTTTTTTTATACCGTTCATAATTTAAATCAGGTCAAACGCGCGTGCATATTGGCTTAGCTCAAAGTATGAGTTGGTTCCTAATTTTTGCCTTATGTTTTTTCGATGAGTTTCTACCGTATGTGCCGATATAAACAAGGCTTCGGCAGTTTCGGGCACACTTTTGCCCAGGGCCATCATACGCAGTACATCGCGCTCGCGCTTACTTAGTTCAGAAAAAAGGTGAAAGTTTTTGCGCAGAAAATTATTCTCTTCTAACAAACGGGCCGCTTTAACCGTCATATGGTGCATCGCATCAACCGGGTAGGCCGTGGTTATAGCCAGCAGGGGTTTGTTATGCTCGTCGCGCAGGTAAACTTTGGTGCTTGCAAAATGCCAGTACCAATCGGCATGGGTAGCTATACGCACCTGCTGAAAACAGGTGCAAATGTCGTCTACTTTATCCTCTTCAATAAAACTTAATATCTTGGGTGCGTAATCTTTAGAATCTTCGGGGTTAAAATAGGTGCCGTAATATTCCTCAGATGTAAGGCTGGTAATGTGTTCTAAAGATACATCAAGCAATTTTAATCCCCGGTTAGACATCCATGCAACAGACCAATCGCGCAGATCATGTAAAATTACTACCCCGGGCAGGTTATCAGTAATAGGCGCTATTTCGGCAATGGCTTTATCAATACTTTTTTGTATAAGAGACATAAGGTCAAGGATATATCCTCCTAAATTAAAAAATTATATAACATTTAATAACCTTCACTTAAAATTAAAAAGATTTATCAAATTAGATCAAAAGCGCCGGCTTACAAACACAACTCACTGTAAGTGTTGGTGTTAAGTTTTCTGTTTTTGGGATTTTAATCGTGGCGGCAAAAATATTCAACAAAAAAACCGGATTTTTGGTCCGGCTTTTCCCAATTTTAAGTAATCAGATGAGGTTTTGGTAAAGGTTTTTACTCCCTTAGGTTTGCAATTTCTGCGAAGGTAACTAGCAGCTCTTTCAGATACAATACCCGTTTTCGGGGATATTAACAAATATTATATAACTCAAATAAGCCTGTTTCAATAATTAATTGTCAATATTAAAACTTACAACTCAAAGTTATTTAGTGTTACTTTCAAATTACTTATCCGTTTGGCCCAAATGCGATTTAGCGCAAATAACTGAATGGCAAATATTATCACCAATAAAGCCAAAGCATAATAACGTGATTGATTAATTGCCAAACCATAAGTAAAAAAAACAATAAAACCTGCGGCAAACAACGAACGCGAAACGACAGACACCGCCGCATACATTTTAATGTTTGATAAATAGGCCGCCAGTGATGCTTTAAGCGTAACGCCGTTAACTAAATAACGTGCAAAGTTATATCCCATTAAATTATGAATAAGCGGTAACAATACCGACAATATCAGTATAGCGTTTACCCAAACAGGCTTGGTATCGCCATCAAACATGGTATAATAGCACAATAAAAAAGCCGCCCAGAACGACACCTCAATAACCACCTGCTTGCGGATACCCTTTAACACAGGGTGATTACTTTCTGATAACATGGCTTTAATAGCGGCATCGTCGGTACGGGGTGTGGCAACGTTTTTCCAGGTATTTTTTAAATCGTTCAGTTCCATAAGGAATATTATTTAATGATCAGTTTCTGTAGTTTGTTTTTAATGCGATTAAGCTTTACGCCTACGTTACTCTCGCTAATGCCCGTTACTTCGGCAATTTGACGGTAAGTCATTTCTTCAAAATATAGGGTAATAATGGCTTTCTCGTTATCGTCCAATTGTTTTAAAGCTATAAATAGCTGAGCTTGCCGGTGTGCTTGTTCTTCATTTTGCTGGTCGGCGGGCATATCAGGCAAAATTGGAGTGTATTCAATTTCGGGGCGCTTTTTTCTGTAGACAGCTATGGCAGTGTTTAGCCCTATGCGGTACATCCAGGTGGTGGCTTTTGCTTCGCCTTTAAAAGTGGGCCAGGCTTTCCATAGTTGGAAGACGATCTCCTGAAAAAGATCCTCACGATCTTCGGCACTGTCGCGATACAGGTAACATATTTTATGCACCATAGCCTGGTGTTGCTTTATGAGCGATAAAAATTGTTCCTGATTAGCCATTATTTATTGATAGTAATTTGCATATAGGTAGCAGCCGATGCCTAAATATTACAACAAAATGCAAATAAATATTTATTGAATGATGTGTAAGTTTTTAAACCGATGAGCAACCTATATATAAAACACATAAAGACATGAAAGTATTAGCAACCATCTTACTTGGCACCGTATTATTAACCGCTTGCGGCCGCGAGTCATCACCCGACGGCAGATCACAGATCAGGGACGAAAAAATTCAGCAACAGATTGATAGTTTAAAAAGTGTGACCAAAGCATTGGCCGACAGTATAAGTATTATTAATAACAAGTTGGTAGCTAAATAATATTCTTGGCAGGATTTATGTACTGTATCTTTGAGAAAAAATTCACAACAACATCATGAAAAAGATAGTACAACTTACCTTTACATTTTTAGCCCTAGCATTTATTTTACAGGCATGTTCAACCACTAAAACATCGGGCAGTGCCAGCGCATCGCGCGGGAACTTTGTCGGTACATGGACTATAACTGATATTAGCTACGACGGCCTTGTACCAAATGCTGTACAGGATGTATTTAACCAGGCCCCACCGGCAGCTTTTGTAAACAGCACCTGGAAACTTACCAATAGCGGCGAAGGTATGTATACATTGGCCAACGGCACATCGCAAACTATTTTCTGGAGTTTTAATAACGCCGATAAAAGTACCCCGATCTTCCAGTTTAAAAAGATCTATCAAGGCGATAAACCTAAAAACGTGGCCGAAGGCTATCAGTTAAACGTAGCACAATCTGGCGGCGGCACTTTTATTGCTAAAACACCGGTAGTTATTGGCAGCAAAACGGCTTACATTGTTTATACGTTTAAGAAAGTATAAGCAAGTTAACAATAAATAAAACGGGCAAAGCGGCATTAGCGGCTTTGCCCGTTTTTGTTTATTGTATATATATTTTTCAGCGCCTTGTCCAATCCGGCATCCTACAGTCGTCATTGTGGTATAGTTTAATAATTAACACAAAATATAACACAACATGCAACCAAGAATTAATGCTTTTCAAAAAGGACCTGGCGCTTTAAAAGCCCTTTACGGTGTAGGCGCTTACTTATCAAAATCATCTTTAGACCAACAGTTACTGCACTTGCTGTATTTCCGCGTATCACAAATTAACGGTTGCGCGTTTTGCCTTGACATGCACTCGAAAGACCTGCGCGCAGCCGGCGAAACCGAACAACGCCTCTATATGATTGCTGCCTGGCGCGAAGCTACCGTTTACACAGACCGCGAGCGCGCCGCTCTTGCCTGGGCTGAGGCAATTACCAAACTAACTAATAACGATGTACCTGATGAGGTTTACAACGACGTAAAAGCGCAGTTTACGGATGAAGAATTGGTTGACCTAACCCTGGCTATTACCACCATTAATACTTTTAACCGTATCAATGTAGCTTTCCGCACACCGGCGGGTGGCTATCAGGTGGGGCAGTTTAAGGCGGCATAATTTGTGTCACTGTATAGCCGCAATGCATCGCGGCTATACAGTTATGAAGCAGACGGCAATATTGATCTATCAGCTGATGAAGTGGAGGAATTATTTGAGCACCTGAATCATTATCGCGACAATCCAAGTATTTGGCCCATGTAACTTTATAATAATGTACATTTACAACAAATAGTTGTAATTCTTTCACATCATGGCCGCTAAGAGATCAAACATGCGTTTATTTAACGGTCATTTAAAAATGGATGGGGCATCCGTGAGAAAGATTTTTTTGATGCAGCTAAGTAATATTTACAGCATAAAAACTTACCTGGTGGCTAACCTGCCGTTAATGGCCGAAGCAGCATCTTTCCCCGATCTGAAATACGCCATTGCAGAAACTATTGATGACATACGCCTGCAATTACTACGTATGGATGCTATTTATGATATAATTAACGAAACCTATCATCATCGGCAATGTGTGGGCGTGCGCGCCTTAACTATGGAAGCTTATGTGATAAGCAAAGCGCCCGGCATGTCAAAACTGGAAACAGACCTCTATATGCTTTATCATTTAAATATACTGGAGAGCCTGGAAATTTCATGCTTTACTGCGTTGCACACGCTTTCGCTTGCTATGCCTGATAAAGATATGGCACTGTTAATTAAACAAAACCTTGATGTGGCTAAAGACAATAAAGAGTTGTATGAGCTGATTAGCCGCGAGTATATTAATTAACGGTAAGATGGCACAGAAAAACGTGCCAGCTTAATTATTGATCAAAATATCCTTAGCCATTACCATAGGTACGCTAATGTATTTTTTCTCCATGTAGTTAATCACTTTCTCCAGCAACTCGCGCGATTGCTCATCCATGCCCAGCAATTCGTCAGCAAATACGCTGTTGATGGCCGTGTTGCGTATCTCTTTGATCTTCTCTGGCACCTGGCGCATAGCCAGTTCAATTTTGCGTTGTTTCAGGGTTACGCAGAACTCGGCAATATTTTGGTCAATAATAACTTCGGCGTGCGTAAGCTCCTGGTAGCGCTCCTGGATATTGCGCTTAGCAATTTCATTAAGTGAAAATACTTCGATAAAGTTTACCGGAAACTGCTCTAAAACCTCTGGAGCGGTATCATTAGGGATAGCCAGATCAACAATGGTTTTTTTGTTGGTTTCGCCGTTTAGTAAAGTGGCGTATATTTCTGGCGTGATGATAGGCTCAACTGCTGATGTGCAGGTAATGATAACATCAAAGCCTTTATTATAATCTTTCAAAGCGCTTAGCTCAAAAGCTTCACCGTTTAAGTCGGCAGCCAATTTTTGCGCTTTAGACAGCGTACGGTTAAATACCGCGAAATTGCTGAACTTATGCTTTTGAAGATATTTTGAAATGTTTTGGTTGGTTTCGCCTGCGCCTATGATAAGGATACGGGCGTTTGAGCATAGTTTAAGATCATTAAGCTTACGGTAAGCCAGTGATACTACCGAGATGGGATTTTTAGAGATGTTTGTGTTGGTGTAAACTTCTTTAGCAGTTTTGACGACACAATTCATAAACATTCGCAGTCCATCGCCGGTAAGGCCCGCTTCGCGACAGTTATCATAAGCTTTACGCAGCTGTGCCAGTATCTCTTTCTCGCCAACTATCAAGCTTTCCAGCGAGCATGACATGCGCAGCAGGTGATTCAATGCTTCGCGATCTTCATAAATTGAAGCGGCCTCTACAAACAACCCGGTGTGGTGTGAGCAAAGGCCGATATTTAATTTCTGAATAAATTTTGTAGCAAAAGCTTTATCAACTACCTGTGGTGTTAACATCACAAACTCTACACGGTTACAGGTAGCAATGTAAAAAAGTTCTGAAATACCAAATTCAGCTTTCACCTCATGGAGTTTGTCCGTCAGGTTTTCTTCACAGATCACCAACTTACCCAGTTCCTTCAGCTCAATCTGTTTGTGTGTAAAAGCTATTACTTTTAAATACTTCAAAGCATTTTTATTTTTAACCCAACAAAAATAATATCTTGAAGCACAACCTATGTCAAGACTTTGTCATACAGGTGCATTTAGAACGATTATAAATAACCCTCATATTAACACCCAAACATCTCTTTTTCAGCAAAAAACGTAATTAAGCCTACAGATAAGCCATTTAAATTATGAAAGTTGCAAAACACATCAACCTCATTATCCTCATAATTGGCTATCTGAGCGCCGGGCTTAATCATTTTGTTCATCCTAATGGATATGTGCATATCATTCCTGATTATATTCCTTACCCTGTATTTCTAAATTACATGTCGGGCGCCTTTGAAATTCTGTTTGGCTTTTTGATGATATTTAAAGCTACCCGCAGCGTTGGCGCCTGGGGTATTTGTTTATTGCTGATAGTCTTTTTACCCGTACATATACAAATGATTATTGACGCTCCGTTTATGTTGGGTACGTTTAGGGTAACTCCTTTGGTTGCCTGGGGCAGGCTGGCCCTGCAACCTGTGCTGATATGGTGGGCGTGGTGGCATACGCGATCTTAACTGTAACAATGGGCCGGTAAATTAATCTATAATTTGTTTGCTACAACGTATTGTGCTAATATTGAACATCCGTAATGAGCAATAACAGATATAAATTTAAAGAGCCCGAAACAACCGCTTGTTTTGTGTGCGAACATGTAATGAGCGGCGAAAGACCCGTACTATTAGTAACCCACGACGAAGATGGCCAATACGAGTACTGGCAATTTTTGTGTGGCGAAGATGATCATACTGATGGCAACATCACAATCACATCAATGCGAAAAGCAACACAGATTGATCCTTCCATTAACGAGCTGCATGAGTTGACTTTAGGTACCAGTGCTGATAGGAAAAATAGAGCTGCACCTTGGGAGCTCTATAAGGTAACCAACAAAAACAGGCGATAATCCATGATCCAAAAAGAATACTTCACCTTATCGGGTACCGGCGGCCGGGCCATGTTGACTGATCTGACCTATGACAGCAACCATAAAAGCGCCCCATTGGTGATCTTTGCGCATGGTTTTAAAGGCTTTAAAGATTGGGGAACGCATAATCTTATAGCCGATTACTTTGCCTTGAATGGTTTCCGCTTTTTAAAATTTAACTTTAGCCATAACGGTACCACTATCGATGCACCTTTAGATTTTACCGACCTGATTGCCTTTAGCGAAAATACGTTTTCTTTTGAACTGGATGATTTAAACACTGTGATTGATTTTGCCTGCAACGGCACTGCTTTCCCACGGGCTAACATGGTTTACCTGATTGGACACAGCATGGGCGGCGGTATCAGCATCATAAAAACTGCCGAAGATAAGCGTGTAGCCAAACTGGTAAGCATGGCTTCTATTTGCAGCTTTTATAACCTATGGCCCAAAGCAGCCGAAGAGCAGTGGCGCCTGCAGGGTATAATGTATATACACAATGCACGCACTAATCAACAAATGCCGCTGAAAGCTACATTGCTGGATGATTTGGCGAAAAACCCAGCCCGACTTGACATTTTAGGCAAAGCCGCAACCATAACACAGCCATGGCTAATTGTCCACGGCGACGAGGATAAAACCGTCCCCCCGCAACATGCCGAACAGCTAAAAGAAGCGCAACCCCATGCTGGCTTTTTGGTTATTAAAACTGCCGATCATACTTTTAATGCTACCCACCCCTATACTAAAGATACCTTACCCCAACAATTATTAACGTTTTGCAACGCTACTATTGCATTTTTAAAAAATGACTAAACTGAACAAAGCGCATAAAGCATTTGTTATGTATAATGGCGTTATAATATCCATCGGCCTGTAAATATGAGTATCTCTCCATCTAAAAAAAAGAACAACAAATACCAAAACACCATACCAACCGACGAGGCCGGCTTTAGTAAAATGCTGCCTATAATACGGGCCTATATTAAAAACAAGGCCGAGGTTGTTCCACACAAACAATTAGGCCCCTTCAAAACCGATACCACCATTTACCAAACACCACCTAAAACCGGCTTAAGAATAACGTGGGTGGGCCACTCAAGTTTATTAATAGAAATTGACGGGCGCACCATATTAACCGACCCCGTTTGGAGCCAGCGCGTATCGCTGTTTCAATGGATGGGACCCAAACGTTTTTTTAATCCGCCACTACGCATAAGTGAATTACCGCCGCTGGATGCCATCATTATATCGCACGATCATTACGACCACCTGGATATGGCAACCATTAAGCGTTTTGCCGGCACAACTACACCGATATTTTGCTCGTTAGGTGTGGGTGCGCATTTAGAAAGATGGGGCATTATACGTAACTATATTACCGAGATGGATTGGGGCGACAGCGCCATGATAGGTCACGATTGTATTATAACCGCTACTCCGTCAAGGCATTTCTCAGGCCGTGGTTTAACCGGGCGCAACGAAACACTGTGGTCGTCTTTTGTTATTAAAGGCAAAAAGCATAACATATTTTTTGGTGCCGATTCGGGCTACTTCCCAGGCTTTAAAGACATTGGCGAAACCTTTGGCCCCTTTGATTTGACCATGCTGGAGATAGGCGCTTACGGCGACTACTGGCCTGACATACACATGGGGCCAGACCATGCATCGAACGCGCACCTGGATTTGAAAGGCAAAGTAATGATGCCTATCCATTGGGGTACTTTTAACCTTGCCCTGCACGATTGGTTTGAACCCATAGAACGCCTGCAAAAATTTGCTAAAGAAAAAAACATAGACCTTTTTGTACCCGAACCGGGTAAGCCAACCGAGGTGAACGGCGTCTACAATTCGGGCTGGTGGAAAGAGTTCATGTAGTTGGCAGTTGGTGGTAAGCTTTGGCAGTTTTCATTCGCTATTCTTATCTTTTTTGGGATGATTTTGGTTAGCCGGGCATAGTTTTATACTCATTTTTGGCAATCATCTTACTCCCTTCAATATTGTTACTTCATATAGGAACACGGCAACCCCATATTTTTATGACCGATTTAATATTATTCAATTAATTAGCCATAATACCGTAATAATATCAATAAAAATCAAAACTTATTATTAAGTTAACAACCATTTAGGTTTAATATTCGTAATTTTGTAAAAAATTAGATACAGGCAGAGATGGAAAAAGTTGTAATAATTGCCTACAAGCCCATAGAGGGTAAAGCAGAAGTTTTAAGAGAACTGGTCAAGAAAAACCTGCCGTGTTTAAAGCAGCATGGTTTGGTTACCAATAAAGATTCGTTTATTTTAGAAACGAAAGACGGCACCATTGTAGAGGTGTTTGAATGGGTATCAGAAAAAGCGATGAAAACCGCTAACACTATACCCGCAATACAAGATCTTTGGCGCCAATATGCTAAAGTATCAACATATACCCCGCTTAACCGCATCCCCGAAGCCGGCAACCTGTTTGCCGCTTTTAGCCCGCTAAACTAAGTTACCTATCGCGGGTATAACTATTTTTAACCAAACCGCCATTGTAAATATCTGTGGCAGTATGGTTAAATTTAAGTTCCAATCCACCATCAACAAATAACGGAATACCTGAGCCTAACAAAATTGGTATTTGAGTGATGATCATTTGATCTATCAGATCCTGGGCTAAAAAGCTTTGTATGGTTTTACCGCCATCTATGTAGAAGCTTTTCATCCCCCTATCATTTAAAGCGCTCAGGATACCTTGCAGATCGCCTTTAATGATCTCGCCCTTGTCGGCCCATTTACCCGACAGCTCCGTAAGCGTGTTGGTTAACACAAATACCGGCTTGGTATACACCCATTCGTCAAAAGCGCTAACAGTTTCAAAGGTATTGCGCCCCATAATGATACTATCAACACTGTCCAGGAAATCAAAAAAGCCGTAATCGCTTTTATCTGGATTAGGCCATTCTGTTAACCAATTAATAGAGCCGTCTTTACGGGCAATGTAACCATCAATGCTGGTTGCAATGTATACAATGTTAGCCATAGGTATGTAGATGTGTTAGGTACTAATGTGTTTCAACAGGCTCAATCCAGTTACCATCCTCGCGGATGATATTGATCAACTCATCAAGCGCGTTAGCTGACGTTATATTTTTCTTTACCGCTTCTTTGCCACGGTAAAGGGTGATCTTATCGGTACCAGAGCCTACGTAACCATAGTCGGCATCGGCCATCTCGCCGGGGCCGTTTACGATGCAGCCCATGATACCAATTTTTAGTCCTTTAAGATGGCTGGTACGGCTGCGAATCATCTGCGTGGTCACCATCAAATCAAACAGCGTACGGCCGCAGCTTGGGCACGATATATATTCGGTTTTTGATATGCGCGAGCGGGTAGCCTGCAAAATACCAAAAGCGGTAGAGGTTATTGTTTTTGCATCAACCTGTAGTGCGTCAATCCATACACCATCGCCGAAACCATCTATTAGTAATGCACCAAGATCAGTCCCCGCAAATAGTTGTAAATTTTGAGCTTTTAGTTCTGAGTCGTCTGTATCAAAACTGTACGAACGTTTAACAATTACCGGCACCTGTAAACCCAGTTCTTCCATTTGGAAAAAGAAAGCACGCTGGTCTGCCATGCCATGTAAAGCATCTGTCTCTAACACAAACACCAGCGAGTTGCTAAACGGCAATGATCCAAAAGCTTCCGACTCCATATCGGCAGGCTTTAATTTTATTAGGTTTAATGCAGATGTCTGATCATCAGCCTCAATAAACTCCTGCAAAGTGTATACAGGGTGGCAAAGTGTTTTATCAGCCAGTTTTTTCCAGGTTGGGTAATTATATAGCTGCTTTAAGTTTGAAGGCAGGTTAAACGACGGCAACTCATCGCCAAAAAAAACAAAATCAACCGACTGCTCGGCCATGTTGTATTTATCCAGCAATGGCGAATAAATATAGCCTGCCGGTGTCAACACCGCCGGATCTTTCAAATTCTCGCGCGACAAGTCGACCACCACACGCGGCACCATGTGGCCACCTATAAAAGCGTTGGCTTCGTAAGTTTCGCGTTTTTTGTATTCGTAGGGATTGTGTGTTTGAGGTGAAAGGTTAAAGGTTAAAGGCGAAAGGTCGCCTTTTACCCTTTGCCTTTCAGCCTTTGACCTTTCAGAGTACCTGTTAACCAAAGCTATCGCCACCGGCGCTTCAGCTTCGGGTTCTTCAGTTAATGATACGCGTACGGTATCGCCCAGGCCATCTTCTAACAATGTACCAATACCAACTGCCGATTTTATACGACCATCCTCGCCGTCGCCTGCTTCGGTAACGCCCAGATGTAGTGGGTAGTTCATGCCCTCGGCCGTCATAGTTTCCACCAACAGGCGGTAGGCCTGCACCATTACCTGCGGGTTACTTGATTTCATGGAGATGACTAAATTATAATAATTCAGCGCCTCGCACATCCGCATAAATTCCATTGCCGACTCAACCATGCCGTGCGGTGTGTCGCCGTAACGGCTCATAATACGGTCGCTTAACGAACCATGATTGGTACCAATACGCATAGCAGTGCCGTACTCTTTACAAATATTTACCAACGGGGTAAATTTTTGAAAGATGCGGTCCAACTCGCCCTGGTATTCGGCATCGGTATAATCTAACTGGTCAAATTTCTTTTTATCGGCGTAGTTGCCTGGGTTAACACGTACCTTTTCAACTATGCGGGCAGCAACTTCGGCAGCGTTGGGGGTAAAATGTATATCGGCAACCAGCGGTGTGTTGTAGCCACGTTGGCGCAATTGTTTTTTTATTTCGGCCAGGTTTTGTGCTTCCTTTATACTTGGCGCGGTTATACGCACCAGCTCGCAACCGGCGTCAATCATGCGTATAGACTGCTCAACCGTACCCTGGGTGTCCATAGTATCGGTAGTGGTCATGCTTTGTATGCGGATGGGGTTATTGCCACCCAGCGCCAAATCGCCAATACTAACCTCGCGCGTAACAAAGCGCGAATATTCGGTTAGTGAATTACAATAACGTCCGGGTAATAATATGGCGGGGGTATGCATGCAGTAATGTGAATTAAACGCGCAAATTTACTAAATGATATGGTTAATATTTGCTTAGATTATTTAGCATTCAAAAACCTACTTTTGCATTACCATGAACGAAGAATACTACCTGCTTGAAGGCGACGAAAAAAGCGGACCATATACATTAAATCAGTTACTGCAAATGAAGCTTGATATCCATACAGAAGTAATAACTCCGCAAAGCGATAGCGCCCAATATGCCTCAAACCTGCCAGAGTTTATTGATTACTTTGAACGCAAAGGTATTTATTTCCCTACCGGGGATAATTTGGCGCCGTTTGGCTCAAGGATATTTGCGTTTATTATTGATTACTTTTTAGTGAGTATGATAATATTATTTATACTCATAAAACTGGGTTGGATAATGCTGCCTACACAACCGGTAATGTTGCCAAATGCGCAAATGGCGCTACTGGCGCAGGTTTTTTACCCGGTATTTTTTGTTTATAACATCCTTTTCGAAATATCAAAACTCAAGGCTACGCCCGGCAAAATGTTGTGTAAAATTATGGTAGTTGATATAGACGGGCAGAGCCTAAAGTTAGGTAACGCTATTATTAAAAGCCTGGGCGTTTGTTTGTCATTGGTGATCTATGCCCTGCCTTTTTTCTCAGCTTTGTTTAATGAGCATCGTCAAGCCTGGTATGAGCGGATAGCAAAATCATACCAAATAACAAAAAATCAAGGTTGAGAGATATTAGTATCTCTCAACCTTAAAGTCGGCCATACCGCCGCTAATTTTTATGTACATTTTTTTGCTGGCATTGGCAAAACCTGCGGTTTCGTAATTGCCGTCATCTTTTTTATTAAAGCCTTCAAAGTGTGTTGACGATAAACCGGTGCTGCTTTTAATATGGCAGGCAACACCATTTGGTATTTTTATCGTTGTTGATGACATACCGGTTTCTACATTAACATTAGTTGTTGCTAATGGCTGGCCCAGTTTTACTTCAAAATCTGCAGCACCACCGGCAACATCTAATGAGCGTACTTTAAATGGCGACAAATCGAAGTCTAATTTGGCTGCACCTGCCTTGATGTTTATCTCCCACTCGGGCTTGGTGTTTAGCCTAAATATTGCCTCATTATTACGATTTTTGTTATGGCGGCGGCCTAAGCCAAACTTCAAAGTTTTTTTACCGTCCATTTTAAAGTTAAGTATAGCAACCGAATCTGCCTGGCTATGTATATAAACATACTTACCCTCAAACTCGCGGGTGGTAGCGCTAAATAATTGATCGGTTGTATCGCTTAATGTATAAAGTGCGCCACCACCGCTTATACTTAGTTTCGCAACTTTGATACTATCAGCATATGGTGTGTTATACTCGCTGTTGCCTTCAACTTTGCTGATATTTACGTGGCTATCGTCGTTATCATCATCGTCTATATCGATATTGAAACCATATTCTTCTGCATTCCAAAATTTATGGCGTTTAGCAAAATCGCCA
>JAZKET010000062.1:40221-44427 GCA_040386815.1 Bacteroidota bacterium | reverse complement strand
CTTTCCGCCGATGGCGACGAGAGGGCAGGACGAGCGAAGCAATGTCCGGGTGAGTCCTCTTGAAGCTGCATGACTACTAATGCACTACGGTAGCCTCGTCCCAGATTCAAAATGATTAAAACATAAGATCACATGAATACCACCATACCACACCCATCAAACTTTATTGATGCCCACGGTGTAACCACTATTAGAAACACCGCCGCCGAAGCAGAGGCGCTGGGCATGCTGCATCCACAGCAAATAGAACTCATACATCGCCTGGGTTGGTTTAAACTATTGGTGCCCGAAGTTTATACCGGCCGGCAAATAACACTACCAAATTTGGTGCGCCTGCAGGAAGCCATCAGCTGGACAGACGGCAGCACGGGTTGGGTAGTAACCTTATGCAGTGGCGCGGGCTGGTTTGGTGGTTTTATTGGGGCCGATGTTGGTAATGAAATATTTGCCAACCCAGAGGTTTGCCTGGCAGGCAGCGGCGCAGTTGGCGGCACCGCGGAAATTACCGATGACGGCTACATGATTAATGGCACCTGGAAATATGCCAGCGGCGCGCATCATGCAACGCATATCACCGCTAACTGCACCATAACAGCAAAAGGCCAGCCGGTTTTAAGCGCAGATGGCCAACCCTGGATTGCACCCTTTGTAATTAACCGTGCCGATGTAACCTTGCTGCCCGCCTGGAAATATATAGGCATGGTAGCCACCGGTAGCGACGCTTTTGAGGTAAAAGAGCTATACGTGCAACAAAACCGAAGGTTTAAAATAGACCCATCGGCCTTTGTTGTAGACGCACCGCTATATCACTACCCCTTTTTGCAGCTGGCAGAAGCCACACTGGCTGTAAACATATCGGGCATTGCCATGCATTTTATTGATTGTTGCACCGATGTTTTTAAAGACAGGATGAACCATCCGCGACTGACCGATCAAAACAAAAGGACGCTGATGAATGAGTTAGCCCTGGCCAATGAGGAAATGGATATGCTGCGTAAACCATTTTTTGAAGCGGTTGATGCCTCATGGCAAAGTATTACCCAAAACAATAAAGTGCCGGATGCTGAATTAAAGGCAGTGAGCGCCACCAGCCGTAAACTGGCTATTACCTCCCGGCAAATAGTAGACCGGCTTTACCCTTTATGCGGCTTAATAGCTGCCGCGCCCGACACCGAAATTAACCGCGCCTGGCGAGATCTGCACACGGCAAGCCAGCATGCATTGTTAACTTTTGATACGTAACAACTGTGTTATTTAACAAAAAATTAACGTACAATTGTGATTGTAATTTGATATTTGGGTTTCTTAATATTTACGGTGAAGCTGTATGGCTGTGGGTTTAATTACCCCGCACGCAAGGTTTCGCTTTTAAACAATTCATTAAATGAAAATCAAAAGCCTGTTATTTTTACTGTGTGCTTGCGCGGCCATAAATGCCGACGCGCAAACTAAAAAGAAAGCCGCTACGGCAGCCCCGTCAACAACCTTAGCACGACCTAAACTGGTGGTTGGTTTGGTGGTTGACCAAATGCGCTGGGATTACCTGTATCGTTATTATGACCGTTACAGCGCTGGTGGTTTTAAACGTATGCTAAATGAAGGTTTTACCTGCGAGAACGCGACCATTAATTACCTGCCATCGGTAACAGCTATTGGGCACAGTTCAATTTACACAGGCTCTGTACCTGCCATACACGGTATTGCCGGTAATGATTTTACCGACCAGGCTACCGGAAAAAACATGTATTGCGCCGGCGATAGTTCGGTAACAAGCGTAGGCAGTACATCAAGCGCGGGTAAAATGTCGCCACGCAATTTATTGGTCACTACGGTTACAGATGAGTTGAAACTGGCTACTAACTTCCGCTCAAAGGTTATTGGCATAGCGCTAAAAGACCGTGGGGGAATCTTGCCTGCGGGACACTCTGCAAACGCGGCGTATTGGTTTGATGATAAAAATGGCGCCTGGATAACCAGCACCTACTACATGAATGACCTGCCACAATGGGTTAAAGATTTTAACGCCAAAAACCTGCCTAAAGCCTATTTAGACAAAGACTGGAACACACTATACCCAATAAACACCTACCTGCAAAGCACGCCCGACGCTACGACTTACGAAGGTAAGCCAAGCGGTGCAGCCAGCGCAACTTTCCCAATCAAAACGTCTGAGCTGAACAAAGGTAATATGGGGATGATCCGTAGTACACCTTATGGTAACAGCTTAACGCTTGATTTAGCTATGGCTGCTGTAAATGCCGAGCAATTGGGCAACAATACAGTAACCGACTTTTTAGCGGTTAGCCTTTCATCAACCGATTACGTGGGCCACCAGTACGGCACGCACGCGGTTGAAACTGAAGATACCTACCTGCGTTTAGATAAAGATATTGAGGCTTTCTTCAAATTTTTGGATGGTAAAGTAGGTAAAGGCAACTATACCGTGTTTTTATCTGCGGATCATGGCGCGGTACAAAACTCTGGTTTCTTAAATGACCGTAAGATCCCTGCGCCGCTTTGGGATATGAGCGCGGCTACCAGAGATTTGAATAAGATACTGGAGGATAAATACAAAGTAGCCAAACTGATCATCAGCACTAATAATTTCCAGATCAACCTTAATAACATAGCTATTAAAGATAAAAAACTGGACGAGGAAGCCATTAAAGCAGATTGCATTGCTTACCTGGAAAAACAGAAAGAAGTTCAATTTGTGGTGGATATGAAAAAAGCTGCTACCGCCACCATTCCGCAAAACCTGCGCGAACAGATCATCAACGGCTACAACACCAAGCGTAGCGGCGTTATCCAGATCATACTAAATCCAAACGGATTGACGGGTCGCGTAAGCGGGGGCAAATACCCAACCGGTACCACCCACAGCGCCTGGAACCCATATGATACCCACATACCGATGGTGTTCTTCGGTTGGGGCGTTAACCATGGCGCTACCAGCAAACCAACCCACATGACAGATATTGCACCAACTATTGCTGCCCTGCTACACATACAGGCACCAAACGGCAACATCGGTAAATCTGTAAGCGAGGTTTTAAAGGCGGATAATAAGCAGTAGCTAACTACAAACAAAACTAAGGAGGCCTGATTTCTGACTGAGATCGGGCCTCTTTTTTTATCTACCCCTTACAATGACGTAATGGAAAGCCATGGCTGTTCGATTCCCTCCCTTGGGGGGATGTAGGGCAATGTTATTAATCTAAGAGATGATGTCATTTCGAAACGAGGAACGAGTGAGAAATCTTATACGAAAACAAAGCGAACGGTGTATGGCGTATAAGATTTCTCTGTCGCGCCATTACTCAAGCCTGCCCGGCTCCATCGAAATGACATTATTTGTTATAGACAATTCCTTACTTAATCACATTGGCGTGTAGGGAGGGATTTTGCCACCAGGCATTTAGCAGAAACCCCTCCCTGCCTTTACGCACTTTCCAGCGCACCTCTCCCGAGGGAGGGAATGGTTAGTGCAAAAACAAAAAGGGCCGGTTGCACATAGAAACCAGCCCTTTTTAATATGTTTATTTGTTGACTTACAAAGACAACATCTCCACTATCCTTGTAAACTCTGCGTTTACATCCAGATGATGTTTTACAGCCTTGTCAAACGGGGTATATGTAAGGTCATTATGGATCAATCCTACCATTTCGCCGCTATGGCCTTTAATAAGGCCCTCTACAGCGCCTACGCCCAAAAGGCTGGCGGCTACACGGTCCATACAAGTAGGTTTGCCACCGCGTTGTATGTGGCCCAATATAGATACACGGGTATCGTATTGTGGATAACGTTCTTTAATAGCTTCGCCAATCTCAAACGCGCTGCCCGGCTCGTGGCCTTCGGCAACCATAATAATTTTTGATGTTTTGTCTTTGCGGCCACGCTCTAAACGTTCGTAAAGGGCGTTAAGGTCTGATTTTGTTTCAGGCACCATAATGGCCTCGGCGCCTACGGCTATACCGGTACGCAGGGCAATCATACCGCTGTCGGCACCCATTACCTCAACGATGAACAAACGGTCGTGGCTCTCGGCGGTTTCGCGTATCTTATCAACGGCTTCAATAACGGTATTAATGGCAGTATCGTAACCAACGGTAAAGTCAGTTCCGCGCAGGTCATTGTCAATGGTACAAGGCACTGCCATTACTTTAATATCCGGGTGCTCGTCGGTAAAATCTTTAACACCTTTA
>JAZKET010000062.1:27851-40211 GCA_040386815.1 Bacteroidota bacterium | reverse complement strand
GTGCCGTTACCACCAAGGGCAACCAAAGCGTCAATGCCGTGTTGTTTTATATTCTGGTATGCTTTTTCGCGGCCCTCAACGGTTTTAAATGCTTCGCTGCGGCTGGCCTTTAATATAGTGCCACCTCGCGAAATAATATTTGAGGCCGATTTAGTACTTAGCGGTTCAATCTCGCCGTTTATCATACCTTCAAAGCCACGCAAAATGCCGGCAATTTCAATATTGTTAAAAACAGCGGTGCGTATAACGGCCCTAATAGCAGCATTCATGCCTGGTGCGTCGCTTCCCGACGTAAAAAGTCCTATCTTTTTTATTTGGGTCATTGTAATATAAATAGCGGATACGGGTTAATCTGTATGGCCGGTAACGATTGCGAAAGCCCGCCAAATTTGGCGCAAATTTAGTAAAAATTTTGCCTTATTTGGCGCGTTTGTATGCGCTAATTCCGCTTTCTAAAAATTTCAGGTAGCTTTCTACATTATAATTTGCCGGCGATGGTGCTATTTCCTGCCCGTCTGCGCCTATCAAATTATTGCCATCGCTATCTAATAATACATATAAGGGTTGCGAGTTTGCGTTAAACCGCGACGCTTCCAAATCGCTCCATTTATTACCCAGTGTAGTTATTTTTTTACCGCTATAAGTTGAAGTAAATACTTCACTTGCGGGCAGGGCGGCTTTGTCATCAACCACCAATTGCAGTAGTACAAAGTCGTTTTGCAAGTGTTTAAATACGCGCGGGTCTGTCCATACATCAGCTTCCATTTGGCGGCAGTTTACACAATTAAAGCCAGTAAAGTCAATCAATATGGGTTTACCCAATTCTTTTGACACCTGTAGCGCCTGGTCATAATCATACCAGGCATCTAAACCTCGCGTAGCAATGCGGGTGTAGTTGGCTTCGTACTTTTTGGTTAGGGTTGATGCTTTTACCGGACCCGCGCTGCCGCCACCATTTCCACCCGGTATTGGCGACAGATCAAAATCCTGCGTTGCCATTGGTGGTAAAAATGCGCTGATAGATTTTAGCGGCGCCCCCCACAAGCCTGGTATCATATATACCACAAAGGCAAACACAATAGTTGCCGAAAAGAAACGCGGTATCGAAACATAGTCAAGCACGCTATCGTGCGAGAATTTGATTTTTCCGATTAAATATAACCCCAATAATATGCCTAAAGCTATCCAAATTGAAAGGAAGATCTCGCGGTCAAACCAGTTCCAGTGATAAGCCAGATCAACATTTGACAGGAATTTTAGCGCGAAGCCAATCTCCAGAAAACCCAAAACAACTTTAACCGTATTTAACCATCCGCCTGATTTTGGCAACGATTTTAAAGCTGATGGGAACAACGCGAAAATGGTGAACGGCAAAGCCAGCGCTAACGAAAAGCCCAGCATACCAACCGCGGGGCCAAGCCTGTCGCCTTTTGAGGCCGCCTCAACCAATAGGGTGCCAATAATTGGTCCGGTACATGAAAAAGATACAACTACCAGGGTGGCAGCCATGAAGAATATGCCGGCCATGCCACCTTTATCAGCATTAGCGTCAAGCTTATTGCCTAATGAGCTTGGCAAGGTAATTTCAAACGCGCCCAAAAACGATATGCCAAATACCACTAAAAGCAAAAAGAAAAATAGGTTGAACACACCATTGGTAGCCAGCGCGTTTAAGGCGTCTGATCCGAAAATGGCAGATATAATTACGCCAAGTGCTACGTAAATGACAATAATGGATGCGCCGTAAATCAACGATTGCTGTATGCCCTTAGCCCTCGAGCCTGATTTTTTGGTAAAGAAGCTAACCGTTAGCGGCAATAGCGGGTATATACATGGCATTAATACTGCTGCCAACCCACCTAAAAAGCCTGCTATAAATATGGCCCAAAGCGTTTTAGGAGTTTGGGTATTTGCCGGCTTTTTTACCGGTACAACAGCCGCGGCTTTTTCAATACTATCCTTTGCTTTTTTTAGCGCGGCAATGGTATCAGCAGCGGTTGGTATAGATGTAAAGCTTATACCGCTGGTATCGGCATCTTGTGCTTTGGCGGGTTTAGTATCCGCAGCAAAAAAAGCTATCGCCGCAAGGCAAATAAATAAAACAGATTTAACAAGGGTCTTCCGGGCAGCCAAAATCATACAAAAGGGTTAAATTATTACTTAGCTAAAGCAACTGAAAAATTTACAGCGTCTGGTGGAAGACATTTGTGATCATTACAAACCATAAACTCCAACGATCCTTTTACTGTTGTTGCTTTTGGCGATTTTAATTTTATTTTTTGCGTAAAAACCACCTCTTTTTCAAAGTAGCTTACGTTCATGTCAAAGTTTTTCTCAAACACGGTTGTTGGCTTTGGCTCAACGGTTTTGCCAACTAAAGTAAAGTCTGGCGATTTGGCGAATGTAAATGATGTTTTTATTGGTCCGCCCTCAGGCACAGTTTGCGAATAAATATGCCAGCCCGACTGGATAGTCGCTTTTAAAAATACGGTAGCTTCTGTAGCGCTGGTTTTTTTGGCAGCATAAGCCCAGGTTACGGGGCGCTCAATTTGCGCGAAAGCGCCGATGCTTAAAAATAATGCTGCGGTTAATGCCAATAGTTTTTTCATGGTGATTTTAGTAGTTTAAAAATTCTATCTCTTTTAAGTTATAAGTATGTTCTGTGTTGTTTTGGCTTACTACCAGTAAGCCGTTGTCCTTAACGCCCGTAATTTCGCCTTCAAAATCGACACCGGCTGCTTTAAAACGTTTTGTTTGATTATACCAGTATAGTCGTGTTAGATAGGTATTCCTTACAAAGTTTAATTTACCTGCCTTTAAATTAAGATACTGCGCCTCAATGTTATTGCAAATTTGTGCTAATATATCCCTTAATTGGTAATCTTTGTGCAATATCTGCTTAATAGAGGTTGCTTTGCCAGCTCCGGGCGGAAAATTCTCTTGATTTACATTAATGCCTATACCTATAACAGAACTTTTTATCTGGCTGCCCTGCAAAATGTTCTCTATCAGCATGCCGCCCAGCTTTTTATCGCCATAATAAATGTCATTTGGCCATTTAATTTTTAATTCGTCGCCCAATAGCGGACACAGTGCATCGTAAACGGACAAACTGATAGCGCGGGTAAGGTCAAACTGTGCGGATACCGACAAAAACGAGGGTTTTAGTAACACGCTAAAGGTTAGGTTTTTACCGGGCTCGGCATGCCATTGGTTGTTTTGCTGGCCCCGGCCGGCATACTGGCTTTCTGCCATAATGACCGTTCCCTCTGGTACTGGCTTAGAATTTGACAATAGATGTTTTAGGAAATTGTTGGTTGAATCTACTTCTTTCAATGTCAGTAAATTTTGTCCAACAAATAATCCTGAAAATATGTTATTTTGCAATGTTATAATAATGACTAACCCAAAACGTTTCAAAACTAATTCTTTTTGATGGTAAAAAATAAAGCGAAAACTGAATCCGCTTACATTTCTGAACTCGCCATACATGGCATACAGGAAAAAAAAGGGAACGACATTGTAAGATTAGACCTTCGTGATTTAAATAGTTCCGTGACAGACTATTTTGTAATATGTCATGCCGACTCATCCACACAAGTGAAAGCAATAGCAAATAGTGTTGAAGACGAAATTTCTAAGGCGCTTAACCAGGACCCCTGGCGCAAAGAGGGCCTTGAGAATGGCGAATGGGTATTGTTAGATTATGTTAATGTTGTTGTACACGTTTTCAGAACAGACAAGCGTGAGTACTATGGCGTTGAGGACCTTTGGGGCGACGCCGAAATTAAAAGTTATAAAAGCGCTTAATAATTAGCCACACATAACTTTATAAGTGTTTTTAAGTGAGATTTTAAATTAAAAATGGAAGATATTAAACAGGATAAGCCAAAACCGACCAGACGCATACCTAATAAACGAATTACCCCTAAGCCCCCTAAATTTAATTTTATGTGGCTGTATGCCGTAGCCATTGCTGTTTTTTTAGGCGTGGTTTATTTCTCTGGCACCAACGGCGGCGCACAGATAGATTACAAGAAGTTTGAGACCCAAATGCTATTAACCGGCGATGTAGATTATGTTAAGGTTATAAAAAATGGAGAATTGGCGCTGGCCGAGGTTTACATAAAAAAGGACAGCTTGAAAAAGGCCAAGTTTGCAGAGATACAGAAAGCTCAAAAAGGCTTTGGTGTAACCGGCAATGAACCGCAGTTCTCTTTTTATACGCCATCTCCGGAAGCGCTTCAAACAGCAGTTGCTGCTGCTCAAAAAGACATTGCACCGGCTGATAGAGTTAGCATAATACCTGTTCCGAATGACGGTCTGCTTTCAAACGGATTAGTGCAAAGTATACTGATGATTGTAGTTTTTGCTATGGTGCTGATGTTTATTATGCGTCGTATGGGCGGTGGTGCAGGTGGTGGCCCAGGCGGTCAGATCTTCAACATCGGTAAATCAAAAGCTACGTTGTTTGATAAAGAAGCGCAGGTTACGGTAACCTTTAACGATGTTGCCGGTTTGGAAGAAGCCAAGCAAGAGGTTATGGAAATTGTTGATTTCCTGAAAAACCCTAAAAAATATACCAATTTGGGTGGTAAAATACCTAAGGGTGCATTGTTGGTAGGTTCGCCGGGTACCGGTAAAACCTTATTGGCTAAAGCTGTTGCCGGCGAGGCGCAGGTGCCTTTCTTCTCGCTATCAGGATCTGACTTTGTGGAGATGTTTGTTGGTGTGGGTGCATCGCGTGTGCGCGATCTGTTTCGCCAGGCTAAAGACAAAGCGCCTTGTATTATATTTATTGATGAGATTGACGCCATTGGTCGTGCCCGTGGTAAAAACAATATTGTTGGTGGTAACGATGAGCGCGAAAACACCCTGAACCAGTTATTGGTAGAGATGGATGGTTTTGGTACCGACTCTGGTATTATCATCCTGGCAGCAACTAACCGTCCAGACGTATTAGACTCGGCTTTATTGCGCCCGGGACGTTTTGACCGCCAGGTATCTATCGACAAACCGGATTTGATTGGCAGAGAGCAGATATTTAAAGTACACTTAAAGCCGGTTAAACTGGCCGAAGGTGTTGACGCTAAAAAACTATCGGCACAAACCCCTGGCTTTGCCGGTGCAGAGATTGCTAATGTTTGTAACGAGGCTGCTTTGATAGCTGCCCGCCGTAACAAAGAGGCTGTTGATATGCAAGATTTTCAGGATGCTATTGACCGCGTAATTGGTGGTTTAGAGAAAAAGAACAAGATCATATCGCCAGAAGAAAAACGCATTGTTGCTTACCACGAAGCTGGCCACGCTATTGCAGGCTGGTTCCTTGAGCATGCCGATCCGTTGGTTAAAGTATCTATCGTTCCGCGTGGCGTTGCCGCTTTAGGTTACGCGCAGTATTTGCCTAAAGAGCAGTTTTTATATACCATTGAGCAGTTAGAAGATGGTATGTGTATGACCATGGGTGGCCGTGTTGCCGAGGATATTACTTTCGGTAAAATATCAACTGGTGCGCAGAACGATTTGGAACGCATTACCAAATTATCATACGCCATGGTTACTATCTATGGTATGAATGAGAAAGTGGGTAACGTATCATTTAATGATACGCAAGGCGAGTACCAGTTTAACAAACCATATTCTGAAAAAACATCAGAGCTGATTGATAACGAGGTACGTGGCCAGATCAACGCGGTTTACGCCCGTACTAAACAACTGTTGTTAGATAAGCGCGAAGGCTTGATAAAATTGGCAGAGAAACTTTTAGAAAAAGAGATCCTTTTCCAGTCTGACCTTGAAGAAATATTGGGTAAGCGCCCGTTTGAGCATCGTACTACTTATGATGAGTTTGTAAACGGTACTGCACAAGAGTCAAACCAGGAGCCTGCAGCACAAGGTGTTGTTCACGAAGGTGTAGCCGATCATTCGGGCACCTTTAACCGCAACCCTGAAGAGAAAGACGCTCAAGGCGAATAATATTCAGCATTTAGCGTGCAAGTCCGAAATCTTAAGTCTGTTGATTTAAGATTTCGGACTTTTTTATTGCTGTTGAATACCCTGTTGAGAGTAATAGCCAACAAATGGACATTGGTTAAAGGATGCTCCTATGGAGCACAATGGTTCTTTTATTTTTTCTATAAACAGGTTGCTCCTACGGAGCTATTTACTATCCCGTAGGGATATCCTGTTTAAAGCTTAGGTAGTTAATTATAACGCTCTATAGGAGCGACCTGTCTATTGTGCTCTTACCCTCAAGAGGAGAATAATAGAAACCGACACTCAACATATCTAACAACCAAGAATAAAACACATTTAAACAACTATCCCTATATTTGACTCCTGACTTAAGGCGAAGGGCTTAAGATTAAAAAATGAAGGATAACACCACATCAAAAGAAAAACTGCTAAAGAAAATTCGCCAGGCTTTACTGGAGAAAAGGGATAACCCTTACCCCAACCTGGAGAATTTGCCGCATTACCCGCCCGCGCCCGAAGAACTTGACGTAATGTTTGCCGAGGAGTTTATGGCGGTATCTGGCCAGTTTGCTTTTTGTGAAGATGAGGTGCAATTTATTGAAACCCTGTTAGAACTTGCCGAGCAACGCAACTGGCGCAAAATTTACTGTTGGGAACCCGCCCTGCAGGAAGTGTTATCGCGCTACGAATACCCGTATTTTGAAACCGATAAAGACTTTGACCAGGCCGAAGTTGGCTTTACCCTTTGCGAGGCCCTGATTGCCCGCAACGGTAGTATATTACTATCAAACGGTAATGCCGCGGGCCGCAGGTTAAGCATTTATCCGCCGGTGCATATTGTGCTGGCCTATACATCGCAACTGGTGCCTGATCTGAAAGATGGCTTTGCGCTCATCAAACAAAAGTATGGTGCCAATATCCCATCCATGATCAGCGCTGTTACCGGCCCAAGCCGTACTGCAGATATTGAAAAAACATTGGTTTTGGGCGCCCATGGCCCTAAAGAGATCTTTGTGTTTTTGTTAGAGGGGTAGGTTACGCGTTACTGTCATGCTGAGGAACGAAGCATCTGTACAACTGGCTTACGCCGCCTGCCAGATTCTTCGCTATGGCACAGAGTGACAGTTTTTATCCGCGACAAATGCTATATTAGCTTATTAACCTAAACAGATAAATGAAAACTGTTGCATACATTGCTATCATTACCTTTTTTCTTTCGCTTGGTTCTGCTGTTTCTATAGTTAAGTTGATAGGGACAAAGCGAAATGTTGTTGTACAATTACGACACGAGCATGGGGCAGTGTTAATTAACGGTAAAAAAGTAAGGGTGCCCTATACTTTAGAGCAAACGGCGTTACCCGTTACAACCAAAGGCCCGTTGCAGTATTTGTTTTTGAAAGACGGGCAAGCCAGTTTCGCAACCGCTTTTACGCAGTTGATAATGTGCCTTACATTTGGTTTTATATGCTATTTAGGTTTTAGCGCAAAAGCAAATGATAGCTACCGGCAAAAGGCGATGACCGTATTATTGGTAACCATTTTTGTCTTTGTTTTTTCTGAAATGATAGCACATGCAGCAACTAAAGCATGGTTAATGGACACCAGCAACTTCATTAACGGATATCCTAATATTTTTGGCGGTAACGCTACTTTTACAACTCAAGATCCAGGGTCACTTATTTTCAAGTACAGACTCGATCCATATATGTTTATAACACCGGTTTTCGCGCTGGTACTGATCGTTATCTACAAAATTAAACGCGATGAGGAAAAGCTTGCCGATTATTTAAACGGGCAGCAACTACAATAACTTCTCAGCCACCTCTTTCCAATTATTCACCCGCTCATATTCGGTTAAGGTCACATTATGCGGCGATGTAAACAACAACTTGCGTCCGTTAAACTTCACAAAGTTTTTGGTGCGGTCGTCAATCATAATATCGGTGTTAACAATCTTGTGTCCGCAAAACATGATGTTTGTCCATGATATGAATGGAAAATGATCGCCCAACCAAGCTTGCTTATCCTCTAACGAAAGCGGAAACTCGGTTGCTGCAGATACTATATATACGTCGTATTTTTTGGTTAGCTCGGCTATTACTTCTTGCGAGTCTGGTATCACTTTCAAATCTCTGAAAAAGCCTTTTTGGTTAAGGTATTCGCGTAAAGAAAGTGTTAGCTCAGGGGGTAATAATTCGCCAAACTCCTTGCCATGCATTTGATCGAGCGTGTAGTTGTATCCGTGGTCTCGCTGGTAAAGGGTTATAAATTTGTCAATGGGGTCGGCAATAACCTCGTCCATATCAATAGCTATGCTTAGTTTGTCCATGCTGCAAATTTGATGTTTTAACGGCTAAAACCCTGAGTTTAAAGTTTGTTTTTTTATTCGGGATATATTTTCTACCTTTGCGTCCCCGCTGAAAGAAACTCCGGGGGAATGTTGAACACATAATTAAATTAAAAAATGGCAACTAAAATCAGATTGCAAAGACATGGTAAAAAGGGCAAACCTTTTTATTACATCGTAGTAGCCGACGCGCGTGCTCCACGTGACGGTCGTTTTATTGAGCGTTTAGGTTCATACAACCCAAACACTAACCCAGCTACAATCGACATTAACTTCGATAAAACTTTTACCTGGGTAGATAATGGTGCCCAGCCTACTGACACTTGTCGTGCTATCCTTTCATACAAAGGTGTGATGTACAAAAAACACTTACAAGGTGGTGTTAAAAAAGGCGCTTTAACGCAAGAGCAGGCAGATGCTAAATTTGCTACCTGGTTAGAGCAAAAAGACGGTAAAATCACTGGCAAAAAATCAGACTTAGTATCTGCTAAAGACGCGGCTAAAAAAGCTGCTTTAGAAGCTGAAGCTAAAAAGAATGCTGATAAAGCTGCTGCAGTAGCTGCTAAAAACACTCCTGCTGTTGAAGAAGTAGTAGAAGAAGAAGCTCCTGTTGCTGAAGGCGAAGAAGTTGCTACAGACGCTCCGGCTGCTGAAGCTACTGAAGAAACCGCTGAATAATTAGCACAAAACAAAAATTAACAATGGCGAAGCAACCTACAGGTTCTTCGCCATTGTTGTTTAAAAGTGATTATACACAATGTCATTTCGAAGCGTAGCGAGAAATATTATACATGCGCCAGGTAGCCAAGCGCTTTTATAAGATTTCTCCTCGTTCCTCGTCGAAATGACATTAGACAAAAGAGGTAAATATGAAAATAGAAGATTGTTTCCGCATTGGCAGCATCCTGAAAACCAAGGGCCTAAAAGGCGAAATGGTTTTATATGTCGACTTTGACAACCTGGATGACATCGAGTTCGACGCCCTGTTTATTGAAATAGGCGGCAAGCTTGCACCATTTTTTGTTGAATCTGTAAAATATAACCACAACGGGCAGGCTTATCTGTACTTGGAAGATGTAGACACTATTGAAAAAGCCGCACCTTTGGTTAAAAAGAATGTGTATTTGCCTAACAAATTAAAGCCCGTTAAAGGCGAAGAAGAATTTACCTTATTTGATCTAGTTGGCTTTACCGCTGTAGATGACAACGAAGGGGAGTTGGGCGAGATAACAGATGTGCAAGAGTATCCGCAGCAAATTATAGCTACTGTAAACTTTAAGGGCCAGGAAGTATTGTTCCCGCTTAATGAGGATATCATTACTGGTATAGATGTGGTAAAGGAAGTTTTATCGGTTGATTTGCCGGAGGGCTTGCTGGATATTTACCTGGATTAGAGTCAAGAGACAAGGGTCAGGAGTTAAGATAAAAATTTTTTTTTGTCAAGTTTATTTGACTTTTGTAAAGTTTGTTTTACATTTGGTAAATTAAACTTTACAAAATTATGAAAACACGTTTTTTATTTCCGCACCAATGGCGCAAGGTTGGTGTATGTTTATTTATCCTGGGGCTTGTTGTTATTGGGCTGTACCGTTATTTTGACGACCAAATTGTCACCTGGCAGTTTAAAAGGCATCATGCCGGTTTGGAAGATTACGAGGAATTAATACCAGACGTTTTCCTATTATTACTAATCTTTGGCCTCTTCCTGATTGCATTTACCAAAGAAAAAATTGAAGACGAGCAACTGATGCAGTTGCGATTAGATTCGTTGCAATGGTCTATTTACCTTAACTATGCTATTTTGGTAGTTTGTATTTTAGCGGTAGATAGCTGGCACTTTTTTATAAATATAGCGGCACACTATATCTTTACGCCGTTGGTGTTTTTTATTATTCGTTTCAGATGGGCGGTTTATCAATCAAACAGGTTACTTAACAGCGAGGATTAGCGGCATGAAAAATTCATTGCGCGTTGAACGCGCCATCAAAAACATCAGCCAGGCCGAGCTTGCCCAGCTGATAGGCGTATCGCGCCAAACCATCAATACTATTGAGAGTAATAAATACGTACCCTCAACTGTGCTGGCGCTAAAAATTGCCCGGGTTTTTGAAAAACCGGTTGAAGAGATTTTTTTGTTGGAAGAAGAAGATTAATTTTTAGAGTCAAGAATTAAGAGACAAGAATCAAGATGAAGCAGGCATTTTTCTTGATTCTTGTCTCCTGATTCTTGACTCTCTCAAAAATCCTATCTTTGCCCCATGCGTTTTGATATTATTACTGTACTGCCAGGTTTGTTAGAAAGCCCTTTTGCGCACTCTATATTGTTGCGCGCGCAAAAAAAGGGACTGGCCGAGATCCACGTACATAACCTGCGCGACTATGCCAGCGGTAAACAAAAAAGTGTCGACGATTACCCTTACGGTGGCGGCAGTGGTATGGTGATGAATATTGAACCCTTCGCCAAGTGTATAGAAGCCCTTAAAGCTGAGCGCGAGTATGATGAGATCATATTCATGTCGCCGGATGGCGAGACGCTTAACCAGGGGATGGCCAACCAAATGTCAAGCAAGCAAAACTTTATGATATTGTGCGGCCACTATAAGGGTATAGACCAGCGCATCCGCGATATTTATGTAACCCGGGAGATTTCTGTGGGCGACTATGTGCTATCTGGCGGTGAGCTGCCTGCGGCTATTGTGGTTGACGCGGTGGTAAGGCTGATACCCGGCGTCCTGTCTGACGAAACATCGGCACTGTCTGATTCTTTCCAGGATGGTTTGCTGGATGCCCCGGTTTACACCCGCCCGGCTGATTGGAACGGCCACAAGGTGCCTGATATATTATTAAGCGGCAATACCCCGGCGATAGAAAAATGGCGTTTTGAACAAGCTGTTGAACGCACCCGTCAACGCAGGCCTGATTTGCTGGACGAGGAATAGCCGTTTTTATAAAACTGCCTGTACAGAAAGATACCCAAGGTCTATTAACTCCTGATTGTTTTGAATGGTGATCAATGTTCCGTCTTTCAACAATAGAGACTTATCGGCAATGTCTAATATATCCCTGTAATAATGATCGCTGATCAAAATACCTTTGTCGGCTCTTTTAGCCAATAACTTTTCTTTGATCAAGTTTTTATATAGCGGCTCAACCATCGAAAAAGGTTCGTCAAGTATCATAAATGGATGATCAAGACCGAGTATCAACAGAAACTGCAAGTAACGCTGTTGCCCCAGGGATAATTCATGTATCCGTTTATAATGCATTTCATTAACACCGGGAGCAAAACAAACCTCGTCCTGTTTATGCAGCGGCAAATACATTGATATAATATCACTTACTTTTGAAAGCCGGGGCAACATTACACCTTGTGTATGATAACCGATAAGCTTGCCCTGCTCTTTACTGGGTTCAAATAATTTACCGTCTATATAAATCTCCATTGCATTTGGCTTTAATGTGCCAAACAAAATGTTGAACAAGGTTGATTTTCCGGCGCCGTTTCTGCCAAATAATCCAATAATATCTCCCGTGTTGCATTCAAAGCGTACTTCATCAAGCACCTTTTTTGCCCCAAAACTATGGACTACCGATTTTACAGCTAAATAATGGCCCATAGCGATAATGCAGTAAATGCAGATATAGTCAGATTGATAATGAATGTTTTTAACTGTAAGTGAGTTTTGCTTAACCCTTTATTGGCATAAAAGTAATACTCAGCATTTTGAAAGTATTTATAGATGCTGAAAGATGCCAGGCATCCTATGGTACCAAAAATGATGATGCACCCCATCAGCTTAACCCCAATAACGGGGCAAATAATACAAAAAGCCAGATTGTACAAGGTAACATTTGCATAATATTTAAAATACAGGCCGCCCAAATTGTGATTGATTAATGCTTTATAACGGACTGAAAACCAAATTATTTGATGGTCGGAATATTATATATTTGTACCCTGTTTAATTAAGGTTTTGTTAATAAAAAACAAATTGTGGAAATTTTTAAAACATCCTTTTATTATTCAAAAATAATCC
>JAZKET010000062.1:0-27841 GCA_040386815.1 Bacteroidota bacterium | reverse complement strand
CCCTATAATTGCAATCCGATTTTTACGGGTTAAAAATCGCATTTAGAGCTTAAAATCATGGATTTAGTAAAATTTGTAGAAGAGCAAACAGTAACAATTAACAAATTTCCGACCTTCAAAGCCGGTGACACTGTTAGCGTACATTATAAAATTAAAGAAGGTGCCAAGGAGCGTATCCAGGTTTACCAAGGTGTAGTTATCCAACGTAACAGTGTTGGTGTGTCTGAAACCTTTACCGTACGTAAAGTTTCAAACGGTATAGGTGTTGAGCGTATCTTCCCTGCAAACTCTCCAAACATTGAAAAAGTTGAGGTTAACAGCGTAGGTAAAGTACGTCGTTCTAAACTTTATTACCTGCGTGCCCTTACCGGTAAAGCAGCTCGTATCAAATCAAAAAGAGTGTAATTATCGCTTAAACGATATATTTAAAACCTTCTCGTGTAAACGGGGAGGTTTTTTTTTGCTTTTTGCGTAAATATTTATGTTAGTTTGCGTTACACCGCTATAAAAAGATATTAATATTTTTTTTAATACCTTAATTTTATAAATTTGGAATATAGGACTTTAACAGAAATTATTCTGTGATTACTAAACCTTGCCCCCCTAACAAGTAATATATTTATTGAAGTAAACCTTTAACCGAAGTAACGACATGCTGCTATCCCAGTCTTTCTCAAGTTTAATTGAAAACAATAATTCATCGTTAAATAACACCTCGTCTGATCTGTTGAACGGATTAAAGGTGTTTCACAATAACCAGTGGTACATTTGCGGTAACTTAGCCTTAAACGAGGGCCAGGCACCACACAAATTGTTAAACTCATCGCCCGAGGACCTGGACTATCAGTTGCTGATAAAAGCTGCAATGCTGTTGGTTACAGATGACGTTGAGCAACCAATTACCATTACTACCGGTTTCCCTTACGCTACTTACCGTATTTATAAAGATGTAGCTATTGAGGCTTTAAAAAAGACCCATATCGTTGAGTACGATGCGTCTACCTTTGGTGGTAACGGCAAACGTACTTCTATATTAGACGTTAAAAATGTTGACGTTATTCCTGAGATTGTTGCATGCTCTATAGCTTTACGTAAAGGCGAAGACCAGGCAAAAGGCAGTTTCTTTATACTAAGCTGCGGCTTTGGCACGTTTGAGTCTGTATTAAGCATGGATAGTGGTGTGGTTGAGCAAAGTATGATTAGCACCCACGGCTTGCGTTATGCCATTAACTATATGGCTAATGAGCTGCAGAAAAACCATTACCTGGAAATGCGTACCGTTAATACATTAGACGATGCTTTCCAGAAAGGCTACCTGTTCATTAACAGAAAAAACATTGATGTAAGAGAGATTCGCAAAGCGGCACTTAGATCATACTATAGCGAGGTGATTTCGCCAAATTTAAGAAACGTTATCACTGATAAAAACTTAATGAAAACCAATAAAATTTACCTGTGCGGTGGTGGTATGTACTACCAGGACCTGGTAGATTGTTTTAAAGCCGAGTTTGGCGAGATTGCGCAACTGGAAGTAGTAAGCGATCCGTCTTCATTGGCAAGTAAAGGTTACGCTTTAAACTCGTTACGTGTTTCTGGCGGTTTAGAAAAATCATCAGTTGGTATTGATATTGGTAACGCTACAACGGTGGTTACCCGTTTTAGTAACGACCAATAATACAACCAGAACTAAATAGAATCCATGCTAAGTTTCTTCAAAAAAGAAAGCCCTGTTGCAATTGTGCCAAAGAGTGATATTCAAAACCTGATACATGATGGTAATGATTACTTTTCGGACGAGTTGATATGCCTTGATGAAAAACTTACCGGCAATTTATTTTGCGCAGAAAAAGTGGTGGTTGAACAGCATGGCGTACTTAACGGTAATATTACAGCAAAAACCTGCCTGGTTACAGGTGTAGTTAATGGCAACATTACCTCGCTTGATCTGCTGGATATAAAAGCATCGGCAGTGGTGCGTGGTAACATCCAGTCGGCAACAGTAAATATTGAGCCGGGTGCGGTAATAAATGGTTACATTACCGTAGGCGAAGATATTGAGGCCTTAACCGCCCAATGGAATAAAACCAAATTTTCGACAGACGATTACCTTACCCTGAAGCTTAAAAAAGAGATCGCATCGCTGGAAAAGATCAGCACCTCGGCCTCAAATAACGGCCCGGGTAAGATAGCGCCGGGTTTGGTAGCAGCTGTTGTTACCCAGCAAGCCCCTGTAGCTGCTCCACAGCCTTTAAAGGCCGCGGAGACTAAGCCATTGGTTGCAGCTGCATCATCAGCACAGCCAGAGCTTACAGCCGCTAAACCGCTTGCGGCGGCAGCGTCATCGTCAGCACAACAAGACGAAACCTATACACCACCGGTAACCGCGCCAAAACCGGTTGTAGCGGCAGCCCCGCAGCCCAAGGCACAGGAGCAAGAGAATAGCTCGCGCTGGTGGTAGCGTACAAAAAGCATAACGCAAAAGGCCGATAGGATTTCCTATCGGCCTTTTGCATTATACTCAATATGTCATTTCGAAACGAGGAACGAGTGAGAAATCTTATACGCGCGACTTTTCAGACATATAAGATTTCTCGTCGCGCCATCGCTAAAGCCAGCCCTTGCTCGCTCGAAATGACAGCGGTATTTTTCTATTGTTTACGCCGGCAACTCAGCCAATACCGTACGGCCACCTTTAACCACTTCGCCAATTTCGACATTGATCTTAGTGCCTAAAGGCAGGTACAGATCCACGCGCGAGCCAAATTTGATGAAACCAAACTGATCGCCTTGCTGTACCTTGTCGCCTTCTTTAACATACCATACAATACGGCGGGCAAGGGCGCCTGCAATTTGACGGAACAATACTTGCGTGCCGGCTTTGTTTTCAATTACAACCGTGGTACGCTCGTTCTCTGTCGACGATTTTGGGTGCCAGGCCACCAAATATTTTCCCGGGTGATATTTAAAGTATTTAACCACACCGCCAATAGGGTTACGGTTTACGTGTACGTTTACCGGCGACATAAATACCGATAGTTGGATGCGTTTGTCTTTCAAAAATTCGGTTTCGGTAGCTTCTTCAATAACTACCACCTTGCCGTCTGCAGGGCAGAGTATGGTTTTTTCGTCCTGTATAATATCAAAATGCGGGTTACGAAAAAACTGTACAATAATAATAAATAAAAATGCCGACAGGATATAAACCAACCATCTTAAAATGGTTACATCGGCCCAATAAAACTGAACTACAGCATTTAAAATAAAGATAACCAGGATACACAAGGCAAGGGACGTATAGCCCTCTTTATGGAAAGTCATTTTTGTCATAATACAAAATTAAGCATTTGTAACGAAGTATAGATATGCATATACAATTGGCGCGGCAATAAGCAGGCCATCAAACCTGTCAAGCAAGCCACCGTGACCGGGTAATATGCCACCCGAATCTTTTACATCTATGCTGCGCTTAAACATTGATTCTATCAGATCGCCGGTGGTGCCAAAGCAGCTTATAATAACACCCACCCAAATCCATTGCATAAGGGCCAGATCGGCAAAATAAAGATTGATAACATATGCCGCCAGCGCGGTGATCACTATACCACCAATTAAGCCTTCCCAGGTTTTTTTAGGTGAATGGCGCTCAAATAGTTTGGTTTTACCCAACTTACTGCCTACCAAATATGCACCGGTATCATTGGCCCAAAGCATCAACAAAAATGCCATAGGGTAATGAAAGTTAAATGTACCGCCAATGTAGGCCAATGCATGGAAAAACGTAAATGGTACGATAGTAAATATCAACCCTAAATAAGTATAACCAATGTTGGTAAATGGGGCTTGATGTTTTTTAAATAACTCTTGTATAAAAACAGTGCATAGGGTAACCGGTAACAAAACAATAAGTTTATGAAGGTCTGTTTCTGCAGGGGCATTTAGCAGGGCGAAAATTACAAATATGGCTACCCCGTTTAATATGCCGGTTGGCAGGTTGGGTTTTATGCCCGCTTTTTTAACAAGTCCGTAAAACTCCCACAGGGCAAATAAGCTTAGCAGTAAAAAAAAGCCGCTAAATACGTATGCACCCAGCAGTACAGAGCCCAGCATTACAATAATAAAGAAGAAGCCCGTTATGGCGCGAGTTTTCATATTTTATAGTTGGTTCAAAATCATTAGCTCAATAGCGTGGCTAAAATCTTGTTGGTGTATATAAACCTCAACGTCGCCAAAGTTGTGGGGCGATGAGGCTTGTTTGTTTAATAATACGGCGTCAATATCGTGCTCGCAAAGCACCTGTTTTACTATTTCAGACTGGTAAAAATCAGCCGAAGTAAAAATTTTGACCCAATTTTTTTCCATTTAAACTTGCAGACTTTGCTTTTTGCCCATTGCTATGTTGCGGTACAGATACAGCAAAAATAAAACAATTATCAGGCTAAACAGATAGATGCTCCAATTAAAAATGTGGGTATCATCAGGGTTAACGGTTATCTTTTTGTTTTGAAATAGGTAGCTAACAACTACTGCGGTGCCGTTGTTAATAAAGTGCCCCCAAACGGCTGTCCATATGCTGCCGCTGTAATAAACAAAGTAGCCAAACAGCATGCCCAGCATCATACGTGGTAAAAAGCCAAAAAACTCCATGTGGAAAGCGCTAAACATAGCAGCCGTAACAGCAATGGCAATGTGTGGGTTTTTAAACCATTTTAACAAAATAGTTTGCACACATCCCCTAAACATAAACTCTTCAACTATTGATGTTAGTAAGCCAACAACCAATACCCTGAATATGAGCTGGCCAACAGTATTCATTTGTAAAAGTACGGTGGTTAGCCTTTGCGCCTGGTCTTCTGTTTGGCGCATCCAGCGTTGCAGCGCTGCTAAAAAGGGTGGCATTTGTAGTTTTTGGTTGATATTGCTAAGACACTCAATTAATGGCGCCGATATTATCATCACACAAAAAACAATAATAATTAAAACCCAGTTAAAATTAAACGACGGTAAGAGATAGCTATGCGGGTCTTTGGCAATATAAAAGGCGAATATGAGCGATGCCGCCATTATAGGGATGGTAGTGCTTACCAGCTGAAGTATCCACAATGCGTTAGGCATATCAGGGTTACTTAGTTTAAGCATGGTAATATCTTCCAATATATTTTTGCCATATAAACCTGTAACCACCGCACCGCCAATTAAATAACCCACAATAATGGTAGCTAATGATATTACAATAAACAACAATAAGTTTTGAGGAGGGTAGCGAACCTGGTTTTTAATCATTTATTTTAAAATTCGTATTTTTGCAGTGCTTAAAGATAAGTCATGTCGGTACAAATAGGAAATATTGATTTAGGGGAGTTCCCGCTGCTGCTGGCGCCGATGGAGGACGTGAGTGATCCGCCTTTCCGTTATGTGTGCAAACAGCATGGCGCGGATATGATGTATACCGAGTTTATCTCGTCGGAAGGATTGATACGCGACGCGGCCAAAAGCTTGAAAAAATTAGACATTTTTGAGTACGAACGCCCAATAGGCATACAAATTTTTGGCAGCGATATTGAGCACATGCGCGAGGCTTCGGCCATATCGTCGCAGGCGGGGCCCGATTTGATTGACATTAATTATGGTTGCCCGGTTAAAAACGTGGCCTGCCGGGGCGCTGGTGCCAGCCTATTGCAGGATATTGATAAAATGGTGGCCATGACCAAAGCGGTTGTTGAAGCTACGCATCTGCCCGTTACCGTTAAAACCCGTTTAGGCTGGGATGATAATACCAAAAACGTGGACGAAGTGGCCAAGCGTTTGCAGGATGTGGGGATAAAAGCCCTCACTATACACGGACGTACCCGTGCGCAAATGTATAAAGGCAGTGCCGACTGGAGCATGATACGTGATATAAAACGCGACCCCGGTATTGAGATCCCTATTTTTGGTAACGGGGATATTGACTCGCCTGAAAAGGCTGCCGCATGGCGCATGGAGTATGGCGTTGATGGCATGATGATAGGCCGCGCGGCTATTGGTTACCCATGGATATTTAGAGAAGTAAAGCATTATTTTGAAACCGGCCAATATCTTGACCCGCCAACTTTTGCCGAGCGTATTGACGCCTGCCGTACACATTTAATTAAGTCGATAGAGTGGAAGGGGCCGAAAACCGGGGTGTTTGAAATGCGCCGTCACTACTCAAACTACTTTAAGGGGATAGAGAACTTTAAAGAGTACAGAATGAAACTGGTTACCGCAAGCACGCTTGATGAGCTTAATGATATTTTGTTAGAGCTTGAGCACAACCCGCGCTACACAAACCCCGTATCTGCTGTAGAGATTTAATTCAAAGTATTTTTTCTTTTTATTAAAAAATCTATATTGCTGAAAATTATGGCATTAACGTGGCGTAGTTTTTGATTAGCTGATATATATTTGACTTAAACGATACTAAAAATATGGTTACTTATATAACTGAAGGTGTTAAGGTTTCGGTAGAAACCATCTATCAGCCCGAGTATTCAAACCCGGGAAACGACCATTTTATGTTTGCCTATAAAATTTCTATTGAAAATATGGGCAGCTATGCAGTGCGCCTGATGAGCCGCCACTGGTACATCTTTGACAGTAACGGCGCCAAGCGCGAAGTTGAAGGCGAGGGTGTAGTAGGTGTGCAGCCTATAATTGAACCGGGTAGCGCGCATGAGTATGTATCGGGCTGTAACCTAAAAACCGACATGGGCAGCATGAAAGGCGAATACCACATGATGCGCCTGTTAGATAACGCCATATTTGAAGTACAAATACCCGAGTTTTATTTGATAGCGCCGTATAGGATGAATTAGGTTATCTATATTTCTTTTCTACAGCACTTGTTTGCTAAATAAATTAGTTTTATTTTCATGGCTTAATTATACTCGTTATATACTTGATATAGCATGATCAATAAATATAAGTCAATTGAAATTTGCGCAGGAGCCGGAGGCCAAGCTCTGGGTTTGGAAGAAGCTGGTTTTGAGCATAGTGCGTTAGTTGAGTATGAGCATTTAGCTTGCCAAACTTTAAGATACAACAGGCCAAATTGGAATGTCATAGAAAAAGATGTTCGAACTTTTTCGGCGTTAGAATATCAAAATGTTGACCTTTTTGCGGGAGGCGTGCCATGCCCCCCATTTTCAATTGCCGGAAAACAGCTCGGCGGAGATGATGAGCGTGATCTTTTTCCAGATGCGTTAAGATTGGTTAAAGAATGTAATCCGAAAGCAGTATTACTTGAGAATGTAAAAGGTATACTCTCAAAAAAATTCGAAATATATCGTAAACATATTATTAATGAATTACAAGAGTTGGGATATGAATGTAGTTGGGAGTTGATAAATTCATCTGACTATGGAGTTTCACAACTAAGGCCTAGGGCTATTCTTGTAGCAATGAAGAAAGAATACTTTGGGTTTTTTAAGTGGCCGGCTAAAAACGTCATTTTGCCCCCAACTATTGGCGAACTATTATTTGATGAAATAAGTTCTTTAGGTTGGGATGCTACAGCATGGGCTAATCAAGCATCAAGTATTGCCCCCACTATTGTTGGAGGATCAAAGAAACACGGCGGAGCAGACTTGGGTCCGACCAGAGCGAAACAGGCTTGGGCGGAACTTGGAGTTAATGGAAAAGGGATAGCAGATATTCCGCCGTCACCGGGTTTTAATGATATGCCAAAACTCACCCTTAAAATGGCCGCACTGGTTCAAGGGTTTCCTTTAAAATGGAAATTTGCAGGGCGTAAAACTCCTGCTTACCGCCAGGTTGGAAATGCCTTTCCGCCGCCAGTTGCTAAAGCAATAGGAGAATCAATTGTCGCCGCATTTGAATTATATGAACGAGAAAAAAGTCAGGGAAAAAGGATCGAAGAAAAAGCTGCGTGAGTTCTTTATAGAACACGTGGGTGTAATGCTCGATAAAGATACGCTTGGAAAAGTTGCAGGTACAAGTGAGTGGGGCAGGCGTGTGCGTGAACTTCGAAATGAAGAAGGCATGAACATCGTAACGCACAATGATAGAAGTGATTTGAAACCCGGACAATACCTTTTGGTTAGCTTAAAGCCTTTGCCTGCGTTTGAAAGAGGGATTTCTAAAGAGACCCGGGCATTTGTTTTAGATCGAAATGGGTTTACGTGTCAAATGTGTGGCGCGGCAGCAGGCGAACCACATCCCTACGATGCTAATCGAAAAACCAGATTGCACTTAGGGCATGTTATTGATAAGTCTATGGGAGGTACGGATGATGCGGCAAATTTACGTGCGATATGTTCTGTCTGTAATGAAGGTGCATCTAACTTAACCCTTAACAGACCACAGGCAATTAAATTGCTTGCCCAATTGCGAAGGGCTCCGTCCTCTGATCAGCTTGATGTACTTAAATGGATTATTCAAAAATTTCCAAATCAAGCAAAAAAAATGCTTGAAGAATAACACTTGATCTTTATACCAGTGCAAGGTTTTATTAAAAGGCATTTAATAAAAAGGGCCGATTGAATTTTCAATCGGCCCTTTTTCTATTATACTCCAACTAAGTCTTGACTCTTGATTCTCAATCGCGTCTATTAAACAAAAACTGCGCATAATACAATAGCGTAGCCAATGACGATAATGCGGCAACCACATAAGTCATAGCAGCCCACCAAAGTGCATCTTTAGCTTGTTTATGCTCTTCCTGCGTTTGCATAACGTTGTAGTTATTGTTTAACCAGGCCAGGGCTCGGTTACTGGCATCAAACTCAACCGGTAGGGTAATAAACGCAAACAGCGTTACCACAGCAAGGCCTGCAACACCTACAGCCAATACCAATGGGTTGTTTGAAAATATCAACAGCATAACACCAATAAACAGCGTAAACTGTACTATGGTTGAAGCCACATTAGTTACCGGTACTAAGGTGCTGCGCAACTTAAGCCAGCCATAGCTGGCCGCGTGTTGTACAGCGTGCCCACACTCGTGCGCGGCAACTGCTGCTGCAGATATGCTACGACCATGGTAAACATCCGCACTTAAATTAACCGTGCGGGTTTCGGGGTTATAATGGTCTGTAAGCTGACCTTCTACCGAAATTACCTGAACCTGGGTCAAATTATGATCGCGCAGCATACGCTCTGCAACCTCTTTACCCGACATGCCCGAAAGCAGGGGCATTTCTGCATATTGATTGAATTTGCTCTTAAAGCGCCATTGTACGGCAAAGCTTATTACAGCAACAATTATTAATAATATCATATCTCTATTTATTTAAAATGGATTGTTTAAACCTCTGATATAGCTAATTCAAAAAGCATTCCATTTAGCTAATGAGCCGCGCGCCGCTATGAGAAATCAAGATTTTTAATGATTTACACAGATTTTTCTAATGAAAAGCTTGGTAACCTGACAATTATGCAGTAAGAAAAATGATAAAATTGCAGAGCGATATTTTGAAAAGGGTGATTCACTTTTACTGATTCACTCCAAAAATGGCGAAACCTCATAAAAGCGATAACTATTTAACAAGTAGTCGATTAATAGTATTAGCCTAAAGTATTACTACTGTTGCAAACTGTTTCACTAAAAAATTTAACTTATTGATAATCAATAATTTTGAGATTTTGCTGTTTCAGTTGTTTCAATTTATTTGATAAAAACAAGGTGAGCTATAGGCTACCGGCTCTCGTATTCCTTAATTAACTTAGCGCCAGCCCTGTAATACCATGATTCTATCAACAGCTTCTCCAGATCAGCCGGCTCAACATCGGCCATTTTAACTAATACGTAGCTGTAATTTAGATAATGGTCTGTTATAAAGAACACGTTAGGGTCCTTGGCCATCCACCTGTCGCGGTCCTCATGATAAACGGCCAGCGTCTCATTGTCCTCGCGCAAGCGCAACAGAAACTTCTTTTTTATATGGAACGATGGGGTATCGTGCGTTCTGCCCTCAACAGCGCCGGGCATGGGTGCAAGCACCTTGCGTACAAACTCCCAGTATATAAAGGCGTTGTCCATGGGTTATTGATTAAATACCTCTTCAAACCATGTTTTATGCGCGGCTTCCAGTCGCTTAACAATATCCGGGTTGGTATCAGCAAGGTTATGTTGTTCTGATGGATCGTCCTTTAGGTTTACCAGTATGTAGCCCTGGGTGTTCAGGTCCTCTTTTTTAGCTTCAAGGGGGTTGTGTAGCAGCTTCCAGTCGCCATTTAAAACAGACCATTGTGGATTGTTGGCTCCACCGCCGCTTTGCCAGTTAAGCATAGGATGCGGCGTTGGCGCCGTGGCCGACTGGATAACCGGTACCAGGCTTTGCCCGTCAAGCTTGCGGTTAGGCAGTTTGATATTGCAATACTCGGCAAGTGTCGGAAACCAATCAATATTAGCGGCCACCTGGCTGCGCACCTGGTTAGCTGGTATATGCTTTGCCCAGCTGATGATGGCCGGCACACGTACACCACCTTCAAACAAACTAAACTTAGACCCCCGATAAACTCCGGCCGAGCCGCCGCCACCAAAGGTGCGATCTTCTCTTGAAAAGCCCTGGTCTGACTGAAATACAATGATGGTATTCTCGCGCAGGCCAAGCGCATCAAGCTTTTTTAACAGGCCGCCAATGTTATCATCCATGGTAGATATGGTAGCCGCGTACTTGTTGCGTGGCGATGGCAGGTTCTTGTAATAATCTATCCACTTTTTGCTGCCCTGCAGCGGGTAGTGCGGGTTGTTAATGGCCCAATACATAAAAAAGGGTTTGTCTTTATTGGCGCTCATAAACTTACCGGCCTCTTCAACCATACGGTCGGGGAAGTACTTGCCGGGTTCGTATATCTCTTGTCCGTTGCGCCAAAGGTCATGTCGGTTTGGCCCCTCCCAATAAAAGAAATGCGAGAAGTTGTCAATACAGCCACCCATAAACCCGTACGAGTAATCAAAGCCCTGCGCGTTAGGCTCAGTATCTTTCGAGTAGCCTACGTGCCATTTGCCAATATGAGCGGTTCTGTACCCGGCATCTTTATACAACTCGCCCATGGTAAACTGCGAGCCAGACATACCGGCGACCCCTTCTTTTGATGGTCCCATTAGCGGCAATCCCGCCCGTTGCGGGTATCGCCCGGTCAACAATGCCGCCCTTGATGGCGAGCAGATAGGTGATGTTGAATAAAATTGTGTAAACCTTACGCCGCTTTTGGCCAACCCATCCATATGGGGTGTAACCAGGTCGGTAGAGCCGTAGATGTTCATATCGGCGTAACCCTGATCGTCGGTATAAATAACGATAACGTTAGGCTTTTTAGTGGCCTGCTTTTGAGTATACGCTAATGATATAGCGCCTACCGCTGTTACCAGCAATAATAAGCTTAAGGTTTTCTTCATGATGGGTTGGTTTACCATAGCCAAGATACAAAATGTAAATCAGCAGCTTTACGCGGCAATGGAAAATTTGCACAACAAAATGTGTAAGCAAATCCCCGTACTAAACAGGTGTTTTGCTTTACGTGCTAATAAATGGCTTTGGTGCGCTAATTGTATTAACAGTATACTAAAAGCAAGCGTTATGGAAAATAGAAGAACTTTAAATACAATAGTAACAACTGTCCTTATCAGCCTGATAACGTTGCTGCTGATAGTATCAATGGGTAACGACCGTGGTGCAAACATAACACTGGGTGTTGTGCTTATAGTAAGCCTGTTTGTTTTTGCCGGTGTAATGATACGCGGAGCAGAAGAGCAAAATATTAAAAATACTTTAGAGCACTCAGAGCCGCTTAGCGGGCTTTTGCCTGAAGATGCTGCTTAATTGTTCATAAAGCTCAGGGTGCTTGGTTTTAAACTGGTCTGGTTTCTCAAAAAAGTACTCAGAGGCTACAGCCAGAAACTCGGCCTCGTTAGTAGTAGCATATGGGTTAATATCAGACCGGCCGGCGTTAATGCGATGCATTTCTTTATGCATCAGGCTTAGCCATGGTTTGGCGTATTCATGTTCCATCAGGTGTTCTGGTACACCGTCTGTTGCTCCGTCCAGTTTATCTACCAAATGCACAAACTCATGTATTGCCGTGTTCTCTTTACCTGATGATGCGGAAAACCCCTTGATCAATGATGGGCGCGATAGGATCATTTGCCCATTCATATAACCTGTACCCACCATCCCCTGAATGTTTCGGCCATCGCCTTCAAACTGGTATTCGTGATCGAAGGTATCCGGATATAGTATCACATTGGTAAGGTTTGTATACTCCCAATCGCCCAGGCCAAATACGGGTATTACCGCGCTTGAAGCGATAAGCGCGCGGTCAAGGTCAGTAATTTCAGTGCCAACGCCTTCAATGTTTACCTGCTCAATAAATTCTGCTATTTGCGATTCAAAGCGAACCTTTTCCTGCTCATTCAGGTTTTGGTAATAGCGGACATTGCTTGCCAGTATGGCCCGCAATGCATCGTCCAGTTTTTGCAAACTGTCAGACAATTTAACACTGTTACGCTTGCGGAATATCAGCCAGGCCAGCAGGGCCAAAATGGGAATTAGAATAACGAAGTACATATTGCAATTTAGTATTTGTGCTGATGATAACCGCGACGCAGCCTATTTGTTATATCAAACACAAATAAAAAAGGCCCGGATATGGTCCGGGCCTCAAAATTATCTGCCGCAATTTAGCTTCGATTATTAAACCCCGGCCTGTCAGATTCAGGCTCGTTAAAGCCGTCACCGTCCAGCTGTGGCGGTTTAACTACGCCGTCCAGTGGCTCGTCAAGGCTTGGCTCGCTTACCGGCAGGTTTGACCTGGTGGTTGCGCCACGATCATAAAATCTTTCCACATCAAAGTGGTCATGATTATAAAAATCGTTGCGGTTGTATGTTGATTCTTCAAAAAGGCTGCCCCTTTCAAAAACCCTGCGGATGGCCGCTTCGGTAGCGGGCGTTACGTTACCTTTCTCATAAGCAGGCAAATCACGTAATCTATCTGTATCAATAGGCACTATCACCACATCGCCATCCAGGTAGGGGTCATAAATAATCTCTTTGCCGGCATCGTCAATATTGGCAGTGCCGCTATTGTCAACCACAAACGAATCTGCGTTAGGATCTGTATAAACCCCTTCGGTAACCTCGCCATCGGCATTGGCAGCGGCAGTGTCAACATCGCGACTGTAAAGCGTAGCCACACCAATTGGTATTAAGGCTGTCGATCCGTTCCTGATATCCGATTCGCGGCCTTGCAGATCAACCACCAGGTAGCGTACCTTGCGGGCTTCGGGGTCAAAAAGTAATTCTTCAATTTCGCCAATTTTGCGGCCCTGTTCTGTTTTTACATCCCAGCCGCGTATGTCAGGTTGTCCTTCAACAATTTCATAATCGCTGCCCGTCAATTCGTCCAGGTGGTCGTACCTGTATTGTTCTGTATTATTGTTTTCTAAAGCCATTGTCTTTCAGTTTTAACTACCATTATTACTTGGTAACAGTAGTGTTGGTAAATGCCACAATTTTAACGTTGCGGTTTTGCTGCCTGCCGTCGGCAGTGTTATTGCTGGCCACCGGTTGGCTCTCGCCTAAGGTGTGCACTGATATATTAGCCGCGTCGAAACCGCCGTTGCTGCTCAGCCAATTTTTTACCGCATTCGCGCGATCTTCGCCAAGCTGCTTGTTATGGTCGGCATCGCCAATAGCGTCGGCACTGCCGTAAACACCAATAGAAGCACCTTTATATCGCCTGTTTATGGATGCCGCAATCTGTTTCAATTTTGCATCAGCGCTGGCCTGAATGGCGTTCTGATCGGTAGCGAAAAGTATGTTTTCGCCCAGGCTATAAATAACGTATTGGTCATTACCACTCAGCGTTATGTCCGCATCGGTAATATCTGGATCTGGATCTGTTAAAGCGGGCGATTCAAAGTTTACACTGTCCCAGGCCGGTTGTGTTACAGCTACAACTTCTTTTGTCGTTGTTGTATCTGTTACTACACTTTCATTGTCGCCATTACATCCTTTAAAAAGGAATAATAAAATGATGATCGCAAGTATTGCGAGCAATAGCCAAAGCCACCATGGGCTTGACTTTTTGGGTTGAACATCTAATTCTGCCATGTTTTTCTTCTTGTTAGGTAATTGTTTACCGCCTTGTTAACGCGGGTACAATAAGAAGTGTCAGTATGGCTTCAATGTTTTAAAAATTAATAAATTAAAGTTTGGCGACTAGGTTGTTAACGGAACGGATAAATAAGCTAGTCGCAGATTATTATTTAACTATTTTAAAAACCGATCCTTTTAAACCATCCATCAAAACCGCAAGTATATACAACTCGCCAGCCTGATCCTCGCCGAAACTATAAACCAACCAATAGCCCGGGTCTTTTGATATGGATAGTTTATCTTTTACCCAAAACTCTTTTTTAACATCGGTAAGCGCCCATATTTTGCCAGACAGATCGCCAAAAACATATTTGCCGGCTAGTGCCGGGATAGCCTTGCCCCGATACACGTAGCCGCCGGTAACGCTCAGCCCTTCTTCGCGGCCATAGTCAATAATGGGGTTTATCCAGTTTTTGGGGTCCGGGTCGGTAGGTGTTTTGCTGTGGATACCTTCGCGCACGCGCCAACCGTAATTGCCGCCTTTGGTTACAATGTCAATCTCTTCCCAGTTTTTTTGGCCAACATCGCCCACAAATAAACGTCCGTTTAGCTTATCAAAGCTAAGCCGCCATGGGTTGCGCAGGCCGTAGGCAAATATCTCGGGGCGCTTATTTTCCTGGCCTGCAAACGGGTTGTCGGCGGGTATGCCGTAGGGTTGCTGGTTAACGTCTATCCGTAAAATTTTACCAAGTGGGGTGTTCAGGTTTTGGCCGTTACCAATTTCGCCATGCAGGTCGTTATACGCGCCGCCATCGCCAAGGCCCAGATACAGATAGCCATCAGGGCCAAATTTGATATCGCCTCCGTTATGGTTTGATTCTGGTTCGTCAATACTCATCACATCCCGCCCGCTGGCTTTATCAACCTGGTTAGCATTTGTTGCCGATACTTTATACTCGCGCAGTATACCCTCGTGGTCAACGCCGGGCACATTGCGTTTGCGCTTACTGAAGTAAACGTACAGCTTTTTGTTCTTCGCAAAATCAGGGTGAAAGGTGAATCCTAACAGGCCGCGTTCGTCGGCACTGGCGGTCATGTACACATCTTCGTGGAAATCTAAAAAGGGTTGGGCAAGCAGCTTTCCGTTTTGAATGATACGCAGCGTGCCACGTTGTTCGGCCACAAAAAGGCGGCCCGTTTTATCGTTTGGCTGCGCAAAACCTGTAGGGTATTGCAGCCCATCTGTTACTAATTTAACGCCAACGGCAACGGGTTGCGCGTATACTGCAGACACAGCGCACATTGTCGCGGCGATCAAGGCGAGGGGTAATAGCTTGATATTCATGCTCCAAATTACCTTAAATGCAACATTATTGCAAAAATAAATTATTTGTATAGCTAAACTTATGGTTTTCCGCATAGTCAATACACACAAAAGCCGGTATTTTTGCCGTCCTATTATCTTATCACCTATGAAAATAAAACATATCTTTTTACTGCTGGCGCTGGTGATGCTTGGCCTGGCAGCATTTGCTCAAAGCCCGAATGACATTAACCTGAGTTTATCGCGCGATAAAAACAATATCAGTTATATAGATCTGTACTCGGGTAACATCGTTTTCTCTGTTTCGCAAAAGGGGAATGTACGTGTAAGCACGCTAAATCGCAGCAGGCGTGTTTATGAGGATAGCTTTACCAATAGCGGTAAGTTAATAGCGCTTGATGATATCCGCCTGGATTACTATGATAACTTCAACTCACACTATGCCGGTAAGTTAAAGTCTGTCGGCAACATCGCGATAGCGTATAATGACCAGTTTGACGGTTTTGATAACCGCGGCCGAGTAAAATCTATTGGCGACACAAAAATAACCTATACAGATAGGTTTGATGGCTTAGATAACCGGGGAAAGATAAAAGCCATAGGCAGCATAAAGGTTAGCTATTACGACCGCTTTGACGGCGCCGAATTAAACGGCAAAATAAAATCAATAGGCAATACCGTTATTAAATATTCCGACAGGTTTGATGGCGATAAAGCGGGCCGTATAAAATCAATCACAGGCAAAACACCAAACGTAACAATAAATAATCTGCTAAACGACGACACTAACGAAGACTATTAAACCCCAAATTGGGTAAGGTGATGATCAAGATGCTTGTAAAACATCACGTTCCACTCGGCGGCTGTTAGCTTGCCGAACGAGTTTGAGGCTTTGTTATGAAAATACCCTTCGCCCAGTTGTTGGGTTTGGTGTATATGGCTAAGCAGGCGGGTTTTTTCGGCAATAAAATCCTTGTCGCCTTTTATTAAAAAGGCAGGCGCGGTTGGGCTGTTGTGTTTATAAGGTTTGGGGCCAACTACGGTTTGTTTTACAAAAGCGGTAAGTATTAAACGCATTAATATGTTTGGGCGCGGGTGCTTATCGGTAAAGACCATCTCGTAAGCCACATTGAGGTGGGCCAGCATTTGCGCTACAGTCATTTTACCCCATTGCGCCGGGCTATCAGGCGTAAGTTTATTTACACGATAAATAAGCTCAATAACATCGGCCGGCTTAAATACACTTTTCATTAACACAGTATTGGTTTATAAAGATGCTGAATTTTGAGCATAAACCCTACCGCCAATAACAAAACAAAAAAGGCTTAAGGGAACCACACCTTAAGCCCTAACAGGGGTATTACACTAAACCAATTATGAAAAAAAAACTAAAATTATGCTTTGTTAAGAGATTCGCGTATGATGACCGAACCTGTAAATAATATAAGGCAACACAGCAACAACAGCCCCTCATATAAATTGCGGGTAGTATTGGTATCCATTGTCGCAATAACCATTGCTGTTAACACAATTAAACACACTGTAATAATTGTAGTTGTTAAAGAGTATTTTGTTTCCATGTCCTTATCAATTAAATCCGTTAAGGGTATTGCCAATTGTGTGCCAGTGGGTTTTTACAGTTAATTTTTGCGCTATACCCACTTTATTGGGGATTACGTTTCCCAAATCATGTATCAATTGTAACACGCGCGTTACAATTGGGCTTTAACCTATACGGTCAGTAAGGCTGCGTAGTAATACAGCGCCTAAGAACATTATCGCGGTAGCAAACAATATAATACCCGCAATGAGGTTACGCGCTTGTTCGTCTTCCATAAAATTTAATACTACTAAGGTTGATGCAACCATGAAGAATATAACCCACGCGGGGTCAAACGATAATTTCTTTTTCATAAGTTTTTCAATTTGATATTTATGTGGATACAAATACGGCACCAAAGCCGGTTTACGTTCAAAACTGAATGGTTATGAATTTATGGTGTTGATTTAAACCGCATTACTGGGAATTTATGCCCCACTGGTGCATTAGCTACAGCTGCTTATTTTGTACTTTTAACAAATGCAGGGCAGGTATATACTTCTAATTTTGTTTATGGCGATGGTATTGCGGCCTAATGCGCATGCGCAGCAGCTAAAAAAGCCTTTCCCACAACATTCGCGCTATTTTGCGCGGACGATAAAACCTAATCATGTCTCACAAATAGCTTTAGATAAGGCCACAAGCAATTTTTACAACCAGTGGAAACAACGCTATATTAAAACCAACCCCGGCAAAGCCGAAAGTTATGTTTGGTTTGAGGGGAAGGACGGTAAGCAATGTGTATCAGAAGGGCAGGGCTATGGCATGGTTATCACTGTGCTGATGGCCGGGCATGATCCATCGGCACAAAAGATATTTGATAACTTATTGCGCTATTGCCGCGCACACCCTGCTGCCCGCAGTAAATACTTAATGGCCTGGGCGCAAAAAACTGACGGTAAGAATGTAGACAAAGTTACCGCTACCGACGGTGATATGGATATTGCCTTTTCGCTTTTACTGGCGGCCAAACAGTGGGGTAATAGCGGGGCCATTAACTATTTGCAAGAGGCCAAAGCGCGCATAAACGCCATTATGCAATACCAGGTAAACCCAAAAACATTTAACATTTGGATAAGCGATGCTATTGAGGCAGGCAGTAAGTATTACTATGCCACCCGATCGTCTGATTTTATGCCATCGCACCTAAAAGCGTTTAAGCAGGCTACCGGCGACGCACGTTGGGATAAAGTAATAGCCGCGCAGCATAAACTGTTTGCCCAAATGCAAGCAAATTACAGCCCCGATGCCGGCTTGATACCCGATTTTATCATCAACAACAATACAAAACCAAAACCTGCCGGCCCTAACTTTTTAGAAAGCAAAAGCGATGGTGATTATAACTACAATGCCTGCCGAGTACCGTGGCGCATAGCGGTCGACTATTTGCTGTACGGCGATGCAAGGGCAAAAAAGTTTATTACGCCCATAAATAAATGGGTAAGAGAAACGACGGGCGATAACACTTATAACCTGTCTGCAGGTTACTCATTAGCCGGGGACGATTTGAAAGGGCGATACTTTGAGGCATTGAGCTTTGTGGCCCCGTTTGGCGTATCGGCCATGGTTGATGCTAAAAATCAGGCCTGGCTTAATAAGGTTTGGGATTATTTAGCAGGCTTTAAATTGAAGGATTATGATTATTACGACAATACGATAAAGCTGCTCGACATGATCATCCTATCAGGCAATTACTGGCAATAACAGATATTACCGCCAGCTTACATTTTACGTTTTATTGCATTGTGCAAAATCTGTACATTAGACCCCTATGTACGATATCTGTTGCGTAGGCCACATCACATCTGATAAAATTGTTAATACCCGTAATGTAATGCACATGCCCGGTGGCACGGCTTTATATTTTTCGTGCGCGGTTAATAAGCTTGATGTTAACTATTTATTGGTTACCGCCCTGGCCGAAACCGAGATAGAGTATGTAAAATACCTGCGTGGAAAAGGCATTGAGGTGCGTGTGCAACCCAGCGCCCACACCGTAATTTTTGAAAACATTTACGCCGAGAACCAGGACGAGCGCACGCAAAACGTGCTGCAAATAGCCGATACCTTCACCATGGAACAGCTGCTTAATGTGGATGCGAAGGTGTTTCACCTTGGTCCGCTATTGGCTGGCGACTTTAGTACTGATTTTATAAAAACACTATCGGCAAAAGGCAGCCTGGCGCTTGATGTGCAGGGCTACCTGCGCAAAGTGGTTAACCAAAAGGTGTTTTTAACAGATTGGGCCGAGAAAACGGAAGCCTTGCAATACATTGACATACTAAAAGCCGACGTTGCCGAACTTGCGGCCCTATCAGGCCAAAATACGATAGCCGACGGCGTTAAATACCTAACCGACCAGGGCGTAAAAGAAGCCGTAATTACCAACGGCAGCCAGGGTTCAACAATTTATGCTGATGGTACTTTTCACGATATACCGGCCTATCACCCCGAAATGGTAGTTGATGCCACAGGTTGCGGCGACACCTATATGGCAGGCTACCTGTACAAACGTATAACCAAAGCCGCTGATATTGAGCAAGCCGGAAACTTCGCGGCTGCAATGGCGGGTTTAAAAACCATGTCGCCGGGGCCTTTTGTGGGTACAGAGGATGAGGTAATGGCTTTTATGGCCAGCAGGGTTAAGTAGATTTAGCAATCATTTAATATTTATATAGCGATGGTTTTCAAACCCATCGCTATTTTTTTTGTTAGCTTTAACAGTTGCCTGTTTTGCCGGTCTGCGCTGTGTAAGTTGTTTTTTCTTTTCGTTTATTTAGGTAGATTTTAACGTTTTGTGTCAAAACTATTTTATATATTTTATTGTTTTCTAATGATTTTAATAAAATAGATGATAAATAATTGCAATTATTTCAAAAAAGTTTTGTGTTTATTGAAAAACACTTCATATATTTCACAATATAAATCCCAATAACAGGTAATTTAAAATTTAACCTAATAATTTAATGCAAGAGTCGGCCTATTTTGATAAGTATAGCCCCATTAGCGGTGTTTGGGATGAGATGTATGGTGCCGATGCCCAGGTGCGCGATCATTATAAGAAAGTTATTGATTATATTTCAAGAGAATCAGCAGATGATCTGAACCGTAAGGAAGAGCTGGCCAAGCGTCTGTTTATGAGCCAGGGTATCACCTTTACGGTATATAACAGCGGCGAGGGTATAGAAAAGATCTTCCCCTTTGATATCATCCCACGCATTATTACGGCTGCCGAGTGGGCCTTTGTGGAGAAAGGTATCAAACAACGCCTTAACGCGCTTAACCTTTTTCTGAAAGATATTTACCATAACCAATTCATTATAAAAGATGGCGTGGTGCCGATAGATATTATTTACTCGTGCCCGCACTTTTTGCGCGAGATGTACCAGCTGCAGGTGCCTTATGATATTTATGTGCACATATCAGGTATTGACCTTATCCGCGATTTTGACGGTACATTTTATGTGTTAGAGGATAACCTGCGCACCCCATCAGGCGTAAGCTATATGCTGGAGAACAGGGAGATCACCAAGCGTCTGTTCCCTGATCTGTTACCGCAATGTGGCGTACGCAGCGTAACCGAGTATCCGTCTATATTATATAAAAACCTGTTGGCCTTATCGCCCAGGCAGATAGCTAACCCTACCATTGTGTTGCTTAGCCCGGGTATATATAACTCGGCTTACTTTGAGCATACAACGCTGGCCCGCTTAATGGGGGTAGAGCTGGTTGAGGGGCGAGATCTGGTAGTGAAAAACCATAAAGTGTACATGAAAACCACCGTCGGCCTGCAACAGGTTGATGTGATATACCGCCGGGTTGATGATGAGTACCTGGACCCCCTGGTGTTTAACCCAGGCAGTATGCTGGGCGTGGCGGGTATAATGGGTGCCTACCGTATGGGTAACGTAGCTATAGTAAACGCCATAGGTAATGGCGTGGCCGATGATAAAGCGGTTTATACCTACGTACCGGATATGATACGCTATTACCTGAACGAAGAGCCCATACTCAAAAACGTACCCACTTACCAACTAGGCAACGACGACGAACGCGAGCACGTGTTTAAAAACCTGAACAACATGGTGGTTAAACGCACCAACGGCAGCGGCGGCTATGGCATGTTAATGGGCCACGCGGCAAGTGAAGAAGAGATAGACGATTACAAAAAAGAGATCATCAAAGAGCCGCGCAATTTCATAGCGCAGCCAACTATAAGCCTTTCGGCAGCGCCATGTTATATGCAGGGCCAGCTTACACCACGTCGTATAGACCTAAGGCCGTATGCACTATGCGGGCCAGATGGCATTGAAATAGTGCCCGGGGGGTTAACCCGTGTAGCGTTAAAAGAGGGCTCGTTGGTAGTAAACAGCTCGCAGGGTGGGGGTAGTAAAGATACTTGGGTACTAGCTTGATGATGTGCAGATTTGCGGATATGCAGATGTGCAAATGATGTTATAAATGAATAAATAAATCCGAATGTCGATTGTCGAAAAAATAAATTCGAAATCGAACATCCGAAATTCGAAATAAAAAATGCTTAGTAGAGTAGCAGCAAGTTTATATTGGCAAAGCCGGTACATTGAGCGTAGCGATGGTATGCTGCGAATGTTGAAGATCAACTACGCCTCATCGCAGGATGCCATGCAGGAGTTTACCTGGGAGCCGGCCATTCGCATTTTCGCAGGGCTGGACGATGATGAAGGCGAAAACCTGGGCAATGACAGCCGCGCGGTTTTAAAATACATGGTGATGGGTAAAAACAACACCAATTCGGTGTTGAACATTATTACCCTGGCCAGAGAGAATGCCCGCAGTGTGCAAGAGCATATCACCAAAGACCTTTGGCAATGTTTGAACGAATACTACCACACTGTAAAAGACAGCAAACTGGAACGCGCCCTACAGCGCGAGGACCCGATAAGTGTGTTAGATGTGCTGATAAAACAGGTAATGCTATATTACGGTACGGTTGAAATTACCATGGAACGTGGCGAGGGCCGCAGCTTTATGAATATTGGCAAGTACCTGGAGCGGGCGATACAATCGGTGGATATTTTAGATACTAAGTTTGGCTCGATAAGCGATAACCCCGACTTGTTGACGGATACCACTTATTGGAAACACCTGCTGTTGTCATTGGGTGGATATGAGCTATATTTAAAAACCTATCGCGAAGGCTTTGAGGCTGAGAATGTGTTGGAGCAGGTGGTGTTGAACAATGATTTCCCCCGCTCGGTTATCTATTCGGTAAACAATATCCAACGTTATTTTGAGCGCTTAAAAAATGATAGCAATATGGAAAATTTCAGGGACATGACATTTAAGATCGGTCGCCTGCAAAGCCGTATTAAGTACAGCTCTGTAAAAACCATACGCCAGGAAGGTTTGCATGCTTTTTTAACCCAAATACGTGGCGAACTGTACGGCATAGCCGATGCTTTGAACGGATATTATTTTGCGAACAGCTAGGTTTAGTGATTAGAGGTTAGTTAATTAGTGATTAGTTAGCCTTTATACTAAAAGTGTCATGCTAAGGAACGAAGCATGACAAAAGAAAATAAAAAATAAAACAACCCTCTTTACGCGCAGCGAAGAGAGGGTAGACGAGTGAAACGATGTCGGGGTGAGTCGCCGCCGATAGGTAAAACGCAATAAGACAATGCCCGAATTTGAAATACAACATATTACCCGGTACATTTATGACAGCCCCGTGCGCGATGCTGCCAACCAGATCATCCTGTTTCCGATAAAGGACGAGTACCAGGACGTTTTAAAGCAAGAGATAACCATAACCGGCCACCCGCAGGTTGATACGCATACCGATTATTATGGCAACGAAGTAGGCAGCTTTACCTATAGCGAACCACACTCAAACCTGGTAATAAGCTCGAAAATATTGGTGAGCACCAAGCACAGGCCTTTTCCGGTTAATCCCATTTTTCCGGCGCAGCAGTGGGAGGATTTAAAGCCCCTGCGTTACATGGTACCATACATCGATTTTTTAACGCTGGAGAATTTTGATGGATATGAAGAGTTGTTTGCCCTGGTACAACAATTAAAAGTTGCCGGTGATACCCCATACCAGGTTGCCCTGCGCTTTAGCGAATATGTATATAAAAACTTTAACTACATAAAAGGCTTAACAACCTTTGAAACCAAGCTTGACGAGATCTGGAAAATTAAAGGTGGTGTTTGCCAGGATTTTGCCCATATTTTGGCAGAGATGCTGCGCATGATTAAAATACCGGCACGCTATGTTAGCGGCTACATTTGTACCGACAAAAATGGCATGCGCGGCGAAGGTGCTACCCACGCCTGGACAGAAGCATACATCCCCGACTACGGTTGGCTGGGCCTTGACCCTACAAACAACGTCATCGCCAATGAAAACCATGTGCGCCTTGCCGTTGGACGTAATTTTATGGATTGCTCGCCGGTTAAAGGTATTTACAAAGGCTCAGCAGGCCATAAGCTAGAGGTGTCTGTCACCGTTGATGATGATGCTCCGTTAACCCGTGAAGAAATATTGGAGATTGTGCCTGCCGCGGCACCTGCAATTGCTAATCCGGCTGCTAAAAACAGTTATCAGCGCTATATGGAAATGATCCAACAACAGCAACAACAACAGCAGTAATTAGATATTCTGATAGGTTTGACAACTTTTTAAAAGTTGTCAAACCTTGTGCACGCGTTTTACTTAGCGGCCTTAACCGCAGCCACTACATCATCCGTATCCGGCTGTTTACGGAATGCCTTGCTTAGCTTACCATTGCTGTTATAAACCGCTATGTATGGTGTAGTTTCAATCTTATAAAACTTTTGCAGCATGTAGGTATAACCTTCGGTTGCTACATGTATGGTTGGATATTTCTTCAGATCAAAATCGCGCACAAAATTTTTAATGGCACGTATGTCATGGTTGTTTGACCACGTGATCATCATGATCTGCGTATCGCCCAGTTGCTTTATTTTTTGCTTTAGGTCCATGGTTAAATGCTGGCAATGCGGGCAATCTGTACCAAAATAGATCAGCAGTGTGCGCTTACCTTTAACATTAGCGGGGGTTAGCCATGTGCTGTCTGAACTTAAAACTTTGTATGGAGGTATTGCCTCACCTGGTTTTTCCTTGGTTTGTGCAAAGCTGCAGCCGGCAGCAATTAAAAGGCTAAAAAGCACTAGCAGTTTTTTCATCGTATCAATCATAAAATTAGTCCTGCAGCAATTCCATTTGCCAGGCCATGTGTTCTTCTGTTATAGGATATAACGCCTTATCGCGGATAGCATGATAAACCGCGTAAAATAAATTTGTGTAGTCGCCTTTAATTGATGGGGTAAACTCAATACTCTTTTCGCCATCAATACCAATAGTTACCAGCTTGCCTTCCATGCCTGCCGGTTCAATACCATACGCATCGTCAGTTGGTAAAATACCCGCATTTAGTTGCAGCTCCTGCACATCTGCACGGTGTTTGCTGTAGCTGCCCAGGGCGCCATGCGCCACAAACGATGGCAATGGATCGGGCGTTAACAAACCAGAAGTAATGTGCACCACCAATCCGGCCGGGTAGGTAAGTCTGAACGTTACATAATCGGGCACCTCAGAGTTTTCGCGCTGTATAGTTGTCAGCTTATCAAAACTTAATGGCTTACCAAACAAATGTATGGCCTGGTCTATCAAATGCGGGCCTAACTCGTACACAATACCATTTATTGGCGTGTCTTTAGTTTCTTTAAAAGGTTTTGGGTTAAGTTGTGGTTTGTATCTGTCCCATCTTAAACTAACTTCGGTAAGTTTACCCAGGCGGCCGCTTTCAATAACTTCTTTAAACGACAGGAAATCACTGTCCCAACGACGGTTTTGATAACAAAAAACCTGTTTTCCGGCTTGGCGGGCTATATCAAATAGCTCATGTAGCTCGGTAACATTACCCGCGGCAGGTTTTTCAATCAGTACATGTTTGCCGGCACGCAAGGCCTGCGTAGCAAAATCAAAGTGGGTAAAGTTTGGGGTGTTTACAATAATGAGTTCTATTTCATCGTCGGCCAAAATTTCTTCTACAGAATTATAGCTGATGATCTCGGGGTAATCGGCGGCCATTTTTTTCTGGTTACGCTCAACCACAGCCTTCATTTTAAACTGGGAATCTGTACTTAAAAACGGCGCGTGAAAAACCCTTCCGGACATCCCGTAAGCCAATAAACCGGTTACAATAGGTGCTGACATAATAGATAGCTGTATTACACCGCCAAATTATCGTTTTATTAAGGTTTATGCAAATACAGAGGGCTGTATTATCGAGGATATGTCGTCATAGCAGCCTTGGGGGTGGCAGGGTTTATCGCAAACTGGCGTGCATTGCGTCAATCAAATCCAGGTGCCTTTGTATAGTAAGGATATTTTTGGCCGCAAACTGTTTAATCTGCGGATCGAATGCGCCTTTTGATGTAGTCTCGAAAAGCTTAAGCGCCTGTTGATAATCTGTTTTTACCCTGGTTAGATACGCCTCGTCAAATGACTTGCCTGTTTTGGCAGCTAATGAATCAATAGAAGCTTGCTCTGCTTGGGTAAGCGTATCGGGCAGTGCTATTTTTTTTGATTGTGCCAAAACTATCAAACGCAGATGACCCTTTGTAAGATCTTTGATCATCATGGCGCCAAAGTTTTTTATGCGTTTGTCTTTACCTTGTTGTTTTGCCAGCCAGCCAATTTTTATCTCGGCCAAACAGCCAGATGCTACCTGTTTAATAAACTGAGCGTCGTTTTCGCCCACAATAATATTAGCGTTTGATGTATCTCTGGCGGCAGCAGCGGTATCATCGCCCAATATGTTGCTGCTATCGCCATGGCATGCGGTTAGCAAACAAGCCGCATATAGCGCAGGTAGTATTAGCCATGTACGTTTCATTAATGGGTTTTGTTGGTTTTGTTAAAATCTGTTAAGCCGCGCAAGCGCTTAGGTTCTACTAAATATACGGTTTAAAAAGTTAATTAGTGTTGGTTGACCAAAGTTTTATTATTTTTGGCTACACAAAATCATATAACAATGAACTTTCCTGCTGAACTTAAATACACCAAAGACCACGAATGGGTTAAATTAGAAGGTACAATTGCTACCATTGGTATTACCGAATTTGCACAGGGCGAATTAGGCGATATTGTTTATGTTGATATCAACTCGGTAGGTAAAGAAGTAAGCAAGGAAGCTGTTTTTGGTACCGTTGAAGCGGTTAAAACCGTATCTGACTTGTTTATGCCGGTTACAGGTACCGTTACAGAGGTTAACAAAGCCTTAGACAGCGCACCTGATATGGTAAACACAGACCCGTATGGCGAAGGCTGGATGGTTAAAATTGAAGTTGCCAACCCATCAGATGTTGCTGGTTTATTATCGGCCGATGATTATAAAGCATTGGTAGGTGCATAAGCTTTAATGAAAGCACTGCTAAAATATCAGAGGCTCACAATTTTGTGGGCCTTATTTATTTTTACTATTTGTAACCTTAATTTGGGTGGTGTGGGCAAATCAAGCTTTTTTTTTGAGGGTTTTGATAAGCTTACCCACTGCGGGTTGTTTTTTGTGTTGGCGGTGTTTTACTGCAACGGATATTTGCGTAATAATCAACAGTATACTTTAACCCCGTTTGCTGCGTTTGTTATAACGTTTGTGGTTATTGTTTACGGCGCGGTGATTGAGCTTTTGCAACTATACGTGTTTACCTGGCGCGGTGCAGAGTGGGCCGATCTTTTTTGCGACACAGTAGGCGCTGGTATGGCCACATTTTGTATATTAGTAATTACAACAGCAGTAAAAAATGTTAAAACGTAGTTTTTTTATTTTAGGGGCGATATTGGTTTTAGGCACCACATCATGCGGCATTTTTAAAAAAGATTGCGGTTGCCCGCACTTTGGCAAGGTTAAAACGCAGCCTAAGACAACGCCGGTTGTTTATGCAGCACGGTAGATTTATGGTATCAGATCTTGAAAAATATACTTTTCGTTATAGTCAACCGCGTAATCTTTTAGTATTTCCAGGTACTCTTCTCTAAATGATTTTTTGGTGTGATGATCCTTTTGGTTTAAAATGTATTTCACCACACCATCAATTTGTGACCGGCTATTGCTGAAAGCGCCATAGCCATTCTGCCATTGAAATTTGCGCCGGGTCAAATTTTCCTTGTTTATAAATTCAGAGCTGTCGCCTTTTACAACCCGCATTAAATCAGCAACAGATTGTTTGGTGTCCAACCCTACAAACAGGTGCATATGGTCGGGCATGTTGTTTATGGCCAGTAATTTATGCCCGTTGTTTTGAACAATACCGGTGATATATTTTTGAAGCCGTTGTTCCCATTCGTCATGTATAACGGCTTCCCGGTATTTTACGGCAAATATAAAATGAATATACAGTTGGGTGTAGGTGTCGGCCATAAGGTTTGGTTTTTACTAAAGTAGTAAAATCGGGCGACGAAATGGCATTGTGGCAAGGGTAGCCCCTCCGGGGCAAAAATAATTCGATTTGTTTTTTCTACAAAGGGTTTGACCCTCTGGGTCAAGCAACAGGTTTGTAATTATAACTATTACCAGGAGCGGTACTTTTTTATGCCAGGCCCCCGGAGGGGGCCAAACCTTTGTAGAAATTTAGTGGAGTGAGTAATGCCCCAGAGGGGCTACTCATTATCGAATAATACTACTCTACCACCCAAACCGCATTAACAAACCACTTAAGGTAGTACAATCAGTCGGATATCGCATCACGGCAAAGGGTAGCCCCTCCGGGGCAAAATTTATTCAATTGTTTCATTCTACAATGGTTTTGACCCTCCGGGTCAACGTG
>JAZKET010000061.1:3886-12790 GCA_040386815.1 Bacteroidota bacterium | reverse complement strand
TGCTCGCGGGTGACCATGCAGCATCTCTGTCTGAGGTCATCAGCGCGGCCGATGGTAGCCGTGCAGTAAATGCAGCAACGTTTTTTATTCAAATGATCTGCCAAAAATGGCCCGATTTAGCGCCTAAGCAACAGTAAACAACTCATGCTCAAAATAGTTAACGCGGAAGGCCGCACCCTGCATTTACCCGCCGACACCAAAATTACGGTGGAGCGCAACAACCCCTTGTTTAACGACGAGGATAAGTTTTTGCAGGACGTTAGCTACACGTTTTTTGTGCCCTTTAGCGATAACAGCAAGATATTTTTTAAGCTTGGGCACCTGGTAGAAAAAAGCAACGAAAGCACCCTGATGCAGGGCATCAGCTTTTACGCTGCCGGTACCACCATGCTAAAGGGCAACATCCGTTACTCGGTTACCGATGATGGCTTTGACGCCAACCTGGAGCCTAATTTCGCTGCCATTAACGCGCTGATAAAAAACATCAGGCTTACCGAGCTGCGCATGGAAGATGCCGAGTTTGGCCTGAGCAATGCGGCATTTAAAGCCAGGATGCTGGATACCTGCGTCAATCCGCAAAAATACCCTTATATTTTCTTTCCGGTACATAACCCCCGGTGGAACGAAAGCGGCCTGTCCGGCAGCCAGCCATTCGTTAATTATTTTGATTTTGCCAGTCAGGCCTTTTTTTATAACCAATCTTTCGGCACGCCATACATTGCGGCCCCATTTTTTAAGGTGACGCATATATTGAAAGAAATTGCGGCCTACCTGGGCCTTACCGCTACCGGCGGCTATTTTACCGACCCCCGATACCAAAACAGGTGTGTTTACACGCGTCTGTCGGGACTTGCGGGGCAGATCCGCCCGTGCATGGACTATATGCCCAATATGTTGGTGTCTGACGCGGTCAAATTTTTACGTAACCGCGAGCACCTGGCTATTGATCCGGACCTGATATCGGGCGAGCTGCGGGTAGAATCGTTCAAAACCATCAAAGACAGCGAGGCTGTCGACCTGTCGGCCTACCTGAGCACAGACGGTAAGCAGGAGACACCCGCCCAACGGAGCTTTACGGTAACCTTGAAGGTTGACCAGCAAGACGAGGCCTTTGCCGCAACAGGCGAGGACGGCAGCTCAGGCTATCCGCCTGACTATACGCTGGTGGCCGGTGATGGTGAAACTAAACAGGAACTGGATTGTGGCACTACAAAATTGATAGACCCGGCGGACGCTATCATATCCGACGCATTTTACCCCACGGTAAGCCAGGGCTTTATTTGGGGGTCTGACACCGGCAACATGCCCACCGACCTGGCTTACACGGACGAGAACGACCCCAGCACGCTCAACAACTGGCCGCTGCGCCTGGTAGATTACGCAGGATTTTTGCCCAAAGGCGGCAAATACTTTCCGTGCGCGCAGCCGCATAACCTGGACGAGGACGATGCAGATTTTTACCGTTTTTTAAACGATAGCAAGCGCATCAAGCCTGTTTTTTACATGTCGCCGGCAATGGCGGCAAAACTGCGCGTTACCGGCAAATTTACGCACCGCACCGCGGGCGGCAACTATGTTACCTACCTGGCAGAGCAGATAGCTTATGATGCCGGGGGCGATGCCGACCGCATCCCCGTAAAAATTACCGGCAGGGTGTTAAGTTACGAGGTAAACACTAAGGTTTCGATAACGCCGCTGGCCCCGCCGGTAGAGCATGAGGGCGAAATTGTGTACAATCTTGGTGTTGTGAAAGCTTATTTTGATCCGCTGATACACGGTATCAGCACCCTGACACTGGATATTGTTGGCACAACCGGCAATAACTTTACGGCCGAACCGATCGTGCACCCCACCAACCCACGTGGCGCGGGCGGGGTTGGCGTAACCATCGTCGGAGCGTATCCCATGGCAACCGATGATCCCTTTGAGCTGCGCATCAGGCAGGGGCAACCTAAATACCTGCTGTACCAGGGCCAGCGCACGCCGTTTACCAAAGTGGGCGACTACTACACGGTGACGCTCAACTGGTTCAGCGAACCAAATTTTTACCGTGATTTTTATACGATATTTTTTTAGGCGATGGGGGAAAACGTACAAGTAGTCAACATGAACGATGCCGTAAAAGGATGGGCAGAGGTGGCGATTGATAAGTTTCACCAGGCGCTGGATGACTACGAGATAGGCAGATTAGATGGCGCATTATGGAAAAGCTTGGCTTACGAACTGGTGCAAAATGGTGGAGATGTCGAAGCGGTGATCATCAAATTCAAGCAGTACGGGCGTTTTGTAGACATGGGCGTAGGGCGTGGGGTACCTGTTGGAGTCAGGGGAACACCTGCGTTTTCAAAGTCCCGCAAGGACAACGGTCAGCTACACAAATATGGACGAAAAGCAAAGCTTTGGTACAGTAAAACGAAGTATCGGGAGGTTGCTATACTAAGACAGATATTAGTTGCCAGCTATGGCAAAAAGACTTTAGCCGAATTTGAGTCGGAATTTATCAAAACAGAACACGTAAACCCATTATAAAATGGCCGATCAAAGGGAAAATGCTATAATTAATGTGGTGATTAACGGCCAGCAGGCCATTAGCACTTTTAAACAATTGAACGCTGAACGCGCAAAGCAATTGGCGTTGGTTCAAAATCTTGACCGAAATGCGCCAAATTACGCAGAGCAAAGGCAGCGATTAGAGGAATTGACCGCCGCTACGCGCGAGTGGCGAAACGAGTTGACCAGTGGGGCGCAACAATCGAAAGGTTTTTTTGCATCTTTCAAAGATGGCTTTGCAGAGATGGCTGGCAATGTTACAGCTGCCACACTGGTGTTTAAGGCCGTTGGTGCAGGCATCGACGCTATAAAAAATATTTGGAACGGTAGCGAAGCGGCTTTCAAGGAAGCCGAGCAGAACCAGGCGCAATTAGCGGCCGTTTTAAAAAGTACAGCAGGCGCAGCGGGTTTGAGCCAGGAGGCATTGAACGACCTGAGTACCGCGGTGATGAACAAAACGGGCGTAGACGATGATGCCATCACCAAGAGTGAGGCGTTGCTGTTGACTTTTACCAATATCCATGATCAGATTTTTGAAGAAAGTATCCCCGCGATACTGGACATGTCTAAAGCCCTGGGCACCGATTTGGAAGGGGCGACGATACAGGTAGGTAAGGCGCTTAACAACCCGATAGCGGGGCTAACCGCCTTAAAAAAGGTGGGTGTAAGTTTTACCGAACAGCAGAAAGAGCAAATTATCACCATGCAAAAAGCCGGTGATATGATGGGCGCGCAGAAAATTATTTTGGGCGAGTTGACTAAGGAGTTTGGTGGGGTGGCTGAGGCGATAAGGAATACGGATTCGGGGAAACTTGAAGCGTTTGAAACAAGAATCGGAAATATTCAGGAAAGCATAGGTAAGTGGATAACTAAAGGGAAATCACTTGCTTTAGATGTGCTTAGCCCGTTCATCACCTTTATAGAGCGCGTGACAAGCAGTAAGCTATCGGAAGATTTGGAAGACGAGCGTATAGAAATGAATTTGCTTGTTTTAAAAATAACCGATGCAAACACACAACAAAGTGAACGGGTAAAACTCATTGAAAAATTGAAAGGAATGTATCCGCAACTGTTAAAAGACTTGGATGCTGAAAAATCTTCTAACGAACAGGTGGCTAAGGCTGCGGACCTTGTCAATAAAACTTACATCGACCGCATAGTACTGGCAAAAAAGGATGAAGAGATCGAACAACAAAACCAGCGGGCCGCTGAATTAAAGATCAAAATGTTAGAGGCCGAACAAAAATTAAGGGAAGCCATCGTAAAACTACATTACAGCAGGCCTGACTTAAATTTACCGACCGAGGGTACAGCAGAGGAGAAGATAACCGCGATGCTTCAGCAAGCCCAACGCATGAAAGCTAATGGCGGCTTGGCAGGCGGCGGTATTTTCGATCCAACTTTTCAGGCTGGAAAGGCGTTGCGCGAATTTCAAGCCTTAATGGAATTTGCAGATAACGCGTCCAAAAAAAGCGATAAGATGCTAAAGGCGCGGCAGGAGTTAATGAAGGAGTTGGGAATTGACGAAACATTTAAAGGCGTCACCCCTCCAGAAACGCCTGCAGCGGCCTACACCAGTGGGGGGACTACCGACGATGAAAAGGCAAAGGCCAAACAAGAGCGCGATGCCTACATAGCCGGTGTGGTGGCTTTAAACGCAGAGTTAAGCGAGTTCAACGCTGAGCGGATAACCGACACCATGACCGCCAACGACAAGGAGGTGGCCGAACTGCGAGCCAAATACGACAAAGAAATTGCCATCACGCAGGCTCAGCTAAAAAAGTTGCGCGAAAATAAGAATGCAAACAACGCCGAGCTGGATAAAATTGAAGCCAAGATCGGCGAACTGGACGGCGCTAAAACCAAAGCGGTTGGCGACCTGCGGGTGAAACAGGATAAAGAGATGGTTGAAAAGATCATGGCTTTCCGTGACCAGCTGTCGGGGAAACTTAAAACCGAGCTGGATAAGGAAACCGACCTCATCAACCAAAAGTATGATGATTTGGCCGCTGCCGGCGTTGACGAAGAGCAACAGTTTTATTTGGACGTACAGCGCGCCAAGGAGTTGGCGGATGCGAAAATTCGGGAAGAAAAACGCTGGGCCGACGAGAAAATAAATATCTCGCAGGATCTGGCCACGGATGACGCTGATAAAATAGCCTCTGAAAAAGCAGGCATCAATAAAAAGTTTGACGACCAAATTGCTGCCTTGAAGAAAAATTATAGCGAGCAGCTGCGCGAGACGCAAGATTTCAAAGATCAAATGGCGATCATTGAAGCCGGTCGTGAACGGGCTTTATCTGGTGTTGGGAAGCCAAAACCTTTAACGCCTGAGGAAATGGCAAAAAGGCAACAGGACATCAGCGCGTCGCTAAAACAGGGAGCCATTAATGCCGCGCAAAGTGTTTCTGACGCTGTTTTTGAGATCGGTGCGCAAAATCGCCAACGGGAATTAGACATGAAGCTTTCTGCTCTTGAAAAAGAAAAGGAGGCTGAGCTAAAAAATAAAAACCTTACCGAAACGCAGAAAAACTCGATCAACGAGAAGTATGCAAAAAAAGAAGCTGATTTAAAGCTAAAATCGTGGAAGGCCGAAAAGGAAGCAAAAATGCTGCAGGCGGTTATCAACGGCGCATTAGCGGTAACAATGGCATTGTCGTCAGGTATCGCGCCATTTAACTTTATCGCCGCCGGTGTGGTTGGTGTAGCTACCGCTGCGCAGTTGGCTGTGATAGCAAACTCAAAACCTCCAAAATTTGAACAAGGCGGTTTTGTACCCAACGGCGAGCGTCACACGCAGGGAGGCATTAACCTGGTGGGCCCTTATGGCCAGATCTACGGCAACGTAGAGGGCGGCGAGCCTATTTTAAGCCGCGACACCTACGCCAATAACAAAGGGGTGGTGGATATGCTACTAAGCAGCAACGGCAAACAGCTCAGTTACGACCGTGTATTGCAGGCCACCAGCGCCCGCGAGGCGCGCAGAACTTACAGCAGCGGCACGGGTGTTACGGGCGGGGGCGGGGCTTCATCATCCAGCAATGGTCTGGTAGCCGTGGTTGGGCAGCAAAATAGCCGCTTAGATCAGATTGAGCGCATTTTAGAAAGACAAGCAGCCATTAACGAGCTACCCGTGGTTTGGAGTGATAAGATCATGCAGGAGCGCCAGGCACGGAATGTGACGATCAGAGATAGCGCGGGCGTTTAAACCATTGATTGTTAAAAGTTAACCGTCAGGCAATAAATAAATTAAATTTGTTGCCTGACTTGTTTATACAAGTCGGACTAATTAAATTATACCCACCAAACTATAAACTATCATGATTAAAGACTGCAAACTATGCAGCTCGGCCACTGGTACGGTGGAGGAGTTAATGAGAATCTACGAGTCGGACGATGCGCCGAGATTAATGAAAATTTTAACGGACACCATCGCCACTGATGAAAGCCTGCACCAAACGGACAGGCCCGTCCTGGCTAAAATGCTGCACCTGATGACCTCGCTGATGGAAGAAAAGCAACAGGAGCAAAAAGACGAGATCGCGTTTTTAAAGAAAATCGCCTGATCGGCAAATCTACAGTAAATATTTACCGCTATTGCTTAGCTTTGCAGCGTTAAAAATATTGTACTGGGTGTTGATCCTCTAAATTACGACAAGCTTAGGTCCGACACAAAACATCAAACAGTACGCCGCCATGGCGTAGCTGGGGTTTTTGTGTTGGACGGGCCGTCGTAAGCCCTGAGGAGCAAGAAAATACTCGGTTACGTCATTCTTTTTATAGGTTGTTGAAATTGCCCATTAACATATCCCTGCGGTTCTCGCTCATTTTTACGTATATCATGGTGGTTTTGATATCAGAGTGGCCCATCAATTCTTTAAGCGTAAAAACATCACCACCCATTTCAATAAACAACGTTGCAAAAGTATCCCTGCTTACATGGAAAGTAAGGTGCTTATCTATTTTAGGTTTACAGGCGCCGGCAATAATTTTTAACCACTCGTTGCAGGTTTTATCCGGAACGTACTTAAATATCAGGCCGTTGCGACCCTCTATGAGGGAAAGCGCGTAGTCGGGAAGTAGTATCTGTACCGATTTGCCAAAGTTTCGGCCCTTAACCAGCTTAACACGCAGCGTTTTGCCGGTGATCATGCGGCGGCTAATTTGGTGGGTGTCGCTGATGCGGAGGCCGGTAAAGCAACTGAAAAGAAATTTGCGCAGTACTTCGCGCATGGTTTCGTCCATCCCTTCCTCAATAAATAATGCCTGCAGCCGTTTAATTTCCTGCCTATCCAGCACCTCGCGTTCGCCAGCATTGTAATTTAGTGGCAGCTTAGCAAATGGATCTTCCAATTTAAAACCGTCATCCATCGCACAGTTGAGATAGGTTTTTAGCGCTTTTAATGAGCCCACAACCGTATTGTATTTCATTTTTTTACGCAACCATGCTTGATATTTCATTACCAGGTCGGCTGTGATATCGTTGTACGCATAAAAAACATACTCACCTGTAAAATCTTTAAACCGTTTAAGGTTGGTGCGATGGCGCCTGGCGGTAGGCTCGCCTATCTGGTTTGCCGCTTCACGCTCGCTGATCTTCTTTTCCCAGTAAAACAAAAAGTTTTCGCGGTTCTCGTAGTTTTCAAACTCCTTGGCAAATGTGTCAAGGGTCATCACACGGTTTTCACCAAAATAGCGCATCCTGATTCGATTGGCTCTGCTCTTAGCCTCGGTGATTACCATATTTACAGCTGCAACATCGACATCGTTCTTTTTTCTTGGCAATGCCGATTGTGTCACATCGTCGAAAAACTCGGCGGGCCAGTAAACTTTTAAATTAAACTCTTTTTTGCGCCGGGCAATGGTGACGCGCAGGTAAATTGTGTTGAGGTGGTCGGCACGCAGATGCGCCTGCGGGTAGATTTTAAAGGTAACACCCTGGTTAAATTCGTTGCCCATGCGCGTATACTTTTGTGAAACCGTGTGATACAGGTGTGAAACAAACCGCCAATTTTGGCAACCTCACGCTGAAAAATAGTTGGTTTGTGAAACATAAAAACAGCCTTAACGCTATTATTAAGGCTGTTTTTGAAATTGGTTGTGATCCCATTAGGATTCGAACCTAAGACCTACAGATTAGAAATCTGTTGCTCTATCCAGCTGAGCTATAGGACCAGCACTTTATCAACTTTGGTTGCGCACCCTAATTGATTTGGTGGTGCAAAGATGCAAAAATCTGTGAAATTGTAAACTGAAATTTTTTCTTTTATTAATTAGTGCTTTTATCAGCTCATTATTACCATAATCATTAATGTAGCGTTAATCTTAATCAAATGTTAACATAAAGCATAAAAAAGGCATATTTTTTTTAATACAAGTGTATAAATTACAATTAGAAATTATACATTTAGCGACTATTTAAAAAAACCAAAGGTATGATCATTATTGCTGACGGCGGCTCAACTAAAACGAACTGGTGTTTACTAAACGATGAAGGGGTAAAAGTTTACTTTAATACAGAAGGCTACAACCCATATTTTTCGAGTATTGAGTACATCATAAACTCGTTAAACGAAAGTTTGCCAACTGATCTTGAAAAAGATAAAATTACAGAGGTAAATTATTACGGTGCTGGCTGCTCTACAGAAGAGAAACGTAATCATGTTAAACAAGCCATGAGCGCGGTATTTACCAAAGCTCAGGTAAACATTGGGCATGATTTATTAGCTGCCGCACGTGCGTTGCTGGGCAGAAATGCTGGCTTTGCCGCAATATTAGGTACAGGTACCAATACCTGCCTTTATGATGGTAAAGACATTATCCAGAATATCGACTCGGGCGCTTATATTTTAGGCGACGAAGGTAGCGGTTGCTACATCGGTAAAAAACTATTGACAGACTACATACGTGGTTACATGCCAGAAGCTGTACGCGAGTTATTTTGGGATACCTTTAAATTAACACCAGATGATGTTAATGAGCAGGTATACACCAAACCTTTAGCTAACCGCTTTTGCGCCAGCTTTAGCAAGTTTGTTTATGATAACAATGTTAACATACAATACTCGCGTAACCTGGTAAAAACATCTTTCGAAGATTTCTTTAAAAACCTGGTAACACAATATCCTGATTTTCAAAAATATACCTTTAACTGTATAGGTTCTGTTGGTTACAACTTCCGCAACGTGCTTGAAGAAGTTTGTAAAGAAAACGGCATGGAAGTGGGTAACATCATCCGCTCGCCTATAGATAGCCTTGTTAAATTCCACCAGGAACTGGCTGCGGAAGCGCAATAGATTTTAGAATCAAGAATCAAGAGCCAAGAATCAAGATTTTAAATGAAACATAATTTTA
>JAZKET010000061.1:0-3876 GCA_040386815.1 Bacteroidota bacterium | reverse complement strand
TTGGCTCTTTTCTTTTATAGAGAATTAAGATGCAAGAGTCAAGAATCAAGATAGATTTGTCTGATTCTTAATCTTTTCTCTCAAACAAAAAATGCAGACTATATAGTCTGCATTTTTTGTTATATACATAAAGTCTTGACTCTTGATTCTTGTCTCTTGATTCTAACAAGTTATTCTGCCGTCAACTCGTTCTGAAATATCTTGGCGTATTTGCGTTTATCAAATTTATAAAGTTTTGCTGCGCGGTAGGATACACCTTTTTGTTTTTCAACCAACTCTTTTAAAAAGCCGAAGCTGAGCATTTTTTTGCGGAAGTTACGTTTGTCTAACTTTTTATCCAATATAGCCTCATACAACCCTTGCAGCTGGGTAAGGGTAAATTTCTCTGGCAGCAAATCAAACGCTATGGGTTGATGATTTAAACGGCGGCGTATTTTTGCAAAGCCGCGGTTAAATATCTCGGTATGGTCAAACGCAAGTTTAGGCAAATCGCTAACCGGGTGCCAAATAGCTTTGCGGGCCAGGTGGGCAGTTGGTCTAAGCTCTTTTTGGCTGGTTATGCGTATAAGCGAGTAATAACCTACAGTAATTACACGGCCCTGCGGGTGGCGGTTAACTTCGCCAAAGGTATGAAACTGCTGCATGGGCAAATCGCGCAGGCCGGTAAGTTCATAAAGTATACGGTCGGCAGCGTCATCAAGGCTTTCGTCTTGTTTTACTATATATCCCGGTAGGGCAAACCAGTCTTTAAAAGGCTCGTCGCCACGTTCTATCAAAAGTATTTTTAGTACCCCAGCCTCAAACCCAAAAATCAAACAGTCAATAGAGAATATTGACTCAAATGCGGGTAATTTCTCTTCCAAAATAGCGTTGTAGTTAAGATGTTATTTTTATACGATATATGCTTTACTGGCTCAAAAATAAATAAAAATAAATTTAACGGTGTAATTTTCACACCTTATATTCGTGCAAAATTTTTTTAAATAAAAAGATGGGTAAAATTTCTAAGATCGGGGTACTTACTTCAGGCGGCGATGCACCGGGCATGAACCCATGTATCAGAGCGGTTGTGCGTACTGCGTTATACAACGGCTTAGAGGTAGTGGGTATTAAGCAGGGCTACAAGGGGATGATAGAGAACGATATGTATCCTATGCAGGCCCGCTCTGTAAGTAACATTTTAAATTTAGGTGGCACCATTTTAAAAACGGCGCGTTGCCTGCCTTTCCGTACAGACGAGGGTCAGGAAACGGCTTATCAAAACATTAAGGCGCAAGGTATTGATGGCCTTGTTGTTATAGGTGGTGATGGTACTTTTACCGGTGCGCTGCGTTTCTCGCAAAGATATCCGGACATTGCTGTTATTGGTGTGCCGGGTACTATTGATAATGATCTTTATGGGTCAACCTATACTTTAGGTTTTGATACCGCTACCAATACAGTAATTGAAGCTATTGATAAGATTCGCGATACTGCCGATTCGCACGATCGTTTATTTTTTGTTGAAGTAATGGGTCGCGATTCGGGCGCTATCGCGCTGCGTGCAGGTATATCTTGTGGTGCAGAAGCTATTTTGCTGCCTGAAAAGGAAACTGCTCTTAAAGATTTAATAGCACACCTGAAAAGCGGCGAGTCTAAAAAGAAATCATCAAGTATTGTAATTGTTGCCGAAGGCGATAAGAGCGGTGGCATTTATGATTTGGCTAAAGCGGTACAGCAAGAAGTTACCAACTATGATATTAAAGTAGCGGTACTTGGCCACTTGCAAAGAGGCGGTGCACCAAGTAGTTTTGACCGCGTATTGGGTAGCCGTATGGGTTATGCCGCGGTTAACGCCTTGTTAGCCGGCGAGAGCCAAAAAATGGTTGGCCTTGAAGCTAACCACATTAAGTTAACAACACTGTCTGAAGCATTAAGTCATCACGACTTTAAGTTAGAAGCCGATTTGTTGCAAATGGTGGAGGTGCTTTCCATATAATGATCGCGGTTGTATATAGCGGTTCAAATCATGCAGACTGGCGCCTGTCTGACAGAGGCAAAACTATTGCTTCCTTCAAGACAAATGGCATCAATCCGTACTTTATTGATGAGAAACACATTATACAAATCCTTAATAAAAACATTAACCTGATACACCACGCCGAAGAAATAAAGCGCATTTATTTTTTTGGCGCGGGTTCTTCATCAAAAGATCTGCAGGCTATTGTACAAAACGCTTTTGAAGAGTTTTTTAAGTTTGCAAAAATTTCTGTAGCGCATGATATTGACGGCGCGGCCATAGCTTGCTGTCGCAACACCCCGGGCATTATCGGTATATGTGGCAGCGGGTCAAATGCTGGTTGGTTTGACGGAAAAAAGGTAAAGCCTAATAACTATGGTTTAGGCTATATTTTGGCCGATGAAGGATCTGGTAATTGGCTGGGCAGGCAACTGATAAAGGCGTTTATGAACGAAACATTGCCGGATAATCTGCATAAAAAATTTATTCATAAATTTGAAGCCGACCGCAAGACATTGCTGGAGAAAGTATATCGCCAAAAACAGACAGCCCTTTACCTAAGCTCGTTCAGCGAGTTTTATGTAGAGAATCATGGCGACGAGTATCTGAAGAACGTCATAAAAAGCGGTTTTAATAAACTTATAACCACATACTTGTTACCTTTATATAAACAATACCCGGGTGCCGCATTGCACTTTGAAGGTTCGATAGCTTTCGCATTTCAGGATTACCTGCGCGAGGCTGCTGCCGAAGCCGGGTTAGAGGTTGCAGGTATTATAAAAGAGCCTATAAACAATCTATTAACGTATTACGCAAATAAAAATTAAAAAATCATGAAAATAGGAATTAACGGTTTCGGCCGTATTGGACGCCTGGCTTTCAGAGCCGCAGTTGAAAGGCCTGACATTGAAGTTGTTGGTATTAATGACCTTGTTGAGCCTGAGTACATGGCTTACATGTTAAAATACGATTCAACCCACGGTCAGTTTAAAGGTACTATCGCTGTTGAAGGTGGCAATTTAGTCGTTAACGGTAAAACTATTCGCGTAACTGCAGAGAAAGACCCATCAAACCTTAAATGGGGTGATGTAGGTGCTGAAGTTATTATCGAGTCGACAGGTTTATTCTTAACTATTGATACTGCTCAAAAACACATTGACGCCGGTGCTAAAAAAGTAGTTATGAGCGCGCCTGCAAAAGACGATACCCCTACATTTGTAATGGGTGTAAACCACAAATTGTTAAGAGCCGATCAAAACATCGTATCAAACGCATCATGTACTACAAACTGTTTAGCACCAATTGCTAAAGTGTTAAATGACAAATTTGGTATTGAAGAAGGTTTGATGAGCACTATCCACGCGGTAACTGCAACTCAAAAAACTGTTGATAGCCCGTCTTCAAAAGACTGGAGAGGTGGCCGTGGTGCTTACCAAAACATCATCCCTTCATCAACCGGTGCTGCTAAAGCTGTAGGCTTGGTATTACCAGAGTTGAAAGGTAAATTAACAGGTATGTCATTCCGTGTACCGGTAGCTGACGTTTCTGTTGTTGATTTGGTTGTACGTTTAAAAACTCCTGCTACTTACGAGGATATCAAAACTGCAATGAAAGAAGCTTCTGAAGGCGAATTGAAAGGCATCCTTGGTTACACTGAAGACGAAGTAGTATCTGAAGACTTTAAAGGTGATGCACGTACATCAATATTTGATGCAAAAGCAGGTATCGCTTTAAATAATAACTTCGTTAAAGTAGTATCATGGTACGATAACGAGTGGGGTTATTCAAACAAATTGATCGACTTGGTACAAGAGATCGGTAAATTATAATCTCCGCTTAGGATAGAATAAAAAGCCCCCGGATTTTTTCGGGGGCTT
>JAZKET010000060.1:2072-10775 GCA_040386815.1 Bacteroidota bacterium | reverse complement strand
TTAAAAGGTTATGGTCGCCAAATACTTCTAACGGATATTTATTACCATCGTACAAAATAGTTGTCACGCCATTTTCGATAGTGTACTGTGGCAGTGCATAAGGCTGCTTTTTAATGAGCGATTCATCCCCGGCAACAACCTCTTCTAAAACAGCGTCGGTTTTGCTATAGATGAGCGTACCTTCGGGCTGTATGGTTTCTATAAAAATCTTAAACTGATCTACATAGCTTTTAAAGGTGGGAAACACGTTGATATGATCCCAGGCTATGCCGCTAATAACGCCGATATTGGCTTTATACAAATGAAACTTGGGTCTGCGGTCAATCGGCGAAGCCAAATACTCATCGCCCTCGATAACCATTACAGGGGCTTCTTTGGTTAACTTTACCATTGTATCAAAGCCGGCCAATTGGGCACCTACCAGGTAATCAAAATCCATCCCGACAGCCTGCAAAACATGCAGTATCATAGAGGTGATGGTGGTTTTGCCATGGCTACCTCCTATCACTACACGAAGTTTGTCTTTAGATTGCTCATAAACATACTCAGGATACGAGTATACTTTTATGCCTAACTCCTGCGCTTTTAACAGCTCAGGGTTGTCTATACGGGCGTGCATACCCAGGATGATAGCATCCAGATTAGTAGTGATCTTTTCAGGAAACCAGCCATTTTCGGCAGGCAAAATGCCATGCTTAGCCAATCGCGAAGCTGATGGTTCAAACACCACATCGTCTGATCCTGTAACCTGAAATCCTTTTTTGTGCAGTGCAATGGCAAGGTTGTGCATTGCCGCGCCGCCTATTGCTATAAAGTGTACCCTCATGTGTTTAGCAGATGCTTGTAAGGCTACAAATTAACGCAAAAAGGGTTGGGTTGACAAGGGGGTATCAGAGGTAGATTATATTAAAAAAGCGTCATTGCTTCGTTCCTCGCAATGACGCGGTGGAGAGTGATGAAAAAACTAAGCTTTCACAAACTTAGCTGCAACCCACTCTTTATCTTTTTTGTGCGATACGTAGGTTATGCCGTATTTTCCGGCTTCTTCTTTGATAATATCCAAATCGGGCGACTCATAGAAACCGCTGAAATAGATCTCGCCGCCCAGCTTCAATGCTTCGGCGTAGCGCGACATCTGGTCTATCAGGATATTACGGTTGATGTTAGCTAATATGGTATCGTACTGCTGGGCCGGAATGGCTTCTTTTGAGCCGCAAAGAGCAGTAATGTTAGTGATATTGTTTAGCTGCGAATTTTCGATAGTGCTATCATAACACACCGGGTCGTAATCAATAGCTACAATATCAGCAGCACCTAATTTTGATGCCATTATAGCTAATATACCCGTACCGCAACCCATATCCAACACTTGCTTTCCCGCGAAATCATTCTCCAAAATATGTTGTAAAACCATGGCTGTAGTTTGGTGATGCCCGGTACCGAAAGCCATTTTCGGATCAATAACTATCTCATATTTAAACTCGGGCCTTGGCTCATGAAAAGTAGCACGAACAAACACCGCGTCGCCAATGGCTATTGGCTCAAAATTACTTTCCCATACCTCGTTCCAGTTTTTTTGTGGTATAAGTTTCAAATCATGGCTAAAAGCAAACATATCCATATAAGGCTCAACCGACTCGATCAGTAACTCCTCGTTAAAATCTGTTTCGGGGATGTAAGCTTTAAAGCCGGTTTCTATCTCTTCAAAAGTATCAAAGCCAATTTCGCCAAGGGCGTTTATCAGCAGATCCTTTTGGTAGTCTTCGGCGTCTTCTATGGTAAACGTAAGTTCGTAGTAATTCATAATTAATCTTCTTTTTCGGCAGCAGCCGGGGCAAGTTTAAATGCCTTATAATCTAACAGGAATAGCACCAAAAAATTCACTATCCAATAATATACCTGTACGGCTGTCATAAACAACCCAATTTTGATAAAGCTACTTTTTGGGGTGGCAGGGTCCCAGATGATGTAAGCGATGCCAAATGCCGCCACAATGCATACCAGCAGTACCGCAAAAAAAATGGGAGTAGCTGCTTTATGATTAGCCAGGATCTTTTTCCAAAGCGGCATCATAATTAGCCATTGGGTTATTATGGCAATAAGCAGTTGCCCGGGTGCAAATAATTTATAATAAGCGATAAGACCTTGTGCAGTGTATTCGCCAAGATCTTCTAAGCCGTTCACCTCATGAAATGACGGCGTATATTTTACAAACAGCGCAAACGAAAAGAAAGCGAACAAAGGGGGCAGTATGATCTTCAGAAAATATTTAAACATACTGCCCCTTATTTATTATGATGTAGCTAAGCCGCAAGAAAACCTCACGTCTCATATCTAACATCTCATATCTGTAGTTAATTAAACGCTTTTACAATATCCGTAAAATCTCTTGATTTTAACGATGCGCCACCAATTAAACCACCATCAATATCCGCGCAAGCGAACAATTCTGCAGCGTTTTTAGGATTACAGCTACCGCCGTATAAAATAGTAGTAGCGTCGGCTACCGATTGGTCATACTTAGCAGCAATTTCTTTGCGGATAAACGCGTGGATCTCCTGCGCCTGGTCAGACGTTGCGGTTACGCCAGTACCAATGGCCCAAACTGGCTCATAAGCTATAACCAGTTTACTAAAAGCGGCAGCATCTAAATGGCCAACACCTTCAAGCAGCTGGCTTTTAATGATATCAAAATGCACGTTAGCTTCGCGCTCCTGCAAGGTTTCGCCAATGCAGAATATCGGTTTTAAGTCATTAGCTAAAGCTGTATCGGTTTTTTTAGCCAATAGCGCGTTATCTTCACCAAAATACTGGCGACGCTCTGAGTGGCCTAAAATTACGTAAGCAGCGCCTACAGATTTAATTTGCTTTGCTGATATCTCGCCGGTATAAGCACCGCTTTCTGCCTGGTGAGCGTTTTGAGCGCCAACAGATACCTTTGCGCTGCCTTTAGCCAACTCTACCAGGCTATGCAGGTGTATAAACGGGCTGCAAACAACCACCTCTTGTGTGCCGGTAGCTTCGTCTTTAACCATATTTACTACTTCGCTGAATAAAGCCAAACCTTCGTTGTAATCAAGGTTCATTTTCCAGTTTCCGGCTACAATTTTTTTTCTCATTGTTGATTTTGTTTAGTCCATGGCCCATAGTCGATGGCCCATAGTTTTAATTTGCTATATCAATATTCGCCATGGCTATCGACTATCGACCATGGACTATCGACTATTAAAATACTTGTCTAAAAACTTCCGTCTGTTCAAAAACAGCTTTCAGCATGTCTTGTTCTATCTCGTCAAATTCTTTATCGCGGCGTTCAAAAACCAGCTTAGCGGTTTCAAACATTTTTTTCACGGTATATACCTCAAAACCCTGCGCACCGCCCCAGGCAAAATCGGGTACAAAGTTACGCGGATAGCCTGCGCCAAAAACATTAGCGCCTACCCCTACTACTGTACCTGTGTTAAACATGGTGTTAATGCCGCATTTAGCATGATCGGCCATAATCAGGCCGCAAAATTGAAGACCCGTTTTACGGAAACGCTGCGTGGTATAATCCCACAGCTTCACCTCGGCATAATTATTTTTAAGGTTTGAGTTATTGCTATCGGCGCCTATGTTACACCACTCGCCCATTACCGCGTTACCCAGGTAACCGTCATGCCCTTTTGATGAATGGCCCCATATCACCGCGTTGTTAATCTCGCCACCTACGCGCGAGTGCGGCCCAATGGTAGTAGCGCCATAAATTTTGGCCCCCATTTTAACCTGCGAATTATTGCACAAAGCAAAAGCGCCACGGATATGGCTACCTTCCCATACTTCGGTATCTTTACCTAAATAAATGGGTCCGCGGGTGGTATTAAACGTACAGCACTCGGCAACGGCTCCCTCCTCGGCAAAAAAATCAGTACCTATTATCGTATTGGTATCACTAATGGTTGCGCTTTCACGGCCTTTGGTCAGCAGTTTAAAATCGCGGCGAAGCTCAATATCGTTTTTGCTAAAAATATCTTCGGGATGCTTAAGGCAATTAAAAAAACTGTCGTAACTGATAACGCTGGTAAAATCAGCATCGGGCGCTGCTTTTGCAGCAATTAAAAATTCGCCGGCCTTTAGCGCTTCGCCGGCTTTTAGCTGGCTAATAGCTTCAACCAAATTGTCATCAGGACAAATTGCCCCGTTTATATACACATCATCAACACCTTTTTTAAGCGGAAACTTTGCCTGCAGGTGCGGCTGTGTCTGAAAAGAAAACTCAGTATTTAAATGCCTGGCCCATTTTTCGGCAATGGTTAAAATACCAATGCGCAAATCGGCAACAGGGCGTGTGTAAGTTAATGGAAGAAGCGATAGATGTGCGTTATCGTCAAAAAGGATAATTGCCATGGCGCAAAAATAAAAAAAGTCCCGACTGCAAAGCCGGGACTTGTAAATATTTTATTAACAAAACCGTAATTAGTTTTTGTTGTAACGGGTACGGAATTTATCAATACGACCCGCAGTATCAACCAGTTTCATTTTACCGGTGTAGAATGGATGCGAAGTATGAGAAATCTCTAATTTTACCAATGGATATTCGTTACCGTCTTCCCATTTAATGGTTTCGCGGGTATCGATACATGATTTAGTGATAAAAGAATATTCGTTAGACATATCTTTAAATACAACTAATCTATAGTTTGATGGGTGCAGATCTTTTTTCATTGTGTTATACTTCTTCTAATAAAAGAGGTGCAAATGTAACATTTAAATTCAAAAGTAAAAAGCCAAAATTAAAAAATTATCAACAGCGTTTTAAGCATGGGTAATTTTATACAAATATGGCGTTGCCTGCGGCCCGTGCTTTACGCTCATACTGCGCATGGCCTTAGCCACAGGGCTGGTATCCGCTTCAATCACTAACGCAAGGGTCCTTTAAAACGTTATATGTAGTAAACAAAGCTTTGAAACAAGCGTAACAATCCTATCTCACGACGGATAGGTACCCTGAAAAAACTTTCTTTTCATTAGTATCTATCAAATAATAATAGGTACCTGTTGGCAAATTGGTATTGCCCGATCTGCCGTTCCATGGTTGCGAATAACCTTGCGAAGAGAAAACGATGGTACCCAGCCTGTTGTAAATTTTTACCGTCACCTTAGGATATTCTGCAATATTTTCAATCACCCAGGTATCGTTTACCCCATCGCCATTGGGTGTAAAGGCGTTGGGTAGTATAAGAGCAGGCTTTACTATTGGTTCCACAACAATATTGAAGGTTATGGGCGCGCCTTCGCAACCGCTGGTATTTATCGGTGTGACATTAATTACGGCCGTCAAATTTGTGTTTGAATTATTTATTGCTGTAAAAGCACTAATATCGCCCGTACCGCTGGATGCTAAACCTATTGCCGTATTACTGTTTGTCCATCTGTATTGATCAGCCGTACCGCTAAAGCTTATGGGATAAGTTGAGGTTTTAGCTTTAAGCTGTTGGCTAGCTACGGCATTTACAAGCGGAGTTGCATAAACCATTGACGAAACAGCAACCGTTTTAACAGGCGAACCCAAGGTTGAAATAACAATATCGTCATTATTAGCCCCCTGGGCAGCGGTAGCAGTTGACTTAACATAAATAGTTGTACTGGAAAGCACGCCATTAACAGCCCGCAAATTTACAGTAGTTGCGTAACCGCTGTTTGAGGTGGTTGATACTGCAAAACCCTGCGGTGCATTAACCGTTGCGTCCTGCTTTAAATATCGGCCTGATAGCTGAAACTGCTGAGTACCGGTTGATGTTACACCAAAACATCCGGCAATAGCACCACTAACTGCGCTGACAGTAAGTGTTGGATCATTTTCTACCGTAATATTAAAATAAACCGGCACCCCTTCGCATGCTGAATTATTTACCGGTATTACAGTAATAGTTGCAACAACCGGCAAATCACTATTGCTGGCAGCTGTAAAAGCCCCCAGAGATGTACCTATACCGCTGGCTGGTAAGCCTATAGCAGGGTTGCTGTTTATCCACCTGTATTTATCGGCATTGCCTAAAAAGGTTATATCGCTAACGTTAGCACCTATGTTAAACTTAACATCTGGCAAGGGGTCGGCGCTTGGCCGTACGTCGATAAAGGCCGATACATCTGCATATTTCGTACCCACTCCTGGAGACGAAACCCCGATGGCACCCGTTTTGACCCCGGCAGAGGTACCGCTTGTGTTAACATATACGATGGTAGGAGCCAGCGTGCCGTTTACAGGTTCAATAATGAGGCTACCACCATTCCCACCGTCGGCGGTTGAAGGAGTAAAAATACCAGATCTGGAAAGCGTAACACTTCCTGTTAAATAAGTGCCTGATATTTCAAATTGCTGCATGGCCGACGATACTGTTTGCTCACAAGTAACGATATTCCCTGTAACAGGGCCGATAGTGAGTGTAGGGTCGGGATTGACGGTGATGGTGAAGGTAATGGGACTGCAGGCAATACCCGCAGTAATAAAATTACCAACAGCCATGGGCTGAGTTTGCACCGGTATATAAGTAACAACCGTATTTGTTTTTGTGTTAATAACAGCTACATTATTATTTGCCTGGTTTGGCACATAAGCAAACGTACCGTCTGAGCTTAGCCCTATACCAATTGATCCGGCACCGGCAAAACTAGTGCGCAATGTTGCCTTTGTTGCAAGATCAGTTTCTACCAATTCTACCGTACCACCATCCCTGGTATACATTTTTTTACCATCTGGGCTCAGACAAATACCACGTGGGTAGTAACCAACGGGTATGTTTTCAATCACAGCATTAGTCAGGGTATTTATAACAGCCACAGAGCCTGTTTGTGAGTTTGCCACGTATACCCTGCTTCCATCGCTATTAATGGTTATCCCTTCGGGTTGATTACCAACTGTAATTTGAGCTACAACTGAGTTTGTTAAAGTGTTTATTACCGTTACCAGGCCAGGTAAATGATTACCCGAATCGTATTCAGTAACATACAAACGGGTCCCATCCGGACTTATACATATGCAGTAAGGCCCGTAGCCTGTAGGCAATGGATTAAGACCAACTGATATAGTATTGATAAGTGTGTTGGTTACTGTGTTTATAACCGATATAGTTTTTTGATTGTAATTAGCGGCATAAACTCTGCTCCCATCATTACTAACACATAAACCGTACGAATAGCCATTAACGCCAACGTTTGCAATTACAGTATTGGTTGCTGTGTTTATTACGGATACAGAGCCAGGCGATGAATTAACCACATATACCCTTTTACCATCTGTACTGGCAGCAACACCTATGGGCGAATTTTGTACCGGGATAGTTGCGACAACTCTATTTTCGGCAATACTTATAACAGATACGGTGTTGGAGTTAACATTGCTGATATAAGCAAATCCACCGGGCAAGGGCGTGGCTGTTATGGTAGCTGTAATTGGCGTTGACCCAGTATTAACGGCCGTAAACGCTGGTATATCACCTGTGCCACTGACCGGCAAGCCAATTGCAGGATTACTGTTAGTCCAGGTATAACTACACCCACCAGGAAAATTCGCGACGTTGGCAAGTACACCATTCCTAACTGTTTGATTACTTTGAGCAACGAGCTTAACCGTTAAGCAAAAGTTAAATAAAACAATAAGGGTTAGGATTTTATTCATCAACAGTTAATAGGCCAGAAATTCCTGATACACAAAGCAAAGTATTTTTAGCCAATCCATCAATGAAATGGAAAAAACATTTAAATGAGCGGCTTAAATACTTTGCACCAACTCTACCAGCACACCACCCGCACTTTTAGGGTGCACAAAGCAAACCAGTTTATTATCGGCACCGGGTTTGGGTTCATCGCTTAGCAAAACAAAACCTTCGCTTTTTAGGCGTGCCATTTCGGCACGGATGTCGTCAACCTCAAAAGCGATGTGATGGATACCCTCTCCTTTTTTTTCAATAAATTTTGCAATGGGACTATCGGCAGATGTTGCCTCAAGTAATTCTATCTTGTTGGGGCCGCTTTGCAGAAAGGCAGTTTTAACGCCCTCGGTGGCTACCTCTTCGGTTTTATAGATATTGGTATTTAATAGCTTTTCATATAGATTTCCGGCAGCGCTCAGATCGGCTACGGCAATACCAATATGTTCTATTTTGTTCATAAACAAATATGGTAAATTAAATCAGATAGGGGTCTGATTTTCGGCTTAAAAGGCAAAATCCACCCCAAAAAAAACCGGATTTTTCAGGATTTTTAATACCACCTGATTATCAATTGGTTAACGCAAAATATTATTTCATTTTGTTTCACTAAGTTTCCACAAATAACTCATCAACAAAACTTTAGGTCAAAATGTTGTTTCAAGTATTTCATTTGTTTCACGTCACCGTGAAACAAAACAAAACTATTTAATTTGCGCGGTAGACTCGGCCTCTTCAGGCCCTTTTATCTCCTTTGGTTTTTCAATAAGGCGTGGGTAACCAAACAGGCAGCGTTCTTTTATTATAGCGGCAACTTCTGGCGGCACAAATTGCTCCCAGCCATCAGCACCTTGTTTTATCAGTTGCAGTACAATATCTGTCTGCACGTGCAGGTTATTCTCGTTATAGTTACGTATGTCTTCTATCTTATTATTGGCTATCAGGTAGCGATACAGATCAATCAAATGCGGTGGCGGGTAAAAGCGCAGACAGTTCATAATAACACCATTACGCA
>JAZKET010000060.1:616-2062 GCA_040386815.1 Bacteroidota bacterium | reverse complement strand
GATCAGGCCATCGCGTAGCGTAGGGTAAATAAACAGCTTTACCTTACGGCTAAACAGCGTAGCAAACGACTCAAGGATACCGCCCGGCAGGTCTTTATAATGCTCCTCACTAAAAATATATTCTAAGTTAGGATACCCCAGCACCACCCCCAATTTAAGGCTGGTGATCTTGGACAGGTAGGCCACCAGTTTATAATATTCATGAAAGTTTGATATCAATACTGTTTGCCCCATAGAGCAAAGTATGTCTACCCTATCCAGGAAGTCTTTCTCATCAATATCTGCAGTTGGGTCTGCATCCCGTTCAACCAGCGATTGCAGGGTAAGTTCGTTAATAACAACAACATTCTTTTTGTCAACATCAGGTTCTTGCATAAATTGCTTTACGCCGGTGTTTAACATATCCATGTGTACGTTAATGATGGGGCGAAAGCGACCACGGATAACTACAGCATGTTTCTTATATAAAGCTTCAGATGGTTGCTCATTTTCGCCATCGGGGCCAAACAAAGCAGCATCAGTAAAACCATATTTAACCAGGTGCAGGCTCATCAGTCGGTTGTCCACTTTCTCAAAGCACGGCCCGTCAAACTGAATCATATCAATCTGGATACGATCGCGGCTTAACTCGTCCATTAAAGAAAGCAAAAATGCCGGCGGCACCTCGTTATAATAAAAGCAGGCATAAAGCAAATTAACCCCCAGTACACCAACAGCTTGCTGCTGTAAGTTACTGTCATTATCCAACAGCTTAACGTGCAGTATCACATCGTTAAAAGGGCCATTGGGTTCTAATTGAAAACGTACACCCATCCAGCCGTGCGCCTCATTAGTTTTATGATAGTTAAGTGTTGATACTGTGTCAGAAAAGGCAAAAAAAGTGGTATTGTCGCCACGTTGCTGGGCCAGGCGCTCAACCAACAGGTTATACTCGTGGTTCAACATCGCCATCAGGCGCGACTCGCTTACATAACGCTTAACCTTCAAAGCCCCATAAATAGCGTCAGACACGGTCATGTCATAAGCAGACATGGTTTTGGCAATAGTGCCCGATGATGCCCCGGCTTTAAAAAAGTTAGCAGCTACATCTTGCCCGGCGCCTATCTCGGCAAATGAGCCGTATATCTTAGGGTCGAGGTTAATGGCTAGCGCTTTTTGCTTGGTACCTATATCTTTATTGTGAATGATGCTCATGAGGTAGGGGTTATCAATTAATGTTACCATTTTCATTAATAAGACGTTACAAAATTACGCTTTTTACACTTACAACGGCTATCAATTTATCAAAAAAGCAATCACATGTTAATACCACCTGTTTTAACCTTGTGTTAACGATTACAATACGTCAAGAATCATGTAATGCTCAAATTATTAGTTTAAGATGACCGTTTTACACTACATTGAATAGATTTAAATAAAAATGTTTATATATCTTTGTACTCGAAA
>JAZKET010000060.1:0-606 GCA_040386815.1 Bacteroidota bacterium | reverse complement strand
AAATATACTTAAGACATGAATATCCCAATTTACCTTGATAATAACGCTACAACACCCATGGACCCGCGCGTGCTTGAGGCTATGATACCTTACTTTACAGAAAAGTTTGGTAACGCGGCCAGCCGTAACCATCCATTTGGCTGGGTAGCAGAAGAAGGTGTTGACTACGCACGCGAGCAAGTGGCCAAATTAATTGGTGCCAGCGAGAAAGAGATCATCTTTACATCAGGAGCTACAGAATCTGACAACCTTGCTATTAAAGGTGTGTTTGAAATGTATAAAGAAAAAGGCAACCACATCATCACTACGGTTACCGAGCATAAAGCAGTATTAGACGCTTGCAAACACGTTGAAAAATTAGGCGGCAAGGTTACTTACCTGCCGGTTCAAGAAGACGGCTTGCTTGACCTTGCTGTTTTAGAAGCAGCTATGACACCAGAGACTATCCTGGTATCAGTTATGTATGGCAACAACGAGATTGGTGTTATACAACCAATAAAAGAAATATCAGCTATTGCCCACAAACACGGCGCTTTGTTTATGACAGACGCAGTACAGGCAGTAGGTAAAATTCCTGTTGACGTTAACGCTGATGGTATTGACCTT
>JAZKET010000059.1:0-11873 GCA_040386815.1 Bacteroidota bacterium | reverse complement strand
GGATCTGGCGGTTAAGCGCAGAGTAAGCACCTAATAGCAATTGCTGTCCTGTTTGACCACGTGCATAGAACGTACGTGATACCTGTGAACCACCGAATGAACGGTTATCCAGCAAGCCGCCGTACTCGCGGGCAAATGGTACGCCTTGTGCAACGCACTGGTCAATAATGTTTACCGATACCTCGGCCAAACGGTGTACGTTAGCTTCGCGGGCACGGTAATCACCACCCTTAATGGTATCATAAAACAACCGGTAAACGCTGTCACCATCGTTCTGATAGTTTTTGGCAGCGTTGATACCACCCTGCGCCGCAATAGAGTGCGCACGGCGCGGACTGTCCTGGAAACAAAATGCTTTAACATTATAACCCAGCTCGGCCAATGAGGCCGCGGCCGAAGCACCCGCTAAACCGGTACCCACAACAATAACGTCATACTTACGCTTGTTGGCAGGGTTAACCAGCTTTAAGTTAAATTTATGCTTGCTCCATTTTTCGGCTAATGGGCCCTGCGGAATTTTAGCATCTAAACTCATGTTTTTTATTTTAGAGGCAAGAATCAAGAGACAAGAATCAAGATGTTTGATGGTGTCGCCGTTCTTTCCTTTTTAGCTTTTAACTTATAATTTCTTTGAACCTGATGCTAAGTCTTGTTTCTTGACTCTTGCCTCTTGATTCTATCTCAATCTATCTACAAAAAAAATATACTACCGGCATCAGCGCAAATCCAATTGGGATGATAACGCCAAAGAACCAGGTGCCTATGAACCTAACCACCGGTGAGTATTTACGGTGCGTCCATCCCAAAGTTTGAAAGGCGCTTTGGAAGCCGTGGGCCAGGTGAAACGCTACAGCGCCCATGGCTATTACATAAAACGCCACGTACCACCATTGTTTAAATGCTATGGCTACCGTTTGGTTCAAATCTTTTGCTATCATGGTTTCAACCGTGCCCTCGGTGAATACCGAATATTCATAATCGCCTGCTGGCAGGTCGCGTGCCGAGATTTGTTGACCGGTTAGCAGGTCCGTTTTATATTCTTTGTAGGTTACTGTAGTGTTGCCTGAAAAATCGTGGTAGTTAAACCAGAAATCTTTCATGTGTATCACAATAAACAATAATAGTATTGACCCTAAAAGCCCCATGTTTTTTGACGACCATGACGCAGGTGCCTCATTTTGATGCGCGTAAGCCACCGGGCGCGCCTTAGTGTTATTAAGGGTCAATATCAAAGCGTATACAGCGTGTACTATGATAGATAAGTACAACAAGTAAGATACTACTTTGATGGGCGGAAAATGCGTCATGAAATGTGCATACGCGTTAAACGCCTGCCCGTTATCGTGCTTAAATAACGATAGGTTACCGCTAAGGTGTACAATTAAAAACGTACACAGAAACAAGCCCGTTAAAGCCATAATAAGCTTTTTGCCCAGCGACGAGTTGAAGGTTTGTTTAATTTCGCTCATTACTTTGAATAGATAAAAATTTTGACAAAAGTATTACTTAAATGCCAAAAGATATAAATGGTTTCTACTAAATACAGCGCAATAGGTTATTTAGAAACAATCTAAAGCAATTGCATTTTAAAGTAAAAATATACAGGTTTTTGTTGTTGATACTAAATGTGCTTACATTAGCATGAAAATACCCGATGTAACCCATGAAATACCTGAGCTTTGTTTTTTTGATAGTGCTTTTTTGCGCCTGCAAATCGAAAACCGGCGATATAGAAATAAACGGCACAGCTAAAAACGCCACCTACGGCACTATAGTTATTCAAGATATAGCCAAAAATTTGGTTTTTAAGGTAGATATTAAAGACGGCAAATTTGCTGTTAAAGGTTACCTGCAATACAGTGGTTATTACAGAATGGTGTTTGCCACCCCTGCAACCAAAGGCGTAACCCGCGAGGTTGAGGTATACCTTGAACCCGGTACTTATAGCATGGATATCAACCCAAATTATATTAATGATTATCCAACCATTACATCAACATCAGCTATACAAAAGCAATTATCGCAGTATAATGCTATTAATGATACCATGCGTCATGAAGCCCGTCGTAAGGTTATAGCCATAAATAATAAGATGAAAAACGGTGGCGACGAAATTAAAGATGGCGACAATATTGAAGAAATAGCCCGTTTGCAGGAAGAAGAGATCAAAGCCAGCCGTATTGACGCGTTTGCTGTGTTTAATGCTTATATAGCCAAGTATCCCGACAGCGAGGTTGCTGCCCACATTATGCTGGGTATGGATTATCAAAACGATCCGGAAAATTACAATAAGCTATTCCAAAAATTCAGCGCCGCTGCCAAAACATCAGCAGATGGTAAAGTGCTTGAGCAAAAATTAAAACAACTAAGCGGGCTTGCTCCCGGCAGCCCCATGCCCAAAATAGCAGGCACTACGCCGTCTGGCGAAGCACTGGATATTAAAGCCATGCACAAAAAGTTGTTATTGATTGATTTTTGGCGATCAACCAATGGCACCAGCCGCGATAATCACAAGCGTATTATTGGCCAGATAATGCAGTTAAGTACCGAAGGTTTTGGGGTAATCAGCGTGTCGTTAGACACAGACCGTGCTAAATGGGTATCTGCAATTGACAGGGATAAGATGAAATGGACCCAGATATCAGACTTGAAAGGCGATGAGTCTGCAAATGCGGTAAACTGGGGTATTAAAAGTATACCGGCATATTACCTTGTTGATGGCGAAGGACGCATTATTAAGCGTGTATCAGAATTTAATGATCTGCCTGCCGAAGTTGAAGAATTTTTCAAGGCTAAATAATCTACTACTAAATTTTTAGTTTTAAAATATTTTATGGTAATTTGGTGCTACCAATACCTTAAACCATGAAATATATCTGTCTGCTTTTAATAGCATTTACAGCAGTAGGCTGTAACCTGCATACCTTAAACATTCAAGGCACCGCCAACGGTTTAGCCGATGCTACAATTACCCTGAAAGCTGACGGGCAAACGCTTGAGGGTGTTAATGTTACTGACGGTAAGTTTGAGATAAAGCAAATAAAGCTGGAGTATCATGACTATGGTACACTAACCCTATCGCAAGCCGGCAAGCCCGATGTTGATTTTGAAGTATACCTTGAGCCTGGAGATTATACGGTAACTTTTGATAAGGATAACCCCGGTGTTTACCCAACTATTAAAACCGACTCAAAAATACAGAACCAACTATCGGCGTATCATAAAATATTAGGAGATATGAGCTGGCAAACAGCTAAAAACGTTGAAGCTTTTGACGCTGCATACAAGGATGCGCTTGATAAAGTTAGAGGCGATTGGGCCGACAGTGTAACCTTCTTATCTAACAGAGCAGAAACCGAACGCGCTAAACTATCTAATATGGGCAGAATGGCTTTAGCGGCTTATATCGCTAAAAACCCGGACAACGAAATTGCAGCCCACTTAATGCATGGTATGAGCTTTGAATCTGATCCGGCTGCGTATAACACGGTTTATCAAAAGTTTTCATCGGCACAAAAAAATACTGACGAAGGTAAGGACATTGGCGAACGCCTAAATACGCTGGTACACTTAAGCCCCGGAGCACCGGCGCCGACAATTGAGGGCCTAACGCCAGAAGATAAACCATTTGATGTGAAAAAGATGGGCAAGAAATTAGTGTTGGTTGAGTTTTGGCGCGCCAGCAGTGTTAACAGCCGCATCAATCATCAAACTATGATACAAAACCCGCCGCTGTTTATGAAAAACCCGGATCTGGGCATTGTCAGTGTATCATTTGATAAAAAACGCGACTGGTGGCTGGGATCTATGCGCGATGATAAGCTTACCTGGGCGCAGGTGTCCGACCTGAAAGGTAACGATTCGCCCAACCGTGCTAACTGGGCCATTACCACCACACCAACCTATTATTTGGTAGATACGCAGGGCAACATTGTTGAGCGCGATATACAGTTTGACGAAATTACCCCTATTGTTGATAGATATTTTAAGGCTAAGCAATAGCCATTACTTTGTCTTTAAGCACCGCGAAGATCTTATCGGTAGCCAAACTACGAATGGCTACCCTGCCGGTAAATTTGCCAAATGATGGTAATATAGCCTGCCGTTTGCCAAAAGCATAACAAGGTAGTGTAATGCTTTGGCGCCCCTTACCCCGTAGGTTTACACCGGGATGAATATGCCCGCAAAACACATAGCCGGGCAAGGTGTCTAATACTTTTTCTGTTTGCGGGTGATGCAACATCAGGAAAGGGCCAATCTGCAGCGAAGGGTGCAGCGTAACGTTTAGCTGATGGTAATGATCATCGTGCACAATGTCATGGTTGCCCTTTATCAATATCACTTCAAGCTTAGGGAATTGCTGCCGCCAAAGCCTAAACCATTCCCAATCGGCATTCATGTCGCTGTGGAAAAGGTCGCCCAGGAAGATTACTTTTTCGGGGCGATACTCGTGGATCAAGTCAGATAATACAGCCAGGTCATTTTGCTCCATATCGCGCGGCACGGCAATGCCCGCTTTGCGGAAGTGCCCCACCTTACCCAAATGCACATCGGCAGCAATTAAAGCTTTTTCCTGCTGCCAGTAAATGGCCCGCTGGCAAGTCAATAAAAGGTCCTGATCTAACAGTTTAAAAAGCGTAGCCGCACAATCCGTCATAGTTTGCAAAACTAATAAATTTAGTTTTTATTGTGATGGGGATATTAGCATTTGATTGCCACACATTCAATGCCCCAGCGGGGCTACCGCTTTGTAGAAACAGTTCAAATAGAAATTTTGACCCGAAGGGTCTACCCTTGTGCCATGTTCGGGTAGCACCTCCGGCGCATTCTTATATGGTATAATTTTTCTACAAAGCGGTAGCCCCCGCTGGGGGCAAACTGAAAAGTTGAATGCGAACAACATTGGTTTTCTATTCGCTATAAAAATCGCTATCTTCCTGCTTTTAAACACCATGAAAAAAATCTCCGCCCTTATCATTTGCGCCTTACTGCTGCAAACCATCAGCACCCAGGCACAAACCATACTTCCTGATAATGCAACGCTCGCTCTATCCCGCTTAAAGCAAACGCAATCAGATCTGGCAAAAGCACCTATAGCCACCGGCGAGGCCAAAATCAAACAAATAGAAAAAATGCTGGCAATGGGTGTATGGGATAGGGCCGATAAGCTCATCAATGCCGCACCACAAACATCAGCCTATAAATTATTAAAGGCCGATTACCTGATACTCCATAACCAATACGCTGCTGCCGAAACATTTGTTAACGCCGTATTGAAAACCGAGCCCAAAAACATCAAAGCGCTGCAGCTTAAAGCCACGCTGCAAATACAAGCATGGCTGTTACCGCAGGCTATTGCAACCTGTAAAAGTATCTTGAAAATCAGCCCGGTATCAGAGGCTACGTCCATCTTGATGGGGCGTGCCATGTTGCTGCAAAAGCGCTATCCTGAAAGTTTGGCCATCGCCCAAAAAATAGAAAAACAGAATCCTAAAAATGCAGCTGCCTATCAGTTAGAGGCCGATGTTTATTTCTGGGATCAGCACCCTGAAAAAGCCGAAGCACCATTGAAAAAATCGCTTACTATTGACCCCTACAATGCCGACGCACGCTTTAGTTATGGCTATGCCATTTGGCGCCGGGTTGATGCCACGCAGCTAAATGCCATGGCGGCGCAATGGGAGATAGCATTGGCGGTTAATCCGCTGCATTTTTCAACCCATTGGCATTGGGGTAACGGGCATACCAATTTAACGTATGCTGATTATGCGCAGAAGGATGATGATGAAGTACGCAAGGTTTTAGAGAAAGCCGATGTTTTATTTAGCGATAATAAAGTTGACGAAGCTATTGCCTATACCCGTACCATCCAGCAACAATATCCAACATCAGTGCTGCCCTTGATGCAGCGCGGATCTATATATTACAGCGCTTTTGATATGGACAGAAAGCTGCGGTTAGATTCGGCAGAGCAGATCTTTAAACAAATACTGGCACGCAAAAAACATTACGGACCGGCACATAACGGCTTATCGGCAGTGATCAAGTCGCAACGAATACCCTACCTGTCAACTTATGATTCGATAACTAATGTACTTAACAATGTAAAGATAACCGACATGAAAAACTTCGAAAGGGTTTTTCCGGATGTGTCTTACTATCCCGGTAATTTGGCCAGGGCTATGGTTTGGAACCAGATGTACAGCGCTGTGGCTTATTTCCCTTTCTTATCAAAGCAAAACCGGGCATTTAAAGTATCGCCATTACATATTGATCTGGCTATAACGATGAGATCGCCAAGCTTTAGGTATATGACGACATTTGATAACCGCCAATGGATGGATATCCGGGGTGTAGGCAGTGGCTGTGCCGATATGGAATACGTTGAGCGCGGCGCGTACGAAGAGCGTAATGTGGTGTTGCATGAGTATGTACACTTATATCACGCTGCTGTATTAACCGACGAGGAATGTCGCCAGATAAGAAAGCTGTACTACAATGCCATGGCGCAGCACCGCACCATGGATTATTACTCGCAAAATAACGAGTCGGAGTACTTTGCGCAGGTTTACCCGGCCTATTTTGAGCCGGTAAAAGTGCACCCATTGGATTTTAAATCAATGAATACTACCAACGATTTAAAAACTAAAGATCCGGAAGCTTATGCATTTATTGATAAACTGGTTAAAAAACAAAAAGCCTACCTGGCCGGCGACAAAAGCGCCATGGCCGATAACTGGGCGCAAGTATATTTAAACTTGAGTGGCGGTGGCCGAAGGGGCGGTAGCGGCAACTTCGAGCGTACTCAGGCTTATCTGGATACATCGTTAATGTATGATAGTAAGTATCTGCCAACATATTTGGCTTATGCGCGACTGAAAATAGCGCAAAAAGACTTTATTGCTGCAGTTAAATGGTTTGAAAAAGCACAAGCTATAAATGATAAATATGCCCCCATATATGTTGCCCGGGCAGAGTCATTACAAGCCTTGCCTTTAACCTATCCGGAAACAAAGGCAGATGCTTTTAGGCAACAAAACGCCTACCTGCGCATGGCCTATAGCTACGAAGATGATTACCAGGAAAAAGCCTCAATTAATAACCAGCTACGCGAAGTATACCGCCGCAACGGACTGATTGGCGATGCTATCGCGACAGCAGAAGAGTATGTAAAAAATGGGGCCACAGTATCTACTTACCTTCGCGATCAGCGGGATGACGCCATTGCCTACGTGGCTTCGCTGAAGTCAGAATTAGGTTACCCCGAATCGGCAACCGTTCTACAAAAACTGGTTGAACAAAAGCCGCAGAATTATAGTTTCAGGGCGATGTATGCCGATGCGCTGGCGGCTAATAAAGAATATGATAAAGCCATTGCCACGCTGCAACAGGCGCAACGCATATTAAAAGCTGTAGGTAACGGCAACGCAGGGTTTGATTTGCAGATAGCCGAATTTTATAACGCGCTGGGTAAAAAAGATTCGGTAACTAAATACCTAAATCCGCCCGCATCAAACGGTGGGATGGGCCGTGGCGGCAGGGGTAACGATACCTATCGTAATATCCGCCTGATGGCTGCCAGCGGCAATGCAGAAAAAGCGTTGCAACAGATCAGGCTGCTTACTATCTCAACAGATAACGCCGCTATGGCCGAATATCATTACACCAATGGAATAGTACAACAAGCAAATAATAACGATGCGATGGCAGCGCAAAGTTATGAGAGCGCGGTAAAGGCTAACCCTTACCTGTTTAAGGTTTATCCGTGGTTGATAAGCTATTACAATAAAGCTAATCAGGCGGCTAAGGCCGATGCTTTAACAGCAGGGTTGAAAGGCTTGAAGATACAGCCGGGTCCGGGGATAAGAATATAGAGCCACCACTTATCCAGATGTCATTTCGAAACGAGGAACGAGTGAGAAATCTTATACGCGCGACTATCTTTAGGGCGTAGAAGATTTCTCGCTATGCTTCGAAAATGACATGCTGCGGAGCCGCGTAAATGCACTCATTTATAAATCTTATCCATCTTCAACATCGCTACTTCTCCCGGTGTAATATCCACTATGGCGCGTATGGCATTGTTGGTGATATTCAACTCATCCATTAGGGTTACCATGTTTTCGTAATTTGACTGGTCGCTGGGTTTAACCAGTACGATCATTTCTTTACCCTGTTCTTGTTTTATGCGTGCACCCTGCTCCGACAGCACCTTGCGGATACCGTTCTTGCCGAAGCTCTCTACAGTTGGTGGTGTGAGCGGATTTTCGGGCAAGCCGATGTACCATTGCAGTTTATTGTTGGCTCCAATCAAAACGGTCATGGTTCGGCTTTCGGCTACTTTACCCTGTATGTCTCCTTGATCAGGCATTACCAAATCCATAGCCGTTGGTTTTTGCAGTGTGGTAGTCAATATAAAAAAGGTGATAAGCAAAAAAGCCAGATCTACCATGGCTGTCAAATCTACCCGGGTTGATTTTTTGTTGCTTTTAACACGGCCGCTGTTACCGTTAGCGGCGGGTTTGTTTTCTAACTCTGCCATAACATTTTAGGTTTATGCCCTAAGGCGGTTATTAATTTAGGTTGCTTAATGTAAAGTTATAGAAATAGTTTATCAAATGCAACAAAATTGCATTTGATATTGACGATTGTAAAGTATGATTGTTCGATTGCTTTTAAGATATAGAGCCATCGGCTCGACCAATTTTGTGGCGCAGGGTTTCAACCCGGCGAAGAGTTCACGAATACACAGAAAGGGCCATCGGCACGATCCATATTATATGGGCCGAACCTACGGTTCTCGATTTATTCGATTGTTTATTACCACGGGTTGAAACCCATGGCTACAATATGGGTCAAGCTACGCCTTTTAGTTATGCGCATTATTGTTTCCACCCACTTAATTATAAATCTTCAGAATATTAAAACCTACTGCGCTTGCAGGCGTTAAAAAAGGGTCTGTTTACCTATCAGTTACAAACATCAACCCAAAGGCATGAATATTAATTTACAAAAGATACACGTTAACGCTACCGAAGCTTTCCCTAATAGCAAATTCCCGGTGCTACATTATAAAGGCATTTTAGAGGTGCCTGGGCTTTTCCCTGCCAAATATGTGTCAGACCTGTTTGAGCGCAACAACTGGAGCAACAGTTGGGATGCCGGCATATTTGACTGCCACCATTACCACAGCAATGTACACGAAGCCTTAGGCGTTTACGGCGGCGAAACTACTGTCATTCTCGGCGGCGAAGGTGGTATAGAAGTGCGACTTGAAAAAGGCGACGTGCTCATCATCCCCGCAGGTGTCGCCCACAAAAATGCTGGTGCCGAGCACGATATTAAATGCGTTGGCGCTTACCCCTTGGGCCAGGATTACGATATGATGTATGGCAAACCCGGAGAACGCGAGCAAGCAGCTCAAAACCTGATCAGAACACCCATACCTGATACCGACCCGGTGCGCGGCAAAGACGGCCTGCCAAAAATTTGGGAAGACTAAGCTGAGGAAAAACAATACCACCATGTCATTTCGATAGAGCAGCGATGGCGCAAGTGCGATGGCGCGAAAGAGAAATCTTATACGCGCGATTAGCTAGACGTGCAAGATTTCTCACCCGTTCCTCGTTTCGAAATGATCTGAATTTTTGCGATTTCCACTATTCCGCTATATGGCGAACGCCCGTTTTTATTTGCGACACCTATTTTTGGTTTATTAATTTTTCATACCTTCGTTTTGCTAATATTTTTATCAAAATGACTGTCGCTTATCTTATCGTTGCTACCGTACTAGTGTTAATTGCTGTGGTTTTATTTTTGAAAAAACCTACCAATACTAACGGCCTATCATTGGAAGAATTTAACGGCTTAAAAAACGAACGCGACCAGCTAAAGATTTCGTTAGCCGTGTCTGAGCAAAAGGTGAGTGGTATTGTGCAAGAGAAAGAAAGCATAGCCATTTTATTGAAAGAAGAAAAAGACCGCCTGGCGGATGAACTGGCCGGTGTGCGTACTAATTTGGATCAGGCTAATCAATCACTGGAGAGTGCCCGCTCATACTACAAATCGCAACAAGAAAAACTGAACGAGCAGAAGGCTGATATTGAGCAGGTACGCAACCATTTTCAGAAAGAGTTTGAGAACGTTGCCGAGAAATTGCTGAAAGAAAAATCAAAGGAGTTTATTGACGTTAACCGCAATAACCTGGATACCATACTTGGCCCGCTAAAAGAAAACCTGAAGACTTTTGAAGAAAAGGTGGATAAGGTTTACAAGGTTGAGTCGGACGAGCGTAACTTGTTGCGTGGCGAGCTTACCCAGCTAATGGCGCTAAACAAACTCATCAGCGAAGAGGCCAGCAGCCTGACCAAAGCCCTTAAAGGCGACAACAAGAAACAAGGTAACTGGGGCGAGGTAATTTTGGAGCGTGTGTTAGAACGCTCGGGCCTGGTGCGCGACCGCGAGTACCGCCTGCAAGCCAGCATTACCAATGTTGATGGCAGCCGCTTTCAACCCGATGTGATCATTGACCTGCCAGATGAAAAGCACCTGGTGGTCGATTCTAAAGTATCGCTGATTGCCTATGAACGTTTGGTAAATTGCGAGAGCGAGGATGAGCGTAAGCTGTACTCGAAGGCGCATGTCGAGTCTATCCGCAGCCACGTGAATGGCTTATCATCAAAAAACTACCATGATCTTTACCAGATCAATTCGCCTGATTTTGTGTTGCTGTTCATCCCTATTGAATCTTCGTTTAGCTTCGCGGTACAGATAGATGCTGAGCTATTTAGCGATGCCTGGGATAAGCGTGTGGTAATTGTTAGCCCATCGACATTATTAGCTACCCTGCGCACCATAGCCAGTATCTGGAAACAAGAGCGCCAAAACCGCAACGTATTAGAGATTGCCCGCCTGAGCGGAACGATGTACGACAAATTTGTAGGTTTTGTGAATGATATGGAAGGCATCGGCAAAAATATTAAGCAAAGCCAAACAGCTTACGATAACGCCATCAATAAGCTAACCGAAGGCAACGGTAACCTCACCAAAACCGCCGAAAAAATCAAGAATCTTGGTGCCAAAGCTAATAAGCAATTAGACCAAAAATATGTTGCTCTTGAAGATGGCGAAGAGGATACGGCTGAGTAATACCCCTTCCGTCGCGTGGTGAGAACCGCACGTTATAGGTAAACAACACGTTATTTCGATACGAGGAACGAGTGAGAAATCTTATACAATCGCATGGTCACCGCCGGCTTCTATAAGATTTCTCCTATCGTCGAATGACATGTTGGAAAACTTATTCAAACTGCAATTCCCAGTTATTATCGCCGCCATCAACTACACGAAAAATCTTTCTTTCTACGCTTTGGCTGCCATCGGCAGATTCAAGGCGCACGTAGTCATGATCATGAAATTCTTCTGCACCGGTTTGGGTTACCATTAATGAGTTTACCCCATGAGGGTCGCCTGGAATTGTGATTACTTTCATAACATTGTTAAATTGGTTCAAAGGTTTAACAATGTTGATGGTCAATGGTTTGAGGATATTAGGATTATAAAAAAGGCTGTCATTTCGAACCTAGGAACGAGGGAGAAATCTTATCCGCCTTGCAAATCGCACGCCTAAGATTTCTCGCTATGCTTCGAAATGCCATTTTGTTAATGATTTGGGCTATTATTCTTCCAGCATCCCATTCAACAACTCCACCGCTTCATCAATCCCAGTTACATTATCAATACCTAATCGTAAAGTGTTTTTAACTTCTTTTAAACTGGTGCGGCGTGGGTTAGCCTGCACAAAAGTGAGTATGTTGCGGAATGCCTGCGTCTCAAAATAAGGCGACTGCTGATTGGTAATAAAATAACCGCGC
>JAZKET010000058.1:11712-24058 GCA_040386815.1 Bacteroidota bacterium | reverse complement strand
GAAAAAGGTTTACAATACGCTTACCGCGATAGAAAAACCAAAAAAAGAGAGTTCAGAGCTTTATGGATCCAACGTATCAACGCTGGTGCCCGTCAGCACGGAATTTCATACTCTCAATTAATGGGTAAATTAATTAAAAGCGAAATAGGCTTAAACCGTAAGGTATTAGCTGACTTAGCGATGAATCACCCTGATGCTTTTAAAGCAGTGGTTGACGCAGTAAAATAAGCGTATTTTACAAATAATTAAAAAAGACCCTTGCCAGTTTGGTAAGGGTCTTTTTTTTTGGTGCCTGCATTTCCATTTAACAAAATTGTCATTGCGAGGAACGAAGCAATCGCACACCGCTAAGTTGGCTACTGTTCTTTGTGCGATTGCCACGCTACGCTCGCAATGACAGGGCGATTGTATAGTATTGTGATGTTAGTGCTTGCAATAGCCTCTTTCATTGCAATAAATCACCTAAATCGGGCCTAATCGTTGAAACATCGGCACTAATTATCTAAAATCTCTGCCATTTTTTTGTTACCACATACAATTTTTCATTTTTCCGATTATATTTAGGAAAAATAACTTTGACTGACTCATAATTAATTCACATGAAGAAACTATTACTTTGTGGTTTCGCTGCGCTATTCTGTAATCTGGTCAGGGCACAGCAAACTTACCCGGTTAATGGCGTGCAAGACATCAGGCCCGGTCTGTACGCGTTTACCAACGCAACCATTGTTGCCAGCCCAACACAAACCATCAGCAACGGTACTTTATTGGTTAAAGACCGCCTGATAGAATCTGTTGGCGCGGCAGGCGCAATCCCTAAAGGATATATTGTTATTGACCTTAAAGGTAAATACGTTTACCCGGGATTAATTGATGCTTACAGTACTTACGGTTTACCAGACGGCGCAAGGCAAGCGGCCACCACATTTGGCGGCGCCCGTGGTGCAACACCAATTTCTACTAAGCCAGGTGCTTATGGCTGGAACGAGGCCATTAAGCCTGAAATGAACGTGAAATCTATCTTCCATGTTGATGCCGCTAAAGCTGAGGCATTGAAAAAAATAGGTTTCGGTGCGGTACAATCATTAATTCATGATGGTATTGCCCGCGGCACATCTGTAGTTGCTACACTTGGTGATGAACGCGATAACATGGTTTTATTAAACGGCGAAGCCGCTGCTCATTACTCATTTAGTAAAGGTACTGCCGCAACTAACTATCCTTCATCGCTAGCGGGGTCAATAGCTTTGTTGCGTCAAACTTACCTTGACGCGCAATGGTACAAATCGCAGAAAGAAGAATTTAATATATCTATATCAGAGTTTAACCGCACACAATCATTACCGCAGATCTTTGAGGTATCAGATGCCTTCGCGGTTTTACGTGCCGATAAGATAGCCAAAGAATTTGGCGTGAAATATATTTATAAGACAGATGGCGACGAGTATCGTCGTATTGATGCCATGAAAGGCACAGGTAGCAGCTTCATTATTCCGCTTACTTTTCCTGATGCTTTTGATGTGGAAGATCCTTTGCAGGCTCGTCGTGTTACTTATGATCAGCTAAAAGATTGGGAGCTTGCCCCTAAAAACCCGGGGATACTTGAAAAAACCGGAATCAAATTCGCCATTACATCATACGGTTTAGCTAATCCGCGCGATTTTTGGACAAATATCCGTACTGCTATTGATCATGGCTTGAGCGAAACCCAGGCTTTGAAATCGTTAACAGAAATACCTGCCGAAATGCTGGGTGTTAGCGACAGGATTGGTACACTGGCTAAAGGCAAGCTTGCCAACTTCCTGATCACGTCTGACGGTTTGTTTAAGAAAGAAAGCGTTATTTACGAGAACTGGGTTGAAGGTAAGCAATATGTTGCCAGCCGTGTAACCCCAATGAGTATTGCGGGTAGTTATAAACTGGCGGGCGATGGTTTTGAAAACATCACCCTGAAAGTTACCGGTAATCCCGGATCGTACGCCTTAGATGTACAACGTACCGGAGCCGACAGTGTGCGTGCCCGTGGTACATTTAGCCGTACCGGCGATATGGTTAGCCTTACGTTTGATCTGAAAGCCAAACCTGCAGGTACAATTCGCCTAAGCGGCTACATTTCTTCGACATCGCCGTTGAGCCTTGCAGGTAACGCGATATTGCCAGATGGTACCGCTACCAACTGGACAGCGGTATCAAGCGGCGTGGCACCGGTAACTCCGGCTGATCGTAGGGGAGACGCTGCTAAACCAAATATAACTGCAGGCCCGGTAGTTTATCCTTTCGCGCCGTTTGGTAATGCTCAATTGCCTAAAGCCGAAACCGTATTGTTTAAAAATGCTACGGTTTGGACAAACGAGAAAGACGGTATCTTGAAAAATACCGACGTATTGATTGAAGCCGGTAAAATAAAATCCATCGGTAAAAACCTTGCCGCCGGCAGCGCTAAAGTTATTGATGCTACAGGCAAACACTTATCGGCAGGTATTGTTGACGAGCACTCGCACATTGCTATCACCGCGGGTATTAATGAAGGTACGCAAGCTAATACTGCCGAAGTACGCATGGGTGATGTTGTCGATCCGGAGGATATCAATATCTATCGCCAGTTGGCTGGTGGTGTTACTACATCGCAAATTCTGCATGGTTCGGCCAACCCAATTGGTGGTCAAAGCGTGCTGGTTAAGCACCGTTGGGGTGTATTGCCAGAGCAGTTGAAATATGCAGGTGCTGATGGCTTTATTAAATTTGCATTAGGCGAGAACGTTAAACAAAGTAATGCCAACATACAGGCAGGCCCTAACACCCGTTTCCCACAAACACGTATGGGGGTTGAGCAGGTTTATGTTGATGCCTTTACCCGGGCTAAAGAGTACAAGGCAGCACTTGCTGTAAAAGGCAATAATGTGCGCCGCGACCTTGAACTGGAAACTTTGGTAGAGATATTGGATAACAAACGCTTTATCACCTGCCACTCTTACGTGCAATCAGAGATCAATATGCTGATGCACGTGTCAGACGCTATGGGTTTCCGCATTAATACTTTTACCCATATTTTAGAAGGTTATAAAATGGCCGATGAGATGAAGAAACGTAATATTGCCGCTTCGACATTCTCTGACTGGTGGGCATATAAAATGGAGGTTAGCGACGCTATACCTTATAACGGTAAGTTGATGAGCGGACAAGGCGTGTTAGTGGGTTTTAACTCTGATGATGATGAGATGGCCCGTCGCCTTAACCAGGAAGCCGGTAAAGCGGTTACCTATGGCAAAATGAGCGAAGAAGAAGCATTGAAACTGGTTACGCTTAACCCGGCTAAAATTCTTCATATCGATGATAAAGTAGGCAGTATTAAAGCTGGTAAGGATGCTGATTTGGTATTATGGTCGGCTAACCCGTTATCTATTTATGCTGTTGCCGAAAAAACTTATGTCGATGGTATAGCTTACTGGGATTATGCACAAGATGCCGAAAAACAAAAGACATTGAAGGCAGAAGAGGGCCGCATTATCCAAAAAATGATTGATGCAAAAGGCCGCGGCGCGGTAACGCAAAGACCTACGGGTGGTGCGCGTCGTCCGCAATATACCTGCGACACGGTTGAGGACAGCGCTTTTGTAGTTGCTGATGAGTATAACGGATTGTTGAACAAAAAATAGGATCGACAAAATGAAAAAGACATTAATTTTTGGAGGACTATTGCTAAGCACAGTCCTTACATACGGGCAGGCAACCATATCGCCGGCCAAACCACAATCAAAGCCAATTATTATTACCGGCGCTACTATACACGTAGGTAACGGTAAGGTGATCAGCAATGGTTACATCGCTTTTGATAAAGGAAAAATAACCGCCATTGGCGAAGGCGCTGCACCAAACACAGCAGGTGCCGAAGTAATTAGCGCTACCGGCAAACAGGTATATCCAGGCTTTATATGCCCGGTTACTACTTTGGGCCTGATAGAAGTTGAAGGTGGTGCCCGCGGTACTGTCGATGATAGCGAAACCGGTGATCTGAACCCTAACGTTCGTTCCATTATTGCTTATAATACTGATTCGAAGGTTATCCCTACGGTGCGTTCAAACGGTATCTTGTTGGCGCAGCCAACACCAGAAGGCGGTACCATTTCAGGTCAATCATCAGTAGTGCAACTGGATGCATGGAACTGGGAGGACGCAGCTTACAAAACCGACATAGCGGTGCACCTAACCTGGCCATCAGCCGGCGGTGGCCGTGGTCGCAGAGGTGGTGGCGGTGCGCCTGTGGGTGGTACAGAATCGCCGGACGAAGCAAGATTAAAGTCGCTGGACGCTATAAACAACCTATTTGCGCAGGTAAAGGCCTACGCCGAATCAAACCCATCGGTAATAAACCTGCGCCTTGATGCCATGAAAGGTTTGTTTAACGGCACTAAAAAGTTGTTTATTAATGCCGATGGCGCCAAAGAGATCATAGAAGCGGTAACCTTTGCCACAAAACTTGGTATACAAGCCGTTATTGTTGGTGGTAAAGAATCGTACCTTGTAACATCAGTTTTAAAAGAAAACAATGTGCCAGTTATTTTGCGCGAAACTCAAACCCTGCCATCGCGTGCAGAGGATGATGTTTATCTGCCATACAAGTTGCCAAAGATATTGCAGGATGCAGGCGTACTTTACGGCTTAACCGGTATTGGTTTCTGGCGTCAGCGCAACCTGCCGTTTGAGGCCGGTCAGGCTGTTGGTTACGGATTAACCAAAGAGCAGGCCCTAAGTATGATAACCGCTAACAACGCTAAGATATTAGGTATAGACAAAACTACCGGCACATTAGAAACAGGTAAAGACGCTAACCTGTTTATCTCTGGCGGCGATGCTTTGGATATGATTACCCTTGATGTTAATCAGGCCTTTATTCAAGGCAGAAACATCGACCTTAATAACTTGCACAAACAGTTATATAAAAGATATGCTGATAAGTACGGTAAGAAAACCGACTGATAAGCAATGTCACCAAATAAAAAGCCCCGTTCTGATTGAAGGAACGGGGCTTTTTTGTAGCAACACCATTTAAGCGGCTTTAAGTTTAGCTGATTTTATCTTGCCAATAATGTAATACACCAATAAGCCCAGCAGTGTCCAATACATAGCAAAGCCTATCATAAAAAATGGTGGGGGAGTGTCTGGCTCCTGGCGCAGAAAGTTGATGAACGGCATTAACGGACGCATTAGAATAAACCTGACAGGTGTTAAGATAGTAGAAATTACAGATTGCCATGCTGATTGATTTTCGGGTGCGGCTACCCATTCGGCAGGCTGGTTAAGTAAAAATCTGGTAGCGAACACAAATACAAATGCCGATACGACAAATACGATGACAAATTTAGTTCTTGAGGTTTTCATACTCTGATTGTTTGTTGTTGATTATTCTAAAAGTACTTTGATATACAAAGTTAATGAATAATACTTTGCAATTCAAAGTAAATACTTCAAAAAAAATAATTAGTACGATGAAGTGAAGAGAGCAGCATAAAACAAAAAATCCCGGCCACATTATTGTGACCGGGATTAATATCAATCTAAACCTGTTTCTAACAGATTATAATACCTGACCTGGAGTAGTGTAAGGTAAAGTTTGCGGGTCAAATTTAGCCCAACCAGCAGACCAATCTGTAGTACCGAAAGCGCCTTTGTAAGTAACTTTTTCAAAGAAAGCATCAGCAAATTTGTTGTTGAATGCAGCACCTGCAGCAGCGGCCGAACCAGCTTTTACAGTAAAGTTAGGTGTACCAAACAATGGGTTAGCAGCACCACTAACTGTAGGGTTTTTAAAATCTGTACCATATTTTAATGGATCTGTTAACAACTCGGTAACGTTTTTAGTAGCGTCAAATATGTTAGCGGCACGTAAAGCAGTTTCGAATAAAGCTTTGCTGATAGCGTTGTTACCTTTAACCTCGTTGCTTTTGATGTTACATAAGTAAATCAAGTTGTCAGTTAACACTAAGTTACCTGCAGTAAAGTTAGTGCTTGCAGGGCTACCAGTGCTATCGTCAATATAAATACCTTCGAAATAGTTAGCAAATATTGAGTTAGCAATGCTGATAGACGAGTTACGACGGATTTGAGCAGCGTGCTGGTAGTTAGCGTTGATGTTTGAAGTTGATGCAGTGATCATCGGGCCAACAATAGTCATGTTTGAAAATACTGCGCTGGTTTTTGGTGAATTTGTAGAACCGGTAGCGTCGTTATCAGACTCAAAACCGTTTGAACCAGAGAAATCGGCAACAACTTGTGCTCTTTGAGCTAAACCAAACTGAACTTTACCAGAGAAACCATTATCTGTATCAAAGTCATCATCAGTAGTACCAATAGCTAATAAGTGCTTAGCGTTTACTGTGCCACCAAAAAATTCGAAAGCGTCATCGCCAGAACGATAAACTTCAACATAATCAACAGTGGTACCAGAACCAACACCACCAAAAGTGATACCATTGATCTCGTTATCTGGTGAGAATGGAATACCGGCATACTCAACACGTACATAAGTTAAAGTACCAGAGTTATCAGCAGCATCAGTACCACCGTATTGGATATATTTTACAGGGTCGCCACCACCGGTTGGGGTTAAACCGCCTTCGATGTTGTTTACACCATTAGCAAAGTTGATAGGCGCTTTACCTAAAAGGATCAAACCACCCCAATCGCCAGCTGAACGGCCACCGGTTGCAACGTTTGAAGTAAATACAATAGGTTTAGCAGCTGTACCTGCAGCGTTAATTTTAGCGCCTCTGGTAATAACTAAAGTACCTTTGCTTGCTTTATCGCCTTTAATGATAGTGCCTGGTTCAATGTTTAATGTAGCGCCATTGGTTACAAAAACAAATCCTTTTAATAAGTAAATTTTGTCAGCTTTCCAGGTAGTGGTGGCAGCTATGTCGCCCGTTACCTCAACTGTGTTTGAAGGAACAACAGTATCCGGACCATCATTGATCGGGTCATTGTTCTTTGAACATGCAGTAACAAAAAGCGATGCTGCAAGCATTAAAATTAATGAATGTTTTTTCATGTTAGTTTTTAATTTGTGTTGATTTGTTTTATGCTAGTTTTAAGTTTTTAGAATGATTGGCTGTATGACAATGTAAAGGTTGAACCCATTTTGTATGATGCCAGGGTTGAGCCTTTGGTAAGGTCATATTGTGTTGTTGGCGCTTTGTAATACAAAACCGTGTTTTGGTTAAGCAAATCGCCGGCGTTTAATTTAAACTCGCCCTTTTTACTTACTTTATAGCTAACCTGAGCGTCAATTACGTCTCTTGCGTTTTCATATACTGATGGGAATACTGCACCACGCGCTCTTGCAATACGTGGGCCTACACGGTTATACAGCACGTTAAAGGTTAACTTGTTGTTATATGCAGTTTGCATTAAACCACCATTAATAACATAAGGAGCCTGGCCTACCATTGGTCTTGAAGCATCTGCAACAACCTCCGGGCGATCATCAGATACCTTTGATTTAATTACCGCTACGTTAGTATAGAAAGTGGTGTTTTTTAATGACTCACTCATGAAATCAAGCGTTTTACGTAACTCTAACTCAAAGCCAAAGTTGGTAGCACGTTGTACGTTAAAGAATCTAAAATCGGGCGTTGAGTTTTTATCGTCATAAACCGGCTCAATAGCGTCTTTAAAGCCTTTATAGAAAGCAGATACCGAGAAGATCTGGCCCGCAGAAGGGTAAAACTCATAACGGATATCGGCATTTTTGATCTGCGCACGTTTTAAGTTTTTATTACCTGCAATGTTTGCCAGTAACTCAAAATCGTAATAGCTGGTAACGGCAAGCTCTCTTGCCTCCGGACGCGCAACGGTGTGCGAGTATGATACCCTGAAGTTTGACTTTTCGTTAATAGCATAAGTTAAATTGGCCGACGGTAATATGTCAACGTTATTTAAACGTGTTTCGGTAGTTGTTGGCTCTTTGTCGTTAAGCTTCAGGTCAAATTTTTCAACTCTTAAACCCCAAACTAAACGTACTTTATCGCTCAGTTTGTTGTCTAACATTGCATAACCAGAGTTTATCATGGTGTTAGCATCGTAAGGGTCGGTAGTTGAAGTAATTTCTGTTAGGTTGTAGAAACCATTATTAATGATAGCGCGGCTAAATATTTGGTTAAGCGGCAATGTTCTGACATCATTAGCGCCGTCGGCACTGGTGCGCAACTGCGGGCCAATAAATCTTGGTCTGAAACTACGGTCGCGGTAAGTAGTTGCTAAACCAGCTTTCAGGTTAGATTTTTGTTTAAACATATTTACTGGCAAGCTGTAATCAACCTGGCCGCTGTAAATGTTCTCATTCAAATCAGAGAAAAAACGCGCGTTTTGCTTACCAACTGTAGTGTTATCGGCAGTATATACACCGCCAATTAACGCGTAGTTTGTTTTACGCTGATCTGGCTGATTGTTTTGAACGTTAGCGAAGCTACCTATCCAGGTAATTTTTGAATTGTTTTCAAAAGCATGATCGCCGGATAGGGTTGATTTTAACAAGCTTTTCTCAATCAAATCAAACGCAGTAAAGCGGTTATCAGGGTTTTGAGTTTGGTTGTTGTAACCGGTACGGTATAGGTATTGGTCGTCAAACGTACGGTTGTATATGTTTTTAAAGGTGATTTTGTTTTTACCGTAGGTATAAGCAAAGTTTGCTAAACCACTTACGCTGGTTGAGAATTTGTATTTGGTATCGTTAAAATCAAACTCATAGTAATCAATTTTCAGATCACGGATGGTTTGCATGGCGTTACGGTAAGTCAGGCCAACGGTGGCGCCAAACTTATTGCCATTTTTAGCTTCAGATACGCGGCCTACAGTTAGCTGGTAGCTTTGGTTAGGGGTTGCAGTATTGTTGTATACGTTAAAATTAGGGTTTAAAGACCTTAAAGCGGTAATTTGCTGAGCAAGACTTAATGAACCTGATGCTATACGTGTTGTAGACGGAAAGTTTGAAGGTAATTTGCGCGATCCGCCGTCAAAACCAAAATAGTCTGACGTGTTGCGGTAACCGCTTTGAAAATCTTTAAACGTTGTGTTGGTGTTATAACCTAAACCAATGCTGGCGGTAATAAAGTTTTCTGTAGGGATATCTTTAGTAGAAATCTGGATAGCGCCACCTGCAAAATCGCCCGGTAGGTTAGGGGTAGCTGTTTTGCTGATAACAATACCATCAATTAAGTTTGACGGGATGATATCGAAAGAGAAAGCTTTACGGTTAGGCTCGGTGCTTGGTAATACAGTACCATCAAGCATGGCTGTGTTGTACCTATCGCTCAAACCACGTACAATAACAAATTTATTGTCTTGAATGGTAGCGCCGCTAACACGTTTTAAAACCTCGCTGGTATTTCTGTCAGGCGATAATTTGATAAGCTCTGAAGAGATACCGTCTGATATGGTAAGGCTGTTTTTTTGAGCAGCATATAATGATGCTACTGATGCCTGACGATAAGTTGAGCGGATAACAACCTCTTTTAACGAAGCTTTAGCAGATTCGGAAATAGAGATATCAAGCGTAGTAACAGCATCGGCCTTAACTATTACGTCTGATATTGCTTTGGTATCGTAACCAATGTATTTAACTATAAGGGTGTAAGTACCCGGTGCAACGCCCGACAAAACGTATTGGCCGTTAATATCAGCAGCGGTAGCTTTGGTGGTACCTTCAATACCAACCGTTGAGCCTATTAATAATTCGCTGGTTTTTGCGTCGATAATTTTACCTGCAATTTTGCCGGTTGATTGTGCAACGGCATTAAATTGAATTAGGGCAGGAAGGATAAGTAAAAGGAGTAATTTCTTCACGTATTAATTTTTTGTCAAAACTAATCCGCGAGTATTTCCGCAATGCTAAGCCAGGGTTATCAAAACAATATGTGTTCTTTAATTTAATGTTAAGAGGTGGCGGGTTTGAACTTAAATTACTTTTTATGTCAAAATTAATAGCTGTTAACACAGGTTAAATTGAGTTAACATAGCTTGTTATTTTTGCAAAATGAGGTTTTGTTTTAAGTGGATATTAAATTGGGGTTATTATAATTTTATTTGCTTCGATAAATGATACTAAAAAGATACGCCTAATTGCAAGCCGGTTGTTAGCGATAAAGGTTGCTCATTACCAAACCTGATGGGGAAAGGCACAGACAAAAATATACTGGCATCTTTCCCCTTTTTTATTACTTGGTTAAATACCGGTGTTATACCCATACGGCCATTGGTTTCAAACGCCAGCCTGCCTATAAACGTGAAACCTTTCTTAAAACGGAACATAGCGCCGGGGTGAAATAATACCGAACTTGTTTTAGACACGTTGCGTTCTGTGCGTACAGCAGGTGCAATTTCAAAGCTTACACCAAATTGGTCTGATTTTAGAATATTCAGTCCGAAAGGAAAAACCAGGGTGTAGGTATCAGAAAAATTATCGTGAAAACCATCTTTGTTAAAGGTACCTATAGGGTGCATTATGCTGAAATATCCGGTCACTTTAGGATAAGCCGGCGCGGCCTGCTGCGCATTTGTTGAAGCGATAGAAAGGAAATAAAATACAAAGGTAATTGAGCAGTAAAATAATAGTTTCATGAGTGGGCGTTATAATAATTTGATAAGAAGACCGATAATGGCTGCAAAAGCGATGATATAAGGCTCCTGCATTTTTTTGAGATAGATTAATGAAAGCACTGCCGCAATAGCTATCAAAGCCGTTGGGATATCTTTTATTGACCTAATGCCGATAATAATAACCGAGCCAACCAACGCGCCAATAACCACGGCGGTAATACCATCAACAAAAGCTTTAACGCTTATATCTTTTGCAATTTTTTTAAAGGATGGAGCAAGTGCTACCGTAAACAGGTAACAAGGAAGAAATGTAGCCAAAGCTGCTACACATGCACCCAAAAAACCCGCAACCAAATAACCTATAAAAGCAACCGTTATAACAACCGGCCCGGGTGTTATCATGGCAACTGCTACAGCATCAACAAATTGTGATTCTGTTAGCCAGCCAAACTCTTTTACAACGCCGGCATGTAAAAAGGGCACTATAGCAAGCCCGCTGCCAAATACAAATGTGCCGGCTTTAGCAAAAAACCAGGCTATTTGTTGTAAAGTGTTGCCATCGTAACTCCAAAAGCCGGTAGCTATAAATATTGCCGATGGGGCTGCCGCAGGTTTTTTTAACCATTTGGGTGGTGCTTTTATCAGCATATATAAAATACCGCAGCCAATAAATAATAGTATCTCTTCGCGTTGGGTTATTGTTGTAACCACTACGCCTGTCAGGTAAAATATCCAAAGCAGCCAGTTAGCTTTTATAGCGGTAATGTTTAATTTACCTACAGATTTTATGGTGAGTTTGTATGCGCTTACAACAATAATACCCACAACGGCAGCGCCTACGCCATAAAATATGGCCTGCATCCAGGCAAGGCCGCCATATAATTTATAGGCCATACCCAACAGTACCACCATTATAAACGACGGAAGTACAAAAGCCAACCCGGTTAGCGTAGCGCCTAATAAGCCGTAATGTACATAGCCTGTGTAAATGCCTAATTGGGCTGCAAGGGGGCCGGGCGCCAACTGTGCAAGTGCAAGCCCTTCTTTATATTCCTCATCTGTAAGCCAGCGTTTTTGCTCAACTAAATCGCGGTGCATATAGCCTACCAGTGCTACGGGGCCGCCAAAACCCCAGGTGCCAAGTTTTAAAAAATAGGTTGTAAGCTGGGTAAGCGAGTAGGATGGGTGTAGCTTGTTCATTAGCAGTATTTAATCATACTGCAATATTGGCTAAATGTATTTCTGCAAAATTGTACGTATTTAACCTTTTGTATCGGCTTTACTTTTTAGCGCATTTTTTTTTAAAGACAGATGGATTTTGCCCGGTATGTTTTTTAAATATCCGGTTAAAATGGCTTTGGTCTGAAAATCCGGTTATGTAAGCCACTTCGGTTAACGTATAGGCTGTGGTTTCTATCAACAGCATAGCTTTATCTATCCGCATTTTTCTGATATAGTCGCCAAATGAAAGGTTATCAAAGTATTTAGAAAACTCTCTTGATAAATAAGCAGGGTTAATCTCTAATTCGTCAGACACCTGTTGTAAACTCAAGTTAACGTTCATGTTAGTGTCTATCTGATCCTGAATCATTTCCTTCAATTCTTTTGCCCAGGTGGGGGCTTTCTTTCCTTTTTCGTTTTGCAAATACCTGGTAAATATCTCTAATAATTTTTGCTCTGCCGGGCCCGCCTGCGTGTGCTTTTTTTCATACAGATGGTTTGCCCAACTATATAAACCATCGTAAACGCGCATACC
>JAZKET010000058.1:9480-11702 GCA_040386815.1 Bacteroidota bacterium | reverse complement strand
GTTAATAACTCATGGTCGTTAGTACTGTTGTAAGACAGGCCCGAGAAAATAGCTTCAAGGCCGGCAGACTGTGGCGCTATATCATGCCGGTCAGTATCGGCACCACGTACTATAGCCGCTATACGAAACAATGCCGGATCATTTATCTTATGTTTTTTCAGAAAATAGTCAAAGGTACATTGGTCATTGTAGTGGCTGTATTCAACGTCGGGCAAATCAAACGGAATAGCCTGCATTTCGGTGGCTTTTTTTAGCACTTGTTCATAAGGCACATAAATTATTTCGGCAGCAGGGTCAATAAACCTAAGTATCAGCCATGGGCAAGCTATCCTGTCTATTTTAGGTTTTTCCCTGGTAATCCATTTCATGATGTCAAAAATAGATCAAAAGATGAAAGATGCAATTAGTTTATTAATAGTCATATGTTGGATTTTATTGTATACTGCACGCCCATATTTCAATATAAAATAGTACCTTTGCAACATATTCAAAAAACGCTGCATTACACCAGTGTAATTATGTAGTACGGTAAAATTCTTCAACAGTATCCACTGTACTAAATCGGCTCAATTTACCAGGGCCAACAAGTTTATTAATACGTTTTTAGTGAAAAGAGGCTGTAATAGCCCAAAGCGCTTTAATGTATGTCGAGATTTTAATATTCACTTTTAAATAACGCATGGGCAGATCCAACGAAACATTTAACAAAAAAGAAAAAGAAAAAAAACGCCTGAAAAAACATCAGGAGAAAAAAGAAAAGGCCGAAGAGCGTAAAGCAAACTCTGACAAAGGTAAAGGCTTTGAAGATATGTTGGCGTATATTGATGCCGATGGAAATATTACGTCAACACCACCAGATGGTGCCCCGCGTAAGCAGGTATCTATAGAGGATGTAAGAATATCAACCCCAAAACAGGTTGACGAGCCTGAAGACGCTGTAAAGACAGGCATTATAAGCTTTTACAATACGGCTAAAGGTTTTGGTTTTATTGCCGAAGACAGATCAAGAGAAAATATATTTTTCCACGTTAACAACCTGACTTTCCAGGCAAAAGAAGGTAATAAGGTAACGTTTGTTACAGAAAAAGGCCCTAAAGGATTAGTGGCTTTGAATATAGAAATGGCTAAGTAAGCCACAGACTCTCTCTCAAAAGTTGGATGATGTTAAACCAGGATTTAGCCTGAGTTATTTTGATCATCCAACTTTTTTATCAATCTATACACTTTCGAATAAGGCATACCGGTATCTGCAGCAATTTGCCGCAGGCTAAGACCTTGCTGGTGCAGTTTTATAATGCGCTCTTCGCTGCTTTGGCGTTGCTGCTCGGTATAGTGTAACAGGTGCTCAGCCTCGGTAGCGCTGCCAATAAAATCAAAATGCAGGTTATTGTAAGGTTTAATAACCTGGGCAAGGTAAACGTTGTTAGCGCCGTAAGTTAGCTGCCCGCTGCGCTGTTTTACTTGTTTAAGGTAACGCAGGTCGGCAGCGGTATGGCTTTCGCCAATGGCAAAGGCACTGTCGGCAAAGTTGATGAGCATTTTGCTGCCCTGCAAATCGTTACGGCTAATGGGCTTTGCCGGGTTGCGCTTGGGCGTATGGGCCAGCACCAATATTGACAAACCATACCTGTTTTTAAGCGCCTGTAACTTTTGCATTAAAGTAATCGCTGTGGCAGCGGCTTGTGTGCCGGTGCGCAGGCAGGTGATGTTATCAATAATGATAATGCGTGCCTGGCTGGTAATAAGCATATTTTCGAGCGCGTTATTAATGTATTCATGATAGCTGGCAAACTTATGCTGGCCAACCGCATCAGGGTTAAACACTACCCGGTAAAAAGCATCGGCAAACTGGTATTGGCCATGCGCCGCGCTGGTGTAGCGCTTGCTAAATTGCTGGTCGTTCAGCTCAAAATCGAAATACAAAACAATTGATGGTTGCTGTCGCATAGCAAAACGGGGCAGGGGCTGGCCACGGCTTAGCGCATCGCCAATTTGTACGGCCAGGATGGATTTGCCCACATTGGTATCGGCAAACAGGATACAAAGTTCGCCCTCATACCAAAAATCGCCAAAAAGCATACCTGTGTCAGTACGGTTATCGGCATCTTTCAGAAATTCGCCCGCGGGTTTAATAATGAAAGCATCTTTGCTATCGTTTGGGCTTCGTAACAGTTCGTTTAACTGATGGGTTTGTTTCTTCGTGAGCGTGCCACGATTGGCTG
>JAZKET010000058.1:0-9470 GCA_040386815.1 Bacteroidota bacterium | reverse complement strand
GGGGAGTGTTGTAATTGTCCATGATAATTTTGTTGGGAATGGTACTAAGGTACGGCGATATTATGGACCGGGTGGTGACACTAGTTTGTCAGGACTAAGATTTTTCGTGGTTTAATTGTTTTTAAAGGTACTCAAGAAGGCTACGCCGTTTATAGGATTTGGTGGATTATAGGATTTTGGCGAAGATACTTTTGCATTTTTTTTAATGGCCGAAAAACAAGCAAACATTGTAATGGGGTGGCGGAAATAATTAAAGATTTTTCAAGATTTTTAAGGAATTTATCCGGAAAAAACCAGGCGTTTTTCACCCCTGAAAAAAAGTAAAAAGAGAACTCTTAGCCTGCCAAGATAAAGCAAGATGAGGTGATTCACCCCAACTGTTTCGCTCACTACCGGGAAATCAACTGAAAAAAGATAACAGATTAATAAATAGATAGTTAGCTATAATACCTTAAAGTATTACTACTGTTGCAAACTGTTTCACTAAAAAATATAAAATATTGATTTAAAGTTATTTACCTTAAAACGCTGTTTCATTTGTTTCAATTCCTCTGAAAAAACGTATCAACTAACCTCTAAATTACGCTTCTTCTTTAAAGAACACCTTGTAGTAGTTCATACCCCTGTCTTCATCAAAGCCTTTCTCTATGAGCTTGTTGTCGCCATGTATATAAATATGGAAGTTCTTATCCAGCTTCAGGATACTCTTATAGGCCTTATTCTGTTTCTTTACCGCGTTGTTTGATATCTCGAAGGTATCGTTAATGCGGGTGTCAAACTCATCCTCAAACTGGCTCTTATACTCCTTAAACGATTGGATAGCCTGCGGGTTGCTGATCACCTCTTCAGCAAACTCGTCCATATCAAAAGTCTCCTTTTCCTTAAAGTACTTCATTGAGCGGTTAAGCAAGTCAATCTTGTCGGTCTTGCTCATGTCAAACTGCTCGTCTATCTTGTTGGTTACAAAGTTTTTGTATACCCCAAGAGTATTGCTGGTTTGGTTGTAGCTATCGTTACGCACCTTAAGTTGCAAAAAGTCATCTTTCCAGTAAACGGCCGCATCTTGTCCACGGTTAGCAGTGTCAATTACCACTACCTTATAGCCGTTCTCTTTTTCGATATTGAAGATAAGGCACCCCTTGTCTAATTTATTGATATTGATGGCGTTCTCTTCATAATCTACATTGAAGCCACCTTTATCGGGGTATACCTTCAGGTAAGTTTCTTTGTTCTCTGATTTGAATATGCCGATGGCGTCAAGCAGGTTGCCCTCAATCTGCACATCCTTAAAGTAAGCCACATACACCTCGCCCGACTTGATATTAGGGTGGTTAGCCACATTGTACAAATGCTTAGCCAACTGCTGCGACATCTCATGAAACTTGTCCTTATCCTCAAAGATCTGTGATACAAAATGATGCACCTCGTTCAGTGCCAGGTCATCACTGTTATGCATAAGGTGATACACCTCAACCACTTTTTGAAACGGCGCCAGGAAGTACTGTTTCAGCAGTCCTGATATCACTTCATCCTTCAACTCAAGGGGGTGCTCTGACAGTGCGTACAGCTCGCTTTGGGCCTGGTTGCCCACGTGATGTACTGAAATTGTATCTAAATAAGCTTCAAAAGAGGTTACCATAATTAGGGTGCAAGTTAGTTTTTTTACTTTACGGTTATAGCCATTGTTTCCGCTAATTTGCGACCTTTGGGCCTAATGACAAATACTGAAGAAACCATAGTAGCCCTGGCTACGCCAACAGGTGTGGGGGCCATAGGAGTTATACGCTTGTCGGGGCCTGATGCTATTACCATTGCCAACAGCGTGTTTAAGGGTAAAGATCTGACTAAGCAGCAATCGCATACCATACACTTTGGCAGCATAGCCGACGGTGATGCGATACTGGACGAGGTACTGATGTCGCTGTTTATTGCCCCGCGATCGTACACCAAAGAGAATGTTGTTGAGATCTCCTGTCATGGATCAAACTACATCATTGAGTCAATTATTAAACTTCTTATAAAGAAAGGTGCCCGTTCGGCCAAAGCAGGCGAGTTTACCTTAAGAGCTTTCCTGAATGGACAGTTAGACCTATCGCAAGCCGAAGCTGTAGCCGATTTAATAGCGTCAAACTCAAAAGCATCGCAGCAGGTGGCACTGCAGCAGTTAAGAGGCGGCTTTAGTAACCAATTGCAAGGCCTACGCGAGCAACTGGTTCAGTTTGCATCACTCATTGAACTTGAACTAGACTTTGCCGAAGAGGATGTTGAGTTTGCTAATCGCGATCAGTTGAAAAGGCTGATACATGAGATCAATAGGGTTATTGTGGCACTAATACAGTCGTTTGAATTAGGTAATACTGTTATAGCAGGCAGGCCTAACGCAGGTAAATCGACGTTGCTGAACGCCCTGCTGAACGAGGAGCGTGCAATTGTAAGCCACATACCGGGCACAACCCGCGATACGATAGAAGAGGTATTAAACATAAATGGCATCAACTTTCGTCTGATAGACACGGCCGGCATCCGCGAAGCTACCGACGCTATTGAAAAGATAGGAGTAGAGCGCACTATGGAGAAGATAGCGCAGTCGGCTCTATTGATATATGTTTACGACGCTGCTCAACTATCAACAGCCGAACTTGAATCTGATATACAAAGCTTACAGCGGTCGGGTATCAGCATGTTGGTAGTAGCCAACAAAGCAGACCTATTAACTAATGAACAAACAGAGCATTTACTGCAAACAGCAACGTTGCTCATCTCAGCCAAAGAGAAGTTTCATATAGACGACCTTAAGTCAAAGATATACCGCTCGGCAGTTAAAGATCAGCTTGATGGCAATGAAACTTTGGTAACCAACATACGCCACCTCGAAGCATTACAAAAAACAGAAGAGTCGCTTGCCCGGGTACTTAACGGAATAGATTCTGTAACATCAGATTTTCTGTCAATGGATATCAAGCAAGCTTTACATTATTTAGGCGAGATAACAGGTGTGGTTACTACCGATGATTTGTTGGATAATATATTTAGTAAGTTCTGTATCGGAAAATAAGTAACAACCTTACGGCAAAACGTGCTTGTAACTATCGTCGTACTTGCCTTGATGGTTTATAAGAGGGCTTGACAGCCACAGGTTTATCCTCTACTATACTGACACTCAATTTACGCCCTGCCAGCGGAGCGCCATTTAAAATCTCTACTGCCTGCTCTGCGCCGGCCAGGTCGGTAACTTCAATAAAAGAGTAGCCTTTAGCTTGTTTGGTCTTTTTGTCTCGCACCAGCTTGATGGTACAAACCTCAGCATGAAAGGCTACCAGCTGTACAATTTCCAGTTCCGTCATATCCAGTGGGTAACCACTAATGAATAGTTTGATCATTTGGCTAAATTAATATAAATCTGTCATTGATACCTTCTTCATTGTATTTTACTATATTTTAGTGACATAATCAGTTGATCTTTAAGTCGCCCGAATTTAAAATATACAAGGCACGCTGGTATCTCGATAATAGCTTTAGTTATTAACTTTTTAATTCCTAAAGTTTTGCGTGATCATTAAGCCATATATCCCTCCGTCAAGCACCCCAATACCTAATTTGCCAAAGGTAGGGTTTAATATATTGGCCCTATGACCGGGCGAGTTCATCAAACCCTTATGTGCCAGTTTTAAGGTTTGCGATAGTGCTAGATTTTCACCCGCGGTAATAAAGTTGATGCCGCCGTTTCTCATTCTATCAAAAGGATCTAGTCCCTCAGGCGTGTAGTGCGAAAAGTAGCTTCGCCTAAACATGTCTGCCGAATGTTTAAGTGCTACAACTGTAATCTCGGGGTCTGCTTTTAGCGCTTTCAATCCGCGTTTAGCGCGTTCATCGTTAACAAGTATCAGCATCTCTGCAGCAATGTCAGGGCGTTCTTTAGGGTGTTTTATGGTATATGGAAGTTTAACTGTGCCATGGGTATCATCGCCCATAGTGGTTTTGCGCACGGTTCTGTTTAACACCTCGCTAAAAATGGGCGCCAATTTAGCTTCAAGCCAACTTACGCGCGATACCAGGCTTTCTGAAAATTTACTTTGATTGATTTTTTCTGATACCCGCGTAAGTGGCATCAACACAAAAATGGTAGACAGTAGTGCAGCCCAGATCAAACCATTTATTATACCCGGTATTATACCAAGTGTTTTATTAGTTATATGTTGATGCGTTTGGTCGGGTACTCTATCGATAATATTTCTGGTTGCTATATCAGATATTAATCTACAGATCAGCAATATGAAAATAAACGCTAATGGCTCGGCCCAAAAATCAATAGCCGGTGATAGGTGATGCAAAAATGTACTTAAAATTGGATAAATTAGAAAAGCGAAAGCAAGGCTACCAACCCATGATATCAGCAGTAACGATGCTACGATGAAACCCCGCTTAAAATCAAGCCATACAATAAGGGCTATAATGGCAAATAGTATAAGGTCGACATAGTTCATAAGGTAAACACAACTTTAGTAGGCTTATGTTAAAGGCAAATTAAATAATCTATTGTAACATAATCGCTATAAAAAAATCTATAACGTATTAAACCATATTTGAGTTGCTATGTCTATAACAAAAAAACAATTACAGCAATCAGACATTGCGCAGTAACGTTTTTATTACAAATTACTTAAATTTGCCTTATACAATTTAAACACGATGAAAAGTAAGATCATCATTATAGCACTTTTGCTAACAGCCGGTTTATACAACGGCGACGTTAGCGCGCAGCAGAGCAGGTTATTGCCTGATCAAAATCCCCGCTACATGGAAAGTCAGGCTAAGTATGCCGCCATGGCCGATACCTTAACATCTTTGCAAGGCACTACCGTACAAAATACATACAAAGCTTTTGATTGGTACCAGGATAAGCTTGAACGTCGTCAACAAAGACGCGAATGGCGCCATCAGGAAATCATGAGCGGTGCTTATTCATATCCATCATGGAGTTTATATGGCGGTTACTCATATCCGTATAGTAACTGGGGTTATGGTTGGGGAAATCAGTGGAGCCACAACGGCTTTTGGGGTCCGCGCGCCAGCATTGGTTTTGGTTACAACTGGTAACATTTATAATTGTATTCTATCTAACATCACAAATAATAAAACAAATGAAATTTAACAGAATTTTAGCAGTGGCTGTAATAGCGGCTACTGGCCTTTTTATAACCTCATGTGCACGTAAAGTAACGCGCGTTAGTACAGATCAAACTATAGATATAAGTGGCAGTTGGAATAATAGCGACTCGCGTATGGTTGCCGATGACCTGGCTGGTAAAATATTAGGTGGTAGCTGGATAGGCGATCATCAGGAAGCGCACCAGGGCAAAAAACCTGTTGTTGTTGTTGGTATGGTACAAAACAAAAGCCATGAGCATATTGAAGCCGAAACATTTATCAAAGATGTTGAAAGCTCATTCATCAACTCGCAAAAAGTACGCTTGGTACAGGGCGGCGCAAAACGTAACGAGTTACGTGCAGAGAAGGCTGATCAGCAAACTAATGCATCAACCACTACCATGAAGAGGTTTGGTTTAGAAAACGGTGCCGATTATATGTTGCAAGGTTCTATCAACTCAATTGTTGACGCGCACAAACGTAACAAGGTGGTTTATTACCAGGTTAATTTAGAATTGACCAATATCCAAACCAATGAGGTTGTTTGGATAGGTGAGAAGAAAATAGCCAAAACGGTTAAGAATTAATTTAGGCTATCTTTATCCGGGCTTTGCCGCTAACGCTTGATCGGATTACACATTATCAATGACATACTTACGTACGCATATTTTAAAAGCATCATCAATTATAATGTTGATGCTTTTTTTATTGGGTTGCGCCACCTATAACGAGCAGATTACGCCTTATTACAAAAATGTTTACTCGGGTAACTTTAAAGATGCCGAGAAAACGCTTGATGGTAACAGTCTGATAAAAAAGCCACGCAACCGTCTGCTTTTTTTGATGGAAAAGGGACGCATCAGTCACCTTAATGGACAATATGAAGCTAGCAACCGATTTTTTAACGAAGCTGATCAGCTTTTAGAGCAAGGCCTAAATAGTGCAGGCGATGTTGCTGTTGGGGTACTGGTTAATTCCATGTCGCAAACTTATAAGGGCGAGGATTTCGAGAAATTCATGATCCATTACTATAAAGCGCTTAATTATGTGTACCTGAATAAAACCGAGGATGCTATTGTTGAGGCCCGCCGTATTACCTTACAGGCACAACAACAAGGCGATAAATTTAACAATAAAGATAATCGTTACAGTAACGACGCTTTCTCGCTTACACTTCAGGGCATGCTTTACGAAAGTGCCGGCGACATCAACAATGCATTTATAGCATACCGCAATGCTGCCGAAGTTTACCTAAAAGCGCCTGATCAAACCTGGTATGGTACAACAATACCACTAACCTTGCAGCAGGATGTTATCAGAACCGCCAGGCTTAACAGATTTCAAAGCGAAGCCGAAGAATTTGAAAGAAAATTTGGGATTACCTATGATGCAGAGAAACCGTCTGAAGGTGGAGAATTAGTGGTGTTTTGGGAGAATGGCTTAGCGCCGGTTAAAACCCAGGTAGATATGTTTTTTAGCCTTATTAGGCAAAGTAATGGCGATCTGTTTTTTACCGATGCGGGTGGCGGTATAGTTATCCCATTTAATTACCGGGGTGACCGTGGCAGGGTAAATATCAAAGCGGTTGAGAGCCTGCGCATTGCCTACCCTAAGTATGTGGCGCAGAAACCTTATTTCGCAAGCGGGTATGTAAACGCTAATGGCCAACAAGTTAACCTGGTAAAAACAGAAGATGTAAATGAACTGGCTTTTAAAACCCTACAACAGCGCGCTTTACAGGAAATGGGTAAGATATTAGCGCGCCAGGCTACAAAGAAGATTGCCGAATATGCGGTGCGTGAAGCCGCTACCAGCAATGGAAAAACCAATGGTTGGTTAGAGGGTTTGGGGTATGGTATACAGCTATACAGCGCTCTTTCAGAAAAAGCTGATACCCGTAACTGGCAAACATTACCTTCGTACATAGCTTATGCCCGTGTGCCTTTGCAAAAAGGAGAGAACCAGATTACTATCACTTTAAAAAATGCGCAGGGAGTTGATGAAAATAAAACAATAACGGTGCAAGGTAATGGCGGTTTACAATTTTACAACTACGCTACTTTAAGATAATTAAACTCTTTTATATTCAGAATATTGATCCCGACCGTTGTGCCGGGATTTTTTTTGAAGAAAAACTTGCGTAATCAAATGATTACATATACTTTTATGTAATCATTTGATTACATATATGGCAGCAGAAGCGAGACGAGATGTTTTTCAGGCAATTGCAGATCCTACCCGGCGTGAGATACTGGGTTTAATTGCCTTTGAACCGATGAATTTAAATGCCATTGCTGATAAATTCGATATCAGCAGACCGGCAATATCAAACCATATAAAAATTTTGACTGAATGTGGTATGGTAGTTATAAAACAGCAGGGCCGCGAGCGTTATTGCGAAGCTAAACTGGACACGCTGGGCGATGTATCAACCTGGATAGATCAATATCGCCAATTCTGGATAGACAGATTTGATTCGTTAGATAAATACATCAATAAAGTACAAAGTAAAAATCAACCAAAATGATAGATCAAACAAAGCAAGGGCTTAAAATTGTGCGACATTTTAACGCCCCAAAAGAAGTAGTATTTGAAGCATTTGCCAACGCCGAAGCCATGGGCGAATGGTGGGGGCCAACGGGCATGGACCTTACTGTAAAAACATTCGACTTTACACCAGGTGGTAAATTTCACTATAAAATGGAAGGTGGCGGCCAAACTATGTGGGGACTGTTTAAGTACGTTAATATCAATAGGTTTGATTTGATAGAGTTTATCAGTTCATTTTCTGATGAAACTGGGAATATCCAAACATCGCCGTTCCCCATGGATTTTCCGTTAGAGATATTTAACCAGCTAACCTTAGCAGAAGTAAATGGTAGAACTACTTTAACCTTGCAAGGCAATCCAATTAATGCAACAACAGCTCAAGAGGATACCTATAATTCCATTAAAGACAATATGCAGCAAGGCTTTGCCGGTACATTTGATCAGTTGGATCGTTACCTGCAAAAGCGTGCCGAACTTAAAAATTCACTACGCATTGATAATAAGGCTCGTGTATGTACTTACTTAAACTTTAACGGTATAACCGAAGAAGTTTTTAATTTTTACCGTACGGTTTTTAGATCTGAATTTTCTGGCGATGGTATCAAACGCCTGGGCGATTTCCCGGCGCATGAAGGTCAGCCACAGTTGTCTGACGAGGATAAGAAATTAATATTGCATATTGAATTACCAATAACCGCCGGCCACGTATTAATGGCGACTGACGCGCCCGAGAGTATGGGTTTTAAGGTTATTCCCGGAAATAATATGCATATTCACATAGAACCCGGATCGAGAGAGGAAACCAAAAGATTGTTTGACGAATTGTCTGAAGGTGGCGTGATTGAAATGCCCGTACAGGATGCTTTCTGGGGTGCTTATTACGGAAATTTTACAGACAAATACGGCATCAACTGGATGCTAAGCCATAAAGATTGAAAATTTAAATCCCCACAATAATGAAAACAATTAAGATTATTTTCTGGACTACAACTATCCTGTTTGCGGTATTTATGACCTTTACCGCCGTACCTGACGTAACACTTGCCAAAGAGGCTGTAGACTGGATGAGGAAACTCGGTTACCCTGATTACTTTACACCATTTATCGGTTACGCCAAAATTCTTGGTAGCATCGCTATTGTAATTCCGGGTTTTTATAGGGTAAAAGAGTGGGCCTATGCCGGCTTGTTTTTTGACCTGATTGGCGCAACCTACTCAAATGTAACTGTGTTTGGCGCGGATGGTTCGTTGATATTTATGGCCTTGCCCACTGCAATTGGTATAGCGTCGTACATATATTACCATAAGCTTTATGGTTCGCAGGGAAAAACGGCCTAAAACCTACTTAAACAAAAAGGGCGATACTTTTTCAGTATCGCCCTTTTTGTTTTATGATGATGTTACTACTTGATCAAATTAGGCCTTACCGCTTTCTCCCAAATGTCATAACCCAATTTGGTCATGTGCAGGTTATCACCCACATACAATTCAGGGCGCATCTTGCCTGCTTTATCCAGCATTAATGGGTATATATCTATAAATTTCGTGTTTTTCTCTTTTGCAAAAAACTCTTTCATCCGTTTATTAAATTCCAGCTCCATTGGCACTATGATTTCGCGCGATGGGCTTGGTTTCATACCGATGTAAACAATAGGCACCTCTGGCAATTTAGCACGGATGGCGCTATATAACTTCATTGTTCTGTTATATACAGAATCTACGTTAGAGACAAACCTTTTGTCAACCAAATCATTTTCGCCAACATATAATACA
>JAZKET010000057.1:0-13412 GCA_040386815.1 Bacteroidota bacterium | reverse complement strand
CTTGTGATATCACAAGGCGCCTTTTTTACGTGTATAGAACTCTTAAACTCTTAGTTTAGCGAAGTTTGATGTAGTAGCTGCGTTGTAGGCGCATGAGCTTTAGTTGGCGGCGATATCAATTTCGATGTTTCACTGGTAATACTGTAATGGCTTTTTTCTGCGCTGGTAGCCAGTAAAACAATTTCGGCCATACCTGATAAAAAAACTGCTACAAATAATAATGCAGCAAGTTTGGGTAAGAAAAGTGACGGGGTCTTCTCGTTGTACATAGTTGTGGTTGTTAGGGGTATTAATTAGTTTAAATCGATAGCTAATATATATACTAAAAATTTGTTTGCAACATTACTGTTACAGTTTTCTAATTATTTTCTAATTTTTACGCTTTTAGCTGTAAACAATTGGTTTCATTATGTTTTACGATAGTCATTTAAAAAATGTTTAACACTTTGATAACATTTTTTAATTTATTTTTCCGCTCAGAGAATATCTCCCCGGTAAAACAGGCATATAAACATTAAGAATAAGCAATATTCCATTACTGCTTTGCTCTTAAATGATTTAGATTTCGCGCATCGAATTAAATTACTACACCCTCGCTAACCGCAAAACCGATGGCGGTTGATGTAAAACCGTTACTAAGTGAGTACATCATGTGTTTCAAATCGGGTTTGTAGGGGTCCCACCAGCCTTGCGCTACACTTTTGCCATTGCGTACTACCATTAAGCTGTGCAGACTAAGTTATTTTTCTCAGCAGCATTAATAAAATTCAGGATACTTTCTGAGGATATTCCTTGATCCTCTGGCGTGCCCTAAGCAAGTGCAAAGCCCGGCTGTACAGCAAATAATGATTGGCTAAGCCATGGTGCCAAACTCAATCCGGCCGCGCCAATGGCCGTTTGCTTTAAAAAATTTCTACGATTTACAGACATACGGTTGCAGGTTAATCGGTTTTTAAGTTATGCCATTGTATGGCCAGGTAGTAACATTGCTCAGTACCATTGTTTATAGGGCGATGCAGTATGCCCGATGCCAGGTAAATACAATCGCCGGCTATGGCAGTTTTTGTTTCGGTGCCGATAGTTTCTAATACACTCCCTTTTAGCATCAGTATAATTTCTTCGACGCGGTGCGTATGAGGATCATGGCTGGCATAACCTGGGTTTAAAGCTGTAGCGTGGATCTCAAATCGCTCAAACATAGTAGTGGCTCTATCAAACAAAGCACGGGTTTCGCCTTTGGGTGACTTGTTGACTTTTAGCTGATCCCAATTTTTTATAAATGATGGCCCCGCTGCTTTAGCTCGTTCGAGGTTTACGGCATTTACAGACTGATAATTTATCACGTAACAGCTTGCCGGTTTGTCGCTTTGATTTTCAAACCTGATCTTATCGCCAACCAACACCAGGGCAATACTGCCGGGGCCAACTATTTGCGCGGTATCTTTAAGTATCAACTTTAAACTGCCGCTTTTAATTACAATCAGTTGTTCAAATTGGGTATCGCTTGTTGGTGGGGTGTAGGTTTTCCCTGCGGGGAGGGTTAGGGTGTAGATTTCAAGGTACTTCAGATCTAAGGTTTTTCCCTTTGCCAGTTGTCGCTTTTCTACACGGTTAATTGTTTCAGATATACCATCGCTGTAAACCGCAGAGCTTAAAGTATTAGTTTGAGCGATACCACAGACGGGCACTACCATTAACAAAATGGCAAAGATTAGCTTCATTATGGGACATAATTGGTTTATTATCAGTAAATATAAACCGATTTATTGTTTAAGCGAAACAAAAAAGCTTGTGCCCTTACCCAACTCGCTTTCTACCCATATTTTACCACCATTGCGCTCTACAAACTCTTTACAAAGCATTAAACCAATGCTGTTACCTTTTTCCTGATCGGTGCCATCCATGCTTCTGTTTTCGGGCTCAAATATCTTATCCTGCAGTGTTTTGGCCACACCAATGCCGTTATCTTTAATTACCAGTGTAATAAACCCTTTAGGGTTATCAACATTAGCGCTTACTTCAACGTTGCCATCAGTATGCGTATATTTTACAGCATTGGCAATAAGATTACGTACAACAAACTCAACATGCGATGCATCTGCATAAACAGAAACCTGCTCTGGGGTTTTATCTATCAGTGTAATCTTTTTCTGTTCGGCGGTTTCTTTATGCAGATATAAACTTTGTAAAATAATGTCTTTTGCATTAAAACGGGTTTGATTTTGCGTATCGCCTTTTAACTGTGTATGTCCCCAAATCAATAACTTGTCCATTACGTCAAGGGTAGATTCGCTGTGTTGTTTCAGCCTTGGAATAAAAGTCTTCATAGTCGCCATATCTTCTTCCTCTTCCAACAAACCCAGTAAGTTAATAATAGTAGCAACCGGCGATCGCAAGTCGTGACTGATAATAGAGAACAACTTATCTTTAAATCCGTTAAGCGCTTTTAGTTCATTCTGTTGTATAAGTAGCTGCTTGTTAAGGCTGCGGGTTTTTCTATAAAACAAAAATAATATCAGTAATACTACCAAAGCAGATATAGCGACGGCCAAAGTAATCCAATAATTAAATTGCGTGCGGGCGTTGCTCAATTGCAACTGCTGCACCTTGATTTTTGTATTAGCTAAATCATTATTAGCTATAAGATTAGCAATATCTTTTGAACCGCTAAGCGTGAAAAGGCTATCTTTTAAAGCTTCGCGGGCTTCTAAAGTGGCGGTTGCAGCTTCAAAGTTTCCCAACTGCTTATATACATCAACCAACCCCACGTAAACATCTAACCTTATGTGATGTTGCTGTATTTCCCTTGTTATCACCAATGCCTGGTTTAATAATAATAAGCTGGTATCAGGCTTTGTTTTTGTTTTAATAGATGCCAGGTTAACCAAAGTACGCGCTTCGGGCTCGGGTACATTTAATTTGCGGGCAATCTGTAACGATTCATTCTGATAATCAAACGCTTTTTTTGAATCTCCCAATTGCTGATAGGCATCACCTGCATTACCCAGGGCAATAGCCTTTAACTCAAGTTGGTTAGCCTGTGTAGTTTTAATGGCAATTAAAAAACGCTCAAGCGCCTCTTTCATAGCCCCCTTACGGGCATAAACTATGCCTATATTGTTCTGCAAGGTTGCTTCAGCATCTGCCTCATGCAATTGTTTATTTAGCTCTAAGGCTTTTTGATAAAAATCCAGCGCTTTATCCAAATTGTTTATCTGCTCATTAAGGGCGCCTAATTTTATGTATGATTGAACCAGCCCATGTATATTATTATTGGCCTGATTAATTTTAAGTGCTGCTATAAAATGCTGGGTAGCTTCTTTAAATGCGCCCATTTTGGCATAACAAATGCCGAGTGTATTATTGCCTGTAACAAGGCCCGGTGTATAATTGGTTTCTTTAAATTTGGCCAGGGCCGATGTAATGTGCTTTTTAGCCAGATCCATCTTACCCATCCCCATATAAATAGAGCCCATTTGGCCTTCCATAAGCCCAACACCAACAGGAAAATTGATCTTTTTAAACAATAACATGCCTTGCTCTGCATAAAACAAGGCAGAGTCTGGCTTTTCATTACGGTAATTGGTTATTAAACCCTTATAAATTGATACTCGGCCAGTATCGGCTTTTGAGTTTTTTAAACGCGCTAATAATGAGGGTATTGAAGGTGGTTGCGCGTTTGAAAATGTATTGACTATCAGCAGTCCTAAAACGCACAACGAATATCTTATTACGTTGTTTTTAGTAATCATGGTAAGTGACTTCAAGATAGAAAAAATTTTACCAATAACTTAAAACTTTTTTCAAATTAGCAACATCATCATTATAGCTTAAATGTATAGCGGGTAGAAATACGCAGGTAAGGATAATTGCTGTCTACCGTTGAAAACTCGTGATAATTGCTATGCAGGTGAAAATATCCTGACTCTGCGGCCAGGGCAAACTTTTTCGACAATATCACGCTTGCTTCACTTGATACCGTATGCAGAAAATGATGGGAAGGATGCCCGTTTATAGTATGTGTCCACCCGCCGCGGTAACTAACGCCATAAGTAAACTTATTTTCAATAGTCAGTAATCCGCTAACGCCAAAGCCGGCACCTACACCATAGTCATAATTACGGCCGTGTTTTAAAAGCAGGTAGGGATCTGGCATAGCTGCTAACAGAATGGGCCCACCGCTAAGGTTTGTATTAATTTTAGTTTTTTCTGTTATATTAAATTCTGACAGGATATTCATTTTAACGCTTTGCCCGCCATAAAAGAAAGACGAATTGTGTAAAAGGTCATAATTAGCAGACAAAATAGCCAGATGCTGCAATTTTTCTGTTGATTTGATCTCCCAACCCGCTAATGATCCGTATACCGCTATCACGTTTACCAGGGTGCTGTCATCTTTACCAAGCTCTAAATTTGCAGTAATGTTACTGAATGGTGTGTGATAATCATTGTAAGGCGTTCCATAAAGAAGCTTGACACGCCCGAAAGCGCCATAGTTATTGTTATGCAGGATGTTTGAGCTGTTGCGATTAAAGGTTCTGATACCGGCATCAATCTCGATGATAATATCAGATGAATCTACCTTTGATCTTTTCGATACACGACCCCATTTGCCATCTAATATCCTGTTTATACCATGTGTTGGGTTAATAATAAGGCTAAGCACCTCGCTGGCCTGACGCCTGAAACCAGTACGTTCACTATTTACAATTTTGTTTGAGAATCTATAGGTCATCTCACCTAAAACAATACCACCAAATGTTGTATTTACAAAGTCGTTTATAGATGGGCGCATATTTTCGGCAAAGGTTTCCCATAAATAGCTACCCACCATGGTAGCCGGGGCGGCCTGCCAAAATGTATATCCATTATCACGAAACGTATTATAAAACTGCGCACCATGGAAAGGGTGGCCAAATTGGTTGGTTTGGAAAAAATCATCATCCCATTCCCATGAACTGGGTTTTACATTGCGTTTGGTTGTCTCCCAGGTGATATTGGCATAGTCTTTACCTGCCAGTTTATCATAAATCCAGGGTGTAATAACTGCTGCACCTAATTCTATCCGTGCACGGGTAGGGCGTAACGGTCTGTCGCGCCAGCGTATACGTGGCTTGGGTATGCTGTCTTTAATTACAGATTGCTCAAAATTAACGGGTACTTGCGCATAAAGCGTTGTACATTGGCAGGCCAATAAACATACCAGCAAAAACACAGTTTTGCTTAGTGAAAATTGCTTTTTATTGGAGTAAGTAAAGGTATGATACATAGTATAGGGGCGTGGTAAAATAAATTACACCTATAAAAGTATTTTACTAAAAGAATTGTTTTGCGGGTATGTAATTAAAACACAAAGTTTATATATTTGCGCTATAATATTGTACAATCTGATATGAAAAAGACCTTAGGACTTATAATTACATTGATCGGGATAGTGATTGTTGGCGCATCATTTGTTTTTACCCCTGACCACGCTTTAAACCTTGGCGACTCAAACAGCGGCTTAAGTGCTTCTGCAGGTGCAGCTTATGGTGGTTTTATTGTATTTGGTATCGGTATTGTATTGTATATCTCAAGCCTTCCGTTAGCAGGCGAAAAACAGCAATAATTACTGCTGTCTTATTCTCCTTCTACTTTTTACAACTTTTCTTAATTTACCGCCTAACCACACGCTTGGTAGTGCGGTAATTGCCAATGCTATTGGGTACCATTGATCTGGTTTATCCCAATTCAATATTGCGCTCACAGTACTGGCTGCTAAACCAATGTAGCCAACCACCATTACATGCCACATTCGTCTTTTTGGTGCCAGTATAGCCGTTATGTAACCGGCAACAATGGCATATAAACACCTGTAGCAAAAGGCAAGTAATAACATCCATTTAGCATAGCGCGCTAATGTTGATGACGGATAAACCTGAAGCTTTTCTAAAACCAGGTCGGTAACGGTAGATAGGACAATAACAAATAATATCCCGCCCAAAATGGCCGCAATACTTCTAAACAATTTCATAGGTAGTAGTGGTAGTATTAAAGCGCTGAAAATGCGAAAGTATTTGCATAAAAACAACCTACCGGTCGTTTTTCACAATAATTTAATAGGGTTTTAATATTCCAATAAGTACTATTGGCAATTACTGGCCAAACCGGGTATACAACGCAACTTGCGCAACATGGTTAATAACATGTGCCGATGTTTGCTTGATATATTGATTTAAGTAACCGGCCTCAATATCAACTTTTTTGTTGATACGATAGCCTAAAGCCATATAAGCGCGGTTTTGATCAAAAAAGTGATTATTTACTTTGGCTTTGTTTTGTATGTTAGCAAACACCTCGTTCTGTAAGCCAAGAAAAACACCTTTAGTAAATACAGGTTCATTATTGAATGGTATTACACCACGTACAAAATATCTTACTCTTTGCGAAAAAACATCAGGCTGTGTAGCTGTGGAGCCTAAAAAACGCTGCTCTAACCGAAACCGATGCGTAATGGCAGTATTGACACCTGCTTTCTGGGTAACAATAAATTGCTCAAACAAACGATTTTCATGACGCAGCGTTTTCTCGCCAAGCGCGTTACGGCCATTTGCCGATACGTACGCATATCCCAATGTTGCGCTTTTATTGCCCCCAAAATAGTAGTTAACATTAGGGCGTAGTAGCACATTTTTCAAATAATCGGCATGATGTGCAGAGCGAAACTGAGCATCAAAAGAAAAGCCCCAGTTTTTAGATAACCGTTGGGTGTGAAACCAGCCGGCCCAGCCAGAAAACTCGTTAGTTTGAGCCAGGGCAGTTTGGGCATAGCCTAGTAGAAATATGACAGAGAATATAGCTATCCTGACAAAATTGATGTAAAACGCGTGCATACAGGTAAATGTACTAGAATGATGATCTGCTAATATAAGCGATGAAATATTAAATCCTCAGAAGAAAGCGTAATTACTTATCGCACAGAAAACTTATAAACGGTTTCAGAATTAAACTTTTCTCCCGGGCGTAATATTACGTTAGGGAAGGCAGCCTGGTTAGGCGAATCTGGGAAATGCATAGTCTCTAAACATAGCGCGCCCCATTTAGTAAATGATCCTCCGCGGCCTATTGTACGTTCGCTGAAATGATTTCCGGTGTAAACTACTACACCTGGCTCTGTAGTGTAAACCTGCATCTGGCGCCCGCTGGCAGGGTCATACGTGGTAGCAGCTAAAGCTAATTTTCCGGAAGTATTTCGCAGTGCGAAAGTTAGATCATACCCCTGGCTGGTTTCTATGTCTTTACCTATAAGTTTCGCTGCAGTAAAATCATAAGGCGTACCTTTTACATCAAGTATGCGGCCGCTGGGCATCACATTTTTATCAGCTTCAAGATACTTGTCTGATTGTATTTGCAATTCAGTGTTAGTTACCTTTCCGTTAGTACCTGTAAGGTTAAAATAGGTATGATTAGTTAGCACTACAGGCGTTGGCTTATCAGTAGTAGCAGCATATTTAAGCTTAACCTCGTTGTTATTGGTCAGCGTATAAATCATGGTAACTTTTAAATTTCCCGGAAAACCGCTTTCGCCATCTACGCTTAAATAGCTTAGTTTTAGCGCTACTTCTTTAGTGCCCGGTATTTCTTCAATAGCCCATATCTGTTTGTCAAAACCTTTAGGCCCACCGTGTATATTTGAAGGCAGCAGGTATTCTTTACCATCAAGCGTAAATTTTTTATTAGCGATACGATTGGCAACGCGCCCAACAACCGCGCCCAGCAAAGCGTTATTACGGCCCTGGTATTGTTTCAATGAATCAAAGCCTAATACCACGCTACCCATTTTCTTATCCCTGTCGGGTGTAATAATATCTGTAATGGTAGCGCCGTAGTTAATTACCTTCACTACCATACCATTACTATTGGTTAAGGTGTACAGATATATCTTCCGCCCATCAATTTCGCCATAAATGGTTTTGGTAATAGTTGGTTTGGCAGGCACCAATGCATAAGCACAACTTAGACCGATAGATACAAGCAAAAAAACTAAGAGCGTTACTTTTTTCATAAATTTAAGGTTCTTCAAAAAAAGGCAGAACCGCTAATAGCTCTGCCTTATCAAGTATATTATTTTGTTAATGAGAATGGTTTATCATCGGCACCAATACCACGTTGTGTATTAGGCTTATCGCTCATTTCAAGTTTTAATGTACCACCTTTTAGCAAATCATCGTGAGTGATGAAATTTTTAGAATAGTTAACACCATTTAAACTCGCCGATTGAATATAAACATGACCTTTATCATTAGCCGGCGCCTCAATTACAAACTTTTTACCGTTCTCTAAATTAATAGTTGTCTTTTTAAACATCGGGCTGCCTAAGGCATATTCGCCAGTGCCCGGGGTTACGCTGTACATACCCATAGCACTTAAAACATACCATGACGATGTTTGACCTTGATCTTCATCGCCCGGATAACCGTTCTCTGTAGCATCATACAATTTAGCCATAACGTTACGGGCATGAAACTGGGCTTTCCACGGCTCGGCGGCATAATTATACAGGTAAACCATGTGTTGTATAGGTTGGTTGCCATGCGCATATTGGCCTAAGTTGGCCATTACCATTTCGGTCATCTCATGTATCATGCCACCATAAGTACCTACTTTAACCTTATTAGGTTCTGTAAATACCGAGTCTAACTTAGCAGTGAAATTTTTGTTGCCCCCCATCAGTTTTATCAACCCCTCTGTATCCTGAAAAACCGACCAGGTATAGTGCCATGAGTTACCTTCTGTGAAAGCGCCACCCCATTCAATAGGGTCAAAGTTTTTAGTCCACTCGCCATCCAACCCTTTACCACGCATAAAGCGAGTAGATGAATCATAAACGTTGCGGTAGTTATACATCTGGCGTGAAAATACATCCATGTAGTGCTTATTGCCGGTCATTTTGGCTAATTGGTAAGCGCACCAATCGTCATAAGCATATTCTAAAGTTTTAGCTGTCGACTCGCGATATTTAGGATAAGGCACATAACCCAACTCAAAATATTCTTTCCAGCCATCACGACCATTTGCCGGCCCCCACGGGCCTTTATTAAATGCTTCGTGCTCATATGCTTGTAAAGCCTCTTTAGGGTCAAACGTGCGTAAGCCTTTAGCCCAGGCATCGGCCAATAATGATATAGCATGGTTGCCTATCATACTACCGCCCTCGCTTGGGAAAGACCATGATGGTAACCAGCCGCATTGCTTGTATGCATCAATCAAAGCCGATACATAACGGCCGTGCATCTCTGGCTGCACCAATGAGTTAAGCGGAAACTGCGCACGGAAAGTGTCCCAAAAACCAGTATCGGTATACATATAACCATTGTGTACAGTACCATCATAAGGGCTAAAGTAAACCGGCTTATTATTGGCATCAACTTCATAAAATTTACGCGAAAATAAGCTGGCTCTGAAGAAACATGAATAGAAAGTTTCCATATCAGCTTTGGTACCACCTTCAACAGTTACACGGCCCAATGATTTGTTCCACACTGCGGCGGCATTAGCTTTGGTTTGTTCTAAGTTTTTATCAGCGCCAAGCTCGCGTTTTAAATTAAGCTCTGCCTGCTCTAAGCTAATGTATGATGACGCAGTTTTAACCTGAACCTTAACACCCGCTTTAAACTCAATATAAGCGCCTTTGCCTAAACCTTCGGCAACCAGCGAATCTGCTTTAATGGTATTCTGTTTGTTTTCCCATGTACCGTAGGCTTTTATAGGCTGATCAAACTGAACTACAAAATAGCTTTTCCAGCCACGTTTAAAGCCTTCGCCGTTGTTTACCCAACCTGTTATTCTTTTCAGTTTAGGGTCTATTTTAACACCGCTTAAACGATTGTATCCATCTAAAACTAAAAAGCTTTTTTTACCTGCCGGATAGCTAAAACGCAGGTGCGCGCCACGCTCTGTGGGAGATATTTCGGTTGTTATCTGGTTATCAAATTTTACTTTATAGTAGTTTGGTTTCGCTACCTCATTAGCGTGGCTAAATTTGGCAGGGCGCTTGTTTTCGTCAACCACTAACACATCAGACATCGGCATCAAAGAAAATACGGCATAATCTCTTGTCCATGAGCTGCACTGGTGCGCTTGTTGAAAGCCGCGTATCTCGTCCAGAAAATACTGATATTTCCATCCGTCGCCATTTTTGCCTGTTTGTGGTGTCCATGTATGCATACCAAAAGGCAGGGCGGTGGTAGGGTAAGTGTTGCCGCGGGTTAACTGATGTTTTGAGTTGGTGCCTTGCAGTGTGTTTACATAGCTAACAAGATCTTGCTGCTGCGCAAATGCCGACCCGGCTAATAACAAAGGGGTAAAAAGTAAATGTTTTAATTTCATGTGCTTTATTGGCCTGATATTTTGGTTATGGGGTATGCCGTTTTTGCAAACGGTTTATCCATCAATAATAAGTATTTTGAAGCTAAACAAAGCTTTGTAATAATTTACTTACAAGGCGCTGCAACTGCTTACCGAGATAATATGTTAGTTCACCGACAAAATCAGATGCTTCATCTTATTGGGGTTTCAATCAGTCTGTGCAAAACTATCTTAGCTGGCAGGCATTCACCTACATCATCACTAAAAATGAAACTTTCACACCTTACTTTATGCGCATTGGTTGGTATTACAATAACTGCTGAGGCCCAAACTAAAGCCGATACATCATTAAGCAATAAACCATTTGTTAACTGGGCAAAAGCTAATGCCATTTCATTGCAGGATGCCGACAAAGCTACTGGCTACGCCGATATGCAACCCATAAAAAAAATGATAGGTAACGCTCGTGTTGTAGCCCTCGGTGAAGCATCGCACGGACAGCATGAGCCGCAAGCTTTCAGAAACAGGTTGTTTAAGTTTTTAGTAGAGCAATGTGGCTTTACCACTATAGTTATGGAAGCAGGCATTGCTGAGACAGCAGAGTCAACTGAATTTGTTGCCGCGGGTAGCGGCGACCCAAAAGCCGGTGCTAAAAAAATGACGATGGGCGATGGTTCAAAAGAAAATATTGAGTTGATGCAATGGATGCGTGCCTATAATGACAACCCGGCGCACAAAAACAAGTTAAGTTTTTATGGGATGGATATGCAGATCATTGGCTTTCCGGGCGATACAAATTCGCGACATGCTGCTATTGATATTACTCTAAAATATCTTGAAAAGGTTGATGCAGCATCGGCGGGCAAAGCAAAGTCCGCCTTGACTCCATATCTCGGCCGCATGTCGATGGCTAAATACCCCGAACTTTCGGTATCAGAGCAAAACCAACTAAGCGCTACGCTTGATGGTATGATAGCCCTGATAACCCGAGAGCAGATAAACTATATAGCCAAAAGCAGCAAAGACGAATACGAATGGGCCAAACGCATAGCCATAGCCGCCCTGCAAACTAACAGATTAGCCCGACTGACCGCGCCAGGGGCAAGCAGTAATATACCGCCCGATGCCTGGATGCAGGTAAACATGCGCGATGCTTCTATGGCTGAAAATCTGTTATGGATATTAAACAGTAGGGCCAACAGAAAAGTGCTCATCTACTCGCACAATGGCCATGTTAAAAACGCGCCGGGGCAGGGTGGGGTATGGGACGCGTTTGCGCAACCACCTAACATGTTAGGACAATATTTAAGACAAGCATTAGGTAAGGACTTATATATTATAGGCGCAAGCAACTCGCCTGTAATAAAAACCGCCCAACCGGGTAGTATTGATCTGGCATTGACAGGTGTGGGCAAACCACGCTTCATTGTCGACTTTAAAGCAGCCGCTACTGCCGACCCAAAGATCAAAGAATGGTTAAACGTTACCCGCCCGATAGAAGCAAACGTTTATACTTTTATGACGATGAAGATGGGGACAGCGTTTGACGCGATGGTGTTTTTAAGTAAGGGCGAGAACGGAAAGTAAATTGATTTCATTTCGAAACGAGGAACGAGTGAGAAATCTTATACTATATGCTTTGCGAACTATCTATGGCGTATAAGATCTCTCGTCGCGCTCCCGCTCAGGCCTGCCCGGCTCACTCGGGATGACATCGTTAATTATTTATGAATCTATTAATTTAATTTTCAGTCGAAACCTTTTGTGATTTTCTGAAAACCAATCCTTTAATCCTATGAATCATAGTTCAGACAAAGGCCGATGCGTGATGGCCCGTGTTAAGGATAGCAGCGGATACCGGCCCATGTGGCTAAGGCCTGTGCAGTATAAGCGGATAGCCCGGGCCGCAGGCAACACCAACATGTTCGTTATCGCAAATTTAACTTATAAGCGAATGGCCTATCGGGGATTGCTTCGTACCTTGCAATGACATGTTTTAGAGAGCTTACCTCACTACCTTATAAATAGCGCCTTTAACGTCATTTAGCAAAGTGCCGCCGTTGGCAATAATGTATAGTTCGCCCTGCGGGTCTTCGCCGAAGGCTATTACCTTGATGTTTTCGGGATAGTTGCTCAGCGATACCTTGCCGCGGTGCCATTGGGCATCTTGTTTTTGGATGTAGTAGAGCGGGCCGGCCCAGTCGGCGAAGAAGTATTTGCCTTTTAGTGCAGGTATTTGCTTGCCGTTGTATACGTAGCCGCCTATAATGCTGATGCCGCTCTTGTGGTCGTACTCGGCTATGGGTTTTATGGTACCGTTAAAATCACAGCCCTCTTTGGGGTTAAAGCAGTGATTGCCCTCAACCATGCGCCAGCCGTAGTTGCCGCCTTTTTCAACAATATCAATCTCTTCATATAGTCCCTCGCCAACATCGGCAGTAAATAGTTGTTTGGTGGCTTTATCGAACGAGAACCGCCAGGCGTTACGCAGCCCGTAGGCCCATATTTCGGGCCGTACGTCAACTTTTCCTACAAAAGGGTTATCCTTGGGTATGCTGTAGCTAACGTTCATGGTAGGGGCTGTATTAACGTCTATGCGCAATATCTTTGATAGCAGCGTATTCAGGTTTTGCCCGTTACCTACCGGGCCGTGCCTGTCGCCGCCACCGCCGCCATCGCCAATGGACAGATACAGGTAACCGTCGGGGCCGAAAGCAAGACCGCCGCCGTTATCGCCCTGTCCGGGTTGGTCGGTAGTCAGTATTACGCGGCCCTGGTTGGCGTCAACAGGGCTTAAATCGGCAGGTAAAATGTACTCGGCAATGATATTGGTGTGGTCCATCTTATCAACCGTGGTAGGCGCGGTGTAAAAAACGTACAGCTTGTGGTTGCTGTTAAATTTGGGGTGCAGGGTAATGCCTAATAGTCCGCGTACATCAACAGGTAGTAGTTTGTTGAATTTGCTGCTCAGATCAAGCAGGGGCTGTGCTTGTAGCTGGCCGTTTTTTACCAAACGAATTTTGCCCGATTGCTCGGCCACCAGCATATTGCCATTACCTAAAAAG
>JAZKET010000056.1:0-7338 GCA_040386815.1 Bacteroidota bacterium | reverse complement strand
AATGGGGGTTAATGCGGGCTTTTATCAATGCCAGGTTACTTTCAAGGTTGCTTTTTTCAAGCTGCTCTTTGTATTTTATCTCTAACACCCAGGTGGTAAATCCTTTTAAAAGTAATGCGGTTATAGAAAAACTGAACAAAGCAAATAACAGGTTAGGCATAATGATATGGTACTTTTCCTGTTTATACTGATCAGTGTATACTTGCAGGCAAGGTAATCCTACCAAATAAAACAAAATTATAAGAAGCAGGATTATGGCCGTAATGGGTGTTGCCGGTTTGCTTTTTTGTATGAAGTACGGAAAGATAAAGCTGTAAATAATGTAAAAAGTAATAAAGCCTACCACTACAGCAACAACGCTGTTGAAATAAAATTTCTGGTATTCTGTACCAGCGCCGGGGTTATAGGTAATATAAAGCCGGTAAATTAGATATCCCCAATAGGTGAGGTGCAGCAAAATAATGTATGCTGTTGATTTTTTCATGTTGTATAGTTTTAAGTTAAACATCATCAAAAATCAGCGTAACGGTTTAGGTGCGATAATCTATTCTGCAAACGGGCGGTTTTAGCTTGCAAAATGGTAAATTTAACTGGTAAAGCATCGCGGTAGTTTTGCAGTAGTCTAAAAAAATGGTGGCAGCGTTTTGTCAGTAAAACTGATCCAAAACAACAAAAAACAGCCATAAATTGACTCGAAAAAAGTAAGATATTTATAGATGTTTAACTGAAATATACAGATTTAAGCAAGGCCAATTGTGGCAGGTGATCCAAATTCGATGTACATCAAATTTGGATCACCTGCCGTCAAAATTCGGCGCAGACAGCAGGGGTTGCAAGTGGCCATTATTTAGGTAATTTCGCTTATGGCATCACCTGTTATCACCCACGTAGATATTTACCGTTTCAGCATCCCCATGGAGCCTTTCACCATTGCCACCGGGACAATGGATCATGCGCAAAATGTGTTCATCCGCGTGCATACCGATGCCGGTTTTTACGGCGTGGGCGAGTGCTCTGCTTTCCCGATGATCGTGGGCGAAACACAGGATACCTGCCTGGCCATGGCTAGGGATTTTGCTAAGCTATGGAAAGGTAAAAACGCTTTAGCTATTGAAGCCCGCATGCAGGACCTGCACCATTTCGCCGCCGGAAACACCACCATAAAAAGCGCTTTTGATATTGCCCTATATGATATCGCCGCCAAGCACGCCGGTTTTCCACTTTATAAGTTTCTCGGTGGCGAGCGCCGGGCGGTCGAGTCTGATATCACCATAGGCATAAACACGCCAGAGAAAATGGCGCAGCGGGCTATTGAGTTTCAGCAATCAGGCGCTAATATTTTGAAAGTTAAGCTGGGTAAAAACGCGGTAGAGGATGTGGAGCGTATTAAACAGATCCGTGAAGCTGTTGGCACAGATATGAAGATCCGCGTGGATGCCAACCAGGGATGGAGTTTTGACGACGCCGTGTTCGCTCTGCAGTCGCTTGGGCCATATGATATCGAGTTTTGCGAGCAACCCATGCGCACCTGGTATAACGATCGCTTGCCAGAGCTGATGAAACTGTCCCCGGTAAAGATCATGGCCGATGAGAGCGTATATAATCACCACGATGCCCGCCAACAGATAGAAAGTAAATCATGCCACTACATCAACATAAAAATGGCAAAATCGGGCGGCATATTGGAAGCAAAACGCATCCATGATACGGCTGCCGAACGTGGTATTCCCTGCATGATGGGCGGTATGCTGGAAAGCCGCATAGCCCTTAGCGCCAAGCTGCATTTTGTTTACAGTAGCCCAAATATCCATTTTTATGATATGGATACTTGCATGCTGGGCCACCTTGCAGACCCATGCGTGGGCGGTGTTACTTACAATGGCTACCATCTTAATATCGACGATACCGCCGGCATTGGGGCCGATGCTGATGATAATTTCCTTGCCAATTGCGAACATTTTACTATTTAATATGCTTAAAAAACTTACTTGCCTTGTAATAGCCGTATGGTTTAGTGTTGACCTGTTTGCGCAAAACCAGGCACCAACATTATTATGGCCTTCAGGCTTGATGATTGATCTGGTGGCTAATAGTAACTACCAATCTATTAACGGATATGCCGTGCAGCCATCTGCCGCTAATTTGGCAAATGCTAAAGTGCAGTCGGTTTTAATTGGTAGCAAAAAGCCGGCTTTCAGCTGGGAGGTTAACAGCACAGGTACATCCGCAAAGCAGGTTGCGTATCAACTCATATTGGCCGATTCTGAAAAGGCCATTTATGACGGTAAACCCAACGTTTGGGATTCTGGGAAAGTTAATAGCGCTCAATCAACAGCCGTAATATATAACGGGCCTGATCTGAAACCCAATGCTACTTATTATTGGACAGTGCGCCTGTGGGCCTCAAACCGTGCCGAACCAAGCAGAAACGCTGCTATCATGTCTTTTTACACCGATGGCGTTTTGGCCGATCATAAACTGCCCGCATATCCTATACAAATAACAGATCAGCAACCATTTCTATTCTACAAAAAAGGCAATGTTTACCATGCCGATTTTGGTAAGGATGCTTTCGGGCAACTAAAACTTAATTTATCTGCCACCAGCGATATTGAGTCGGTTACTATCAGGATAGGCGAGGTGTTAGATACCGATGGTAAGATCAACCGTAAGCCACCCGGCAATATCCGCTACGCGCAATATCAGTTAGACCTGCGTCGTGGTTTGCACACTTATAAAATTCAGCTAAAACCAAACGCTATAAATACCCGCCCCGCAGCTGTTAAAATGCCTGCAGAAATTGGCGAGGTAACACCATTTAGATATGTTGAGATTGAGGGGTATGAGCAACCTTTGGTTCCAGAGCATATAACCCGCCTTTTTGCGCACTACCAGTTTGATGAAGATGCGGCTAAATTTCACAGTTCAGACACTACCCTGAACGCCATTTGGGATTTGTGCAAATACACGATGAAAGCTACCTCATACCTGGGTACTTATGTAGATGGCGACCGCGAGCGTATTGCTTACGAAGCCGACGCTTACATTAACCAATTGAGCCACTACGCGGTTGATAAAGAATACACCATTGCCCGCAAAACCAGTGAGTATTTGATCAATCATCCAACCTGGCCTACAGAGTGGATATTGCAATCGGTATTAATTGGCTGGAACGATTATTTGTACACCGGTGATATTCGATCGGTAAAAATGAATTATGATAACCTGAAAGCAAAAAGCCTTACATCGCTCGAAGATTCAACGCACCTTATCAGCACGCTTAATGGTAAGGTAACCAAAGATGTGTTGGCATCTATTCATTTTGAGGGTACGCTACGCGATATTGTAGACTGGCCGCATGGTGCCGAAACGGACGGCTTCGTATTCACCAAATATAACCCGGTGGTAAATGCTTATTATTATCGTGCCCTTATTATTATGCAAAAAATAGCTGCTGATTTGGGCAAGCCCGACGACGCCAGGTATTACGCGCAAAAAGCCATCGCTTTAAAAAAGGCCTTTCACAAAACTTTTTTTGATACGCAGCAAGGTATTTATGTCGATGGTGAAAGCACTAAACATGCTTCGTTACATACCAATATGTTTGCGCTGGCTTTTGAGTTGGTTGACGCAAAGTATCAGCCTGCGGTGTTAAATTTTGTCCGCTCGCGTGAGATGGCTTGCAGCGTTTATGGTTCGCAGTTTTTGCTTGATGCTATTTATAACGCTAACGGCGGCGACTATGGCCTGAGCTTGCTTACCTCAAAATCAGATCGTAGTTGGTATAACATGATTCGCGTGGGCGCCACCATTACTTTAGAGGCCTGGGACAATAAATACAAACCCAACCAGGATTGGAACCACGCCTGGGGCGCGGCAGCCGGCAACATTATATCGCGCAAGCTAATGGGGATAGAGCCGTTAACGCCGGGCTGGTCGCACTTTAGTGTAAAGCCGCAACTAGGCAACCTAAGCAATGCTAGCATAGATGTACCTACTCTAAAAGGAACTATAAAAGCGGCCTACGTGCAAACTGACAAATCGTTTGAAATAAATTTGGTTATTCCCGGTAACACAACTGCGCAGATTCAGCTGCCCATTAAAAGCAAAAAGTACCAGGTTTGGGTAAACGATAAAAAAGTAAAATCCCACACCGAGGGGCAATTTGCATTGCTTGACGATGTGGGATCGGGGGAGTATCGTGTTAAAATAGAATATCTCTAAAACATTTGTCATTGCGAGCTAGGAACGAGCGCGGCAATCGCACGCTTACAGTTCTACGTGCGATTGCTTCGTACCTCGCAATGACAAAAATTATTTACTCAGCTCTGCAAAATACTTGTGAAACAACGGTATCGTTTCTATCCCTTTATAATAATTAAACACGTCATATTTCTCGTTTGGCGAATGCAGCGCGTCGCTGTCAAGGCCAAAGCCCATTAGTACGGTTTTAATACCCAGTTCGGCTTCAAATAACGATACGATAGGGATACTGCCACCGCCACGGGTTGGTATTGGCGCTTTGCCAAACGATTCGGTAATAGCTTTTTGTGCTGCGCGATAGGCTATGCTGTCGGTTGGTGTTACTGCTGGCTCGCCGCCGTGATGCGGGGTTACTTTTACCTTAACAGATGCCGGGGCTATCTTCAAAAAGTGGTCGGTAAATAACTGCGTGATTTTCTCAAAACCCTGGTTAGGTACCAAACGCATAGATATTTTAGCATAAGCTTTTGATGGCAATACGGTTTTAGCGCCCTCGCCGGTGTAGCCGCCCCAAATGCCGTTAACCTCAAGGGTAGGGCGGGTGCCGGTGCGCTCAAAGGTGGTGTAGCCTTTTTCGCCCCATAACTCGTCTATCTCCAGGTCTGTTTTATATGCTTCCTCATTATATGGCGCGGCGTTCAATTCTTTACGTTCCTGCTCGGTAAGGTTTACTACTTCGTCGTAAAAACCGGGTATGGTAATATGGTTGTTCTCATCGTGCATGCTGGCAATCAGCTTTGCTAAAATGGTAGCGGGGTTAGCCACAGCGCCACCATATACGCCAGAATGTAAGTCGCGGTTTGGTCCGGTTACCTCTACTTCAACGTATGATAAGCCACGCAGGCCGGTCTCTAACGACGGATCTTCCATACTGATCATCGAGGTGTCTGATATCAGCACCACGTCAGCCTTTAATTTTTCGGCATTGTCTTTAACAAAAATACCCAGGTTGTTTGAGCCAACTTCTTCCTCGCCCTCAATCATAAATTTAATATTGCAGGGCAGGGTGTTACTTTGCATCATCAGCTCAAAAGCTTTAACGTGCATATAAAACTGTCCTTTATCATCGCAAGCGCCGCGCGCGTAAATTTTACCATCGCGAATGGTAGGCTCAAACGGCGGGGTTTTCCAAAGCTCCAACGGATCGGGCGGCTGCACGTCGTAATGGCCGTAGGTAAGCACGGTTGGTAATGATGGGTCTATAATTTTTTCGCCATAAACAATTGGGTAACCTGCTGTCTGGCAAACTTCTACATTGTCTGCACCGGCGTCGCGTAGCTTTTGTGCCACATAATCGGCAGTTTTTAACACATCGGGCGCATACTTAGGGTCGGCACTTACCGATGGGAAACGCAGCAATTCAAATAATTCGTCAAGCAAACGCTGCTTATGTTGGTCTATGTATTGTTTTATAGCTTGCATGGTATAAATATTGTTTGGCAAATATAAAGTATGTTAGCTCAAAAAGCTTTATTTAGGGTTTTATTGCTGTTAATAATTCCTTAACATTGGGTATTGGTTATCATTAACCTGTTTGGGTATATTTGTTACGTATTGATTAAATTTATTGTAATAGTATAAATGCATTATCGCAAGATAATTTTCTTTGCTTTTATTTTCCCCCTCTGCATTTTGTCGGGTTACGCACAGCAAGCACCAAGCTGCAGTGCGGCGGCTAAATTTTACGGTAAGGACAGTATAAATGTAACCACTTTTGGAGCCAGCACGGTTGAGGGTGTGGGTGGTCAATCTTTTCAGCCAGATTTGCTAACCAATATTGAAGCTTGCTATACCGGTGTAATAGTTTCTGTTACCCGTAATGGTGTTGGCGGCGAAACCACTACACAGGGCCTTAAAAGATACCCGGCTGCTATTGCGGGCCGTACAGGTTTTATCATTATATTAATGGGTGCTAATGATGCCGCACAGTTGGCAGCAGGCAAACAAACCTTAGCTGTTACCGAAAAAAATATGCGGTATTATATTGAAACAGCCATAAAAAATAAGCTTATACCTATTATAGGCACCATACAGTTTTTTAATGACAGGAATGACCAAAACCTGCGCAACAATAATTTATATGTAACCCAGATAAACGCGTTATACCGCAGGCTGGCATTTGAATATAAAATTTACCTGGCCGATGTTAACCGTGCTTTAGGCAGAGATTTTAGCCTTTACCAGGACGCGGTGCATCCAAACGCAGTAGGTTATAAGCTGATAAGCTACGTTTTTTCTGACGCTATAAACCGTGCTATTGAAGATAGATTGTTGGTAGTAGGTTTAAATCAAAACTATCCTAATCCTTCTATCGATCGTACCAATATTGGTTTCAGTTTGTCGCAGGCGGGCAGGGTGGTTATTAGTTTATATGCTATAAACGGCAGGTTTGTTAAAACACTGTTTGACTCTTATCAAAACGCGGGATACCGGGTTATCAGTGTGCCGTTAAATGAACTTGATGCGGGGATATACTTATATAGTATGCAGGTGGGTGGTCAAATCATCACCAAAAAGATGATTGTAATGCGCCATTAGTCGGCGGTAGCTAAAGTAATAGCAGCATCAGCAGTGGTTTTGGTTGATGCGTTTTCTATTTTAACTTCAGTGTTATTATCCTTCTTAGCTAACGAAAAAGCTGCTACTGCTGTTGTTAAAACTAAAGCGGTTATTATAGCTAATTTTTTCATGTGGATGGATATTGTGTTGTAGTAAGCAAATAAGGTTTAATTAAAATCTGTCGGCAGTGCCTAAGTTGTTTTTCTCGCCAGCTCTGTCAGCAGTACCCAAATTGTTTTTCTCGCCGGTTCTGTCAGCAGTACCAAGGTTATTTTTCTCTTTTCTGTCAGCGGTACCTAAGTTGTTTTTTTCGGCAGCAAAAGTTGTAGAGATACCTGTTGATAATATGATAGCTGTAGCGATGATAAACTTTTTCATGATGTTATATAGTATTGGGGGGATATATCTTATTATGAGTGATTGTTATTTTGATTAGAATCTGTCAGCAGTGCCTAAGTTGTTTTTCTCGCCAGCTTTGTCGGCAGTACCTAAGTTGTTTTTCTCGCCAGCTCTGTC
>JAZKET010000055.1:20255-22270 GCA_040386815.1 Bacteroidota bacterium | reverse complement strand
ACTAAAGGTAAAGATCAGCCGTTTTACGTTACTTCAAAAATTGAACTCATCAACACCAAAAACTTAAAGCTAACCGCGGGCAAATTTGTTGAAAGCGACCTTATTGAGCTTGAAAAAAACTATATAGACCTGCTGGCCGAGTTTGGCAAAAACACATCAACCGCTTTTGCTATGCAGCGCCTTGCTAACTTACAAGCCTACAAGCTGCATAAATTAGACGATGCGCAAAAGGTATTAGAGGATGCTATAAAAGTGCCGCAAATTAGACCAACCTTATTGGCAGCCTGCAAGCTCGATTTGGGCGACTTATATCTATTGAACGGACAACCATGGGAAGCAACTTTGCTTTACAGCCAGGTTGAAAAAGAATCGCCAAATACGCCGGTTGGGCAGGATGCTAAATTTAAAAATGCAAAGTTTGCCTACTATACCGGCGATTTTAACTGGGCCAAGGGGCAATTAGATGTGCTAAAGGCATCAACATCGCAACTGATAGCTAACGACGCGTTGAACCTCTCGCTGCTGATCTCTGATAATCTGGCTATTGATTCGGCCGGTACGGCATTAAAAATGTATGCACGGGCCGATCTGCAGATTTTTGCGCAACAACCAAACAAGGCTATACAGATACTGGATAGTATCAATATCAAATATCCTGATAATCAGTTAAGCGATGATATATCTATGGGCAAAGCCCGCATAGCCATACAACAAAAAAATTATGCCGACGCGGTAACTTATCTTAAAAAAATAGCCACCGAGCACCCAACCGACTTATGGGCAGACGATGCTGTTTTTATGCTGGGCGATATTTATGAAAACCAGCTAAACGATAAAGAACAAGCCAAAACATTTTACCAAAAGATAATCACAGAATATGCTGGCAGCCTTTATATTAACGATGCCCGTAAACGTTTCAGAATTTTGCGTGGAGATACCGCGTCTTAATAATTTAACCCAGATTCTATTGGCATAATTTGTACTTTTGCGCCATGATTACTTATAATGAAACCATTATTGTGGACGAAGGCGTTCATAAACAATGGTTAAACTGGGCCAAAACCGAGTATATCCCCATGGTAATGAAAACCGGCCTTTTTAACTCGTACAAAATATTAAATGTGCTTGATTCGCCTAACGAAGGAGTTACTTACTGTATACAGTTTTTAACAGATAGTCGCGAAAAATATAACCAATATCAAGGCCAGCACTTTTTAGGTATCCAAACCATCCATCAACAAAAATTTGAAAACCTTTTTGTGTTATTTAACACATTAATGCAAAGCGTAAATTAAGTATATGAAAATTATTACTACCAGTATAAGGGATCTTGTAATTATTGAACCTCAGGTTTTTGGAGACTCCCGGGGTTATTTTTTTGAAAGCTACAGCAAAACCAAACTGGCAGACGCTGGTATTAATATTGATTTTGTGCAAGACAATCAATCGTTCTCTCATAAAGGCACAGTAAGAGGGTTGCATGCACAATCAAATCCTTTTGCACAGGCCAAGTTGGTACGTGTTATACAAGGTCGTGTATTGGATGTGGCTGTTGATATCCGCAAAGGATCACCTACCTATGGAAAGTATGAAACCATTGAGTTAACCGGCGAAAATAACCGTCAATTTTTAGTACCTGAAGGCTTTCTGCATGGCTTTGCTACATTAGAAGATAATACCATTTTTGCCTACAAGGTAAATAGCTATTATGCTAAGGACAATGAAGTAGGCATTAAATGGAACGACCCTACCCTTGCTATAAATTGGGGTGTCGACGAAAAAGACGCTATTATATCACCAAAAGATGAATTATTGCCGGCCTTTGCTGATTTGATATCACCGTTCGACTATTAAAAGCGACAAAATATCAGTAATAAAAAAAAAGAGGCTGTCCGTATTGGTTAGCCTCTCTTTTTTTATGTTGTTTAGCTTACTTGGTGATCAAGTTATAAAGCTCATCCAATTTAGGGCTAAGCACAATTTCTATACGGCGATTTTTTGCTAACGCTTCTTCG
>JAZKET010000055.1:0-20245 GCA_040386815.1 Bacteroidota bacterium | reverse complement strand
CGTTATTAGCTTCGTCAATAGGTTGAAACTCGCTCTTACCTGTGGCGGTTAAACGTTTAGGATCTATTCTTTCAACCTCAGTTAAATATCGGGTAACAGATGTTGCACGCAGCACGCTCAAGTCCCAGTTATCTTTTATTTGGCCCAGATTACGGATACGTTTGTTATCTGTATGGCCCTCAACTGCCATGTTTATGTCAGTCTCTTTATTCATTACAGCGGCCAGTTGTTTAAGGGCTGCTTTACCACGTTCGTCAATAATAATACTGCCCGATGGGAACAACAATTTATCAGTTAACGATACATACACCTTACCATTACGAATATCAACCGTTAAACCATTTTGCTGAAAACCAAGCAAGGCCTTTTGCAGTTTTTCTTTCAAAGCGTTAGTGGCCTCGTCGCGCTTGCGCAAAATATCTTCAACCTCCTTAAGACGCTTTTCTCGCGTTTGCAAATCGCTTGATAGCTGGCTTACTTTTGAGTTGGTTGAGGCCAGATTATTACTTAAGGTATTATACTTATTAGTTAAAGCATCATAGCTTTCTTTCTGGGCGGCATTGGTTGCACGCTGGTCGGCCAGTAAACCTTTAAGCGATGCTATTTCGCGGTGCAGGCGGGCAGTGTCGCTTTTTAGCTGAGCTACTAGCCCGTCAAGGGTAACGGTGCGGTTAGTTAACGAGTCGCGCTCGGCTAACATGCCTTGATATTTTTTATTAGACAGAACCACGCACGAGTGTAAACCAGTGCAAAGAATCAGGGCAAAGAACAAATACTTCAATCTCATTAATGTTAATTTAATTATAAAATAGCGTTGCGTAAAAATACATTAAGCGGATATATTTTACTGCATAAAGCGGCAATGTTTTCGGCAGCTTTCGGGCTAATCAATTCTTTATCGGTAAACTGGTGCAGTGCTATAAAACTTTTAAGCTTTAGTAGTTCAATATGTTCGTTATCTGCGGTATAATCTCGTGGTAAGGTTTTCAGTTTATCCTGTGCCCTAAAATCGCCAAACAGTTTAACAAATTCAGGCGAGTCAATTACCTTTGTCAGCTCGGCACCATTATAATCAATTTCCTGGCGAATGGCTTTTAAATGCACAGCCTCAGGCATCCAATAACCACCGGCTATAAAAGATTTGCCGCCCGGTTGAACATGAAAATAATATTCGGCACCACCCAATTTGGTACCCGTGGTTGGCAGGCTAATACCAAAGTTGTTTTTATAAGGCGTTTTATTTTTGCTGAAACGGATATCGCGGTAAATGCGCATTACACATTTCTTGCCCTCCAGTTCGACAGATAAGGCCGGATCAACCTTGTGCATCAGTTTTATCAGATCATTGGTAAAATCAATCACATTTTCGCGGGCGGTTTCATAACGGGCTTTGTTGTCCATAAACCAATCGCGGTGATTATTTTCGTTCAGATCTCTTAAAAAATCAAGTGTTTGCTGCTGAATCATCTACATCTAAATTAGCATGATAATGTATTTTGGGCGATAACCAGTACAAGAGCATTACCCTTGACGCTCTGAAAATCACCGGGGCAAATATAAAACATCCGCCAATAATAACACCAGTGTACAACCATGGCGATGTGGTATTACCGGTGATAAAATATGTAAGCATTGCCATGCAAAATGATGTACCCACGTTTAGCGCGTAGCTTACATACATGGCAGCATAAAAATACCCCGGCTCAATCTCGAAATACAGATTACACCTTGGGCAATTTAAATTGATACGATTGAATGAAAGGCTATAGGTGCGGCCCTCAAACATATTACCCCGGCGGCAGCGCGGACATTTGGCATGCAGCATGGCGCTGGCTTTTGATGTTTGAGCCATGACGGAGAAAAAACTGAAGCTAGTTGAGATGAAAACGTTCGTCGCGCATTTCAAGCGCGACATTTTTGCGACGATACTTTTTGTACCATATAAGCCCGACAACAACGATGGCAATATAAGGCGCTGCCAATAGGTACATTATACCACTATTTAATCCCAAAGCCGTGGTATCGCCACTCTTAGCGTTCGACTCGACAGTAGCGGTACACATAGCACACTGCGCGCTAACAGTTGTAACACTGCCGGCAAGTATGCCTACAGTAAAAAGGATCAGTATCAGCCTGTAAATTTTCATTGTTACAAAAGTAGTAATTATATACCTCCAAACGTCACTTCAGGGTCAGTATTAAAAATGATAGAACGGCTTTATCATCAGGTAAACCACCACCCCACTCACTGTTACAAACAACCAGATAGGGAAAGCCCATCTAACAAGCTTGCGGTGCTTTTCAACCTGCATTTGCAAACCACGGTGAAAGCTCAATAATATTAGCGGCAGCACCCCAGCAGCCAGTATAATATGCGGTATTAAAATAGATAGATAAATAGTACGCAGCGTACCGTAAGTGGTCAACTCTTCACCTAACACTTCGCCATCGCCATTCAGGTCGCCGTACACAGTGTCTTTACGCATCAGGTAATGAAACAACACATACGACACTAAAAATATCGCCGAAAGGCAAAAAGTTAAAATATTCAGTTTCTTGTGTACAGCTATATTGCCTTGTTTAATGTAATACAATGATGCCAACAACAACACGCTACATGTACCATTAAGCACAGCGTTAAGCATGGGTAAATACGGCGTAAATTCGGGCGCGACAACCGGACCAGGAATAACGTGCCTGTTTAACAACACTACCAACAACACCACAACCACGGTAATTGCTGCTACAAAACGAAATATAAATTTATCAGTCATTGTCTTTGAGAGTCAAGAATCAAGAGCCAAGATTCAAGACTTTCTTTTGAGAGTCAAGAATCTAGATTCAAGAACCAAGACTTTGTCTTTAATTTCTATTAATAATTAATTTAAATACCCATCATATCTTGGCTCTTGATTCTTGTCTCTTGACTCCTACCAAAGGCACTAATACAATGGTTTATCAATCTTACGCAGTTCTTCGGCTATCATCACCTTTATTTCATCGTTCAGCTTCGCGATGTCTTTGGCTGATGTGCCCGAGTAGTAGCCACGTACGTGTTTTTCTTTATCTATCAGTATCAGTTTATCGCTATAAATAAACTCATCTTTATTCACCTTAACAGCATCAACCAGAAAGCCTTTACGTGCCAATGGATAAATCATTGATGTATCGCCGGTTAAAAACTTCCACTCTATGCCGGGCGGTTTAAAGTTTTCGGCATACTTTTTCAATGCAGCTACCGAATCGCGCTCAGGGTCGACAGTTATAGACACAAAAACAAACATCTTGTTCTTTGCATAATCATTAAGCAAGGCTTTGATGTTTTTGTTGATGGTATTACAAACAGCAGGACAGTTGGTATAAAAAAAGTTGGCGATGAAAATTTTATCGGCCAGGCTTTTTGAGCTTACAGTGTCGCCGTTTTGATCAGTCAGTTTAAAGTCGGGCAACTTATGGTAAGTAGTATCGGGTATTACCTCGCCATGAAATTTATGGCTGGTGCCCGATAGCTCTTTTGGGCCAAAATAAGGCAGTGGTTTGTACCGGTTTTTACCCTTAGCGTTTAGCAAATAATATAAAAATCCCGGTAATGCTAATATCATTACCAGGATCAATATTTTTTTTACGGGACTAATTTTCCGTATCATTTATCGCAGTGTAATCCAGTGGTGACTCTCGTTTGTCAATACCAGGATTAAACCAATGATGAACAGGATAGGAACCAATATAGAGTAAACTAAACCTGCTTTTTCAAACTTTAAGTGCATAAAATAAGCAACTATATAAAATGCCTTAAGCAACGTTAAGATAATGTATATAGGGTTAGCAATATTTAAACCCATGTGGCCTTTAGGCACCATGTAAAGTGCTATAAAAAACTCAATACAAGTAATGGCTAATAGTATGAAAAATATTTTCCATATACGGCCGCGAGTCATAGTATCGCCGTGATCGTGGTCGCCGTGGTGCAGTTCTGTGTGTTCTGATGACATAATATATATCAGGTTAAAATGATCAAACTAAATAAAAGAAAGTAAATACGAATACCCATACCAAATCTACAAAGTGCCAGTAAAGGCCTACTTTTTCAATCATCAGGTAGCTGCCACGTTTTTCGTAAGTACCTACCAATACGTTTATGGTAATAATGATATTGATGATAACACCGCTAAATACGTGAAAACCGTGGAAACCGGTGATGGTAAAGAACAGGTTAGCAAACTGGTGCGCTGTTACTTGTTGTGCAGCTACAGCAGGCTCGCCGTTAAAAAACTCCTTAAGGGTTTCTAAGTTAGTTGGGATGCTTGACCACCAAAAACCTTCGTGGTGTAAGTGTGTCCACTCTAAAGCCTGGCAACCCAGGAACATAAAACCACCAATAATGGTAGCTACCATCCAGCCTAATACTTCTTTTTTCGCGTTGCGATGACCAGCCTCAACCGCTAATACCATGGTTACAGAGCTCATGATCAGGATAAAGGTCATGATACCTACAAACACTAGCGGTGCGCCGTGCTCAATGCTGGTTAATGGTACAGATTGAAAAACTTTATCTGCAGCTGGCCAGGTGCTTGCACTGAAACGTAAAGCTCCGTATGCTATCAATAAAGATGAAAAGGTAAAAGCATCCGAAAGGAGGAAAAACCACATCATCATTTTACCATACTCAACTTTGAACGGTGATTGTCCGCCCGACCATGGTGTCGATTTTAATTCATCAATTTGTGATACTGTTGCGCTCATTTGTTATTAGCTATAGCGTTATTAAATTATTGGTTCAAAAGTAAAAAAACATACAGATAAATCCATATAATATCTAAGAAATGCCAAAAAATAGATGCCATTTCCATCCTATACAGATTACGTGCCTGCGGTATACGTTTTATGCTGCCTGCTAAAGCACTAATCAGCCAGGCAATACCGCCTACGATGTGCAATACGTGCAGAAAAGTCATTACATAAACAAAAGACCTTGTTGCGTTTGGATCAACCAGATAGATATGCATTTTGTAGGCCATGTAATACCAGCCATACACCTGCAAAACTAAAAACGCAATACCCAGGCCCATAGTGGCCCAAAGCAACAATTGTTGTTTGCTGTAATCAAGTTGCTTAGCAGCGCGCGCTGCTAAAAATAATGTAAGGCTGCTTAACACCAATACAGCTGTGCTGTATTTAAAAGCATCGGGCATGGTAATATTTAAACCCTGGCCCTTACCGCCTGTATATACTATAAAACCACTGGTTAACGCGGCAAAAAGCATGAATGATGTAAATATGAATATCCACATCACAAACTTTTTTGCGCCAAGGTTTTGTTTATCTTCCTGTTGTATCGCCGCCATCATTACTTCGCTATAAAATCAAATAAAAACATCAACTGCACTATAGGCAGGTAAAAAAACGAGCCAAACATCAGCTTACGTGCCTGTGCTATTTGCAGGGTACGTAATAAGCCTATTGACTGGTATAAAAATATCAAACTACACACCAGCGATACGCCGCCTACATAGTAACCACCGTAACCATAAATAGTTGGCAGTAAACTAACAGGTACCAATATAATGGCAAATATAACGGTTACTATCGCGCTGGCCCTGTCCCGGTTCTGCGTAGGTAACAAGCGGAAACCGGCCAGTTTATAATCATCATCTAACACCCAGGCAATGGCCCAAAAGTGCACAAACTGCCAAATGAATTGTATAGAGAACAATATTAAAGCTATCTCATCAATACGGCCATGTGGCTGGCCGGCTACATAACCTATTAAAGCAGGTAATGCACCGGGTATGGCACCAACAAACACCGCTATTGGCGATTTACGTTTCAAAGGTGTGTAAGCAAACGCGTAAAGCAGTATCGAAAACACCGATAGTAAACCAGTTAGTAAATTCAAAGAACCTAATAAATAAGTACCACCTATACCCATACCTAAACCTAATACTAAACCCTGGCCGGTAGTCATACGGCCGGCAGGCATTGGGCGGTCCATGGTGCGTTTCATTAGTTTGTCCAGATCAACCTCAATTACCTCGTTAAAGCAATTAGCGGCCGCTGTAACTAAAAAGCCACCTGCTACCAACTTTAACCACATTACCCACATGGTAGTGCTGTATAATAAGCCCCAGGTATTGCCCCCGTTGGCTTTTACCGCTATAATAAAAGATATCGACGCTGAAAACACTACAAGGAATGTCAGCCTGAATTTGATCAGTTTTGAAAAATCACTCCCCTTCATCGTGCCCCTCCTCCGTGTATGTTAACCGATCTGTACAAATTAAGCATCAGGTAATACTGTGCACCAAAAACTAAGGTTGCCAATAATATGTGCAGTGCCTGCGCGTAAGGCGGCAATGCAAGATATGATAATATGATGCCGGTAACTATCTGCAACATAATCATCAAAAAGCTAAAACTCATGATTTGCTGCTGTAACGAGTGCCTATTAAAGGCCCTGCGCATCAAACCAAACAACAACAGGTTTATAACCAATACAAATACTGCAATATCACGATGATGGGCAAATATATCACCCGCGTTCTTGATCCACTCTGAACGGTACCCTCCTTGCAAACGGTTTGAAACCGCGTCTATCTTCTCGCGCACCTCGGTGCCAAATACAATTTGCAATAGCGTTATTGCCAAAGCAAGCACAGTAACAATATGCGTTACGGGATTAACCCTTAATTTCGGCCTTCCCGTCACTTTTGCTAAATGATAGGTAGTGATACACACCGCCAGTATCGCCAAGGCAATCAACAGGTGTACGGTAATGATCCAGGCTACTAAATTGGTTGATACTACTATAGATCCTAACCAGGCCTGAAAAGCTATCAGCACCAAATTAAACACGCTTAAAAAGGGTATCAACTTATTAACATCGCGATAGCTAAAAGAATAAACCGCCGTAAGCAGCAAAAATATCCCCGATAACGCGCCTATTAAACGATTGACATATTCGGTATAAGTGCGGGCGACATTAAATTCTTCAGGGATCAATATCGATTTGTCTTCGCGCAGGCGTTTTGCCAAATCGCTATAGCCAAATACATCTAAGGTTTTGGCAAAACGTTGGTTCTTAGCCAGGCGACCTGCAACGTATTTTTCTTTATAATCTGCCGGTAACTGAGATACCTCTGTAGGCGGAATATACTGACCAAAGCATTTAGGCCAATCAGGGCAACCCATACCAGAGCCGGTGCTACGCACTACGCCACCCGCCAATATCAATACAAAAAGCAGAGCAATACTTAAGAGGTTAGTCTTTCTGAATCTGTTTTTTGCCTTTGGGTTGCTCATCTAAATATTTCTAAAAAATTAGGGTACCTGTTTGGGAATAATTTCCGGTACAGATACCCTAAAAGATCAGATCGGTAAATTTATATTACTTTACTTCTTCGTTTGTTTTTTGCGCGTTTACCCACTTGGTATGCGCCTCTAAACCTGCAGGATTATCTTCAAAATCGTGCGGTAGGTTTGAACTCATTGTTTGCGAAAGCGGAGTAGTCTGTAAGATATAATCCTCTTCGGCACCAGGCTTACTGTAGTCATATGGCCAACGGTAAACACTTGGTATTTCGCCAGGCCAGTTACCGTGTAAGCGCTCAACAGGTGTAGTCCACTCTAAGGTATTTGACTCCCATGGGTTCTGAGTAGCTTCTTTACCCCAGAAAATAGAGTGTACAAAGTTGAATAAGAATGCAACTTGCGCTACTGCCGACATGATAGCCGCCCAGGTAATAAACAAGTTTACAGACATCCACTGGTTAAATGCAGGGAACTCTGTCATTGCGTAGTAACGACGTGGTACACCATCAAGACCCATAAAGTGCATTGGGAAGAATACCAGGTAAGCGCCAATGAAAGTTAACCAGAAGTGCAGGTAGCCTAATTTCTCGTCCATCATACGGCCAAACATTTTAGGGAACCAGTGATAAACACCTGCCAACATACCAAATATAGCTGCCGAACCCATTACCAGGTGGAAGTGAGCTACAACGAAATAGGTATCGTGTAAGTTGATGTCTAACGCGGCGTTACCTAAGAAGATACCTGTGATACCACCAGAGATGAAGAATGACACCATACCGATAGCGAACAACATAGCAGGTGTAAACCTGATGTTACCGCGCCATAGTGTGGCAAGCCAGTTAAATGTTTTTACTGCCGATGGTACTGCGATGATCAATGTAGTGATCATGAACACACCGCCCAGGAACGGATTCATACCCGTAATGAACATGTGGTGACCCCATACAATGAACGATAGCACAGTAATACCTATCAAAGAGTAAACCATGGCGTGGTAACCAAAGATTGGTTTACGCGCGTTTACTGACATAACCTCTGACGATATACCCATTGCAGGCATAATTACGATGTATACTTCGGGGTGACCTAAGAACCAGAACAAGTGCTGGAACAAGATTGGGCTACCACCTTCAAACGGCATAACCTGACCGGCTACAACGATGTCTGATAGGTAGAAGCTGGTACCGAAGCTACGGTCGAATATTAATAATACAACACCTGCAACCAATACAGGGAATGATAATACACCTAAAATAGCGGTTAAGAAAAACGCCCAGATAGTTAAAGGCATTTTCCAAAGATCCATACCTTTAGTACGCATGTTCAATACAGTACTTACGTAGTTGATACCACCCATTAATGATGATGCTACGAATAAGGTCATACTAATTAACCATAACGTCATACCCAAGCCAGAACCTTTCATCGCTTGTGGCAATGCAGATAGTGGTGGATAGATTGTCCATCCCGGACCGGCAGGACCCTTTTGGATGAAGAATGATGACAACATGATAACACAAGCGGTTAAGAAAAACCAGTATGATAACATGTTAAGGAACGGCGACGCCATATCGCGTGCACCTATCTGTAATGGTATTAATAAATTACTGAATGTACCGCTCAAACCTGCAGTTAATACAAAGAATACCATGATGGTACCATGTATAGTAACCAAGGACAGGTAAAATTCCGGATCTAAACGACCCTCAGGAGCAAAACGGCCTAATAATGTTTCCATTAAAGGAAACGCCTGATCTGGATACGCAAGCTGAATCCTGAAAAGGATAGATAAAATCATCGCAATAACCGCCATAGTAATACCTGTTATCAGGAATTGCTTGGCAATCATTTTGTGATCCTGGCTAAATACGTATTTAGTAAGGAATGTATCGTGGTGATGCTCGTGACCGTCTTCGTGATGTGCTACTCCGTGATCGTGAACTGATAATGTTGACATAATCGCTAATTAATTGTTTAACGCTAACTGTTGTTGTGTAATACCTTGATTTTGATCTGCTGCGGCCAGCTTTAACTCTGTACGTAACGCCGGGGTTAAGTACAATTTTTGTTTAGCTATCCATTGGTTGTATTCGCCTTCTGTAACAACGCGAACAACTTTTTGCATGTTATAATGGCTGGCTCCGCAAATTTTATTGCAGTAAAGCGTGTACTCAAACGCCGGATTCTCTGTTTTAGCACGCATCTCCTCCGTAGTGTAAGTAGGCGTAAATTTAAAGAAGGTAGGCAAACCCGGTACCGCGTTTTGCTGCACCCTGAAATGCGGCATATAAACGCTATGGATTACGTCAAGTGCAAATATGTTTAAGCGGATAGTTTTGTTTACAGGCAACACTAAAGTATCAGCCGTTATATCATCCAAACCATTCTTGTCTTGAAAATCAAGACCCATTTTGTTGCTACCAACAACCAGCTTGAAGTTCTTTTTACCTAATTTACCATCCGCACCTGCATAACGTAAATCCCATGCAAACTGCTTACCGGTAATGTCAATATTGATAGCCGGCTTGCCTTGAACCTCGGCGCTGTTTTCAACTTCCTGCCATGTAAAGAAACCAAATATCACCAATACAGTTAAAACTACAGCAGGGATAATGGTCCAAACTTTCTCGATAGTGTTGTTGTGCGGTAAGAAGTAAGCTCGGCGTTTATCAGAATGCTTGTATTTAAACAAGAAAGTAAACAACAATATCTGGGTTACAACAGCCACAAACATGGTAATGATTGAGGTTGTTAAAAACATTGCGTCAATCTTTACGCCGTGTTCAGATGCTGCCGCCGGTAAAGTTTTTGTACCGTGCTCGGTAAAATCCCAATAGGCTCCGGCTAAACCACCAACTAAAAACACAAGGCATAAAATAGCCATGATATTGTTCCACTGGATACCTTTTTTACCCTGTATCTGCTGGCTTAGATCATACACCTTCAGTACTTTACCTATGATAGCAATTGATATACATGCGATAAAGAAAAGAAGCACATAAAAACCTACGCTTAACCAGTTAACACCCGGTTTTTCAGCTTGGGCTGCTGCAGTTGCCTGTGCCATAAGCGTGTTGCTGCCCGCAAGCATTAACACCGCAAAAAGCGCAGTTAACTTTTTAGAATCTATTATTTGTTTGAATGCCATTGTATTTGGTCGTTTGGTATTCTGTATTATTTGCAAATTTAACAATTATTATATGTGATGATGTAAGCTCTCACCTATGAAAGGGTGGTTTTTAGGGATCAATGATTTGAATTTGCTTAAAGCCGTGAAGAACAAGAAGCAAAATAAACCTACAAATCCTAAAAATATACCAATCTCTTCAACACCAAAACCTCTTCCATGTGGGCCTACTGTGCCCGGCATGATCATCATATAATAATCTAACCAGTGGCCGCATATAATAACGATACAAGCAACTTTTAAAACATTTACAGCACGTTTTGAATCGCGGGCCATTAATATTAAGAATGGAGCCAAAAAGTTAAGTACGATATTTAACCAAAACCATGGTTGAAACTCAGGTTCCCACCTTTTGTAGAAGTATACTGTCTCTTCAGGTATGTTAGCGTAGTAGATTAGCAAGAACTGAGCAAACCACAGGTAAGTCCAGAAAATTGAGAAACCAAACATTAACTGGCCAAGGTTGTGCAAGTGATCAACAGTGATCCAGCTAAAGTAACCTTGTTTACGTAATGTGATCAGCAATAAAGTGATTACTGCTAAACCACTAACCCACATAGCCGCAAAGTTGTACCAGCCAAACATGGTTGAGAACCAATGTGCGTCTAATGACATAATGGTATCAAAAGCAAACAATGGAACGGTGAAACCGAATATTACCAGGAAAGTAACGCCAATGTTAAAGCTCTTGGTGTAGTTTGACATACCACCTAACTCATCCTCGTTTTGTGAGTATTTTACTAACAATAAACCCAGGATGCTATAAGCTGCTAAGTAAGCAATGATACGCCCCAAAAAGAAAGGGACATTTAAATAATCAGATTTACCGGCTATAAGGTGGTTATAAGCCGCGTTACCATGCTCGGTAAAAGCTTTTGAAGCCCACTCCTTGTAAAGGTAAGTACCGGTAATTTCATGATGACCTTCGTGCGTAACTATTTCCTGTGTTAAAAATAAGCCGCTGGCAATAACTATGATCAATATTGCTGCTGCATAAGGCAATACTTTAGCAAATGCCTGTGGCACACGCAATAAAGCTGCAGACCAGCCTGCTTGCGCCGCGTATTGCAATGAGCAAAAGAAAATACCAGCTATACAAACGCAGGTGAAGTAGTAACTATTTAGCAATAGGTTTGCAAAGGTACGTTCGGCATGATGACCGTGGTCATAAAGAAACCCGAACGCTATGGCCAATATGCCTATAACAATGCCTATTAGGCTCCAGGTTTTGCCTTTACCGCTAAATTCAAATTGTTGGTTAAAACTGTTATGAGTTTCCATTAAATTCAGTTTTCTTATAAAGTTTGTAAATGGTGAACGTACATGGTTACTTTCCAACGTTCTTCTGGCGATAGCTGTGAAGCGTATGAGCCCATAGCATTTAAGCCGTAAGTAATTGTATGATAGATCTTACCATCAGTTAAATCTTTCATTGCACCACCACGTGATGACGTTCCGGTTGAGTAAGATGGTGGCGGCGGGAAACCGTGTGTGGTAACCGTTCCATCACCCTTACCTGTTTCACCATGGCAAGGCGCGCAAAATGTGATATACAATTTTTTGCCTTGCTCTATATTTTTTGATGTATACGCCAATACGTTTTTAACTTCAACGCTGGCCAGGCTATATCCTTCGGTTGTTGCCGGATAATCAAATCTTGTAAAACCTACCGGTGTAGTATTTGCCGGTGGTACCTGCGCGGTCTTGCCATCTTTGAAATTCGGATTTTTCTGATCCGGATCAAAGGCAAGGTGCCTATACATATTGGGGGCATATTCCCATCCGGTGCTTGTCTTATCATTGCACGACGTTGTAACTATCGATGCAGCAACGGTAATAACCGCAATACCCAATACTTTATACTTATTCATAGCTAACATATTTTCTGTCGTTATGCTTAACTTCAACTGCTCCTGCTTCTTTCAGCAAGTTTGTAATATCATCATGTGGCGTGTTGCCTTTAGCATCAATAGCTATAACAAAACGGTCGTTGGTTGCTCTAAGGTCCATAACCCTTGGCGCACGGCCCGGGAAAAGGTGCGTAGAGTAAAAGAAGGTAAATGCCATACCAAATGAGGCAAATAATACCGTCCACTCAAACGTAACCGGAATAAAATCCGGAAGCGCGAAGTGTGGTTTACCACCAATGTTCATTGGCCAATCGTGTACCAGGAAATAGTAAACCAAACTTAAGATGGTTGTACCACCCAGGCAGCCAAACATAAAGGCTACATATCCTAAACGCGAATCTTTGATTCCTAATTTCGCTTCTATACCGTGTATTGGCATAGGCGTGTATACATCATAAATAGGTACACTATTCTTCTGTAACTTGTCGATACCGTGCATCATTACATCCGGATCGTCAAAAAGACCTAATATAAATTTAGTGCTGCTCATAATTATACATTTTCATATTGTGATAGATCAACACTATCAAATTTCTTCAATGATTCTTTGTAGAACTTAACATGCTCCGGATCAAGGTTACCTTCTTTGATCTGTTTCAATTTGTACTCCTCGCTTTGCTCTTTCAATAACAATTTAACCTCGGCCATTGCAATTGAAGGTAATACGCGGATAAACAACAGGAACAAGGTAAAGAATACGCCTATTGAACCAATGAACAATGAAACGTCGATCCAGGTTGGGTAAAACATAGCCCAGCTTGATGGAATGAAATCGCGGTGTAATGATACAACGATGATAACAAAACGTTCAAACCACATACCGATGTTTACAATGATTGACAATACCCATGACATGGCAATGTTGGTACGTACACGTTTAAACCACATTACCTGGGTCATCAATACGTTACAGCCATACATCATACAAGCTGCCCACCAGTACGGACCGATAAACCTGTTTAAGAAAGTATACTGCTCATACTCGCCACCGCTATAGTAAGCGATAAAGAACTCAGTAATATAAGCCACACCTACTACCGAACCCGTTACAAGGATGATCTTGTTCATTGATTCGATGTGGAACATGGTGATATAATTCTCTAAACCTAATACCTTACGGGTAACCAATAGTAGCGTTTGCACCATTGCGAAACCAGAGAAGATAGCACCCGCAACGAAGTATGGAGGGAAGATGGTAGTGTGCCATCCCGGCTCTAACGAAGTTGCAAAGTCCATTGATACGATAGTGTGTACTGATAGTACCAGTGGAGTTGAAACACCTGCCAAAATCAATGACACGGTTTCAAAACGCTGCCAGGTTTTTACCGAACCTGTCCACCCGAAAGAAAGGATAGAGTAGATACGACGGTACCAACCTGTACCACGGTCACGTATAGTAGCAATATCCGGCAATAAACCTGTGTACCAGAATACTAATGATACAGAGAAATATGTAGAGATCGCGAATACGTCCCAGATCAGCGGTGAGTTAAAGTTTACCCAAAGCGATCCGTATTGGTTAGGTAATGGTAAACAATATAATGCCATCCAAGGGCGGCCCATGTGTGCTACAATGTATGTAGCGGCGCAAATTACCGCGAAGATGGTCATTGCCTCTGCAGAACGGTTAATTGAGTTACGCCATTTTTGACGGAACAATAACAATACTGCCGAAATTAGCGTACCAGCGTGACCGATACCTACCCACCACACGAAACCGGTGATGTCCCAGGCCCAGCCTACAGTTTTATTTAAGCCCCATGAGCCTATACCGTACCAAAACGTCCAGCTAACCGCAAATACCCAAAGTAAAGCGCCTAATACTGAAACGGTGAAACCTATCCACCACGCTTTGTTAGGTTTATTTTCAACCGGGAACAAAACATCGTCTGTTACCTTGGCGTAGGTAATACCTGTGCCGGTAACTAACGGTTCCCTAATTATCGATTCTTTATGAGATGCCATATTATAGCTATTGTAAAAATTAAGCTTCTAATTCGTTTGTGTTTCTAACTTTAACCTGGTAACCAATGCTTGGCAATACGGCAAGTTCTTCTAACACATAATAAGTACGTTCGCTTCTTAAAGCTTTTGATACTTCAGAGTTAGGATCATTTCCGTTACCGAAGATGATAGCGTTTGCAGAACAGGTTTGAGCGCAAGCCATTTTGATCTCGCCATCTTTAACAGGGCGTTTCTCCATTTTAGCTTGCAGTTTACCAGCCTGGATACGTTGGATACACATTGAACATTTCTCCATAACACCACGGAAACGTGTAGTTACATCAGGGTTTAATACTAATTGTGTATGTTGCTCTTGCAGGTAGTTCTCAAAACGAGAGTCGTTCCAGTAGTTGAACCAGTTAAAGCGACGTACTTTAAACGGACAGTTGTTAGCGCAGTAACGTGTACCTACGCAACGGTTGTAAGCCATGTGGTTCAAACCTTCGCTTGAGTGAACGGTAGCTAATACCGGGCATACTGTCTCGCAAGGCGCGTGATCGCAGTGCTGGCAAAGCATTGGCTGGTGTACAACAGATACGTTGTTAAAGTCTTCCAGTTTGTCTATCTCGTGCTCTTCTGTTACGCTTTCGCCTTTCTCGTTAAAGCTGTAGTAACGGTCAATACGGATCCAGTGCATTTCGCGACGGTTACGCACCTCTTCACGACCAACAACCGGGATGTTATTTTCGGCGTTACAAGCCACAACGCAGGCACCGCAACCGGTACAAGCATTAAGGTCAATAGCCATTACCCAGTTGTAAGTTGGGGTATCGTAGCTTTCCCACAAAGTTTCGTAAACTTTATGCTCGCCGTCTTTACCACTGCCTTTATATGGGTTCTTTTTGTATTCAACAAATTTAGCTTCGCGAACAACATTACGACCTTCATATGAGTGGTGCGTTTGTGTTTGCGCTAAAATGATATGATCGCCTGTTGATGATATTTTTGCAACGTTGTTTCCTTGCAAAGTTCCGTTACGGAAGCTGTAAAAAGGAAACGCGTTTTTACCAATACCTGATTCAATTACAGCACCACCTTTAGTACGGCCATAACCAACAGCTACAGAAATAGTACCTTCTGCCTGGCCGGGTTGTAATAACACGGGTAAAGCAATTGAAGTACCGTTAGCGTCGATAGTGATCACATCACCTTCTTGCAGGTCTAAAGCTCTAAGATCAGTAAGCGACATAGCCGCGAAGTTATCCCAGGTAACTTTTGATACCGCATCCGGCAACTCTTGTAACCAAGGGTTGTTTGCATGACGACCGTCGCGGATGGCGTTGTTTTGGTATAAGTGTAATTCGAAATCTTTCTCGCCTGCAACTTGTTTAGCGCTTTGCGATAGGATAGTTTGTGCAATACCGTTCAAATCGCGGCTAAAGGCGTAAGCTGTTGTAGGTGCGCTAGGGCTTTTTACAAAACCTGTTTGCAACAAAGTTTCCCAACCTTTTTGACCAGATAAACCAACAAGTGGTAATATGCTACCGGTCCAAAGGTTTGTAACGTAGGTATAGTAGCTGGTTACAGGGTTACTGCTCCATATTAACAAGCTCTCTTCTGCCTGACGGGTATTATAAACCGGGTTAATGGTTGGCTGCATTACAGTAAAGTAACCGTAAATAGCATTATCATCACCCCATGATTCTAAGTAGTGGTGGTTAGGCGCAACTACATTACAAGTAGCGGTAGTTTCGTCTAAGCTGGCAGCAAAAGATACTTTCAAAGGCACTTTAGCCAATGCTTCTGTTACTGCTTTATTATCGTAGTAATCGTAAACCGGGTTAGCGTTCAAGAACAATACTGCAGCAACCTCGCCTCTTTTTGCTTCATTCAAAAATTCAGCAAAATCAGCATCGTTACCTTGGTATTGGTTTGATGGATTGTCCAGATCAATAGTAGTACCATAGCTACCTAAAGCAGCATTGATAGCATTTACCAACACTTGTACAGCTACGTCGTTTGAACCTGAAACAACCAATGCTTTACCTTTAGCGGCAGCTAACTCTTTAGCTGCAATAGTAATAGCGTTGTTGGTTGAGTTGCTCTCTAATTTTTTGCTACCTGGCAATGTAGTACCGGTGATAGCGTTATAAAGGTTAATTAAAGCTACACCTTCTTCTGACGGTTTAAGCGGGATACGCACGTCAGCGTTGGTGCCAGTCAGGCTCATACCAGTTTCAAACTGAATATGACGAGACATTTTCTTAGCCTTTAATGATTTATCGTTACGGTTGGTTACGTATTGACGGGTAAACTCTTCGCCAGAGATCCATGTTCCAAGGAAATCAGCGCCAAAGCTTACAATAACGTCAGCTTTATCAAAGTTATAGTGAGGCAATACCGCTTTACCAAAGCTATTTTGGTTAGCCTGGATAATACCAGTGTATGATACCGCGTCGTAATTGATGTGTTTAGTGTTAGGATAAGTAGCAATAAAATCAGCAATTACACCTAATGTTGACGGGCTGGTAATAGTTGAAGTTATTAATCTGATCTTGGTGCCGGCATCACCAATTTTAGCAAGCTCTAATTTGATGTAATCGTCAAGATCGCTCCACTCCTTTTCGCTGCCATTATGCAATGGTGCCTTAACACGGCTAACATCATATAAATCTAATACAGATGCTTGTGCTGTTGCACTTAAACCGCCTTTGGCCAAAAGGTCATTAGGGTTACCTTCAACCTTAATTGGACGCCCCTCGCGGGTTTTAACCAAAATGGCGTGACCTTCTAAAGTTGATGAGTAGTAGTTAGCTATACCCGGGGTTATCTCTTCAGGCTTAATTAAGTATGGTATTGACTTGTTTACAGGTACTTTTTGACAAGCTGCCAAAGTAACCGCGCCCACACCAAAACCAACCGCCTTCAAAAAGTCACGACGAGGTGTTTTGCCTAATAAACCGTCTCCGCTCAATACATCCTCAATAGGAATGGGCTCGGCGAATTCATGTTTATTTTTCTCAACAAATTCTGGTGTCTTGTTTAGCTCTTCTAAACCTTTCCAGTATTTTTTATTGCTATCCATTTAAGCTATAGTATAAACTGTAATGCTAAGTTCTGTTATAATTAATAGTGGCATTTACCGCACTCGATACCACCCAATTGCGCTGGTGTAACTTTCTTACCTTTTTTGATAAGATCATGCACCGCAAGCATATTTTCGTAATAGCCGTTACCTTTGATGTTGATATCAGTACGTTTGTGGCACTGTATACACCATTTCATGGTAAGTGGCGAGTATTGGTAAACCTCTTTCATGGTTTCAACCGGGCCGTGGCAGGTTTGGCATTTTACACCGGCAACTGTAGTGTGCTGCGCGTGGTTAAAGTAAGCCAAATCAGGCAGGTTGTGTATACGTACCCATTGGATAGGTTTTGCCTTTTTTTCGTCGTATTTCTGGGTTTCAGGATCGTAACCCAACGCGTCATAAATTTTATGTATCTCTGGCGACTCCGTCTTAACGGCTTTGTGGCAATTCATACAAACGTTTAATGACGGGATAGATGCGTTTTTAGACTTGAAAGCACCTGTGTGGCAATATTGACACTCAATTTTCATTACACCGGCGTGTAACTCATGCGAGTATTTAATAGGCTGCACCGGTTGGTAACCCTGGTGAACGTTAGTATTCCACAAAGTAACCCAGGTAAGGCTGCCCATTGCGATAGTGCCGCAAAGCAGGATAAAGAAAACGAGTTTTTTGTTTTTTAAGATCTTTCTTAAGAAAACATATTTCTCTTCTTTAACTACCGAACCATCAGCCGCTAAAACTTCTTCAATTGGTAATAATCTTTTGCTGCTTAATAAGCGCTCTAAAGTTGATATCACTCTGTTTAAAACCAAAATGATGATAAACGCAACGATAACAATTGCGATAAGCGCGTAAACAGTTACACTGCTTGGGCCTTGATCAACAACGGCAGCACCAGCGGCCGGAGCTTTTGCTTTTGCTTCTTCAATTTTTTTCCAGTCGGCACGTACATAAGCTAAAATGTCTGCAACATCACCATCAGATAACTGAGGGTATGCAGGCATTACCGTTTGACCGTACTCTTCAAAAATCGCCTTTGCTTTAGCGTCACCAGATTTAACTAAAGCCTGGCTGTCATGTATCCATGAGGTTAGCCATTTGTCGTTAGTATCCGAAGAAACCAGTGGACCCAAAGCCGGACCAGTTGACCGAGCGTCTATCTTATGACAGCCGTTACAACCGGTAGACTTGAATGTGGCTTCACCTTTTGCAGCGTCGCCTTGCGCCTTAGCAGAAATTCCCCAAACAGTAAAACAGGCAAGCAGTAAAACCGACTTTGAGAATTGTTTAAAAATTAATGAGATGCTACTCATAAAGTTGTATTGATGCTAAATAGTTATTTGTATAGTGTGCGAAACTGAGGATAGAACACAATATTCCTCGTAATTTTCAGCCACAAAAGTATAATTTATTAAATAATCGCTGACAAATAAATGACAGTTATAAATAATTTATAATTATTCTAAATAATCGAAAAAATGGCTTTTTCTTGCTTTTTTACGCACTATTTATTGGCCTAACAACCAGGCAAATATCAACGGCACAACAATGGTTGCATCGCTTTCAACAATAAACTTAGGTGTTGTAACATCAAGCTTGCCCCAGGTTATCTTCTCATTAGGTACTGCACCCGAGTATGAACCGTATGAAGTTGTTGAATCTGAGATCTGGCAGAAGTAGCTCCAGAACGGGATATCCTGCATCTCCATATCCTGGTAAAGCATCGGTACAACACATATCGGGAAGTCGCCTGCTATACCACCACCAATCTGGAAAAAGCCTACACCTTTACCACTTGAGTTTTTAGGGTACCAATCGGCCAGCCAAGCCATGTATTCGATACCGCTTTTCATAGTAGTTGCTTTAATTTCGTTTTTAATAACGTACGATGCAAAGATGTTACCCATGGTTGAGTCTTCCCATCCCGGTACAACAATAGGCAGATTTTTTTCGGCAGCGGCCAGCATCCAAGAGTTTTTCGGGTCTATCTCATAGTACTGCTCCAAATCGCCGCTCAAAAGCATTTTGTACATAAACTCGTGCGGAAAATAGCGTTCGCCGGCGTTATCAGCATCTTTCCATATTTTATGGATATGCTTTTGTAAACGACGGAAAGCTTCTTCCTCAGGGATACAGGTATCGGTTACGCGGTTGTAATGGTTCTCTAAAAGGTCCCACTCATCCTGCGGGCTTAAATCGCGGTAGTTAGGTACACGTTTGTAGTGCGAGTGCGCTACAAGGTTCATTATATCTTCTTCAAGGTTTGCACCTGTACATGATATGATATCTATTTTACCCTGGCGAATCATTTCGGCCAGCGATATGCCCAGTTCGGCAGTACTCATGGCACCGGCCAGTGTTACCATCATTTTACCGCCTTCAAGCAAGTGGGTTTCATAGCCTTTGGCAGCATCCATTAACGCGGCGGCGTTAAAATGCAGATAGTTTTTTTCAATAAACTGAGATACGGGTCCTTTAGTTGTGCTCATGGTTATTTAGTTTTCAATTAAAGCGCAAAAGTAGGCATTTTGCTTAAAAAGGGGCCGTAATTTTGAAATGCTCTTAAAACCAGCACGTTAACTCTCTCTAACATTAACACATTGTTAATTATAACTGCTATAAAACAAAGTTCACCGTGTAAACACTATCTTAGTTGCTGCAACCGGTATGAAAAAAATTCTGTTTATCCTTATCACCCTAAATATTGCTAATGGCCTGCAGCCGGTTTTGGCGCAGCGCATCATCCCAAAGTTTATCCGCAAAATGTATTTTGATAAGGATACCAGCAAACGCAGCAGCTTT
>JAZKET010000054.1:22183-41400 GCA_040386815.1 Bacteroidota bacterium | reverse complement strand
AATATCCTGACGTAACTGCTGTGGCGTAAAGGTTTTAACAAAAATGCTGTTGGCGTTTTGTCCTTTACCCTTGTGGTAGCTGCATAGCAATAACAGGAAAATAAGGTAATAATGTTTCAAAGGTTATAGTTAGCTACCCAATATTACATAAAATAAACCCAATTTGCCAAGCGGCGTAGGTATAATTTGCAGATGCTTCGTTCCTCAGCATGACAACGCTGCAACAACTCACTCATTCAATAATTCACTCAATCACTCATTATATCAAACCAGTTCTACCACTTTCAAAATCGCATCCACATACTCGCGGTTATTAGCCAGGCGCGGCACTTTATTTTGTCCGCCCAGTTTGCCTTTTTCTTTCATCCAGTTAAAGAAAGTTCCTTCGGGTACGCGGCGCACTATCGGGCGGCGCAGGGCAAGGTCTTTAAAACGCTTGGCGTCGTAGTCAGAGTTGATGCGGCGCAGGGTTTCGTCTAGCAGATCAACAAAGCGCTCAAACTCGTTTGGTTTTTTTTCAAATTCAATCAGCCATTCGTGGGCACCGCATTCGTCGCCGGTAAAATATACAGGAGCGGCCGTATACTCACGTATAACAGCGCCGGTTTGGTTGCAGGCTTCTTCCAGCGCACGCTCGGCATTGTCTATGATCACTTCTTCGCCAAAGGCGTTGATGAAATGTTTGGTGCGGCCGGTTATCTGTATACGGTAAGGTGCAAGCGACGTGAATTTAATGGTATCGCCAATCAGGTATCGCCATAAACCAGCATTGGTGCTGATGATGAGGGCGTAGTTTTTATCCAGCTCTACTTCATCCAGCGTTAAGGTTTCCGGGTTTTCATGGTGCAGTTGCTCTAATGGTAAAAACTCGTAGAAAATACCGTAGTCCAGCATCAACAGCATTTCGCCGCCTTCGCGCTGGTCCTGTATGCCAAAGAAACCTTCAGACGCATTGTAGTTCTCCAGGTAATACATGTCATCGCTCGGTATCAGCTTTTTAAACTGCTCGCGATAAGGGGTAAAGTTAACCGCACCATGAAAATACATTTCCAGGTTGGGCCAAACTTCCAGCAGGTTATTTTTACCGGTTATTTCAAGAATCCGTTTGCAAAGCACCAGGTTCCAGGTAGGGACACCGCTTAGGCTGGTAACATTAACATCTTTAGTGGCGTGGGCCATTTTCTCTATCTTTTCCTCGAAGTTTTCCAACAGAGCGATGTCCAGATGGGGCGTGCGGTGAAACTCAGCCCACAGGGGCAAATTTTTCATGATCACCGCAGAAAGATCGCCAAATGAAGTGTCCGGGCTTAAATGACTGATCTGGTGGCTGCCGCCCAAAGTCAATATCTTGCCCGTAAACATTTTGGCATTGGGGCGATTGTTGAAGTAGATGGTCAGCAGATCTTTACCACCTTTAAAGTGGCACTCTTCTAAAGACTCTTCGCTAACCGGGATAAACTTACTCCTGTCGCTAGTAGTGCCCGATGATTTGGCAAACCAACGGATCTCTGAGGGCCACAGCACGTTTTGCTCGCCTTTGAGCATGCGTTCAATGTAGGGCTTCAGCGTATCGTAGGTTTGTATAGGCACGCGTTCTTTAAACTCGTTGAGGGTGGTAATGCTTTTGTATCCGTATTTTTTACCCCACTCGGTGTTTTCGGCGCGCGATATCAATTGTTCAAACCATTCTTCCTGCACCTCATTGGGGTATTTCATAAAAAGCTCTATCTGATGGATACGCTTTTTCATGAACCAGGTAAAAACGGAGTTGAAAATTGTCATAAGGCGATAAGGTTACTGCGCAAATGTTTTTCTTTTTAACACGAAGTTGGCACCCAGGTACACCTTACGCACTAATTCATTCTCTGCCAATACCTCAGGTACGCCCGACTCTAATATTTTACCCTCAAACAACAAATAAGCGCGATCTGTGATAGATAGCGTTTCCTGCACGTTGTGGTCGGTAATTAATATGCCAATATTACGATGGCGCAGTTTTGCCACCATGCTCTGGATCTCTTCCACCGCTATAGGGTCAACCCCCGCAAAAGGCTCATCTAACAAGATAAAATTAGGTTCGGCAGCCAAAGCGCGGGCAATCTCGGTACGACGACGCTCGCCACCCGATAGCAAGTCGCCACGGTTACGACGCACGCGGTGTAAGCTAAACTCGTCTATCAGGGTTTCCAGTTTTTCTTGCTGAATGTCTTTGGGCAAGTTGCCCATTTCCAATACAGCTTTAATATTATCCTCAACCGTCAGCTTACGAAAAACCGACGCCTCTTGCGCCAGGTAGCCGATGCCTTTTTGAGCACGGCGATACATGGGGTCGGTAGTTATTTCTTCATCATCAAGAAATATATGGCCTTCGTTAGGTTTTATTAAACCCACAATCATGTAAAACGATGTTGTTTTACCGGCACCGTTTGGCCCCAATAAACCCACAATTTCGCCTTGCGATACGTTGAACGACACATCGTTTACAACAGTACGCTGCCTGTATTTCTTTATTAAATTGTCTGCTCTTAAATTCATTGTCTGAACCTTGATTCGTAGGATTTAATGATTGTAGGATTAGTGTCAGTTTAATTAATCGTCTCGAAAATTTATAATACTAATCTCTAATTAACTAATCACCAATCTCTAATCTTTAACCCTTATCCCTTTTATATTCAATTGTATGGTACGCCGTTCGCGCCACACGTTTTCTTCAATGCTGTAACAAATATCAAAAGGTACGTCTTTTTTTATTTGTTCAAGATACTCGCCGTGTCCAAAAGCTATACAATCAAAGTGCGCCGATCCCGGTTGCATTACCGTCATTTTTAAATGGTTTTGCCCAACCAGCATCGGGTTGCCGCTAACATACACATTTTTGCTGATGAACACCGGCGACATATTCTCAGGCCCGAACGGCGAAAACTGGTTCAAAATCCTGAAAAACTTGGCTTCAATTTGTTCTAAACGTAATTCGGCGTCAATTTGTATCTGTTGTATCAATTGTTCGGGCGCGATGGTTGAGCTTACTACCTCTTCAAACTTATCCATAAAGGCCTCTACGTTTTCGGGCTGCATGGTTAAGCCTGCCGCATATTTGTGCCCGCCAAACTGTATCAGCAAGTCGCTGCAACCGCAAAGGGCTTCGTACAGATCATACCCCAAAACAGACCGTGCCGACCCGGCCACATGCCCGTTTGATTGCGTAAGCACTACCGTAGGGCGATAGTATTTCTCCGTCAATCGCGAAGCAACGATACCAATAACCCCTTTGTGCCAGTTCTCATTAAAAACAACGGTGGATTTGCGGTTTATCAATATCTGGTTATCGCTAATCATACCCAGTGCCTGGTCGGTGATGGAAAGATCATGTTCCTTACGCTCAAGGTTATGTATGTTGATGAGCTCGCCTTTTTCTTTAGCGGCCTCCTCATCGCATGATATTAATAACTCAACCGCATGTTTAGCGTCGTCAATACGGCCGGCGGCGTTAATGCGGGGGCCAAGCAGAAAAACAATGTCTGATATGGTATAGCTAATATTTTTACCAGCAACCCCCATCAATGTTTTCAGGCCAATGCATGGGTCTGTATTCAGTTTTTGTAAGCCATAATAGGCCAACACCCGGTTTTCGCCAACAATAGGGACGATATCGCAAGCCACGCTTACCGCAGCAAGGTCGAAGTATTTAGCAACGTCCTCAAATGGCAGGCCGTTCTTTTCGGCGTAAGCCTGGGCAAGTTTAAAGCCAATGCCGCAGCCTGATAGCTCTTTAAAAGGATAAGGGCAGTCGGCACGTTTGGGGTCTAATACCGCGACAGCGTCAGGCAAGGTATCGCCCGGCGTGTGGTGATCGCAAATAATAAAATCAATATTCAGTGTATTAGCATAGGCGATTTTATCGACGGACTTTATGCCGCAATCAAGGGCTATAATCAGCGTAAAACCGTTGGCTGCCGCATAATCAATGCCTTGTGTAGAGATACCATAACCTTCCCGGTAACGGTCGGGTATATAATATTCAATATTGCCGTGATGATTTTTAAAAAAGCTGTACACGAGGGCCACGGAAGTAGTGCCGTCAACATCATAATCGCCGTAGATCATGATCTTTTCGCCGGCGGTAATGGCGGTTTCTATACGTTCAATAGCCTGCTCCATATCCTTCATCAGGAATGGGTCATGCAGGTGGCGCTCATCAGGGCGGAAGAAGTATTTCGCTTCGTCGTAGTTTGTTATACCCCTGTGTAATAGCAATGTGCTTAAAACGGGATCAATGTTAAGCTCAGCAGCTAATGCCGTTATGGCATCCTCTGCCGGAACTTCCCTTATCGTCCACCGTTTATTCATATCTTTGCTTTGTAAAAACAGTAAAGATAGTGAATGTGCAGATATGCGAATGTGCAGATGTGCAGATTTTTTGATTGCTGTAATAGTGTTGATGAAACATTAAAACTGTTTGCCGGCTATCGGCGTTTTATTAAAAAATTTAACATTAAATAATCATTTGCACATCTGCACATTCGCATATCTGCACATTTAAAACATCTGCACATCTAACCCATCTGCACATCTTCATATATGAAAATTTTCCCCCTTGGCGAAGGCTCATACTCGGTTGACGCCTCTAAAAAATTTGTTCCGTTTAACCCACAGGTTGATAACTTTCGTGATCGTCCGGGTTCGCTTTTTATCCACGTCAATCCCTTCCTGGTACAAACGTCAACAGACCTTATTTTATTTGATGCCGGCCTGGGATATAAAGATACCCGCGACGAATTATTTCTTCACCAACACATTCGGAATGCAGGTTTCGATCCGGAGGATGTTACCCTGGTGCTAATGTCGCACCTGCATTATGATCACTCTGGTGGATTGGTGGTTGAACGAAACGGCAAGTTTGAACCAAGCTTCCCGGGTGCAGAGCATGTTATACAGCGCGGCGAATGGGAGACAGCCTACAGCGGCAAATCCTCATCATACCACACAGATATATTTGATGTGCTGCAACGCTCGGCACAATTAACTTTTGTTGAAGGATCGGGCACATTCCGTTCAGGTATCAGCTATGAATTATCGGGCGGGCACTGCCAGTATCACCACGTTTATTTGGTTGAAGATGCCGGTCAGAAATGTTTTTTTGGTGGCGATGAACTGCCTGAGCCAGAGCAACTAATTCGTCGATTTAAAGCTAAATACGATTACGACCCGCAAAAAGCCATGGACCTGCGCGAAGAATATGGTAAAAAAGCGGCCGCCGAAGGCTGGACATGCCTGTTTTACCATGCTAAATCATCGCCGGTAGGTAATATCGCTTACAATGGCGATCATTTTACCATAACGCCAATAACGGCGTAGCGCCCAGCCCAACATAGCGATGGGTTTCAAACCCATCGCTATGCGTAAATAAAAATAGCGACAGGCTTTTGGCCTATCGCTATTCATTGTGACTATTTTGAGGTGATTTAGTTAGCCGCAAACATCTCTTTTATTTTTTCTACGCTCAGCGGTTTCGAGATGAAGTTTTTTACCAGTGGATATGAGCGTGCTTTATTAATATCATTGCTGAATACTGATGACGATATGATATAGATCTTGCTTTTACCAAGCGGGTCAATATTCAAGCGTTTGTATTCGTCTAAAAATTCCCAACCATTCATTATCGGCATGTTAATGTCCAGCAAAATAAAGTCGGGCAGTAATGATGGGTCGTGTCTTTGTATCTCAACCAACTCGTCAATGGCAAATCTTCCGTTTAAACAGGCAGAAATCTTGGTATCGTCTAAAGCCTTTTTTATCAGTTTAATAGATATGAAATTGTTGATCTCATCGTCATCAACTAACAGAATACTTACTGGTTTGCTATCGGCGGTCATATGTAGATTTTATACGGGAAATTTTTTAAAAGGTTATATTCCTATATGTTGTAACAGCATAAAAAACAAAAGTGTTTTATTTGAGATGAATATACAAGCATTATTGCAGAAACTTTATACAAAAAAACAATAAAATAGTTATAGCTATCATTTCTTTACTTTGAAGAAATATTGTGTCAGCGCAGTATAATTTTGAAATAAATAAAATGCAATTGTGTTGCGTTTGCTTATATTTGCACAATGGCATCAAGAAAACAAGGTTCAAGGTTGGATAGAATAGGGATGACCGCGTCTACAATTTGCGCGTTGCATTGCGCTATTGTACCTATTTTGTTAACCTTTTTACCGCTGGCCGGCATAGGTTTTTTAGCGCACCCCCTGTTTGAAATTGCCATGATTGTTATAGCGCTGGCGTTGGGTGTGTCGTCAATATTTATATCATACTTTCGTACCCACCGCAAGGCATTGCCTATGTTGCTGTTGGTTATTGGTTTTGCGCTGATAGTGTCAGGCCATTTGTATTTAAAAGGCTGGCTGGAAATTATTATCGTTCCGTTGGGCGGCTTAACTATTGCCCTGGCCCATTTTGTAAACTTTAAATATGTTGATGTTTGCAATACCGACGATCATTTTTTTCATTTAAAACATAATCACTCTAAAAGGCATTGATTATCGGCGGGTCTGTCGGCGAGGACTCACCCCGACATTGCTTCGCTCGTCGACCCTCTCTGCTTGCGCAAAGAGGGTTTGAATAGTTGGTGAATAAATTTTTCTTAAATCATAAAAGCCCTCTTTACCGCTTGCGGAAGAGAGGGCAGGTCCAGCGAAGCGTCGACCGGGTGAGTTGTCGTCGCCAGGCAAACGCGTCAGGCTAAACCCTATCCATCACCATTAGTCAAACAAGAGTTTATTAAACTCGCTATTTCTTAGTAGTTTTGCATATAATATCATGAGTATTAACCATCATTTTGAGCATTTACTAAAAAAGCACCAGCTTAAACGCACCGAGGCGCGCTTGCGGGTACTTAATTTACTGGTAAATAAAAAGACAGCCACATCGCAGCCAGACCTGGAAAGTGTTATTGGCGATGTTGACCGCGTTACCTTGTACCGCATATTAAATGCTTTTGAAGAAAAAGGGATTATCCATAAGGTTTTTGATTTAAACGGTACGGCCAACTATGCCATTTGCTCTGATAATTGCGACGAGCATAACCATAACGACGAGCACCTGCACTTTAACTGCACCAACTGCAAAAATGTATACTGCCTTGATGAACTGGATATGCCGCCTATTGTATTGCCCAAAGGTTTTAAATTAGAACGTTTAAGCTTTAGCGCTACCGGCCTGTGCCCAAAATGTGCCGAAACTAATTAATGCCCCACCACCCTCTAAAAGTTTAAATGAAAATACCCCATTGCTTGCGCTTATTTACCGTTAATGGTGCATTATTAGGCTTAATTATTTTTCTGAGCGCGTTTACCAATGCGCAGGATAGTGTGGCGCAAAACACCTTTAAGTTTAAAACGGTAATTATTGACCCGGGGCATGGTGGTAAAGACCCGGGTACGCATGGTTTGCATGCTAACGAGAAAACTATAGCCCTGCAAATAGGCAAAAAGCTGCGTGCCGCCATACAAGACCAAATGCCCGGTGTTACCGCGGTAATGACCAGGAGCGATGATACCTTTATCCCGCTTGATCGCCGCGCGGGTATAGCTAACCAGAAAAACGGAAACCTGTTTATCTCCATCCACTGCAACTCATCGCCCGAAGGAACCGGGTACAGCGCCCACAAACAAAAAGGAACGATGATGCTGGTGTATGGTTTTCACAGGGTGAAAGAGCAAATGGAGGCCATTCGCGAAAATGCGTCTATCACCCAGGAAAAAGATTACAAAACCAAATACCAAAACTTTAACCAGGACGACCCGATTAACCGCATCATGTTAAACGCCTACCTGCAAAAGTACCGCACACACAGTATACTTTTTGGCGATTTGCTAAACCACGAGTTTAAAGGCGAGGGCAGGCAAACCGTTGGTGTAAAAGAGCAGGGCCTGCTGGTGTTGGCACATAGCGCCATGCCTGCGGTTATGATTGAGACAGGCTTTATTAATAACCCGGTTGATGAAGAGTACCTGATGTCTGACGCAGGGCAAGACGAAATTGTTAAAGTGGTGATAAAAGCGCTTAAGCAGTATAAAGTAAAAACCGCGGTGCAATAACCACAATTAAATAGTACATTAAAGAAACAACCCACACATGCAAGAATTTGATAAAGGCATTGAACAAATAGCCGCAACCAACGCCAGCGAAATAAATGGCGCACTGAAAGATTATTTCACCGTAACCACCCGCGAAGACGGTACCTTTAAAATAAAATGGGAAAAAGCCATTTCAACCCATATACGCCATAAAATAGCCGCGCTTGTTAAACAGTACTACGGGGCAAAGGCCAAATAAAACTGTGGCCTTGTGAAATTCTGCGAGTTATAGGTTAAGTAATAAGCTTACTGCTTCAAAATGGATAGCGGCGGTGCTTGCTACTTTCCTACTTGTTAAACGGGTCGGCTTTAACTTTTTTCCAACGCTCATCCATAGGCAATCCGTTTAGCTTGGCTACCATCGCCATGCTATCTTCATTGTCAAAGCTCACCTTTGCCAAATAATTACTGCCTGCTTTTATATTAGCCCGGCTTGAGTAAACTATACGTTCGGCATAGCTGCTGTCAATCAGTGTATAGGTGCCCATAAAACTTGTGGTAACCACGTTAGTTTGTGTGTTAACTTCAAACACCGCAAAATGGGTGGCCGTGTACATTTTATAGCGCTTAAAGCCGTTTATTTGCGGCACTACGTTATTGCCATTGTAAGAAAACTCGCTCAGCTCCCAAGTGCCAATAAGTTTGTCAGAGTTTAGTTGGGCTTTAACAACAAAGCTGCTAAGTACCATTAATAAGGTTGCCAGATATTTTATCATGTTATAAGGTTTATAGACAGTAATTTTAAGCCTTAATTTCTATCATTCAAAATATTGAGTCAGATTATTTTGTATGATTGGCTTTATGTTGATTGTTAAAAAAATATCTATAACTTTGATAATAACACGGAAATGGTGTCTTCCGATTTAACCGCCCTAAAAAGCTGATGGCGCCTACAAAAATCAATTATCCCGTAGCCATAGCTGCGCTTATTTTTGTAGGACATGAGCATCAACAAGACTTTCTTCTTATCATTTCAAATCACCCTTAAACGATTATTACGCTGCTCGCTTATTGCTGTGCCGGTTGCTGTGGCTATTGGCAGCGCGGTTGCTTTATTTATGTGGCTGCTTAATTGGGCCATTCATTTTAGGTTTGCACACCCATGGCTGCTTTATTTTTTGCCGCTGACAGGTGTAGCCATATATCTTGCTTACAAATATTGGGGCGACACTGCCAATAGAGGCAATAACCTGATCATGGATGAGATCCATCAGCCCGGCGGCGGTGTGCCTAAGCGGATGACGCCCTTTGTTTTGATAGCAACGGTTGTTACCCACCTGTTTGGCGGCTCGGCCGGGCGCGAGGGTACGGCGGTGCAAATGGGCGGCAGCATAGCCCAGGCTTTTTCAAAATGGTTTAAATTAAACACTGCCGATACTGCCGTGATCTTAATTGCCGGCATAGCCGCTGGCTTCGGGGCCGTGTTTGGCACGCCGCTAACCGGGGCGCTGTTCGCCATGGAAGTATTGACATTAGGGCGCATTCAATATAAAAACGCCTGGTTGCCATGTTTGGTAGCCGGTATAGTGGCCGATTGTACCTTTACCGCTTGGGGACTTCACCATACCGCTTATCATATCACTATAGATAAAGCCATCCCGCATTTATATCATAATTATTTCCCTTTTGATGGCTTGTTGCTGGCGAAGGTTATCGTCGCGTCCATCGCTTTTGGTATGGCCAGCTGGTTCTTTTCGGTATCTGTGCATGGGGTAAAGGATGTGTTTAATAAATTTATAGCACCTAAATGGGCCATCCCGGCTTTAGGCGGCTTGATCATCATCGCCCTCACGTTTATCATCGGTAAGCCCGACTACTTAAGTCTGGGTGTTAATGCCGAATATCCCGGTGCTATAACCATCTCATCAGCATTTAACAGCGGCGGCGCCGATACCTGGAGCTGGCTCTGGAAAACTATTTACACCACCATCACCTTAGGTACAGGCTTTAAGGGTGGCGAGGTTACGCCGCTGTTTTATATCGGCGCTACGCTGGGTAATAGTTTATCCGTTTTGATGGATGCGCCTGTCGCGCTATTTGCCGCGCTGGGTTTTATAGCGGTATTTGCCGGGGCAACTAATACGCCATTAGCCTGTACATTAATGGGGGTAGAGTTGTTTGGTGCCCAGTATGCCTTGTTTTTTGCTGTGGCCTGCTTTACGGCTTATTTATTTAGCGGGCACGGCGGCATTTACGTATCGCAACAAAAAAATACGGTGCACTTTATTGACGAAGGATACCTTGCCCGCAAACTAAAAAGATACACCCGCAGGTAGACCGTATATAGCGTAAGCGCATTTTTACACAATACTTATATTTGTGTGTCGCATTTATGCGTTTGAACCGTAATTTTACCGGCTGTGATACAGGTCATATTTTGATGAGGGGCCTGTAGCTATCTTTACCGAATTAATTCTTAGTCGATGATATTCTTTATAATTATAAATGTAATTTTTTGCATCTCGTTTTTAGGTTTCGCCTACTTAAACTTTAACGACCCTGATTGGTACCTATGGGTACCAATATATGTAGCGGTTGCCGCTTGCTGCGGTTTAGCTTGTTTCGAGATGTATTACCCTAACGTTTATCTGGGCCTGACTGCATTTTACTTAATTTATGCTGTTAAGCTGTTTTTTGAGAAAGACGGCGTGCGCGATTGGTTAATAAAATACAATCGACCAAGCCTGGTTGAAACCATGCAGGCCGAGAAACCTTTCATTGAAATTACCCGCGAGTTTTTTGGTTTGCTTATTATATCAGGCGCGTTGATCATTGATTATTTTGTGGTGATAAACTTATAAAGGGGTGACGGCTTTACAATCGATATTAAAAGTAATTATCCGTGCCAATGCCGCCAACGAAGTGTTGGATTGGCTGGACGAGACACGCCTGCTAAACACCAAGTTTGCTGTAGCCCCGCGTAAAACGGGTAAAGGCATTGTTAAAGTAACGGATGAGCAGTCGCACCAGTTAGCTACCCTTGCCCCCGGCTTTTCGGTTAATGGCTGGAGCATTGACCGCCTGGTGCGTGTTTACTTGTTGGTAAGTGCTGATAGCGGCGACAAAGAAGCCTATTTTAAAGCGATAGAAAACCTGTTCCTGGCTGCCGAAATGGGCGAGTTGGTTGCCTTATATTCGGCCCTGCCGGTGTTGCCTTACCCCGGACTTTGGGTTAAGCGTTGCGCCGAGGGCATCCGCAGTAATATTGGCGATGTGTTGGAAGCCATTATGTACCATAATCCGTATCCGGCCAAACATTTGGAGCAAGCCGCCTGGAACCAATTAGTATTAAAAGCCTTTTTTACCGATAAGGATATCAACAAGATCATCGGGATTGATGAACGCGCCAATAAGGACCTGGCCCACATCATCAGCGATTTTGCGCACGAGCGTTGGGCCGCGGGCCGCGAGACTAACCCTAAGCAATGGCGTTTGGTTGGTCCGTTTTTAGATGATGCGTTTTTTGGAGATATTAAAAAGCTGTTTGATGATGGCAAATTGACCGACCGCAAGGCCGCTGCTTTGGCTATCGCGCAATCAAACTATCAGCCCGCAAAACAGTTGTTAAATAAATACCCCGAGCTGCTTAAAGCAATTGATAATAATGAACTAAGCTGGGATACCCTAACCGGCCAATAAATACAAAAGATATGTGTTGTACCCACTCGTTTGATGAAGTAAAAAACGAACCACTTTCGCCACCCGTTAGTTTGGACGGTATTAAGGGCATGAAGTTTTTCGACCCGCATGTGCACATGACATCGCGCACTACGGATGACTACCAAGCCATGGCCGATGCCGGCGTAGTGGCGCTGATAGAGCCTGCTTTTTGGCTTGGCCAGCCGCGTACGGGTATTGATACGTTTAGAGATTATTATGCCAGTTTAATTGGCTGGGAGCGTTTCCGCTCGTCGCAGTTTGGTATTAAGCATTACTGCACCATCGGCCTAAATTCGCGCGAAGCGAATAACGAAGCATTGGCCGAGCAGGTAATGGAGATACTGCCGTTGTTTGTTTACAAAGAAGGTGTAGTAGGTATTGGCGAAATTGGTTTTGACGACCAAACCCCGGCCGAAGAAAAATATTACCGCGCACAATTAGAACTGGCTAAAGAAGCTGGTTTGCCGGTACAGATACACACCCCGCACCGCGACAAAAAAGGCGGTACCAAACGCAGTATGGACATCGCCATTGAGCATGGCATCGACCCTAAAATGGTAATCGTAGATCATAATAACGAGGAGACGGTTAAAGAGGTATTAGACCGTGGCTTTTGGGCGGCATTTACCATCTATCCGTTCACCAAAATGGGTAACGAACGTATGGTAGAGATTGCTAAACAATATGGTCCGGAACGCATCATGGTAAACTCGGCTGCCGATTGGGGTATTAGCGATCCGCTGGCTGTACCTAAAACCGCCGCGCTGATGAAGATCAGGGGTATAAGCGATCATGATATAGAACTGATCACCTATCGCAACGCCATAACCGCCTTTGCACAAAGCGGGCAGATCAATGAGGCTGATTTTGCAACCGCAAGCAGCGCAATAGATCAAAGCCAAAAATTTGAAGGTAACACCATTTTACGCGGTGGCCAGCAGCCACGTGTAGATAAATCATCCATCATTATAAGCTAAAAACATGGCAGGCAAACTAACCGTATATTTAAGGCTGATGCGCCCGGCAAACATCGTCACCTCGGTTGCCGATGTGCTGGCAGGTATTGCCATATCCGGCTATTTTTTAAACTTGTCTTTTACCACCGCAAGTTTATATCCGGTGGTCTTGTTGTGCCTGTCAACCATGGGGCTTTATGGTGGTGGCATTGTTTTTAACGATGTTTTTGATGCCGAACTGGATAAAAAAGAACGCCCGGAGCGCGCTATCCCCGCAGGGCTGATCAGTTTAAAAGAAGCGTCAATGCTAGGTGCATTTTTACTGTTGTGGGGTATAGGTTTTGCGTTCTCGCATAGTCCACAGTCGGGCTTAATAGCGGTTGGTATCTCCTTTTTTGCTTTGTTGTATAACAAGGTGAGTAAACATTATGCGTTTTTTGGTCCGCTAAATATGGGGCTGTGTCGCGGGCTTAATTTGATACTGGGCATAAGTGTTATAACCACAGCCATTATGCAGTGGTATTTTGTAGCCATTTTCCCGGTTATTTATATATTCTCCATCACCATGATAAGCCAGGGCGAGGTACATGGCGGCAGCAAGCGCAATATGTATATTGGCGGTTTTCTGTATTCTGTAGTAGCTACCGGCATCCGTTCCATCGGGCTAAAACTGGAGCAGAATACCTGGGTAACTTTCGCCTTTATTTTGCCTTTTGTGCTAATGATATTTATCCCGCTTGCCAAAGCAATTAATAACCCTATTGGTCCAAACGTAGGTAAGGCGGTAAAAGCAGGTGTTATATCGCTGATACTAATGGATGCCGCAATTGCCGCCGCTTTTGGCGCAGTATACCCGGCCTTGTTTATAGTTTGTCTACTGCCACTGTCTATGTGGTTTGCTAAGCGGTTTGCAGTAACGTAGGTTGCTTTGTTAAGGAGGCTCCGATGGAGCCGCTCATAACAATTCTATGTTTCTATAAACACGTGGCTCCTATGGAGCCTTTTACCTGCCGCGTTTAAGCTCCGTAGGAGCACCCTGTTTATAGAAAAACAATTAGCAGCGATTTGGCTCCATAGGAGCCCCCTGTTTATATCGACTGCAACCACTTCTTTTAATTCCGGTTCAATCCAACCTCAATCTTTCCGTCAAATTTTAGATAGATAAAGGTTTTTACGGTTATGTTTTAGATATTCGCTATCAGATATGGAATATTTACAGCAGTCGTTTAGTGTGCGGTTTGAGTACAAGGTGTTTTTTATCTCAGGTCTTTTTGATCTGAGCAATACCGGTTTTAATGATTTTTTACAAGCCGATTCAACATCAGCATCTATAAAAAAAATACTGTTTGTTGTTGATGAGGACGTACTGAAAGCCACACCGCAGCTTGCTGATAAAATTCGCCGATATTTTGCTATCCATAAAGCAGCACAGCTTATCCCGGAAATTATAACTATGCCCGGCGGCGAGATGGTCAAAATTGACGAAGCGCACTTTAGCCGTATGTTGGATGTGATTCATCAATACGCTATCGACCGTCATAGCTATGTAGCTGCCATTGGTGGTGGCTCGTTGCTGGATATGGTGGGTTATGCCGCCGCGGTATCGCACCGTGGGGTTAAGCATATCCGCATACCTACTACCGTATTGTCGCAAAACGACTCGGGCGTGGGGGTAAAAAACAGTATCAACTACTTTGGTAAAAAGAATTTCCTGGGCACGTTCGTTCCACCTGTCGCGGTATTTAATGACAACCAGTTTTTACTAACCTTAAGCGACCGCGATTACCGCTCTGGCATTGCCGAAGCCATTAAAGTATCGTTGATAAAAGACGCTGAATTTTTTGAGTGGTTAGAGCAAAACACCGAAGCGTTGGTGGTCCGCGACATGGACACCATGAAATACCTGATAAAGCGCTGCGCCGAATTGCATTTAAGCCATATTGCCGGTTTAGATCCTTTTGAAAAAGGCTCATCGCGCCCGTTAGATTTTGGTCATTGGAGTGCACATAAGCTGGAGCAGCTAACCAACTTTAAGGTACTGCACGGCGAGGCCGTTGCTATGGGTATTGCCCTGGACACTGTGTATTCAAACCTTACCGGCCGCCTTACTGCCGAAGAAACCCAGCGCGTGGTTAGCCTGATAAAAAAGATAGGCTTTGAAATAACCCATCCACTACTGGAAGTAAGTGGGGAGGATAGCCCAATATTGATAGGCTTGCAAGAGTTTAGAGAACACCTGGGCGGCGAGCTAACCATTATGCTGCTGGAGGGAATTGGCCGAGGCGTTGAGGTGCATGAGATGGATGCGAAATTGATTGAGAGAGCTGGGGAGGCTTTAAGAGAGGGGTATGCTGCGGTGAACGTGGTTTAAACGCTGTCTACCTGTCGGCGGTGGACTCACCCCGAATGCGCTACGCTGTTCGACCCTCTCTTCGCTGCGCGTAAAGAGGGTTGTGGATAGTTCTATAATAAATTAAAAAGCCCTCTTTCCGCCGAAGGCGAATAGAGGGCAGAGCGAGCGAAGCAATGCTCGGGTGAGTTGTCGCCAGCTGACTAAATAATATAAAAACACGAGCGATGGCTCGAGCGATTCCCCTCTTGAGAGGGGTGTAGGGGTGTGTCCTTTCGCGCGTATAAACACACCCCTGCCAACACACGTTCCAACGCGCCCCCTCTCAAGAGGGGAGTTTTAATTATTACTACCTATGCAACTAAATACCGCACATTTAACCTACTGCACAAACATACACCCCGGCGAGAACTGGCCGGCGCACTTTTTGGCACTGCAGCAAAATTTTCCGGGGATAAAGGCGCAGGTTTCGCCGGGTAAACCGATGGGGATAGGTTTGCGCTTGTCGAACGAAGCAAGTATTGAACTAGAGCAGCCGGATAACCTGGCCGCTTTAAAACAATGGTTAAGCGATAACGATGCCTACGTGTTTACCATGAATGGTTTCCCGTATGGCGAGTTTCATCATACTGTAGTGAAAGACCAGGTACACGCGCCCGATTGGACAACCAGCGAGCGCTTGAACTACACCTTGCGCATGTTCAGGATTTTGGCGCAGTTGCTGCCTGCCGGAATGGATGGTGGTATTTCTACGTCGCCACTAAGCTACAGGCATTGGTTTAAAAGCGAAGCCGAACTGATAAAAGCAGCAACCACGGCTACAGATAATATTATTACTGTTGCCGAGGAACTGATCAAAATTTACAACGAAACCGGTGTGGTATTGCACCTGGATATAGAACCCGAACCCGATGGTATATTAGAAACCGGTGGCGAGTTTATACAATGGTATGAGGAGTTTTTACTGCCGCGTGCGATAAGCCGCGTAAGCCGCCTGTTTGATACCAAAGCCAGCGAGGCTGAAATCCTGATAAAGCAGCACATCACTTTATGTTATGATGTTTGCCATTTTGCTATTGGTTATGAGCCGCACCAGCGTGTTATTGACGAGCTGGACGCTAAAGGAATTAAGGTAGGCAAGATCCAGATCAGCGCGGCATTAAAGGCCGATCTGCCCGAAGGATCAGGCACGCGCCAGGGAATCAGGGAAGCGTTCGAGCGTTTTGATGAGCCTACTTACCTGCATCAGGTAGTAGCTAAAATAACCGGTGGCAATGTAATACGTTATGCCGATTTGCCTGAAGCTTTGGGTGATATCGATAATCCGTTGGCTACACAATGGCGCGCGCATTTTCATGTGCCGATATTCACACAGGATTATGGTTTGGTGCAATCAACCCAATCAGACATTGTGGAGTTGCTAAGCATCCAGAAAAAAAAGCCATTTACCAATCATTTAGAGGCCGAAACCTACACATGGACGGTATTGCCCGATGAAAAGAAACTGCCTATTGGCGACTCTATTGCCCGCGAGTTAAACTGGGTGAAAGAACAATTATAAAACTATGAAAAAGACAGTTGTTATAGACGTTGTAGGGCTATCAAAATCAGTAATTGGGGAACAACATACCCCGTTTCTGCAAAAATATATCGCTGAAAGGCACCTTACCACCATTGAACCCGTTCTGCCGGCAGTTACTACATCGGTACAATCAACTTACCTAACCGGCAAGTGGCCAACGGAAAATGGCATTGTTGGGAATGGCTGGTATGACCGTACAGACGCTGAAATAAAGTTCTGGAAGCAATCTAACAAACTGGTTATTGGCGATAAAATTTGGGATAAGGGAAAAAAAGAAGATCCATCCTTTACCAGTGCCAATATGTTTTGGTGGTACAATATGTATTCAACCGCCGATTACTCGGTAACCCCGCGCCCACAATATTTGGCCGATGGCAGAAAGGCACCCGATTGCTACTCGCAACCGGCCGAGCTGCGCGATATCTTGCAAGAGAAGTTAGGACAGTTTCCGCTGTTTCAGTTTTGGGGACCGGGAGCCAATATAAAATCGACACAATGGATAGCCGACGCGTCGATGCTGAATGACGACCTGCATAACCCAACCCTAACCACCATATACCTGCCGCATTTGGACTATTGCCTGCAAAAGTTTGGTCCCGATTTTTCAAAGATCAGCAAAGAACTGACGGAGATTGATGGCGTGATTGAACAGCTGGTAACCTTTTATAAAAAGAAAGATGCCGAGATCATCATCCTGTCTGAATATGGTATAGCCCCGGTAAACAATCCTGTACATCTTAACCGTTTGTTCCGCGAGAATGGCTTGCTACAGATAAGAGTTGAGAATGGCTTAGAGCTACTGGATGCAGGCGCATCAAAAGCGTTTGTTGTGGCCGATCATCAGATAGCGCATATCTACATCAATGATCCATCGGTTACCGAGAAGGTAACGGTGTTGCTTAAAAACGTAAAAGGGGTTGAGCTGGTATTAGATCGCGCAGCACAAAAGAAACACCATATTGATCATGAACGTGCCGGTGATATTGTAGTGGTTGCCGATGAAAAAAGCTGGTTTACTTACTATTTCTGGCTGGACGATGCCGTAGCACCCGACTATGCCCGCTGTGTAGACATTCACAAAAAACCTGGGTACGATCCTGTTGAGATGTTCATGACCTCAAAGGCTCGCGCGGCCTACAAGCTGGCCCGTAAACTGGCCGGGTTCCGTTATGTAATGGATGTTATCCCGCTGGATGCCACGCTGATAAAAGGATCGCACGGCCGCACCAATATTCCTGACGATTACAAAGCTGTATTGATTACTGATAACGCTGAAAAGGATGTGCAGCCTACAGATGTGTTTGATATTATTTGGAGGAGTTTGCAGAAGTAATAATTTAAACAAATAGTGATGGTTGATGGCATAATTATATATTCTACAACTATTTTAGCGTTATAGGATGCACTCTATAGTCTAGCGAAAGCGGTTTAAACAAACGTTGCGCCCAACGGGGAAGCTAATTTTCGACAGTCAGCTGAATAGCCAAGTCTGTACCGAAAGGTGAAAAATGATTGTAGGGTATCCACTTTCGGTCAAAGTTGAGGGCCCAAATGTTAAGTTTTTCGCCTTTAACGGGCGATATGCCTATAAAAGGCCTGTACACGTTTATGGTTTCGAATTTGTTGGTAGCGCTGTTATAAAACCGGCCCATGCTTTGGTTATAGTTGTTGCGTAGCCACTCAATGGCTATGTAAAAGCTTTTTAGCGGGATAACTATCCCCGCTTTTTTTAAGTCAATCTCTATCACTCTTTTTTCAATAACTGTTTTAGTGTTTACGCGGCGCATGGTGGTTTCTTCTATCTCATCAAAATTATCTACGTCGATTATCTTGTCGCAAACATCTGTTCCGGGGCCGCCGGTAATAGCGTCAACGCTGTAAATTCTTATCCTAAAACGGGTTAGGTGCATCCCCCGGGTCTTGTTAATGCTGATATTTACAATATGGTTATGGCTGGCATCTGTTTGAAAAAGCTGCGCTAACTGCAAGTAATTAAAAGGCGCATTTTCTGCAGGCATACCAGCATAATGGCCCACCTGGTCGGGGTTATAATTATTAAGCACTACTCGGCGGTTGTATTTTTTTAGCAAAGCAGTTTGGGTCGTTGCTGGCAGCCTTTTAAGTGCTATTTCGGGCATGGCAGATAGGCTGTTTAATGGCAATTTAAGCGGCGCGTAGTTCTGCGCGTTTAAAAACATGGTGTCGCTCATGCTGGTTAGGTTACCGGGGATAGCAAAAAGGCCATCCTTGTAAGTGGCTATATGTAAGCCGGCCCGGGGGATGCTAACCTGCACATAGGGTATAGGCTTTTTGCTTTGGTAGTCTGTTATCTGAAATGTGTTTATTTTTTGTTGCCCGTGTCCGCTAAGCTTTAGCAGTATTATGGCCATGGTTAATAGTGTTTTTAAATACATGGCCGGTTAAAAATTTAAGGTGGCTGATAAAGCTATTTCGTACGTGGGATGCTGAAAGGTTTGCCATTGGTATCACTTTCCACAAAATACTGATAAACCTTGGGCCGGAGGTCC
>JAZKET010000054.1:4381-22173 GCA_040386815.1 Bacteroidota bacterium | reverse complement strand
ACGAATACTAATTTTCTTATTCTTTTTATACCCTATAAGTAAGGGCTGATAAAGCATGCGTAAGTAACCGTCTTTTACAATTGCGTTTTTGGGCCCGTCAGTTGTGCTCAACAGCCCGGACAGGTCTTCAAAAAACTCGTTGTATGGGGTCTTTAACCACTCTATAGCTATAAAAAATTTAGTGCTTTTGATGATGGCTTCTCCTGGACTGAAACTGATAATTGCCCTGCGTTTGATATCCTGCAATGATACCTCTTTGGTGCAGATGGTACTATCCGGTGCGCCGGTAAGGGCATTTACCGTAATAATGTGCAGTTTAAATTTAGTAGCTGCTGCCGGTTCTGTGTAGAAGAAAAGTTTGCGGTCTATCCCTCGGCCGAGTTGCACGTTGTGGATAGCCGTACCGGTTTCGGGCGCTTCAAAAAGTTTGGCAAACGCGTCCATCTTTATAAATGGGCTGTCGTCATTGTAGATGTGGAAGGTTGGGGCTGCAAAGGTAATAAATTCGTCAGGGTAAATATCCCTGTCAGAAAAAGCCTCTAAAGTTTTGCTGCGTTTGGTGTGCGATATGCTTACCTGGTTAAGGTAGGTATTAACAGCCAGCAATTTTATTGCAGATGCCTGCCGGTACGCAGCAACGGCTATGCGGTAAGCTTGATAACCCACGCAGGTAAAAACCAGCGTGTCTTTTTGGTCGGCGGTGTTTGTTTTTAAACTAAAATAGCCCTTATCGTTGGTTTCCGTGGCAAGGCGCTGTTTTACCAGGCTTACGGTAGCGCGTGGTATTGGTTTTTCAGTGTTTTTATCAAGCACTACACCAACATAGCTTGTTTGCGCGCGGGCCAGGCCAGGCAAAACAGCCAGGGTAAAAAATAGCGACTTTAGTAAAATGTGCATGATGAGTTGACAGGTTTAGCAAACTAATTTAGCAAATTATTTATAGAAAAATCCCGATTTATTAAGATTTTTGCGGATTTAGAATGACTGTTTGCTAATCCTGAAATGCGTTTACACTGATTCACGCCAACTGTTTCGCTCAGTTTTTAGGACATTGGCCAAAAAGTCAATAACTAATTAACTAATAGGCAGTTAATTGCCATTTCTTAAAGTATTACTACTGTTTCAAACTATTTCACTTAAAAACTTAAATATTTGATTATCAGTTAATTGTTTAGAAATGCTGTTTCAACTGTTTCATTTTATTTAAAACAACTTTATACAACATTCAATATCGGGTTAACATTTAGGTTTTGAATGCCTAACAGCCGTTCAAGCTGGGTAATGTTGGCGTTATTATACCTGCGGATGTTGATATCAAGGTTTGCTATTTGGTTATTATAGTGGTTGGTATCATTCAATAACAGGGGGATATTGTTAACCCACTCGTGAGGATTATCGGCAACAATCAGTCCTTGGTTCTCAAACATTTCCAGGCCTTCTTTGCCAGATGTTGTAGTAATTACCGGTTTCCCAAAGCATAACGATTCAATGTTTTTGATCTTTAAACCGCTGCCCGGTATCACCGGATTAATAGTGACGTCAATACTGTCGTATAAATTTTTCAGATCGGGCACTACACCAAGCAGGGTAATATTGGTATCAAGCAGGTCTTTATTCAATTTATGACATACGCGACCCGCTATAAAAAGGTGAATGTCAGGGCGCTCTATTTTTAATAAAGGCCACACATTTTTTATAAACGCTGTTATTGCTGCTTTGTAAGTAAAATGGTCATTGGCCAAAAATAGCAATTTGTTTTTTTGCTTACGCACAACAGTGGCTGTAAACGGGTGTATGTGGCCAATGGTGCGCAATCTTTTTGACGCGCCGCTCTCTCTAAAAAAGGCCTCCTCAACATGTTGAATGCAAATTATATCGTCGGCACGGTCAATACAGCTTATCTCATCGGTTAGGCTAAACTCAAGGTTTTTATAGGCCTCTATCTTGTTAAACAGTTTATTATAGCGCAGGTAAACAGAGTCATGCGTATCAAGTACCTTGTGTACATTGTCTGGCGTGTGGTTAAACAGTTTTGAGTAAAAGGCGTAGTTTATCCAAACTATATCGGGTTCAATCAGTTTAAGCACATTCTTATAAACCGTGATGTCGCTGTTAGATAAAAAGTCATCGACCTTTAACTTGCGCGAGGCTTGCTTAAGTAGCATGGTTTTTACGGCTTTTAAAACCCTGGTAATCTTTGCCGAATTGATGAACTGATATGGCCGCCAAAAGTATCTATGCTTAAACGTTCCTATCATTTCTGATGATAGATCGGTATCATACTCGGGCATATGCAGGTAACTAACATCAAACCCCTTGCTTATCAGAAACTCATAAACGGCGGCAATACGGGCAGAGTTACCTGAGTAGGCCGGGTAGCATGGCACGGGGGCTACAATAAGTATTTTTTTGCTCATTTGGGATTATCAATAGTTAGATGCTTTTTACTATAAGGTTGCCAGCAAATTTTACGATGTCAATAAAACTAAACATTTTGATACTGATTAAATTAAAAAAAAATTTAACCCTTAATGCAATAGGGTACTTAAGCACCCGCAATTGTAGAAACAACCAATATAATTGAAGTTGTTTGTCGGCATAGCCGGTGTCGCGCACAAACTTAACGAACATTAGGGCCGCTTTAGTTTTCTCTGCTTTGTTTTTTGTGTCTGATGATATGCTCACGTTACCAAACCGCCATAAAACAGGCTGGCCTGGTATTGTATAAATTCCGGTTTGAGTGCCAAACTTTATCCAGGTAGCATCATCTGATGCCCACCCGACAGGGAAATTTTCAAAACCGCCCTGTCGTAGATAAACCGCCCTGGTAAAAATATATTCGCAAGCGGCACTAATGCACTGGCCACGCATGCGCCTTTTTGTAAATTCAGCTGCGGTTTCATGCAATGGATAGTGTGATATGTAGCTAATTACCAGGCCATTGTCATCTATAATATGCATATCAAATCGTACTAAGTCTGCCTGTGGCTCAGCTTCAATAAATCTATAAAATCGTTCTACACTATCGGGGGGCATTATATCGTCATCGCTAAAAAGCCAAACATAAGGCTCTTGCGACATATCTATACAGCGTTGCCATTGTTGGGTTAGTTGTAACGCCCCAAGGTTATCGTCAAACTTTTTATAGCTAACTATCTTGCTATCGCCAAATATGTCATTAATAATTTCATCAGGAGCGCTAGGGCTATTATCGTTACCTATATATAATCTATACCTACTGTCTGTTTGGTTTTTAATAGACAAAAGCGCTTCTTTAAAAAAAGCCTGCTTGTAGTAAGGAATGATGATGGCAAGTTTTGTCATTAAAATAAGATAGTAACAACATAAGAAGATAGTTAAGTTACAATCATGGCTAAATTAAAGAATAATTAACAACCATTAAGAAACTTTGTTATCCTTGTATCTCTTATTAAGCATTCAGTAAATCCGCTAATTGGTAATTAAGTAGCTACATTGAAAAAGAAAGCATTATTACTATTTATACTACGGATATTAAGAACAGGCTTATCTGTTATTAATTTAACTATCACCGCAAAATACTTTGGTGTATCTATTGAACGCGATGAATGGATACTGGCCAGCGCTGCCATATTGATCATAGATCAGGCCATTTGGGGGCCTATTAATGAAACCTTTAGAGCAAGGTTTGTTTTTTTACAGTATGAATTAGGCGAAGCCGAGGCCATGGCTAAGGCCAGGTCAATGTTTTCATTCATAAATTTTGTAACATTTGCCTTGGTTTGCTTTTGCCTGATATGCCCTTTGTGGATAGCCAGTGTTATAGCGCCTAAGTATAATCAGCATCAACAATTGCAGTTGAGTTACATGCTCATGCTGTTAAGTCCAAGTTTTTTGTTAAATCAGGCTTGCCAATTTTTGTCGGCTTTACTAAATGCTTATAAAAAAGTATACCTGCCAGAAATTATTGGCTTTTGCAGTGTTTTGATCAATATTATATTGGTAGTATTACTTTCGCCGCGGTTTGGTATATACTCATTGGTGTTTTGCTATTACCTAAGCCTTGTGTTGTTATTTGTGGCCTTAACTGTGCAGCTTGCTCAATTAAAAGTGAGGGTATTTGCTAACCCGCTGCAGCTTAAGTTTGCCAATATAAAGCCCTTTGTTATTTACGCCCTGCCTTTTTTCATACCCTACTTTTTCGGACAGGTAAATTCGCTTATTGAAAAGGGTATATCAAGTACCATGGCAACAGGCGCGGTGTCGGTTATTGACTATTCCAGGAAATTTTCAGAAATAACCGTAAATGTTTTAAGCGGCATATTTACAACTATGTTACTACCCGCCTTATCAGCACACTTTGTTAAGAAAGAATATGATGCATTTGTGCGCGAGTTTAGATCAATATTACAATTAGGGTTTTTAGTAATGATATTTTTGACAGGTGTTTTTACCGCTTGTCCGGGCGCTGTGATTACATTGCTATATAACCGCGGGGCTATTAGTGCTCACGCACTAAGCACCATAAGTAGCCTGAGCATGTTATATGGGTGGTCGGCGGTGGCGGTTTTTTTGTATGTTATTGGGGGTACGGCATTACTATCATCAAATAAAGGAAAATACTATGCAATGTATGGCGCCGCTGCTCAAATTGTGATGATTATGTTTAACCTTATGTATCACAAGCAATTTGGCGTTTATACATTTCCATTATCGCTTGCGGTATCACATATTATAATTGCGGTATTACTTTTTAAATATTTTCCGGTAACGGGTAAAGGTTTATTTGTTATTGTTTTGAAGGGGCTGATGCAACTGGTGCTTGGTTGTTTTGTTTTGTATTTAATTAATACCTATATTTTTGTCAATACCTTTCCTCCGTTAGTTACTATAGCCGTTAATGTTGTTTTAATTATTGTGTTTGTTTTAATGTTTGCTTATGTGGCCAACACAGATGATAAGGCGCTTATAAAGAAGTTAATATCAAAACTAAGATCAAATTTTAAATGATGCGGTTTTTAACGCTTTTTCCAGACGCCGAAAATGTACATTTAACCAAAGATGTTGGTATGATACCCTTTGTGTTATATCGTGATTTTGGTTATGATGCTACATTAGCATGCTACAAAAACGGAGACTACCAATACTTAGCAACAGAGGTTAAGGGATTGAAAATTGTCTATATAAAAAAAATTACCGGTAATAAATTTCTTGATTCGCTGATATATCTTGTGTTTAATACACGTAAGTATGATATTCTGCAAGTATATCATTTGGAGCGCAGCAGCACGGTAGTATTAACCTTATTTAGATTGCTAAAGTTTAATAAAGCAATTACCTATTTAAAACTTGATTTTGATGAGCGCATTTTAAACGTAACTTTTAAAAGCCTTTTAGGGCGCTTACATAAGTATTTACTTGGTAAAGTAACCTGTATAAGCATAGAGAATAAAATATTGCAGGATAAATTGAATGCTGATAATGTTTTAGGACGAGAGGTGGTTTACATACCTAATGGATTTAATCTAACCGATGGCCAGCCAACAGTACATCAGGTAAAGAAGTTGAAAAAGTTTATTACCGTTGGCAGAATAGGTACCGCTCAAAAAAATAACGAGGTTTTGTTAGGTGCTTTTGCTGTTTTTTGCGATACTGATAATGAATGGACCTTAGAGCTTATAGGGGATATAGCGCCACAGTTTAATGCTTATATAGAGCAGTATTTTATTACCTACCCACAACTTAAAAAACGCGTATACTTTTCGGGCTTTATTGCAGATAAGAGCCTGCTTGCACAAAAGTATAATGAAGCGCAGGTATTTATATTAACATCAAGGTTTGAGGGTATGCCTTTAGTATATGTTGAAGCTATGCAAGCCGGTTGTTGTATTATATCGTCGGATATTTTGGCTGCGCGGGACATAACCCGTATGGGGCAGTTTGGCTATTTATTTGAAGTTGGCAATGTTGACCAATTATTTGCGTTAATGCTCAGTGTAACACGCGATATAGTTAAACTAAAGGCAGATCAAGACAAGGTGAGGATATACGCGCAACAAAACTATAGCTGGGTTGTAATATTGCAGTGTCTGAATGAGGCTATAAGGACTGTATAAATAAAATAAGTAAGCAAACGGTGGTTTACAGTAGCTTAACCATATCTTATCAATAGCTATTGCAGCTATAAATATTTTAAGTTCATAGCCTTAACTCTAATAATTTTCAGGATATTAGCCGCTCGATTTAACGAGTATGAAAAAAATTATTGCTGCTATTGTTATAGGTATCTCAATAATGTTTAACGCCTATAAAATAATGGCGCAAACGGTACCGGTTGGTACTCCGGTAATTGAAGATGCGTATCGCAGGGCACAACTTCTGGGAAAATTAGATTCGAACGTATCATTTACCGTTAGGCCACTGTATCCTTTACAAGCGTTTAGAAAAGGCAATGCAAGCCTTTTTTATTTGGACAATGACACATCAGCCAAACCGGTAATATACACTACCAAAAATGGCAAGGGTTTAGTGCAACTATTGCCTATAACCCTAATGCAGCAGTATAATACCCATAACCCATATGGATGGAACGACGGTGCAATGATACCGGCTAACGGCTATCAAACGTTGTTTAGCGCCGGTTTTTATGCCAAATACAAATTTTTGAGTGTGCAATTTAGGCCCGAGTTTGTTTATGCCGAAAATAAATTCTTTGACGGTTTTACACAGGCTCAAAATGAAGAAAGGGTATGGAAAGCCTTTTATGGCGTTAAAAACGGTACAGACATGCCTGAGCGATTTGGATCAGGCGCATACACCAAGTTACTGCCGGGCCAAAGCAGTATACGTTTAAATTTTGACCCGGTATCAGTTGGGGTATCAACAGAAAACCTTTGGTGGGGCCCTGGGGTTAGAAACTCATTGTTGATGAGCAACACTGCTACTGGATTTTTGCATGCCACGTTAAATACTACCCGGCCTATAGCCACCCCGATAGGTAGTTTTGAGGGACAAGTTGTAGGCGGCAAACTGGTTGGGTCGGGCTATTCGCCGCTTGTATTGGGCCAGCCCGGCAACAGGGATGATCTATACAAACCTAAGCCAGACAATTGGCGCTACTTTTCCGGATTAGTGTTAACCTATCATCCTAAGTGGGTGCCCGGTTTGTTTTTGGGCCTTACCAGGTCTTTTCAAACCTACCAGAAAGACATGGGGAAATCGTTTAATGATTATTTCCCGGTGTTTACCGGCGTTACTAAAGTATCTACTTATGATCCGGTTAGCGGTTTAACCGGTGAGGATGCGAAAAACCGGGATCAGCTAACTTCTCTTTTTGTCAGATGGTATTTTACGGGAGCACAGGCCGAGTTATATTTCGAGTATGGTAAGAACGATCATAACTGGGATTTGAGAGACCTGTTTTTGGATCCGCAGCATTCAAGAGCATACCTATGGGGTTTTAAAAAGATATTTAATGCAGGCTCCAGAGGCGATGAGCATATACAGGTTAGCGCCGAGGTGTCTGAATTGTCAGCCTCTGCAAATGATGTGGCGATAAGGCACGCCGGTATATGGTATACGCATTCAACAATAAAGCAAGGTTATACTAACAATGGCGAAGTTATAGGAGCCGGCATTGGTCCGGGTGGTAGCCTGCAGTCGTTAGATATAAGTTGGTTTAAGGGCTTAAAAAGGTTGGGCCTGCAGGTTGAACGTTATAAACATAATCAAGATCTGTATTACAATGCAGTAAATAAGGGTGAGCTTAGGCGCCATTGGGTAGATCTGGCTATCGGCTTAAGCAGCGATTGGGACTATAAGAACTTGTTGTTTTCGGCCAGGATGATGTACATCAACCAACTAAACTATCAGCTTAACCTAAAAGACGACTATTCTTTATTTTATTTTAATTATAAGCGTCATGATGCCAACAACTTCCAGTTTGGCTTAAATGTGGCTTACAGGTTTTAATTCCCTTAGCAAACAGGGGGTTAGCTTGCCTTTTAATTAAATTGATGTTTAGTGTATGATAAGTTTATATTAAACTCATATAATATTGTGTTATGGGTCTATTTTTATGACTTTTGTTCATTTATCTCTGTATTAGTGTTTAAACTATAGCTATCTAATGTTATCTTTGTCAAAATAATAAAAAAGAGCTCCTGGTTATTTATGAGAAAATTTTACTATTGGTTGATTATTATCCCACTCATCATCAGCTCATGTACTTCGCAGAAGCAATTACGATATTTTAACGATCTTCCAGACTCGGCAGTTGTTCATCTGCCATCTTTGAAACAGCAGCCGCGCTATATACAAGAGGGCGATCGCCTGCAAATAGAAATCGGTGGTTCTGATCCTACGGCCGCCGCATTATATAATAATTATGGGGGTATAGGTTCTCCCAATTCTACAGGTGGTGGTGGCGGAGGGGCTGGTGGCCAAAATTTAGAAACTGCCGGCTTTTTGGTTGATCTTGATGGCATGCTTGAGATAGCGTATTTGGGAAAGGTTAAGGCCTCGGGTTTAACAGCCGCTCAATTGAAAGAATTACTTGAAACTAAACTGAAACCATCCTTAAAAGGTGCTGTAGCAAGTGTAAGGTTTATTCAACTTAAATTTACCGTTTTAGGCGAAGTGCGCACTCCGGGTACATACGTGCTGCCTATGCAGAGAACCACATTCTTAGACGCGCTTGGCGCGGCTGGCGACTTGCCTAATACCGCTAAGAGACATGAGATAAGGGTTTACAGAGATTATAATGGACAAAGGACTATATTTAAGGTTGATCTTAGGAAGATGGATCTCCTGAATGATCCTGATGTTTTTCAGATAAGACACAATGATGTTATTTACGTTCAGCAACGTGATAGCAGGTTATTTAGCGATGAGACAAGGTTTTATATCTCTATGCTAACGTTGGCCATTGGCTTATACGCCATTTTTGTAAGGAATAAATAATGGAAGATTTTATAGAAGACGAGGGCGGAAATAAGGCAGGCTCATTTAATTTTAAGCAATATCTTTTTAAGCTTGCTACTTATTACAAGTGGATAGTTTTAGGGGTGGTTGCAGCTTTTGTATGCGGCTATTTATATTTACGTTATGAGATCTCTCAATATCAAATAGACGGATATATATTGGTTGGTGGTGTTGAGTTAGAAGGCGGCACCAACGCAATTTTAAACAATGCCGGCATAACCAATACAGCCGATGGTGCACAGAGTACCGTAAATAATGAGATTTTTATTTTACGCTCATTTAAGCTGATCGGCGATGTTGTTGACTCGTTGCAGTTAAATATTGAAGTTAGTGAACATGGTCGCTTTAAGGAACAGCCCGTTTATAGGGACAGTTTACCATTTAAAATTGAGGTAAAAAGGCCGGCAATAAATATTGATAAGCCCGCAGTGCCTATACTGCTTTCAATAAACGCTAATGATTTTACCGTTCAGCGTGGCGAGAAACATTTTATTGCCAAATACGGTGTTCCGTTTCTTGCAGATAGGGATACAGTGATCATTTCGCCCAAAACAGGCGAATCGCTTCGTAATAAAGACTATACGTTAAAAATACAAGGCAGAATACAATCCATAAAAAAATATCGCGGCCGTTTAACTGTTGCCCAGGCTAAGGCCACTGGTATCGGTCTTTTGCAAATTTCAATCATTGATGAGTTGCCTTTACGGGGTACACAAATAATCAGCTCTTTAATCGGCGCTTATAACACGTCTTATTTAACCTATAAAAATCAGGCTATCCGCCGGGCTTTAAGGTTTCTTGACGAAAGACTGGCATCGGTAAGTGGCGACCTGGATCGTCAAGAAAGTTTGGTACGTGATTTTAGGGCAAGTAATAAGGTTTATGATGTGCCTACTGTGGCTACAGACATATTAGGAAAAATGCAGGGAGCCGATCTGCAAAAAAGTCAAAATACATATCAAATTGACCTGCTTAACCTTGTTGAGCGCTCTGTTAAAAACTACAGCCAAAAAGAAGAAATTGTTGCCAACGCTAACGGATTAACGGACGTTGTTTTGTCTACACAAGTTGCAGAGTATAATGCATTGGTTCAACTTAAACAAGGCTACATAACGGCTAATACACCTTTGGATGAAAGGCTGCCCGCCATAAATGATAAATTAGCCAGTGCACGGGTAAATATATTGGCAAACATTGCCAACATTCGCAAGCAACTAGGTACATATGATAGCTTTTTGGCTAAGCAGAATAATGTGTTTACCTCAAAGTTTAATACACTGCCAGAAAAGGATAAGCAGTATGTTGAGCTAAACAGAAAACTGGGTGTGCAGGAAGCGTTATATACGTTTATATTACAAAAGAAAGAAGAAACAGAACTTCAGTTAGTGTCTGAAGATATTGTAAGATCAAGAACTGTTGATGACATCCTTAACCAGGGTTTGGTTTCTCCGCGTAAAATGGTCATTTATGGAGCGTCAGTAGGCATAGGCCTGGCTATTCCTTGCTTAATTATCTTCCTGATAGTTTTCTTGAATAAAAAGATAGAAAGCCGTAAGGAGATTGAGGATGGTACCAATACGCCGATATTAGGAGAGTTAAGCATGTCTGAATTATCCGGACAGGCAATTGCAATAACATCAACAAACAGAACCGCTATTGCAGAGCAATTCAGATCTATCAGAACCAACTTGTCGTACATAGCTGCCGGTAAAAAACAGAAGGTTTTTGTTGTTACATCATCAATAAGTGGCGAGGGTAAGAGCTTTGTGAGCCTTAACCTGGCCAATAGTATGGCAATTATTGAAAAAACTGTAGTTGTGCTTGAATTGGATTTGCGTAAGCCAGCTCTTTCTAATAAATTTGGCATGAGCGGCCGTACAGGTATTTCTGAATACCTGGTAAACGAAAAGATAAAACCTGAGGATATCATCTCCCCAATAGAAGGATATCCTAATCTGCATTTGATAAGTTCAGGGCCAATACCTCCAAATCCGGGCGAACTGATTACCAGCCCGCGCATGGCTCAGCTTATTGAACATTTAAAGGAAAAATTCGATTACGTGATAATGGATACTCCGCCGGTAGGTTTGGTGGCCGATTCTATTAGCCTTGGGCAGTTGGCCGACACGGCAATATTTGTGGTTAGGCATAAGTACTCATATAAGTCATCTTTAAATCTGGTTAATGATTTAAAGGGAAATCAAAAGCTGCCTAATTTGTCATTGATAATTAACGGTATAGCTGACGATAATAGCTATGGTTACGGCTATGGTTATGGTTACGGCTATGGCTATGGTTACGGCGGTTATGGTTATGGCTATTATTCTGAAGATTCTGAAAAAGAGCCAAATTCAATAGTAGATAATGTTAAAGGTGTGTTTAAACGCAAAAAATAAATGAGTAACATTCAGATCGGGGTAATTGGCTTAGGCTATGTTGGCTTGCCATTGGCGGCAGCTTTTGCCAAAAAATACACCGTAGTTGGTTTTGACATTAACAAAGGCCGTATAGAGTTGCTTAATAAGGGCATAGATCTTACGCTTGAACTGTCAGAAGAAGAGCTAAATTCTGTTATTATTACAGATACCAGCGCAGGTAACGGACTGCTATGTACCGACGACCTTAACCATCTGGCTGCTTGTACAGTATTCATTGTTACAGTGCCTACACCTACTGATAAACACAATCGTCCGGATCTGACGCCTTTATATAAGGCCAGCGAAACCGTAGCTAAGGTTATTAAGAAAGGCGATATCGTTATTTATGAATCGACTGTTTATCCCGGCGTTACAGAAGACGAATGTATACCCCACCTTGAAAGGTTGAGTGGTTTAAAATATAACCGCGATTTTTTTGCCGGCTACTCGCCAGAAAGAATCAACCCTGGTGATAAAGAGCATACGGTTACCAAAATATTAAAGGTTACATCGGGCTCAACACCAGAAATCGCTGAAACGGTGGATCAGTTATACAGGTCGATCATTACCGCTGGCACACATAAGGCAAGCAGCATAAAGGTTGCCGAAGCTGCAAAGGTTATAGAAAACTCACAGCGCGATATCAACATTGCCTTTGTTAATGAGCTAAGCAAGATATTTAACAGGCTTGGTATTGATACTCATGAGGTTTTAGAGGCCGCCGGAACAAAGTGGAACTTCCTGAAGTTTAGGCCGGGGTTGGTTGGCGGGCATTGTATCGGCGTTGATCCATACTACCTGGCACAAAAAGCGCAGGAGGTTGGTTATCATCCCGAGATAATCCTGGCTGGTAGACGTTTAAATGACGAAATGGGATCGTACATTGCTAAAGAGGTTATCAAGTTGATGATCCACAAAGATATCACTGTTAAAAATGCAAACATCCTGGTATTGGGCTTTACCTTTAAAGAAAACTGCCCTGATGTTAGAAATACCAAGGTAATTGATATAGTTACCGAACTTAAAACATATAATACTAACATAACTATTTATGATAACTGGGCAAAGCCCTCCGAAGTTAAGCATGAATATAACTTAGAAACCACAAATGATCTGGACGCTGTATATGCCAGCAAGTATGATGCTGTGATTTTAGCAGTAAGCCATGCCGAGTTTGCAAGCATTGATCTGGCAAAATTGAAGAACCCGGCGTGCGTGGTTTATGACGTTAAGGGATTTTTAAACAAGCAGGACGTTGATTCAAGATTATAAAGGATGTACGAGGTTAACTATAATAATAAGGACATTTCAGGGTCGTCATTTTTGATAACAGGCGGGGCCGGTTTTATTGGCTCTAACCTGGTTGAGTATCTGCTTAAACATAATGCCGGTAAGGTAAGGATACTAGATAACTTTTCTACCGGTTATGAAGCAAATATAGCGGTCTTTAGGAGCAATAGTGCCTTTGAGTTTATTGAGGGCGATATACGCGATATTGAAACCTGTCATAAGGCTGTGCAAGGTATTGACTACGTGAGCCACCAGGCTGCATTGGGCTCTGTGCCACGGTCCATTAATGATCCTGTAACAACCAATGACGTTAATATAAGCGGGTTTTTAAATATTCTGGTTGCGGCGCGGGATGCGAAGGTGAAAAAGTTTGTATACGCCGCAAGTTCAAGTACTTATGGCGATCATCCGGCATTACCCAAGGTAGAAGAGAATATAGGTAACCCGTTATCGCCATACGCGGTTACAAAATATGTAAATGAGTTATATGGTTCGGTGTTTTCAAGGACATATGATTTTCATGCTGTAGGTTTAAGATATTTCAACGTTTTTGGACCGAGACAGAACCCAAAAGGGCCATATGCGGCTGTAATTCCATTATTTATAGAAGCTGCATTGAATGGTAAGGCGCCATATATTAATGGCGACGGCCAAACCAGCCGTGACTTTACCTTTGTTGAAAACGCGGTGCAGGCTAACATCAGGGCTTTGTTAACCGAAAATTTAGTAGGCCATGAAGTGATCAATATCGCATTTGGCCAACGCACAACATTAAACGAGTTATGGCAACAAATATCTATCCAAACCGGCGTTAATTTATCACCAGAGTATAGGCCGGAGCGTAAAGGTGATGTAAAGCATAGTCTAGCAGATATATCAAAGGCTACCGCATTAATAAATTATCAACCTAACATTTCAATTGAGCAAGGGTTAGCCACCACTGTTGGATGGTATCAGGATAATTTGGTTAGAGAGTAATCGCATATTATGAAAATTTTAGTTACCGGCGCTGCCGGCTTTATCGGATATCATTTATGTAATCATCTAGTCCAGAATGGACATGAAGTTGTTGGGCTAGACAATATCAATGATTACTACGATGTAAATTTGAAGACCGCAAGGTTAAAGAATTTGGGTTTACCTGTCGAGGCTGATTTTTCATTCAACCAAATTATAAATAGCCAGACATACCATAATCGCTTAAGATTTATCAGGTTAAATATAGAAGATAGGGAGAATCTCTCGATTCTATTTGAAGCAGAAAAATTTGATCAGGTATGTAATTTAGCCGCACAACCAGGGGTAAGGTACAGCCTTGAAAACCCCATGGCTTACATACAAAGCAACATTGTTGGATTTGCTAATATCCTGGAGTGTTGCCGAAATTTTACAGTCAAAAAGCTTGTTTATGCCAGTAGTTCAAGTGTTTATGGATTAAACGATACTGTGCCGTTCTCGGTAGCGGATAATGTTGATCACCCGGCCAGTTTATATGCGGCAACAAAAAAGAGTAATGAGTTAATGGCACATAGTTATAGCCATTTATATAATATACAAACCGTTGGATTGCGATTTTTTACTGTATACGGCCCCTGGGGCAGGCCAGATATGGCAATGTTTTTATTTACTGACGCGATCTTAAAAAACAAGCCAATTAAGATATTTAACAATGGCGATCTGTCAAGAGACTTTACTTATATTGATGATATAATACAAGGTGTGGCTGCAGTTATTGAAAATGAAAGTAATGCTCAATACAAGGTTTATAACATAGGTAATAGTAAACCTGTGAAATTAATGGACTTTGTGACTGCGATTGAAGGCTCTTTGAATCTTACCGCAAAAAAGGAAATGTTGCCAATGCAGCCAGGCGACGTTTTGCAAACATGGGCAGACGTAAGTGAGCTGATAAGTGATTATGGCTATAAACCAAATACTGGAGTGGATGTTGGTGTAGCCGAATTTGTAGCCTGGTACAAAACCTATTATAATTTAAAAGATTAACAGTAATGGACATTATAGAGTTGATCGGTCGGGATAAGGAGCTTTTTACCGATGATGTTGCCAGGGTAGAGGATGAACTTAAGACTATTGTTGAAAGATCATCTTTTTTAGTAATTGGTGGGGCGGGTTCAATTGGTCAGGCCGTAACTAAGGAGATATTTAAAAGAAACCCCCAAAAGCTTCATGTTGTAGACATTAGTGAAAACAACATGGTTGAATTGGTGCGCGATATCCGTAGTTCGTTTGGATATATTGAAGGTAATTTTCAGACCTTCGCACTTGATATCGGATCAGTTGAGTATGACGCTTTTATTGAAGGTGATGGTAGATATGATTACGTTTTAAATCTTTCGGCATTAAAACATGTAAGAAGCGAGAAGGATCCCTATACTTTAATGCGAATGGTGAATGTGAATGTTTTTAACACAGAAAAAACCATTCAGCAAGCCATAAAAAAAGGCGCAAAGAAATATTTTTGCGTTTCTACAGATAAGGCCGCCAATCCGGTAAACATGATGGGTGCATCTAAACGCATCATGGAAATGTATTTGTTAAAGTGGAGCGAAAAGATTAATATTTCAACTGCCAGATTTGCCAACGTCGCTTTTTCTGACGGCTCTTTACTACATGGATTTAATCAGCGTATTCAAAAGCTGCAGCCCATTGTTGCACCTAATGATATAAAGAGGTATTTCGTGATACCAAAGGAATCGGGAGAACTGTGTTTGATGTCATGTATATTTGGCGAAAACCGGGATGTATTCTTTCCAAAGCTAAGCGAGAATTTACACCTTATAACCTTTGCAGATATTGCTATCAAATACCTCAGTAAAATCGGTTATCAACCTCATATCTGTACAACAGAAGACGAAGCCCGTGCCCTGGTTAAGGTCTTAAATGCACAGGGCAAATGGCCGTGCTTATTTACCGTCAGTGACACTACCGGAGAAAAGGATTTTGAAGAGTTTTATACCAGGGATGAGGTATTGGATATGGATCGTTTTGAAAGTATCGGCATTATAAAAAATGAGCAAGCTGTTGACAACGAGAAACTGGATCTTTTTACAACTAAGATCACTAGCCTGAAAGCGGCTGGAGCCTGGTCTAAACAAGATATTGTTGAATTATTCTTTAAGATGATTCCTGATTTTGAACATAAGGAAACAGGTAAATACTTAGACGCGAAGATGTAATGGATAATATAAAGAATGTTGTTTCCTTTATTCAGCAATGCTTCAATACTGAAGAGTTTATTCCTTTGCACGCGCCCCGTTTTACAGGGAAAGAAAAAGATTATTTAATAGATACGATTAACTCAACCTTTGTTTCTTCGGTTGGGGCTTATGTAGACCAATTTGAGCTTATGATGGCTCAATCCACTCAAACAGCAAAGGCAGTTGCCGTAGTAAACGGCACTGCCGGATTGCAGGTTGCGCTACGATTATTAGGCGTAAAAAGTGGTGATGAGGTTTTAACACAAGCCCTGTCATTTGTAGCTACGGCAAATGCTATCGCTTATAATGGCGCTATACCGGTATTTATAGACGTAGATCTGGATACCATGGGCTTATCTCCAACCGCTGTAAGTTTGTTTTTAGAAGAGTTTGCCGAATTGCGCGAGGATGGATGTTACAACAAAAAAACTGGCAACAAGATCTCTGCATGTGTGCCTATGCATACCTTCGGCTTCCCGGTACATTTAAATGAACTGGTAGCAGTTTGTAGTAAATGGAACATCCCGATACTTGAAGATGCTGCCGAGTCATTAGGCAGCGAATACCATGGCCGGGCAACCGGCAGCTTTGGCAAAGTAGGTGTGTTTTCTTTTAACGGCAATAAGATTATAACAAGCGGCGGCGGCGGTATAATAGCCACCAATGATGTAGATCTTGCTGCAAGGGCAAAATATTTAACAACAACAGCAAAAAAACCTCATCCGTATGAATTTTATCATGATGAACTGGGGTATAATTTCAGAATGCCAAATTTAAATGCCGCACTGGCTTGTGCACAGCTTGAAAGCTTAGACCAATTTTTGATCAGCAAAAGGGTGTTGGCTAATGAGTATATTAGCTATTTTAGTGATAAAAGCATAAAATTCAGGAGCGAATTGCCAAATACCCGGGCAAACTACTGGTTGATGTGCGTAGAGTTGGAAGATAAGGATGAGCGGGACCTGTTTTTAAAGGTAACCAACGATAATAAGGTAATGACGCGCCCTATATGGCAATTAATGTTCAGGCTGCCTATGTATAAAGACTGCCTGAGAGATAACCAAAAGAACGCCATTTATCTAGAGGAAAGAATAGTAAACTTACCAAGCAGTGTCAGATAGTATTTTTATCCTTTTAAAGGTTGCTGTATGAGGCTACTAATATTTTCAGACATTCATGGCAACCTGCCGGCCTTTGAAAAACTTTTGAGGGTCGAATCTTCGGTTGATGGCTACATTAATCTGGGCGATGTAGTAAACTATGCGCCCTGGAGTAATGAGTGCGTTGAATTGGTTGCCAGCCTAAAAAACTGTTATAACATAAAGGGCAACCATGAAGATTATTTTATAAAAGGGATGTGCGATGTGGAAAATCCACTGGTGTTGGATTTTTTTTACAAATGTTCAGAAAATTTCACTCAAACCCAGCTGATAAAATCATACAGTAACAGTTTAACGGTAAATAATTTTAAGCTAATTCATACTTTTGGTGCTAAGGATTACATCTTTCATGACACTGATATTGAACTAAGTGAAAATGTAATGCTTGGCCATTCGCACCAGCAATTTTTCAGGCAAATCAACGGGTTCACGATATTGAATCCCGGAAGCGTGGGACAAAACAGAAAATATATTAATGTTTCTGAGTATGTTATCTGGGATCTTGAAACTAATGTGTTTGAACTTAAGCACCTTAAGTTTGACCTAAGTATTATTTTGAATGAAATGATATCGCAACATTTCCCGGCTACATGTATTAATTATTACCAAAATAAAAAACAGGCTAATTAAATGAAATATAATATTGGCATAACCGGTACTGGTAGTTTGGTGGGCCAGGCTATTATAAAGAGTATCATCAGGAGCGAATACAAGGATGATTACAACCTGACAGGGTTTGATTATTT
>JAZKET010000054.1:0-4371 GCA_040386815.1 Bacteroidota bacterium | reverse complement strand
CTGTTGAAGAAAGGCACTGAAAATGACTGGGTAAAAGCCATTGAGGATGTAATAATTAGCCAAGGCTTGAAGGTTTTATTTGTGGGTGTTGATTTTGAGTTGCCTGTTTTTGCAAAGTACAAACAACAGATAGAAAATAAAACCGGATGTATTGTTATTGTAAGTAATGAAGACGTTATCAGTATTGGAAATGACAAGTACTTAACGTATCTTTTTTTAAAGAATAACGGATTAAATTACCCGCAGACATACTTACCTGCCGAATGTAATTTTTCTAAGCTGATATTTCCCCTAATTGTTAAGCCTCGCGTTGGCGCACGAAGTGTCGGTGTATACAAGGTAAGATCAATGGATGAATTAAATGCAGCGTTGCAAAAGGTTAACGGGCCGATTATTCAGGAGCTTGTTGGTGACGACTCAACAGAATACACTTGCGGTATTATTTCTGTTAACGGCAAATTGCAAAGATCAATTGCCCTTAACAGAAGCTTAAAGGATGGAAATACCTTTATTTCAGAGTTTAAGGAAGAATATCCTGAAGCTATCTATAACTACATTAGTTCAATTGCAGAAAAATTGGGTGCTTTTGGTGCTTGCAACCTGCAATTGCGACTTGATGAAAATGGTGTCCCCAAGCTATTTGAAATAAATCCCAGACACTCAGGAACTACTTATATTAGATCATTATTTGGTTATAACGAGGTTATATTTATACTTAAGTTTTTGATAGAGAATAAAGAAATTGAGTTTAACCTTAAACCGGGTAAGGTAATACGCCATTTCGAGGAAACACGAGTTAACTAGTTGCATTGATGAAAAAGGTTTTGATCACAGGAGTAAACGGCTTTATCGGACAAGCCTTATACAATAAACTGTCATCACTATACGCTGTCTATGGCTCATCCAGGAACAATATTCATAATATTGCCAATTGGTTGTATCTGGACCTGTCCGTAAAACCAGAAGTAAACCTTTTTTTTAAGGAAAACAAGTTTGATGTGATCATTCATCTTGCAACCGTATTGGCCAATAAGGATAATGCCCGGGATGTTTCAGTCTTTAATGATAATTTGAAGATCCATACAAACCTTGCAGAAGCGCTTGATGATTATACAGGCTGCCATCTGATCAATTTTTCAAGCTCGGCAGTTTATCCAAATTTAACCGGAAGCTTTAGTGAGATGGACGAAATCAATCCAAGCGTAAACAGCGACGGTTTGTATGGCCTGGCTAAGTTTGCCGGCGAGATGGTTTTCAAAGCCATTTTACCAAAGCAAATAGTTCAATTGCATTTGCGTACCGGTTTTGTTTATGGCGAAGGCATGAATAATAGCCGGATACACCCGATGTTTGAACAGGAGCTTGGTGAACATAACTTTATAACAGTATTTGGGGACGGTTTACGTACTATCCCACAAATAGAGATTGAGTCGCTTTGTAAAAGAATTCAATATTTTATAACCAATTGTGTTGCAGGTACATTTAATTTTGCTGATGAAAATATCTCGTTAAAATTATTGGCTCAACGAATAATTGATAGACACGGTAACGAGCAGAGCTACATTAAATGTAAAGAAGAGGGTAACCGACAGGAGTTTAAGTTAAATTTGCAAAAGCTAAATTTATTATTTAATGATTAAGCATTTAAAATTTATACTTCTTTACCCTAAAATCGGGCCAGACATGTATCTTACCCATTGGCTGCTTTTTTTTAAACCATTTAGAATCTGGTTTCAAAAGAAAAAAATAAAGGCAATTGGTATAGATTCAGAAATCAGGCCATACTCAACCATATTAGGAACTGACAATGTCAAAATCGGGGATAGGGTTATAATCCCGCCCTTTACGTTGTTATCAACGTTACCAAATGACGAATCATCAACCATAACTATTGAAGACGATGTTTTGCTGGGTCCTAACGTGTCAATTTATAGCAGTACACATAAATTTGAAGATTCAACAATGCCAATTAAAGATCAAGGGTATACCGTAGGCGCTGTTATTTTAAAAAAGGGGTGCTGGATTGGAGTGAATGTGGTTGTTTTACCCGGTGTTACTATAGGTCAAAATGCTGTAGTTGGAGCTAATAGTATTGTAAATTCGGATATCCCGGATTTTGCAGTGGCGGTTGGATCGCCGGCAAAAATTATACGCTATACTAATACAAATACTTAACTAATGAAGAACACAGTAATTATTGCTGAAGCGGGGGTGAACCATAACGGTAGTATGGACCTTGCAAAACAACTAATAGATGTTGCTGCGGAAGCCGGTGCAGATTATGTAAAGTTTCAAACCTTTAAATCTGAATTGGTAATAAGTAAAAACGCAAAGAAAGCCGACTATCAGATAGCAAATACCGAAGACGAGGTAGAGAGCCAGTTAGAAATGGTTAAAAAATATGAGCTTGATAAACCTAAACATATTGAACTGATCAACTATAGCCGCGAGAGGGGTATTAAGTTTTTATCATCGCCGTTTGATTTGCCAAGTATTGACCTGTTGCTTGAACTGGGGATAGAAATATTTAAGATACCATCCGGAGAGATAACCAACCTGCCGTACTTAAGGAAGGTTGCCCCATTAGCCAAGGAAATAATTTTGTCTACAGGCATGTGTAATTTGGCTGATATTGAAACGGCTATTGACATACTGCTTAAAAATGGCGCGTCATTGAACAATATAACGGTGTTACATTGTAATACAGAATATCCAACACCATTTAAGGACGTAAATCTTAAGGCTATGAATACCATTGGCAATGCGTTTAAAGTAAAAATTGGCTATTCTGATCATACATTGGGAATTGAAATACCCGTTGCCGCCGTTGCGTTAGGCGCGTGTATCATTGAAAAGCACTTTACACTGGACAAAAATTTGAAGGGTCCTGATCATATTGCCTCTCTCGATCCTGCTGAGCTTAAGGAGATGATAAAGGCAATACGGAATATTGACCTTGCTTTGGGTAATGGTATAAAACAACCTAGTGAGTCTGAACAGAAAAATATCAACATTGCCAGGAAAAGCATAGTAGCCGCAACAGATCTTAAAGAAGGTGACGTACTAAGGGCTGACAATATTTACGTTAAAAGGCCAGGCAGCGGCATTTCGCCATTGGCGTGGGATAGCATTATTGGCAAAACAGTATTGCGCAGTTTTTCGGCAGATGAACTTTTAGATATGACTTACCTGAAATGAGAGATATTACCATTGTGACGGGTACCAGGGCAGAATATGGCCTGCTTAAGCCATTAATAAGGAAGCTTGAAGAATCGCCGCTGTTCAATTTATCGTTAGTGGTAACGGGGATGCATCTCTCGGCCGAATTTGGCTTGACTTATAGGGAAATTGAAAATGACGGGGTTAAGATAGCTTATAAGATTGATACTTTGTTATCGTCCGATTCGTCAGAAGCCATCACAAAATCCATCGGTTTAGGCTTAATATCATTTGCCGATCTTTTTCAAACTGTTAATACAGACCTGTTGATTGTTTTGGGCGATAGGACAGAACTTTTATCGGCCTGTATAGCAGCTTTAGTTAAAGGCATTCCAATTGCTCATATCTCAGGCGGCGAAACTACCGAGGGTGCTTATGATGAAGCCATCAGGCATTCCATCACCAAAATGAGCCATATCCATTTTACTGCCACGGATGACTACACAAAAAGGGTGATTCAATTGGGCGAGCAACCAAAAAATGTTTTTAATGTTGGCGCTGTAGGCATCGATAGCATTAAAAATTTAAAGTTGTTAACAAAACAGGATTTTGAAAGATCAATAGACTTTAATCTGAATAAAAAGAACCTGTTGGTTACATTTCACCCGGTTACATTAGAAAAAAACTCGGCCGAGGTACAATTTAATGAACTACTGAGGGCAATTGAACCAATTGAAGATACAAACATAATTTTCACCAAACCCAACTCTGATAAGGGTGGAAGGATCATCATAAAACTAATTGATGATTTTGTAAGTAAGAATCCGCAGAAGGCGATCGCGTTTGATTCATTGGGCCAGTTGAGATACCTGTCAGCACTACAATTTGTAGATGCCGTTGTTGGTAATTCATCAAGTGGCATAGTTGAAGTTCCTTACTTTAAGATACCAACAATAAATATAGGCGAACGGCAAAAAGGTAGGAATATGCCTGAGTCTGTTATCAACTGTGATCCTACAACGTCAGAGATTAATAATGCAATTAAGCTAGCACTATCAGCAGAATTTAAGGATAAGATAGCCAACGTAACATCGCCATATGGCGATGGCCATGCTACACAAAGAATATTTGATATCTTATCCGGCCTTACGATAGACTCTGTAAAGAAAACATTTTACGACCTTTAATATGAGAAGTTATAAAGATCATCTT
>JAZKET010000053.1:0-3548 GCA_040386815.1 Bacteroidota bacterium | reverse complement strand
TGTAAAAACCTGGATTGGTACCATATCTGTTAAACAAACTGATGGTACTATCAAAACTTATACTACCCAACCGCAGACATATACCGTTGCCAGGCCATCGGCAGTAGTATCGCCCGATGCGATGAACGTATTATATATTGGTGTACCTAACCCGGTATCTATATCGGCACCTGGTATAGCTAAAAAAGATCTGCGAGTGAGCATGAGCGGTGGTAGCATTACCCCCTCTGGCAATGGCTATACTGTTACCGTAACAACCATGGGTACAGCAACAGTAAATGTTTCAGGCGAAGTGGCTAAAGGTAAGGTAATGGTTTTAGGATCAACCAACTTTAGGGTAAAGCGTATACCCGATCCTAAAGCGCAATTAGCCGGAAAATCGGGCGGTAAAATAACCGCTGCTAATATTAAGGCCCAAGAGGCGATTTTTGCTAATCTGGAAAATTTTGAATTTAACGCTAAGTTTAATATTACCCGTTTTACTATTGTTATTATTAGACCGCGCCAGGATGCCCAGATAATTAGCGGCACAGGTAATCAAATTAGTGGCTCAATGCGTGCTGCTATGAATACCGTTGCCGCCGGATCAACCGTTGTATTTAGAGATATTATGGCGGTAGGACCAGATGGTAGTCAGCGTGGCCTGGATGATATAATATTTACAGTTAACTAAGATATTTGAGATAGATATGAAAAAAGGATTTTTATTAGTTGCACTTTGCCTTGTTAGCCTTGGTACGTTTGCTCAGGCAAAAAAGGCAAGCACAACCAAAAAGGGTACTTCAACTAAAAAGCCTGTAGTCACCAAGCCCAAAGCTACACCCACCCAGGTTGGTAGTGCTGGTGCACAACAGACATCAACAGTTGATGTAAAGTCGCCCGTAGCTAACGCGCCTGTAAAGCCTGATACTATTAAGCCATTAGAGAAATTGGTTGACGGGTATTACGCCATGACGGATATGCAGAATGCTAAGCCAACGCCTTATCATGCTGTGCGTCAGTCTGATATTATCTATAAGAAACGTATCTGGCGCGAGATTGATCTGCGCGAAAAAATGAACCAGTTTATGGCATCGCCTAAAGGCAGGTTGATTGACGCGTTTATGGATGCTATAGGTAAAGGCGAATTATACGCGTTTGACCCTACGCCAACTAAGGATGATCCGAACGGCGATTCTGGCTGGACAAACAGGCTTACCTCAGAGCAAGCCAAACTTAAATTGGCTGACAGTGCCAGAGTTGATATTTTTAATGCTAATGGTGAAAAAACCGGTACCCGTATGGCTGCCAGCGATTTTCAGCCAGACAGCATTATTAAGTTTCGTATTAAAGAAGACTGGATATTTGATAAACAACGTTCTGTTTGGGAGCCTCGTATCATAGGTATTGCCCCAATGGTTAGGCCTAATGCCGGCGATGGTGTTACGCTTGATTATCAGCCTGCATTTTGGATTTATTTTCCTCAGGCTCGTCAAACACTAGCTACAAAGATTGCATTTAATCATAATAACGACGCTACCAACCTTAGCTTTGACGATATCTTCCTGAAACGTTTATTTGCTTCATACATCGTTAAAGAGTCGAATGACAAAGACGAGCGTATCCGTGATTACGCAGACGGTATTGACAGGCTATACGAAGCTGAACGCATCAAAAAAGGTTTGATGGACTGGGAGCTTAATTTGTGGCAGTATTAAGTAAGTCAAAAGTCGAAATTAAAAAAGTCAAAATCTGAATAGGTTTTGACTTTTTTGTTTTAGGAGATTTTCTCAACATGGTGGAAAAGCAAAACACTAGTTGTCATTCTGAGCATAGCGAAGAATCTACCAAGCAGCGTAAGCAGGCGTGCAGATGCTTCGTTCCTCAGCATGACAACGCTGGTTTTTTTTTAATTTTGACTTTTTAATTTTGACTTAATTCTTCGCCATTAAAGTACCCGATAATAGCTTTGGCCTGCTTTAGATTTACCACCTCCAACAGCGTTTCCTCAGTAGCTTCGCGGATTTTTTTAACAGACTTGAAGTATTTTAAAAGCTTTTCGGCAGTTGTTTTGCCTATGCCTTCTATCAGTTCAAGCTCGGTAGCTAAAGTGCCTTTATCGCGTTTTTTGCGGTGAAAAGTGATGCCGAAACGGTGGGCTTCATCTCGTAGATGCTGGATAACTTTTAAAGTCTCTGATTTTTTGTCAAGGTACAGCGGGTATTGGTCGCCGGGATAGTAAAGTTCTTCCAGGCGTTTGGCGATACCGATTACCGTTACCTGTTTGTCAATGCCTAAAAGCCTTAAACTTTTCATAGCAGACGATAGCTGCCCTTTACCACCGTCAATAATGATCAGTTGTGGCAGGCCGGTATCTTCGTCTAACACCCGGCGGTAGCGGCGTAGTACAGCTTCTTCCATGGTGGCAAAGTCGTTAGGGCCTTCAACGGTTTTAACGTTAAAATGGCGGTAGTCTTTCTTAGACGGCTTGCCATCTTTAAACACCACAATAGCCGATACCGGGTATTTACCCTGGAAGTTAGAGTTATCAAAACACTCAATATGTCTTGGCAGCTGGTTCATTCGTAAATCCTTCATCATCTGTGTAAGCAGGCGTTCGGTACGAATTTCAGGGTTCAGCTTTTCGTATTGATCTATGCGTTCCTTTTTAAAGAATTGTACGTTTTTTTGCGACAGATCAAGCAGCTTGCGTTTCTCGCCAAGCTTTGGTACAGTAAACTTAAGATCAGAATGGTCTACATTAATAGCAAACGGAACAATGATCTCTTTTGAAGTACTATTATAACGTGTTCTAAATTCGCCTATGGCTAACTCTAATAATTCTTCATCGCTCTCATCCAATCGCTTTTTAAGCTCAATAGTTTGAGTTTGAATGATGGTGCCGTTCATTACCTTAAGGAAATTTACAAACGCGATCTTTTCTTCAGATGCTATGCTGAACACATCCACATCGGTAATGGACGAGTTTACAACGGTTGATTTACTTTGGTAGTTCTCTAACAGATCAAATTTGCGTTTTAAACGGTGCGCCAGCTCATAATTCATGGTGCTGATAGCACCATCAAGCTCGCCCTTTAATTTGCGTACCACAGCGCCTATTTTACCGTTTAGGATGTCTTTTATATCTTCTATGGCGTTGTCATAATCGTTCTCGGTTTGGTAGTTTTGGCAGGGCCCCTTACAGTTACCAAGCTGATATTCTAAACAAACCTTAAACTTACCGGCGTCGATATTTTGCCTGGTTAGGGCCAGGTTGCAGGTGCGCAGGGGATAGGTCTCTTTTATCAACCCCAAAATAGCATGCATCATGCTAACTGACGCGTAAGGGCCAAGATATTTAGAACCATCTTTCACAATACGGCGTGTCCAAAAAATGCGGGGAAAGTTCTCGTTTTTAATGATGATCCATGGATAGGTTTTATCATCCTTGAGCATCACATTATAACGCGGCTGATGCTTTTTTATCAGACTGTTCTCTAACAACCAGGCATCAACCTCGGTATCAACAATGGTAAATGTGATATTGCGGATTTTTGACACCAACACCC
>JAZKET010000052.1:0-25078 GCA_040386815.1 Bacteroidota bacterium | reverse complement strand
CAAACATAGCATGGGTAGCGGCGCGATAAATCCGAGCTTACTGATTACCAATTATGAAATTAATGGTGGCGCTATTTTGTCAGAAAAACAGTGAAAAAACCGCATTTTTTGGCAAAAAAGTGATCCATATTATATAGATTATTATCGATATTTAGCTGATTATTAGGGTTTTTTAAAGGGAAAGTGATTGGAATTTGTCTTTTTGATCCACTTTAAAAGTGGATCACCTGTATTGATCAGGACATCTTACATCTGCTCAAAATAGCGATTCTTTTGCTCCCGAAAAGAGGCAGCAAACGTAAGCGCAATCCTCTACTTACTCTGCCGCTTCCCTGCTCAAGATAAAAGCCAACAGGTCATTAATAGGTTGTTTGATAATTTTACCAACGTGGATATCCTGCGATTTGCAAAGAGCCTTTAATTCATTAGCAAAAACAAAAGCTATTGAACCTACAAAGTGGGTTTTGTAAGCGTGATATTCAGGGTATGATTTGATGTTGGTATCAATAAACTCTTGCAGACCCCGTTTAATTAATTCTTTACCATACTCAGTTTTGCGGATAACGTTCAGTATCCTTGCGAAAGATGCTAAATAGGAATTTGGTGCCGGGCGTTGGTATACATTCCTTATCACTTCTTCTTTGGTAAGCGGGTAAGTGTTTTGAAACAGGGTATGTATTTCCTCGGGCATGCGGCCGTATAAAAAGTCTGTCATCAGTGTACGGCCAAACCAGGTACCTGCGCCCTCATCGCCTAAAATAAATCCTAAGCCGTGTTTACCGGCGTGAATTTCCTCACCATCAAAAAAAGAAATATTTGAACCTGTGCCCAGTATGCAGCACAAGCCTTTCTCGTGTCCGCAGGTGGCGTATGCAGATGCCAACAGGTCGCTGTCAACGCTGATGTAAGCTTTGCTAAATAGTGCGCTTAAAGCATTCGACACAATCTCATGCCTATCAGGACTTGAACAACCTGCACCAAAAAAGTAGATCTCTTTTACTTCAGATCCAAAAGCGACCAAATCAGACGCCTGATCTTGCAGTATCTTGACGATCTCTTTTTCTGTTAAAAAGTATGGATTTAGTCCGGGTGTTCTGAAAGCAACGGCTTCTTTTCCGGGCTGTTTAAGTAACCAATCTGTTTTTGTCGATCCGCTATCGGCAACTAATATCATGGTAGCTCCTCAAGTATTTTATGGGTAAGTGGCTTGTGGACAAAGTGTGTGATGTATTTATTGTCCGACGATCTACGGATGTCAGTTGGATCAAAAGACGATGACAATAAAAATATCTTGGTATCTGCCTTATTAATATCCAGCTTATCATACTCTTCCAGAAACTCGAAGCCACTCATTAGCGGCATCCTGATATCCAGAAAAATAACGTTAGGTTTTACTGTACCATCGCCCAGCATTTGTATAGCATCTGTGGGCGACTCGGTAACTACAATATTTTCGGCAAAGTTGCTGCTCTCCAATAGCCTGCGCGTGACGAAATTATCGATATAATTATCGTCAACCAACAGACAAGTATGATAAGATGCAGCCATTTAGAACCAAAAGTAAACTAAATATTTAATTATTGAATATTTAAGTTATTAGTTATTTGCTTTAACATTACTTCAGCCACTTTTGATTGATACAGCGACGAGAAAAAGGTATACTGCGCATCAAGATAATTACGCTGCGCCTCTCTAATTTCTAACGGTGTTATAGTGCCTATTTTATATTTGTCCAGGGTAATTTCCAGATTGCGCCTGGCCGCCTCTATACTTGAGCGACCCACTTTTATCAGATCCATACCCGAAAGGTAACTTACATACAAATCACTTATCTGCGCTTCGACATTTAATCGTGTTTGTTTAACGTCTATGGCAGCATTATCGATCTGGATCTTGGCGTTGCGCTCGCGGCGGCTTTGATTGAAGCCATCAAAGATATTGATAGATGCTGTAAGGCCGTAGTTTACACCGCGTGCCTGTTGTGTACGTGTAAAGCCTGCGGGGGTTTTATTATTCGTCCAGGTATAACCGCCGGTAACGCCCACTATTGGATAACGTGTCGACTGTACTTGTTTTAAGCTGATATCGGCAATACGTTTGTTTATTTGTGCTGATAGTATAGACGGATTTTGTGTTTGCGCTGTCGATAATATATCGCCTAATACAATTTTATCATCTATAATAATTGTATCGCTTACACTAAAATCGGTTTGCAGATTGCGCACCAGCAATTGGTTAAGCCTGATCTTAGCAGATTTGAAACGTTGTTGCAAACCAATGAGATTAGCCGTGTCCGTATTCAAAGCCACCTGGGCATTTAATACTTCTAATCGTGAAACCGTACCAACACTAAACTTATCGCTGGCTAAACGCAGCTGCGTGCGCGATATATTCATAGCTCCGCTTTGCGCCCGTATCTGCTGCGACTGATTGATGAGATCATAATAATTTAAAATCACATCACTGGTTGTGCTCAACACCGTATCGCGCAGGGTTACACTACGTAACTCATTCAATTGTTTAAGCTGATTGTAATTGGCAAACATGGCAAAACCGTCAAATATCGTCCAGTTAAGGCTGGGGCCGTAGTTGAGGTTGCTGTTGTTGGCGTTGGGTATGCTATTTACCGTTCCGTCTGAGCGGGTTTGCTCGATACGTTGCCGACTAAAGTTTTGTGTTATATCGCCCGTTACCACGGGTAAAAAGCCGGCATTACCAATAGTGGTATTATTTTCGGCAATGGTTTTGTTATTCTTTGCCAATACTATGTTATAGTTATTTTTTAGCGCTATCTCGACAGCCTCCTGTAAGGTAAGCAAGGGCGCTTTCTGGGCGCTGGCATTAATTGCCCACACCATGCAGCAACAAAGCAAACAAGCTATTTTAGTTAGTTTTATCATCGCTTATTCGTTTTCAATCAGTTTCAACTTCTTTTTCTTTTTGACCGGTTCTTCCGGGTCCTCAACATCAGGGTCCTTACGCTCTTTTGAGGCGATAAGCAGGTACATGGTTGGGATAACATATAGCGTTAACACCAACGAAAACAGCATACCACCAATAATTACAATACCCAAAGATACCCGGCTTTTTGCACCGGCACCTAAGGCTAACGCGATAGGTACAGAACCCAGCACCACCGCCAAACTGGTCATTAAAATAGGACGCAGACGCGCGGTGGCTGCCTCAACAACAGCCTCGTATTTATTTAACCCATGCTCCATTTTCTGGTTAGCAAATTCAACGATCAGAATACCATTCTTGGTTACCAAACCTACCAGTGTAATAATACCTATCTGGCTAAATATATTGAGTGATTGGTCAAATAACCACAGCGACAAAAACGCCCCTGCCACTGCCAACGGTACGGTAAGCATAACGATAATGGGGTCTTTAAAGCTTTCAAATTGGGCAGCCAACACCAAATAAATCAAACACAGTGCAAAGATGAAGGCGAAAAGGATATTTGAGGAACTTTCGGCAAAATCTCTGGAGGCACCACTTAGTGTGGTACTGAATGATTCGTCTAACGTTTCTTTAGCAATGCGGTTCATTTCGGTAACCCCATCACCTATGGTATGCCCCGGCGATAAGCCTGCCTGGAACGTGGCCGACTTAAAGCGGTTAAAGTGATAAATAGATGGTGGCGTGGATGCTTCCTGAATCTTAACCACGTTGTCTAATTGTATCAACCTACCTTTATCATTACGTACGTAAATGGTTTTAAGGTCAAGCGGCTGATCGCGATTTGCCCGGTCAACCTGGGCCACTACCTGGTATTGCTTACCGTTTAATAAAAAGTAAGCTACCCTGCCGGCGCTGTAATAAAGCTGCAGTGTTTGGGCAATGTCCTGAACAGAAACACCCAAATCGCGCGCTCTTTCCCTATCTGTAATTACTCTTAACTCTGGCTTGGTAAATTTCAAATCCACATCCGGATTTACAAACACCGGACTTTTGCTCACCTTGTCAAAAAACTCAGGAAGCACCTGGCGTATCTTTTCAAAGTTTTGGTTCTGTAAAACAAATTGTACAGGCTGCGCGCTACGCGCGCCGCCGCCGCCGCCACTAATGGTTTGCTCTTGCGATACGTTTACCCTTACATCCGGATACTTACTTACTTTTCTTGAAAGCCAATCGGCAATATCTTGTTGCGAGCGTTCGCGTTCATTAGGCGGCACCAAACCTATCCTGCCAAAACCATTATTTACAGCGCCACTACCACCACGGCCAGCGGCTATAATTTCTATATTGACGTTTGCTTCGGGTATCGAGTCGATCATCATATTAGCAATCTCGTCCATATTTTTGGTCATGAACTCGTACGACGCGCCTTCTGCCCCCGTTACATTATATCGTAGCTGGCTTTTGTCATCTAAAGGCGCCAGCTCTGACGGTATCGCGCCATTTAATCCCCAGATGATACCAATCGAGCCCAAAAGGATCACGACAGCTACCCAACGATGTTTCATAAAATTGACCAGCGATTGGCTGTACGAGTTGGTCATGTTTACAAAGAAAGGTTCAGTCTTTTCGTAAAACTTTGATTTCTTTTGATCCTTGCGTATCAGCTTAACGCTTAGCATTGGGGTTAATGATAGCGACACAAATGCCGAGATCAACACCGATCCTGCTACCACCACCGCAAACTCGCGAAACAATCGGCCTGTAAAGCCCTGCAAGAACATGATAGGTAAAAATACTGCGGCCAGTGTTATTGAGGTTGATACAACGGCGAACAATATCTCGGCAGATCCCTCGAAAGCAGCCTTGCGCACCTCCATTCCCTCTTCTATCTTTTTATAAATATTCTCAGTTACCACTATACCGTCATCAACAACCAAACCGGTGGCCAGTACAATGCCCAGCAAGGTTAATATGTTAATAGAGTAGCCAAACAGGTACATCAAAAAGAAAGCACCAATCAACGACACCGGAATATCAATCAAGGGGCGGAAAGCAATCAACCAATCGCGGAAAAACAAGTAAATGATAATTACCACCAGCACAAACGATATCGCCAGCGTCTCCTCTACCTCGGTTATGGATTGCTTAATAAACTTGGTATTATCCGTCAGTACCTTAACATGGATATCAGGTGGGAGGTCTTTTTTTAACTGTTCAAATCTTTTATAAAAGTCCTTAGCTATTTGTACATAGTTGGCACCAGGCTGCGGCACAATGGCCAAAGCCACCTGCAATGAGCCGGACTCTTTAAACGCTGTTTGTTCATTTGCCGAACCTAATAAGGCATAGCCTACATCGCGTAAACGAATAACACGGTTACTGTCTGAGCGGATGATCAAGTCGTTAAATTCCTTCTCGGTGCTCATTTTTCCAATAGCACGGATAATCAACTCGGTATTATTACCCTCTATCTTACCGGCAGGCAACTCTACATTCTCGCGGTTTAGCGCGGTGGTTATGTCAGTAGCGGCAAGGCCTAATGCAGATAGTTTGGCCGGATCGACCCACAAACGCATGGCGTACTGGCGCTGGCCCTGTATATTAATAGCACTAACGCCGGGAATGGTTTGCAAACCTTCCTGCAACACGTTCTCGGCATAATCATTCACCTGATTAATGTTGCGGGTATCGCTGGTTACTGATATGGTGAGTATGTTATCGGCATTGGCATCGGCCTTGGTTACAACCGGCGGCGAGGTAATATCCTGCGGTAGCTGGCGCTGCGCCTGGCTTACTTTGTCGCGCACGTCGTTTGCCGCCGTTTCCAAATCGGCATCCAGATCAAACTCCACGGTGATGTTACTTGAACCTACCGAGCTGGTTGACGATATGTTACGGATACCCGGCACACCATTAATGGCTTTCTCTAAGGGTTCGGTAATTTGCGACTCAATTACATCAGAGTTGGCACCTGCGTAACTGGTACTAACAGAAATAATAGGCGGATCGACCGAAGGAAAATCGCGGATACCCAAAAAGGTGTATCCAATAATACCGAATACCACAATAACAACAGACATTACCGTTGCCAGTACCGGCCTTTTTATACTAACTGAAGATAAACTCATGGTAGATGCTTAGTTTATTACTTTAGTAATTTTTAAAGGAACTTTAGGGCGCATTTGTATAATGCCCGATACCACCAGGCTATCACCAGGCTTTAAGCCATCAATAACCTGCACTTTGGTATCTGTACGCAAATCGGTCTTAACATCTTTGGCAAGCGCCTCGCCGTTATGATATAAGTATACCTTGCTGCTTTTAAGATCTGGAATGATACATTGTGAAGGCACCATAATGGTTTTGTTGATACGATCTAACTGCAGGTTGATCTTGGCAAAGCTGCCTGCTGTTAATATACCCTTAGGATTATCGGCCTTAGCCCTTACCGTGATGGTTCTTGATGAAACATCGATAGATGGTTCAATAGCATAAACCACCGCCTTAAATTTCTCTAATGAACTGGTTACAGTAAAAGTAACTTTAGTGCCATGGCTCACCAATGAAAGGTATTTCTCAGGCACGGCAAAGGTTATCTTAGCCGGATCGATATTTACCAATGTAGCAATAGATGTATTAGGCGACAAATACCCGCCCGGGCTAACATTACGCAAACCAATAGTACCCGAAAACGGCGCACGGATCTCTGTTCTGGCCAGTTGCGCTTTTAACACGTCCGCTTGTGCTAACAATGTATTTAAGCCCGATAAAGAAGTATCATACTCTTGTTGACTGATAGCCTCTTTTTGTAAAAGCAATTTGGCGCGTCCCTCGTTTTGTTTTGCTAACGCGATTTGAAACTGCAGCTGCTTTTGAGCAGCTATCTGATCAAGGTTATTTACCTTAACCAACAACTGGCCTTTGGAAACTCGCTGTCCTTCGTTAAAATATATACCGGTAATATTACCGGCTGTTTCGCTGATCAGGTTTACCCGTTCGTTGGCATCAATGGTTCCGGTTATGTCAATGTAGTTATCAAGCACGGTGTCTTTCACTATCATCACCTTCACAGATACCGGGCCGTTACGGCCACCGCCGCCTTTGCCGCCATTACCTTTGGTATTACGCGCACTTAATTTTTCGGCTCGCTTGCTAAAAAACTTGTTATAAATTAATAAGCCAATTACTAGTGCCAGTATGGTGTATATAATATACCTGGTTTTCATATTTATTTAGATAGTATGTTGTTGTTAAGTATTGCTAAACTCGTTTAAATTTACTTTCATTTTGCCTAGCACGCGTTCAAATACTTCCATCTCCTGTGCAGAAATATCTTTAGCGGCCGATCGGTTCATGCGTTCAAATTCGGCTATAATTAGGGGTACAGCTTTCTTAGCTTTATCGGTAACTACTAACAAGTGTTGCCTTCTGTCAGCGGGGTTTTTCTGACGGTTTACAAAACCTTTGTCGGCAAGGGTATCTATTATCTTTACAATTACAGATTTGTCCTTGCCCAGTTTCTCGGCCAACGCGTTTTGGGTAAGCTCACCATCGTGGTGACATATCACCGTAAGGGCGTAATAATACTTATCCATGTCAAGGTGCTCCATATGGCTGCTCAATACAGCCAGGTACGCCTTGCCCAACACAATTAGTTTGCGCGAAACAGGTTCAGTAAGTTTCACTTTCATAAGTAGCGATATAAATGTAAATAGTAATTAAAGCAAATAGTTGCATGTATCAACCATTTTACAACACCTTTTAAGAATGCGTTATTCATAAAAACTGTTAATTTCATACCTTGCACTATGAAAAAATTTGAACTAAAAGTTATTTTGTTCTTAACCATCTTATTTTACATGACTACTACCACCAGCGCGGCCACTGCAGCCTCAATATCATACAATGTATCCTTCCCCGAGGCACAGGCGCATTATGCTGATGTAGAAATGAAAATAACCGGATTAAAACAAACTTCCCTTGAACTTAAAATGCCAGTTTGGACACCCGGCTCATATTTAGTGCGCGAGTTTGCCAAGAATATTGAATCGTTAAGCGTTACCGCAGGCGGGAAAAATTTGCCAGCTACCAAAACCCGCAAAAACATCTGGACCGTTAAAACTACAGGTATATCTGCCGTAACGGTTACTTATCGCGTGTACGCTTTCGAGATATCTGTACGCACAAGCTTTATTGACAATAAATACGCGTTTTTATCATCGCCTGATATTTTTCTGTATCCGGGTAATATGTTAAACTCACCGGCAACTATCCATATTAAACCTTACAAAAAATGGGATAAGGTGACCACCAGTTTAGAGAAAATTAACGGCGACCCATTCACCTGTTACTCGCCTAACTTTGATATTTTGTTTGACTCGCCTATTGAAGTAGGCAACCAGGAGGTGTTTAACTTTAATGTTGATGGCGTAGCTTATGAAGTAGCTATGACTGGTGGCGGCACTTACGACGATGAGCGTATTAAACAGGATTTTACCAAGATCATCCGTGAACAGGTAGCTATTTTCGGCGAGAACCCTAACAAGCATTATACTTTCATTGTACACAACTATTTAAAAGGTGGCGGCGGCTTAGAGCATTTAAGTTCTACAGTACTTGGCGCTTCGCGCGATGGCTATTCGACAGAAAAGAATTATCAAAGCTTTTTAAGCCTTGCATCGCATGAGCATTTCCACCTTTGGAATGTTAAGCGTTTGCGTCCTATTGTGTTAGGCCCCTTTGATTATGACAACGAAGCTTATACTACCAACCTTTGGATAGCCGAGGGTTTTACGGCTTATTATCAGGACGTGATCGTTCATCGTACAAAACTGTACCCTACCAGTAACTTTTTGGCGCTAATGGGGGCACAGATCAGCAATCTTGAAAATCAGCCGGGCTTGAAAGTGCAAACCCTATCTGCATCAAGTTACGACGCCTGGATAAAAGCATATCGCCCTAACGAGAACTCGGCTAACACCGGCATATCCTACTATACAAAAGGCGCTTTAGTTGGCTTGCTGTTAGATCTGGAGATCATCAATAATAGCAAAGGTAAATACGCTTTAGATGATGTAATGAAATACATGTATAACGAGTATTACAAAGTTAAAAAGCGAGGTTACACCGACGCGGAGTTTAAACTTGGCCTTGAAAAGTTTGCCGGCAAAAAGCTTACAGATTTATATGCCGATTACATTAACGGTTTAACACCACTACCTTACAACAAATACCTGGCTTACGCGGGGTATAAAATAACCGACTCGTTAGCCACCAGCAACAATGCCGAACTGGGTATTACCCGCATGGATAAAGTAGCAAGGCTAATTGTTACCGGTGTTACCCGTGGTAGTGCAGCATGGGTTGACGGCATTAACGTTAACGACGAGATATTGACTATTGACGGTGTACCTGTACCTGAAAAAGGCAACCTTATTCCAGGTAAAAAACCAGGCGACGTGGTAATGGTAAAATTGCTACGCGATGGCTTGACGCTTAACATACCGGTAACGCTGTTAAAAAGCAAAAGGCAGAGTTTTAAATTTGAAGAGCTACCCAACCCTACTGCAGAGCAGTTAGCGGTAAGGAAGAAATGGTTGAAGCTTGACTAGGATTTGCGCTTAAATAAACATCATCGTCATTTTGATAGAGCCGGGAAGGCCCACAGGTGGCGCGACTAAGAAATGTTATACATCCTGTACCGCCCCCTAGCTAATAGCAGAAGATTTCTCACTCGTCCCTCGTATCGAAATATCGTTTTTCACGCATAAAAAAAGGCTCGTGGTATAGTACCGCGAGCCTTTTTTTTTATCCAGCTGTTTAATTATATGGCTGTTGGCCTTCTTATAAAACCTAATATTAATGAAATAATTGCTATTACCAGCAAAGCGTGGATAATGCCACCTGCTGAATACATAAAGAAACCTAATGCCCATCCTATGATCAGGATAACTGCGATGATATACAATAGTGAGTTCATGATAGATTGTTTTTAGTTAATGTTTTTCAAAGTATGTATACAACATTATCCAAAACCTGTGCCATTGCTCTTTTTGCTGTATTTTATGCGTAGATGCTCCTATATGGGGTACAATTATTGTCTATTATTCTGTAATTGCAAACAGCAAAGGCGCTGTTAAGCGCCTTTCTTTACTTTCAAACTTTCCATCAGCTGGTCATACAGATCAGTTCCTGTGGTTTTGTGCGGGGTAAGCTTTTTAACCTTGGCACGCTTGCCTTTTGATTTTGCTTCGATAATCTTTAACAGCGAGTCGCTGTATTCATCCTTAAACTTGGTGACATCAAATTTTTCCGAATACTGGTCTATCAGCATCATGCCCATATCCAGCTCTTTTTTGCTGATAGTCATATCCTTCGCTACTTCCAGATCGGCAGTATCGCGTATCTGCTGTCCAAAACGGATGCGGGTTACCACCAGTACATTATCTACAGGGTGTACTATGCACAAACTCTCGGTACTGCGTAACACAAAACGGGCAAGGCCAGCTTTTTTTGATTTTTTAAGCGCCTGCAATAGCAGTCCATACGCCTTGTTGTTTTTAGTATCAGGCTCGGTATAGTACGATGTTTCGTAAAACATGGGGTTAACCTCGTCTATCTCAACAAAAGCTTCTATGGTGATGACTTTGCTTTTCTCGGGCGCGGCATCCTGAAAATCCTGCTCATCCATAATCACGTAGTCTTCGCCCAGCTTGTAGCCCTTGACGATCTTTTCGTAAGGAACTTCTTTATGTGTACTCTCATTCACACGCTGAAAGCGGATGCGCGAATGATCACGGCTATCCAACATATCAAAATCAAGTGATTTGCTCTCGACAGCTGTATACAGTTTTACCGGTATACTTACCAACCCAAAACCAAGCGAACCTTTCCAGATAGATCTCATAGCTATATATTTTACGTCCTGTTATAACTATCAGGAAGCTAAACGGTTTTAAATTGACGCCAGAGACACAAAATATTGAGGCTATACGGGATTACGATCTAAACAAAAAGGCCTCCCCGAAACCGGAAAGGCCTTTAACTATATAGATTCAAATTTAAATTATTGCTCTGGTATGCTGGCAATGCGGTAAGCTGTCTTACCATCGCTGCCTTTTATGGCTTCGTAATACACATTGTCGGTACCTACAAAATATTTTTTGCCGGCCAGTGTAACGCTGCGAGTATTTGCAGGTAATTGTAAAATGATGTCGCCTACCTGCGGGGCTACAACTTCAACATCGCTATTGGCATCCTGGCGGTCTGTATTTAATACGCCGTCTTTACCGGCAACTACGTAAACAGTATCGCCTTTATCGTTCACAATAACTTTATAATATACGCCATGGTATTCATAAAATTGCTGATTATCTATCATAATGCTTTTAGCGCCTTTAGGCAAGCCGGGCACTGCTGCACCAACCGGCGGAGGGCTAACTACATAACCATTATCATAAGGTTGATAAAATGTACCATCGGCATAATAAAACATAGAGGCACCCATGTAAAATGGATAATAGCCAAATGGCAGTGTATTTAAGTAAAAACCAAAAGATGGGTATCCCCAATAGCTTAAACCGGCACCGTAAAAACCAAACGGATTATATAAAAAAGGCGACCCATAACCGTATCCATACGATGGGCGAATGCTGCTACCAAAACCAGGGCGACTACCGATACCGCCACGGCTGAAACTTAAGCCGCTGCTAACGCCGCCGCCAATACTTCCGCCACCGCCGCCGCCACCACGGCTAAAGCTTAATCCGCTGCCACCGCCGCTACTTGCGCCGCCGCCACGTTGCTGCGCAGATGTATTAAATACCATCATCACCGATAGCGCGCCGGTTAATACTAAACCTGTTGCGTATTTATATAGCTTTTTCATATCTCTTAAAAATCTTTAACACGTTTTTGAGCTAATTAGTATCGGCTGACAGAATTTTACTAAGCTCGCTTTTATGTTAGACGATCTGCCGTTCAAAAGGTTTAATTAAAGGTAGAAAATATTTGAAGGAAATTAAGCAGACATTACGCTGACGGCGCAATGCGTTCGGCTGGGAAAGTAAGCTTAAAATTACTGCCCAGATCTTTTGCCGAATCGACATCAATTTTAATATGATGAAACGCGGCGATAGACTTAACAATAGGCAGCCCCAACCCAAAACTATCCTGTTTCATTGATTGCCTGAATTTTTTGAAACGGTTAAATATAAACGGCATATCCTCCGGACTGATACCCATGCCACTATCTGTTATATTGACGATCAGGCTACCACCCTCTTGCTCTGTGGTGATCACTATTTCGCCGTCCTCGCGGTTATATTTAATGGCGTTGTTTACCAGGTTAAAAAACAGGTTAAACACTAAAAACTTGTTTACGGCGGTAAGTGTATAATCCTGCGGAATGAAAATATCGAAGGTTAGGTTCTTTTCAGGCAATCGTACCGAAATTTCGTCATACACCTCTTGCAATAGTTCGTTTAACGATACTGTGTCTTCTTTCAAAAACTGTTCGTTCTCTATTTGCGATATCAGCAGCAGCGTTTTAGTGATGCTTTTAAGTCTATTTAAAATTCGCTGCATTTCCAGCAGGCGTACTTTAACCTCCTCACTAACATCTTCCTGATCAAACATGTTCTCGATCTTTGATTGCAGGATAGATATAGGCGTCATCAACTCATGCGATGCGTTGGATATAAACTCGCGCTCTTTTTGAAAGGCGGCCTCTATAGCCTCAATCATTTCGTGGATACTCAGATCTAAATGCTGAAAATCTGACGTTGTGGTTTTCACCTCCTGGTATGTACCAAAATTTGGAAACTTCTGCCCTATCAACTTGGTTTTAATGATCAATCCCAACGGGCGCAAAATGCGGTTGGTATACAACTGATCTGCCAAAATGGTAAGCAATATCATACTGATGAGTACCACCAGTGCTATGTTTTGCAGCGGTGCACTGGTCTCGTCCAGCGTGTCAATGCTTTTACCTATTTCTAAAAGGTATTGCTTCCCTTCAAGTTTAAAAGTATGGCTTAAAATGCGGTATTCAATCGTATCACGCTCAACCAGGCGGCGCTCGTTTTTAATAGTATCAACCCTATGATTGGGCAAGGTATCGGTCTCAATGGTAAGATACTCCTCCTTTAGCGGCAGGTAATAACTGCCGTAATCATCCTCGGGCGTTATGTAATTGCTTATGCCCTGCTGCTTTACAATTTGCAGAAACTTATTTTTTTGTTTGATGAGGTTTTTATCAACGTAATTATGGCTGATATTTTTGATAAGGAAAGGCACCAGTAAAACAAAAAACACCGCTATTACCAATTTTGAAATGGCATTAAACAGCGTGAGTTTTGTTTTTAGTTTCAATGTTAAGCGTTCATTTTTATTTTATAACCAAGGCCCCGCACAGTCTCTAACCAATCGGGTGAAGCATAAACGTTTAACTTTTTACGAATGTTTTTAATGTGCGCGTCAATATAGTTTGAGTCGTAGTCGTCGTTAATTACACTGCCCCAAATATGCTCGCTTAATTGAGTACGGGTTAGCGTGCGGTTTTTGTGTAATATCAGGTACGCTATAAGGTCAAATTCTTTTTTAGTGATAGCGTTAACCACATCTTCTTTACAGGTAATAGTACGGTCTGTAAGGTTTATTAAAAAGTCGCCCAGCTCAACAATACTTTGTTTAAGCCCAAACTTGCGGCGCAAAATTGCTTGCATGCGGCTTTGAAGTTCTAACAACGAAAATGGCTTCGGCAAATAATCATCAGCACCCAGATCAAGCCCACGCACTCGATCGTTGATCTCGACACGCGCGGTTAATATGATACAGGCCGCGTCCGGATTATTTCTCTTAGCTTCTTTCAACAGGTCAAGACCATCATAATCTGGCAGGCCAAGATCTATTAAAATAAAATCGTACATATTGGTCGCTATTTTTTCAGACGCGGTGCGGCCGTTATAGCAAACCTCGGTAATGTAATTATGATTGGTCAGAAATAGTTCAAGCTCGCGTGCTAATGCTTCTTCGTCTTCAATAATTAAAACATTCATGCTAATAAAACAGATAGAAAAATGTTAAATTAAGAAAAGATTCGCGTTTATTCTGCAAAGCACCCTCAACGTTAACCGGGATAGAGTATTTATAAGCCACCTCAAAGGTATAATGAGGCGTATTGTAAGCAATTGGCACCTTAAAACTGTAGTTAAGCATGTTTAAGCGACCATTGTTTACACTGTACGGGCCACTACCAAATTTGTAAATATTTATGGCCGATAGCCTGTCTTGTTGCTCTAACGAATAGGTGCGCACAAAATTTTGTGTACCGATAATTGCGCTTACGCCAGGGTTAAACGACAGGTAATCATTATCTGTGAACACGTTTCCCTTGGTCTCGAAATATTTAGACTGTGTTAAGGTCATAAAGAAATCGCTGGAGTGACCAAAAAGATAATCTAATATCAAGGTAGAGCGCGAATGCTTCCAGTCGTAAGAGTTTTTCCAGTTGATATCGTTAGATGTTGCCGACTCGATGATACGTTTCTCTTTATTAAAGATAAAACGATTGTATGATATCGACCCCGAGAATTTCTTGGTTGGTTTATACAAATATCCGCCACCCAGGTCAACCTCATCAACAAATGTGCGGTAACCTATTAAACGCAAAACAGAGCCATATACAAAGAAACCCGACTTAGAATTATATACCACATCGGTTGATATAAATGGATAGGTTATTGGCCCTGTACGACCAAAAAACATGGCATCGCTACCATAATTAATACCTACTGATATAGATTGTTTCCTGATGATGGTATCGGTATCAAGCGCAGCAAAATTTCGGCTTTTAAAAGCAAGGGGGTGCCCTGCGCGCCCGGCCAGGGCGGTAGTGGTTAGTAATATAAAAAGCAGTATCTGCAGGTATCTCATTTAAAAACAGTTCAGGTTAATTACCATTTCGTCTCGGTATCTCAGGCGGCCTGTCTAAACCATCAGGGCGGCGTTCGCGCTGTTTGGTTTTTGCCTTGGGGTCCTGCACTGCATCTGTCGCACCTATCTTTTCGGGTTTGGCTTGCTTTTTTGCCTTTGATATTTCCTTGATCTTTTTCTGATCTTCGTCTGGCGAATGCTTTTTTATGGTGTCTTTTTGCATGCCAGTGGGCGCCGCAAACCGCACAACATGGCCGTTAACTAAATCATGATGACCCACCCGTATTTTAGCAAATGATAAGCCCGTTGCAAATATCAACAACAATACAATATATGCAAGCCGCTTAATCATTTCTGAAGAAAAGAAATTGTAAAATTTTTCTCAAATACTTTAGTTAATAAGTAGCATGGGCCACAGCCCTAAATTATAGCAATGGGTGTTAACTTTAAAATTTAATCCTGAATTTTTAAAGTATAAAAGCTCACCGCCACAATGGCGCTAAGTTTTTAAAAACAATTGTTGTGAGTTATAGGCTATATAGATAATCCCTTTGAAGGATATACTCGGTTGTGGTCGTCAATTACAACACAACCTATTTGGTTAAGCTTATTTATAAGGTAAATACCTGCATTAACACCAATGCTCATTACCGGTGTTGCCATTGCGTCGGCAAACTCGGCGGTTGGGCTAAAAATGCTTACGCTTTTAATTTCGCTTACAATAAAGCCGTTTTTTGCTTTGCCGTGGCTTAATTTTTTATTGTTGATGTTAGCCAACTTATCTGCGTTAACAGACGTAGCTACAGCCATATTGCTGATATCAATATTTGCAAACGGTTGATCTTTCTGGCGCGGATCGGCAGCGGCAACGGTCCATGGCTCCATATCGGGCGTAAAGCCCCAGGTAAGCAAATCGCCACCTGCATTGATAACGCCGCTGCTAACACCTTCTAACTGTAATACGTATTTAGCTCTGTCGGCAGCGTAACCTTTGCTGTTGGCACCAAAGCCAATGCGCATGCCTTTTTCTTTCAAAAACACAGTAGTTTTCGCTGCGTCAAGAACTACATCTTTGTAGTTAACAGTAGCGTAGGTTTTAACAGGGGTATCAGTATCGTCGGTTGTATTATCGGCGGCAGCGAAGTAAGTAACATCAAAAGCACCGTAAGTAAGTTCAGAGATCTGGATAGAACGGCCAATTAGCTTAAACAATTCGGCACTAACTTTTACCGGTTTAATGCCGGCGTTGCGGTTAATAGCGTTAACGTCGCTATCCTCGGTAAAAATGCTTAACAGTTTTTCTACACGGGTAATTTCGGCAATGGCACTGTTAATACGTTCGCCGGCCCAAACAGGATCATTCCCAACCACACTAATTTCAAACTTATTACCCATCAGTCTAACTTCGCGTCTGTTGATGGTTGAGTTGTTTATTACGTCCTTTTTTAGAGCCAGCATAATCCTGTCTTTTATATCCAGCAACTAAAGTAGCGCGGCTTTATGAAAACAAGATGAAAAGGCGATTGTGAGAAAATTAAAAATTGTGCAAATGTGCGGATATGCAGGTTTGCAGATGACTAAAATGGATGGCTAAAATAAAAATTCTTCAAAATTACCCAAAAACAAAAAATGCAGATGCGCTAATGATATAACTCATTCACACATCTGCATTAATTATAACCAGCAATCCTGCTAATCAATCATCTGCACATTTGCACATCCGCACATCAAATTATGCCACTGTTCCTTCTTTCAGTTTCTCGGCGTTCTCTGCAAACTGCAGGGCTTCCATAATGTCTTGGATACCACCGTTCATTACCTCTGACAGGTTATAAATGGTCAAACCTATACGGTGCTCTGTTAAACGACCCTGAGGGTAGTTGTAAGTACGTACTTTAGCCGAACGGTCGCCGGTTGCAACCATGGTTTTACGTTTTTTAGATGCTTCTTCCAGGTGCTTTTGTAACTCAAGCTCATATACACGTGAGCGTAATACCTGCAAAGCCTTATCAAAGTTTTTTAACTGCGATTTTTGATCCTGGCATTGCGCAACAACACCTGTAGGCATGTGCGTTAAACGTACGGCAGAATAGGTGGTATTTACCGACTGCCCACCCGGACCAGATGCACAAAACAAATCTTTACGGATATCAGCAGGGTTCAACACAATATCAAACTCATCAACCTCTGGCAATACCACTATTGACGCTGCTGATGTATGCACACGGCCCTGTGTCTCGGTATCAGGCACACGTTGAACACGGTGTACGCCCGATTCAAATTTCAAGGTACCGTAAGCATCCTCTGCGTTTACGTTAAATACAATCTCTTTGTAACCGCCTGCAGTACCTTCGGTGTAATCAACCAATTCGGTTTTCCAGCCGCGTTTCTCGCAATAGCGCATATACATGCGGTAAAGGTCGCCGGCAAATATGGAGGCCTCGTCGCCACCGGTACCACCACGTATCTCGACGATAGCGTTTTTAGAGTCTTCCGGATCTTTAGGTATCAGCATCAAACGGATCTTTTCTTCCATTTCTTCCTGCTGCACCAAAAGTTCATCAAGCTCAGACTTAGCCATCTCTCTAAACTCCTGATCTTTCTCGGTAGCTAAAATGTCTTTATTGGTGGTGATATTGCTCATCACGTTGCGGTAAATATTATACTCGTCAACAATCTTAGCTAAATCTTTATATTCTTTATTAAGCTGGGCAAAACGCTTCATATCAGCCATGGCATCAGGGCTGCTTAGTTCGCCTTCTACTGTTTTCCAGCGTTGGTATATTAGTTCTAATTTCTCTAACATGATGTGTTATACTATAAATTGAGCGGTTACTTGCCCATTTTTAAAAGCCTACAAAGGTACAGATTTTTTTAAGTAGAAAGGTAAAAGGTTAAAGCCTAAACGTAAAAGCTTAACCTATAATGACAAAGGCGCTAATGTTCTTTCTCGAAATATTGAAGTGTAAGTTCCTCGCCATCAAAAACAGCATAGGTATTGTAGTTTACCCATTCGCCAAGGTTTACGTAGCGGCTTTTGTCATCAAGCTTAATATCTAAAGGTAAATGGCGATGGCCAAATATCAGGTAATCATAATAACGGGTTTGCAATACCTCGCGACTGTAAACTTCAAGCCACTCCTGCTCGGCAACCTTTCGTTTTTCATTATGTTCACCCGCTATGCGGCTATGTCTAGACCAATAATTAGCTATTCCGACACCCAGGTTGGGATGCAAGCGCGCAAACAACCACTGGCATAATTTACTGCGAAAGATTTTTTTCAACCCCTTATACATAGCATCGCCGGGGCCAAGGCCATCGCCGTGGTGCAGGTAAAACTTTTTGCCGTTGCGCTCAATCTCCAACTCATTGCTGATGATGGTAGCACCAAGTTCTGTTTCGAAATAGTCAAACATCCACATATCGTGGTTGCCTTTAAATAGGGTTATTTTTATGCCGGTATCGGCAAGTTCGGCAAGTTTGCCTAAAAAACGAATGTAGCCACGTGGCACTACGGTTTTATATTCAAACCAAAAATCAAAAACATCGCCCATTAAATATAACTCGGCAGCGTCGGTTTTTATTTGGTCAAGCCAACGTACTATTCTATCCTCGCGTTCGCGGGTTTGAGCATACGTACCTGTACCTAAATGAAAATCAGACGCGAAATAAAGTTTATTACCTGTGGCCATGTGGCGCCAAAAATACGTTTTTAACATTGAATGTAAAACGTTTGCAGTATGCTATAACTGCACCTTAAAATTTATATGAAAATGGGTAGAGTTAGCGTTGGCTGTATTATATTCTGCCAATAACAGGTACACTATACATTTTGCAGTATACTCGTAGTCCGCAGGCGAAACACAAATGGTATACACCAGGTAGTTACCATCTTGTTTAAATATCCTGAAGTTATTATTTGGATTGGTGACATTTCTGATAACAACCGAATCATTTATAACAGATGCATTATGGCCCTTTTGGGCTGCAAAAACTGCAAAAGCTTTCAGTACATCTAAATTTTCAGGAATTGGCTCGTTGTTCATACAACTTACAAGCATATATCAGGCAATTGGTTTCATTATCAGAAAATAAATAAAATCCCAATCAGCCACCCCGAACAAAACAGGCCCGTCAATACCGACGAGCCTGTTATATTATAAGTAGTTTATTAATTAATGTTTGCCATGGCCTTTACCGTTGCCTTTATCATGTCCCTTTCCTTTACCACGGCTGTGGCCAAAATCGCTGTTACCGGGACCGCCTTTTTTAACTTTGGCAGGTTTCCAATGGTCTTTGTATTTCACATCGCGGCTATCGCGAATTACTACTGTACTTGGGCGGCCTTTATAGCTGGCATACTTGGTTCTGTAAACAGTAGCGCGTGTCCATGGACGCGGCTCGTTAACTACTACTTTGTAGCTGGTGTATGGGTTAAAGTTATATGCCGCCGGCAAATAGCTGCGGCGTGTCCAGGTATTGTTTGATAGGTATATGTATTGATGATTTGGCACATCATAATACGCGTCTACATCGGGCATGTAGTAATAATCTACATGATCATATCCAACAGGGCCCCAGTCTGGCTGGCTTCCAATATTAATATTTAAACTTATTTGCGCGTTTGCTTGCTGATAGGCAGCGGTACCAAATAAAAGGGCTGCGGCTAAAATTATCTTTTTCATAGCTAATAGATGTTGTTTGGGTATAAGACAACTATTACGGTAAAAAGTTTAGTACCTATGATTTTTTGGATTGGAATGATTATAGGATTTCTCTTGAATAAGATTAAACACGATATTATAATCCATCCAAAATCCAAAAATCCCGGTAAAACGAAAGAAAGCGACGGGTTACCCCATCGCTTTCATATATTTTGATTTTTGACTCTTTCTAAAAAACTATTGATCTATATCCGTCTTTTTGTCGCCTGCTTTATCAGGCAGGGCGGCTATAACAGGCTTGCCAATTACCTTGTAAGCCCCATCGCCGTTTAAAATAGCGGCTAACTGGGTTTTGTCCTGAATGGTTTTTACCGCCTGGGCAAGTTCGGCATCGTGCTTAAAGTTATCTAAGTAACGGCCCTTGTCGTAATAATAACGCGACACGATCTCGCTTTGCAGGGTCTCTTTTATTTCTGCCTTATGTAATTGCAAATCAGTTTTTTTGCTGGCTGCAATTTTGTTTTTTAAGACGTCGTATTCTGCCTGTATCTGGTTAAATTGTTTCTCTTTAGTAGCCTCTGTTTTTAGCGCCGTAAGTACCTTTTCTGTAGTAGTGTTATAGGTGTAATTTTTGTCGGCCAGGTACTTTACAAAATCATCATACTCGGCATCGGTTAAATTGAAGGTACCGGCCTCGGCAATTTTAGGATGGCTGTTACGATATTTTGTAGCATAATCAAATACAAACAACTTACCAACAAGGGTTTGAGTGATATTTGCATAAGTTTCGGCTTTTATCGGCACATCCGGATAAATACCACTACCATCATAAACAGAACGGCCGTTTTTGGTTTTAAACTCTTTTAAAGTAGAGTCGGCTACCTTTACTACAGAGCCATCGTCTTTGCGGTGCGCATAATCTAATTCCTGTATACAACGGCCCGATGGCACATAGTACTTAGCTATGGTGATCTTTACCAAACTATTATAAGGCAACGGAAAAGTTTGCTGCACTAAACCTTTACCATAGCTGCGCTGGCCAATAACCACGCCGCGATCAAGATCTTGTATAGCGCCCGCCACAATTTCTGATGCTGATGCCGAGCGCGAGTTTACCAACACCACCAAAGGTAAATCGGCAGCTAATGGGGTGGCTTGGGTACGATAGGTGTAATTTTTCTCTTTTACTTTTCCTTTTTGAGATACTACTTCAATATCGCGCTGTACAAACAGGTTCACAATTTTAACAGCCTCCTGCAAAATACCACCACCGTTTGATCTTAGGTCGAGTATAATACCGTTAGGGTTATTCTTTTTAACAGCTACCAAGGCATCAGTAACCTCTTGTGCTGAATTTTCTAAAAACCTGTCCAGCTTAATATAGCCCATGTTGCCATCAACCATACCAAAATAGGATACGTTTGGTTGTTTTATCTCATCGCGGGCAATGTTTTTTTCTACGGCCGCTTCGTTATCGCGTTTTAAAAGCAACTTAACAGTAGCACCTTTTGATCCTTTTAGCAACTGGCTAACCTGGTCGCTGTTTTTGCCGTCAAGCACAATGTCATTGATCTTCATCAACTGGTCGCCGGGACGGATATCAGCCTTTTGGGCAGGGAACCCCTCAAACACATTAGAGATGTATACCTTATTTTCGCGCGAAAATATACTGGCGCCTATACCGCCGTACTGGGTGCTAACGTAGTGCAGTTTGTAATCTTCAATTTCGCTCTCGGGCACAAACTCGGTGTAGGGGTCTAAGCCATCCAACATGGCATCGGCACCGGTTTTTAAAAATTTAGCCGAGTTGATATCGTCAACATAATTAATATTAACCTCTTTGTAAAGGGATGCAAATACTTCCAGATTTTTTGAGATCTGAAACAGATCATCACTAAAACTCCACAAGCTTACAGCCAGCGTAATTACACCGGCCGATAAAAGGAATTTGTTGTTTTTAACTTTCACACCCTTTTCCATAGAAAAAATATCTTATAAATATAAAGCTACAAAAACTGCTTATAAAACAGATAACTCTTTTTATAGTCTATTATTGTCAATATTCACCAAAGCTTTCGTTAAGGTAAATACAACATACTCGCGGTTACGGTTTACCAATTTCATTAAATTGGTTATCAGCGCATCTTCCTGTCCTTCGGTGTAAGCTAATTGAGCGTCCGTTAAATGGTTGTACTTACGTTGTACTTTAATTTTTACTTTCTCCCAGTCTTTATTGCTGATGCTTATTTCGGCCATGTTTAAATAAATTTTTAACAAAAATAGAAAAAATACGGTGTGGGCAATGGTAAAAAAATTGGTATAGCTATTGTTAAACCATTTGCAATAACAACGTCTAAACCCACACAATACTATGTTAAACTAAAATTAAAAAAATGAAAAAGTATCTATTAAGCGTTTTGTTATTGACAGCAGTAAGCATCAGTGCAAGCGCGCAAGTTAACCTTGGTGTAAAAGGCGGGGTAAACTTTTCAAAAATTAATACCGATAATTTAGGCGAATCAACAAAAACAGGTTACCAGGCAGGTTTATTTGCCCGTTTTGGCAGCGGCCTGTATGTACAACCCGAAGTTTATTTAAGCAGCACCGGCGGTAAATTTAATGCCAACACCAGCACCGGCACTTACAATGCCGACGTGAAATTTACCAATCTAAATGTGCCTTTATTGGTGGGCCATAGCTTTGGCGGCGAATCATTAAACTTTAGAGTAATGGCTGGTCCTATCTACACTTTTGTATTGGATAAGAGCCAAAATTTGTCGGCTAACTTTAATACGGCGTATGCTGATTTTGGTAATTATAAAAACAGCACACTGGGTTACCAGGCAGGTGCCGGTGTAGATATAGGCGCCATAACTGCCGATTTACGTTACGAGGGTAACCTTACAAAAATTAACAACAACTACGGCCAGCGCCAAAACCTGTGGGCATTAAGTGTAGGCTTTAAATTCTTTTAATAGGCTGATAGTTAAAGCACAAAAACAAAAAGCCGTTGCATCTTGCGAAGATGTAACGGCTTTTTTGCGTTTAGGTGTTCTGCTTTTTTGCCTACCTTGCGTTACCAATATTCGCCATAATTTAATATGAGATCTAGAATTACCCTTGCCATACTGTTTGCTTTTACCATTTGTTTTGGCCCTGCCCGCGCTGCCAAAGTACCCGCCGGCGATATGGATAGCTTAAAGATCGTGTACTTTGGCTCGTCTGTACCCTGGGGATATGGCGCAAGCAAGGGTTTGGGATATACTTATGTATTTAACGAGATCTTAAAAAAACGCGCCGCTAACGGCACCGGCAAAAACTGGACGACGGCCAACATATCTAAAGGTGGGGATAATACTATTAAGGTACTAGCCCGCTGGTCGAAGGAATTGACGCCTCAAAAAGGTAAATACGTAGTCTACGCTTTATCATTAGGTAATGAGGGTATTCACGAAGCCGGCAAACCAAGGCTTGACCAATTTAAAGCGAACATGACTAAGTTGATAGCCATGGCACGCGACAGTGGTTATGTACCTGTTATTACCAACTGTTATACACGTAATGATTTTAACGAAAAAGATTATGGCTTTGTTAAAGATCTTAATTTATGGATCAACGCCTTAAATGTGCCATCAGTAAATGTATTGGGCGCGGTTGACAATGGCTTTGGCAAATGGGCACCAGCTTTTTGGAGCGACCCGGCGCACCCTAACAACGCAGGCCACGCCGAAATGGCTTACACTATTGTACCATCTTTATTTGACGCGCTGGCTAACGGAAAACCGCAGCCGCAATGGGCGGATGGATCGCCTTATACGTTTAAAGGAAAACAACCGATCAGTTTTAAGCCCGATAATACTTTACATCCATTTACCACGAGCATTACCATTAAAGCCGATGGCAAAGGCCGCATTATGCAGCTAACAGACAGCACCAAACATGTTGGCTCAATAGCCATTAAGGATAACGGAACCGTTGAATACACCTCGCCCTTATATCAACAAATAACAGGAACGACTAAAATCACTGATGGTAAATGGCATAAAATATCATTAACCCATTACTATGCCCGTAACCAAACGTTGCTGTATTGCGACAGTACGTTACAGGGTACTGTGCAGGAAAGGATTGTTCTTAAAGAATTATCCATAGGCGATAAAAGCGCTAAAATAGAAGCTAAAAGCTGGTTGTTTTACCGCTCAGGGATGAACTTGTCAGAAATTGCTGCGCTGACCAATAATACGCTGTTAAAATCAAGCCTTGAGCTTTACGCGCCGCTAAACGGGTTGAGTAAGGATGTATTGGTTAATTTAGCCCAGAGCACCGTGGCGTTAACATGTATCAAATAAAGACTTTCCCTTTACAGCGCAATCTAACTACTTAGATATTCAGTATTTGGTATTGCTTTAAAAACCAGCAATTACAAAAAGCTTATAAAATAAGTAAGGCCCTCTGATGGGCAGGGGCCTGTACTAACCAATTATAAACCTAAATTATGAGAAGAGCTGTAGGAGAAGGAATCGAACCTCCACAGAGTGGTTATTCTTATTGCTAAGAGTTTCCCATAATCTCCGCCACCGGGACAAGGAGGTGTGTCTGCCAAAAATTTCACCATCCTACAGGGTTGTATTAAGGTCTAAGCTTGTTAAAGCTTAACTTAATAGCTGTTGGGGAAGGACTCGAACCTCCACAGAGTAGTTAGCCTGTTACCAGGTTTCCTATGATCTCTACCACCGGGACAAGGAGGTGTGTCTGCCAAAAATTTCACCACCCAACATTGTGTTGTTGCAAATAATTAAAAGAACTTATGTAAGCTTTTTAGGTCTGATTGCTTGTTACAAACATAATAGACTTAACAATTCCTTGCAAATATTTCAACAAAATAATTTTATTTTTATTCAAATTATAATTATAATTGTATTTCAATATAGATATTCAAATTTATGTCCCACAGAAAAGCTCAAAATTTAGAAATTGATAATCTTGATATTCAAATTTTATCAATATTGATGAAAAACGCTACTACGCCTTATACAGAAATTGCAAAGGAGTTGATCGTTTCAGGCGGAACAATCCATGTGCGGATGAAAAAGTTGGAAGAAATGGGTGTTATTAAAGGTGCCAGTTTAGAGGTTGACCCTCAAAAACTGGGATATGATATAACAGCTTTTTTGGGCATATTCCTTGAAAAAGGATCGCAATACCATGACGCAGTTAAGCAATTAAAGGCTGTTAAGGAAATTGTTGAACTACACTACACCACCGGCAGCTACAGCATTTTCGCCAAAATTATATGCCATGATACTGCCCACCTACGCGAAGTATTGAACGAGCAGATACAAGGCGTTAAAGGCATACAACGTACCGAGACATTTATATCATTAGAAGAAAGCATAAAGAGACAAATTACTTTGGAGTAACCCTAACTTAATACTTTATTATAAAATGCAAAAGGCTCATCGTAATGGTGAGCCTTTTTTTGTATGAAATGTTTTTTGTTGTCATTGCGAGGTACGAAGCAATCGCGAACATTGCAGTGTGCGATTGCTTCGTACCTCGCAATGACAAATTTAAG
>JAZKET010000051.1:36933-40428 GCA_040386815.1 Bacteroidota bacterium | reverse complement strand
TAATAGTGCGTAATGAGCTTGGGTATGATAACCATTCAAGCAAAGCCGACCGTACTTATCGTGTAAGTATACAGGGTAAACTTGATTTTAATGCCAATGCGTCAACCGCTATTGTTCCTCACATGCGCATTGATTTTCCACAGTTGGAACACGCCACGCAGTTGTTTTATGAACGAAATGTCGAAATCAAAATAGGTGCAAATCGCTTTGCCGAAAAGGACCTGATATTAGGTGACAACGAGCTAAGTGACGTATTTGAATACCAATGGCTGGCCGGTAATGCAAAAACAGCGCTTTCTGATCCTAATAGCCTGGTTTTAACAGAAAGTATCGCTAAAAAATATTTCCCAAACAACGACGCGTTGGGTAAGGTGGTTGAGTTTGGCGATAAGACAGCGAAGGTGACAGGGATAATAAAAAACATACCCGCTAATAGCAGTTTGCCTGTCGGGATGATTTTAACGCTTAGTACGTATAGAAATGCTTCGAGGTTAATAGACGCAGCGTTTTGGAACTTACCGGGCGGCAGTTTCTCTTACGTGGTTTTACCTAAAGATTACCCCGTTGAAACGCTGAAACAACAATTGCCGGCATTTATTAAAAAGTACTGGGGCAAAGATGTTGATGCTAATGTAAAATTAGCATTGCAGCCTTTGCGCGATATTCACTTTGATCAGCGATACATCAATAACATCGTTACACCTACATCGAAAGATACTTACTACGCTTTAATTGGTGTTGGTTTGCTGATTATAATAACTGCCTGTATCAATTTTATTAATCTGGCTACCGCCCGTGCGATTAAACGCGCTAAAGAAGTGGGCGTGCGTAAAGTATTGGGGGCCCGCAGATCGCAGTTGATAGGCCAGTTTATGAGTGAGATCACTATCATGGTGTTGATCTCAGTTGCTTTAGGTGTTGGCTTATGCGCTGTATTTTTATCTAATGCCAATAGTTGGATGTCGATTGAAATTGCGCCAATAGCAATTTTGCAACCGCAAATATTAAGTTGGATAGTCGGCATAACCGTGCTGATAATTTTATGCGCAGGGCTATATCCCGCCTTTGTTCAATCTGCATTTCAACCGGTCGACTCATTTAAAAACTCCTCAATTGGCAAAACGTATGGTTTTTCGTTGCGCAAAAGTTTAGTGGTATTGCAGTTTAGTATATCTCAAGTACTGATCATAGGCACCTTAGTAGTCGCAAGCCAAATGGATTACTTCAGAAACCAGGATCTGGGGTTTAATAAAGACGCGGTGATATCTATAAACATGCCTAATATGGAGAAAAGCGAGGTATTTAAGCAACAACTGGCGGCCATGCCGGGGGTTAAGCAAATGAGCGAATCAACTGGTGCACCATCCTACAACGATTCATTTTGTCCTTTTACCGCGCCTGCTTTTGGGGTAACAGAGAACAACGTTACCGAGATAAAATTCATTGATGAAAACTACATGGACATGTTTGGGATGACCATGCTGGCCGGGCAAAAAATCACTAAAAAAATCGCGACCGACTCGTTACATAAAATAGTGATCAATGAAACGCTTATGCACAAACTTTCGGTGCAGGACCCACAAAAAATAGTAAATCAAAGTATTATGGTAAGCGGCGAACCCGCATTGGTTATAGGTGTTGTTAAAGACTTTCAAAGCGAATCAAAACATAAAAAAATACGGGCCTGTGTTTTAGAATATACCCCGGGGCAATTTTTTGTATCCAGCATAAAGTTGGATCCTAAAAACATGCCGGCAACCATAGCAGGCATAGACAAAGCATGGAGCGCATTATTTCCAGACAATATTTTTAAATATGAGTTTGTTGATGAGCACATAGCTGCTATGTACAAGCAGGAACAAAAGGTTTACACCGCCTTTCAGCTATTTTCATATATAGCTATATTAATTGGTTGCTTAGGCCTTTATGGGCTAATATCATTCGCCGCAGCACAGCGCACCAAAGAGGTTGGTATCCGTAAAGTTTTGGGTGCACCGTTACACAGCATTATTGGTTTGTTTACCAAAGAGTTTACTGTGCTTATTGTAATAGCATTTTTGATAGCCGCGCCTGTTGGATATTATGTAATGCATCAATGGCTGCAAAATTTTGCCTATCACATCACTATCGGGCCTGCAATATTTTTTATCGCAATCGTATCATCATTAATTATAGCGGCACTAACCACTATGCACCAAGCTTTAAAGGCTGCATTAGTTAACCCGGTAAAAAGTTTACGGAACGAATAGAAATTAAACATCATGATAAAAAACTATATAAAAATAGCCTGGCGGAATTTACTTAACACCAAGTTTTATAGCGCTATTAATATCACCGGCCTTACCATTGGCCTGGCTGTAGGTATACTGATATTAATTTGGGTGCAAGACGAGTTAAGTTATAACGCGTTTAACAGCAAGGCCGACAATATTTATAAAGCCAACGCATCTATCGGTAGCGGTGCAAGCAAACAGGTATGGGGTGCCGTTTCTGCACCGGTAGCCTATCATGCTTTAAAAGATGTACCCGGTGTTTTAAACGCAGTTAGGATAATTACCAGTTATGATTATTCGACGTTTAAATACAAAGACAAATTACTTAAAGAAGATTATGGAAAACTAACCTACGTAGACGATTCCTTTTTTAGTGTATTTGACTATAAATTGCTTAAAGGCAATAGCAAACACCCCTTTCCAAATGATAAATCTGTTATCATCACAGAAACGGTTGCTAAAAAGTATTTCGGTAATGTAGATCCAATAGGAAAAACCATATTAGGCGACAGTAAGGACCCGTTTACCATTGCAGGCGTGTTAGCTGATTTTCCTTCTAATTCAAGTGTCAATACAGACATATTATTCTCTATCAATGTAAAAAAGAAGCAATATGATGGGAGAGGTTACTGGAAGTCAATGGATGAAGACTGGGGTAATTATTATGCTGAGACCTATCTTCTTTTGCGGCCCGATGCATCACCAACGGCTGTGGCTGCCAAGCTTACTCAAATACACATGGCAAGTCACAAAGATATTAAGCCAACGGATGGTGTATTTGGTTTACAACCATTGGCAGACATTCACCTGTATAATGCTGACGGAACAGAAAGTGGCATGCAAACAGTTAGGATTTTCGCAATTGTTGCTGCTTTAATTTTGTTGATAGCTTGTATCAATTACATCAACCTTTCTACTGCAAGGGCCATGCTGCGTTCAAAAGAAGTAAGTGTGCGTAAAATAATCGGGGCAGAACGTGCACAACTATTCATGCAATTCATTGTAGAAACTGCGCTTTGTTTTGTAATCGCGCTCATATAGGCATTTGGGCTTATTTATATCGCATTACCATTATATAATCAATTGTCTGGCAAGCAAATGCATTTTAGTTTGCTTGATAAAAATGTTTGGCGGGTTGTTGCGCTGACTATGGCCATTACGCTTATAGCGTCAAGTATTTATCCGGCAATTTTACTATCGTCTTTTAAGCCTATTAGCGCGC